>CAYLOK010000013.1:0-62650 GCA_964385275.1 uncultured Gallionella sp. | reverse complement strand
AGCGGCCGTGGGCGCGCTGGGCGAGGCGGAACTGGCCAGGGTCAATCAGGCGCTTAACTGACTCCGGCTTGACAGTCGCTGGCTATGGCTGGTTAAATGTGCGTTCATCGAATGAACGCATGTCCATGAACGACAACACCACCAGCTACGGTTTACTTAAAACCCTGGAAAGCAACCCCCGTCTTTCCCAAAGAGATTTGGCGAAGTGCTTGGGCATCAGTCTTGGAAAAGTAAATTTTTGCCTGAACGCACTGGTCGAAAAAGGCTGTCTGAAAGTCGGGAATTTCCGCAACAGTAACAACAAGCTGGCCTACACCTATTTGCTCACCCCGCACGGGGTGGAACAAAAAGCGCGTATGACCGTAGAGTTCCTGCAAATCAAAATGCGTGAATATGAGCGCTTGCGCGCGGAGATTGCAGAGCTGAAGCGCGAAGCGGAACAGAATGTTTTGCCGGAGAATGGCTGTGAGTAATGGCCGGACTTGCAGGCGGCACGGGTAGCCGCTTACATGGGGTAGCAGGGTGAATTTGCGCAAGATGTTTCCAAGCCGGATGGCGCCTGTGTAAAGCTCTGAATGTAGCCAGTCCGCAATGGGAAATCGGTGTCGATGATTGGATTGGGAGAAGGAATTTCTCTGGCTTATAACGATTTTTTGGAAGGTTTTCCAGGATGAAAATTGCCATTGCGGGTACCGGTTATGTAGGTCTTTCTAACGCTATTCTGCTTTCGCAGCACAATGAAGTGGTTGCGCTCGACATCGTGCCCGAAAAGGTCGAAATGCTTAATCGCAAAAAGTCGCCTATTGAAGATGCCGAGATTGAAGATTATTTGAAGCACAGGAAGCTTGATTTCCACGCTACGCTTGATAAACATGTTGCCTACACTGGGGCTGACTACGTCATAATCGCCACGCCGACCGATTATGACCCTGAAACCAACTACTTCAACACTCGCTCGATTGAGTCGGTGATTCAAGATGTGATACGCATCAATCCTCAGGCAGTGATGGTCGTCAAGTCTACCGTGCCTGTCGGCTACACCGTTAAGGTTCGTGCGCAATTCAACTGCGAAAATATCATTTTTTCACCAGAGTTTTTGCGTGAAGGCCGTGCATTGCACGACAACCTGTATCCCTCGCGTATCGTTGTGGGTGAGCGTTCCAGACGTGCTGAAATTTTTGCTGACCTGCTCAGGCAGGGGGCTGTCAAACAGAACATTGATGTTTTGTTCACGGATTCGACAGAGGCCGAGGCGGTCAAGTTGTTTGCCAATACTTTTCTCGCCATGCGCGTAGCCTATTTCAATGAACTGGATACCTACGCGGCCACCCATGGATTGGATACCAGGCAGATTATTCAGGGCGTGAGCCTTGATCCGCGCATCGGTAATCATTACAACAACCCTTCATTCGGTTACGGCGGCTATTGTTTGCCCAAAGACACCAAGCAATTGCTCGCCAATTATCGGGATGTTCCGCAGAACCTGGTTCACGCTATCGTCGAAGCCAACACCACGCGAAAGGACTTTATCGCCGACAGCATTCTCAAGCGCGGTCCCAAGGTCGTTGGTGTTCACCGACTCATCATGAAGAGTGGTTCAGACAATTTCCGTGCCTCCAGCATTCAGGGCATAATGAAACGGATCAAAGCCAAGGGCATTGAAGTTATCGTTTATGAACCCGCGTTCAAGGAGCCTGAGTTTTTCCATTCCAGGGTGGTGAATGATCTGGCCGAATTCAAACAGCAAGCCGATGTGATTGTTGCCAACCGAATGAGCCCGGAACTGTTGGACGTTGTTGACAAGGTTTATACGCGCGATTTGTTTGGCAATGACTGAATTGATATGCTTTGTGAAAATTCTTAGCAATGCAGTAACACGTTCTTTCGAGAATTGTTTTTCACATTGAATCTGGTCACACGACGTAATGTAGAGGGTGGGGTTTTTTGCCGCGATCTGTATCAGGCCGAATACAACTACTTGCCCAGCCAACTGCGCCTGAAAGCGACCGTGGTTGCGCTGGGCGAGGCGGAACTGGCCAGGGTCAATCAGGCGCTTAACTGACTCCTGCTTGACAGCCGCCGATGTGACTGGTTAAATGTGTGTTCACAGAATGAACGCACATCCATGAACGACACCACCACCAGCTACGGTTTGCTTAAAACCCTGGAAGATAACCCCAGCCTTTCCCAAAGAGATTTGGCGAAGCGCCTGGGCATCAGCCTGGGTAAAGTCAATTTCTGTCTGAATGCACTGGTCGGCAAAGGATTCCTGAAAGTCGGCAATTTCCGCAACAGCAACAACAAGCTGGCCTATGCCTACTTGCTCACCCCGCACGGAGTAGAACAAAAAGCGCGCATGACCGTAGAGTTCCTGCAAATAAAAATACAGGAATACGAGCGTCTGCGCACGGAGATCGCGGAACTGAAGCGCGAAGCTGAACAGGGTGGATTGCTGGAGATAATTCATGAGTAACCTTTATGCCGCGCTACTTGGGTTGCTAAGCTTATCGGTGATGCCAAGATGGTCAAGATTGAAAATCTGAAAGGCATGATCATCGAGATCAGAGAACAGAACATTCTGCTTGCTGGAGAGTGTGCATGAGTAAGACAATTGCGAGTCTGTCGGTTGATGCGATGATTTATGGGCACTTCATGCAGGTACATTCCCGCAAAATGATTGAAATGACGAATGGAGTAAAACCATGAAGATAGCTGTTGTGGGACTTGGATATGTTGGTTTACCACTGGCGGTGGAGTTCGGAAAAAAATTCGACGTGATTGGCCTCGATCTTTCTGCGAGCAAGATCGAAAGCTATCGTCGCTTCATCGATCCGACGAACGAGGTCTCCACAGCGGATCTTCGGGCAGCCACCCGTCTGCAAGTGACCACGGACCCGGCCGGTCTATCTGAGGCGGACTATATTATCGTCGCCGTACCAACCCCTGTGGACAATGCGAACCAGCCGGACTTTTCCCCGCTGGTTTCTTCAAGCACTACAGTAGGTCACCACATGAAGCGTGGCGCGATCGTCATCTATGAATCAACCGTCTATCCCGGGGCGACAGAGGACATCTGCATTCCTGTCCTCGAAAAAGAATCAGGCTTGAAATGGAAAAAAGACTTCCATATTGGATACTCACCCGAGCGAGTCAATCCGGGCGACAAAGAACGCACCATCACCAAGATTACCAAGGTCGTTTCTGGTGATGACGCAGATACGTTGGAGAAAGTGGCCAAATTGTATGAGGCAGTGATCCAGGCTGGCGTACATCGAGCCACATCCATCAAAGTCGCAGAGGCGGCCAAGGTGATCGAGAACACCCAACGCGATTTGAATATTGCATTGATGAACGAACTTTCGATCATCTTTGGAAAGATGGGGATAGACACCTTGGAGGTGTTGCAAGCCGCCGGAACAAAATGGAATTTTTTACCTTTCCGCCCCGGCTTGGTTGGCGGTCACTGTATCGGTGTCGATCCGTATTATTTGACACACAAGGCCGAGATGCTGGGGTATCACCCGCAAGTGATCCTGGCGGGCCGAAGGATCAATGATGGCATGTCTTCCTACATCGCAAAACAAACCATCAAACAGATGATCCGTGCGGATTCCGTGATCAAAGGCTCCAAGGTGGTCGTGCTGGGATTGACGTTTAAAGAAGATTGCCCTGACTTGCGCAACTCAAAAGTTGCCAACCTGATCGGAGAACTGAAAGATTTCGGTTGCGAAGTGATGGTGCACGACCCTCTGGCAGAATCTGAAGAAGCCCGACATGAATACGGCATCTCATTGACGCCCTGGGATCAATTACCGAAGAACGCGGATGCGGTGGTGGTCGCAGTGAAGCACAAAGAGTACATGCAACTGCCGTTGTCTGAAATCACGGCGATGATAAAGAAGGGCGGAGTGTTTGTAGACATCAAGTCGGCATTTGATCCGGTTGCGATCAAGAATGCAGGCTTCCGTATGTGGCGCATGTAACCTATCACACACTAACAGGTGAACAAATGTATCAATCAATAATCGGCAGAAAGATCCGTATCGCAGTCGTTGGTTGCGGCCGTATTGCAAAGAACCACTTTGGTTCGATAGCTAAATACCAAGATGACTTGGAGTTGGTTGCGGTATGCGATATCGACCAGGGTGTTCTGGAGGCTCACGCAAAGGAATACGGAGTAAAAGGCTACCGCTCATTGGAAGCGATGCTGAAAGAGGAAAAGCTCGATCTGGTCGTACTGTGTACGCCAAGCGGATTGCATTCTGCCCAAGCGGAGTTGGTGGCCAAGGCCGGTGTGCACGTGATGACGGAAAAACCGATGGCGACACGTTGGGGTGACGGCGTGCGCATGGTCAAAGCGTGTGATGAGGCGTGCGTGCGAATGTTCGTCGTCAAACAGAATCGTCGGAATGCCACACTCCAGCTGTTGAAGAATGCCGTTGAGAAGAAACGCTTCGGCAAGATATACATGGTCAACGTCAACGTGTTTTGGACGCGCCCGCAGGAATATTACGATGCAGCCAAATGGCGCGGAACCTGGGAATTCGATGGCGGTGCATTTATGAATCAAGCCAGTCACTACGTCGACCTGCTCGACTGGTTGATCGGCCCGGTCGAGAGTGTCCAGGCTTACACCTCCACATTGGCGCGCAACATTGAAGTGGAAGACACCGGTGTCATGAGCATCAAATGGCGATCCGGCGCGCTGGGTTCGATGAATGTGACCATGCTCACCTATCCAAGGAACCTCGAAGGCTCCATCACCATCATCGGTGAAAAAGGAACCGTCCGTATCGGCGGTGTCGCCGTCAACGAGATACAGCATTGGGAATTCGCAGATACGGATCCTGAAGACGAGAAGATCAAGAGCGCCAATTATGAGACCACCTCGGTCTATGGCTTTGGGCATCCGCTCTACTACAAGAACGTAATCGATGTGATGCGCGGCCAAGCCGAAGCCGAGACTGACGGGCGGGAAGGGCTAAAATCGCTTGAGCTGTTGATCGCGACCTATTTGTCGGCAAGAGACGGGAAACGCATCTCGTTGCCGCTGGAATATTGATCTTGAGCTACACAGCCCACACCACCGCGATCATTGACGATGGCGCCCAAATCGGTGAAGGCACCCGAGTTTGGCATTGGGTGCACATCTGCGGCGGTGCAAGGATCGGTGAGCGTTGTTCGTTCGGGCAGAATGTATTCGTGGGAAACGACGTGGTGATCGGCAACAACGTCAAAGTGCAAAACAACGTCTCTGTATATGACGCAGTGCAACTCGATGATGATGTTTTTTGCGGCCCCAGTATGGTCTTTACCAATGTTTACAACCCACGCTCCGCCATCACACGCAAGAACGAATATCGAAAGACGCATGTTTGCCGCGGCGCGACATTGGGAGCCAACTCCACCATCGTTTGTGGCACCACCATTGGCGAATACGCGTTTATCGGTGCGGGGGCTGTCATCAACCGCGACGTGCCGCCTTATGCGCTAATGCTGGGCGTACCGGCAAAACAGCGGGGCTGGATGTGCAAGTGCGGTGTCCAGCTTAAAGGCAAAGGGCGCGTGCATTGCGAATGCGGCCTGAATTATCAAATTGACGACTCGACCTGTGAGCAACTATGACTACAAAAATCGAATTCATTGATCTTAAAGCCCAATACAACGCATTGCGTGAATCCATCAACGCCCGTATCCAGCGCGTTCTGGATCATGGCCAGTACATCATGGGGCCTGAAGTGAGAGAGCTGGAAGAGAGGCTGGAGAAATACACCGGAGCAAAGCATTGCATCACCGTAGCGTCAGGCACCGAAGCCTTGCTGATCTCTTTGATGGCGCTGGGTCTGAAGCCGGGCGATGAAGTCATCACCACGCCGTTCACCTTTGTTGCGACCGCCGAAGTCATCGTGCTGGTCGGTGCGGTACCGGTGTTCGTCGATGTCCAGCCGGATACGTGCAACATCGATCCGGCATTGATCGAGGCGGCGATTACGCCAAGAACGAAAGCGATCATCCCCGTTTCACTTTATGGGCAAGTGGCGGACATGGACGAGATCAATGCCATTGCCGCGCGGCACGGGAATATTCCCGTTATCGAGGATGCGGCACAGAGCTTCGGTGCGACCTACAAGGGTAAAAAGACCTGCAATCTGTCCACCATCGGCTGCACCAGTTTCTTCCCCAGCAAGCCGCTGGGTTGCTATGGAGACGGCGGTGCGATATTCACCAATGATGATGCCATGGCAACTGCCATGCGCGTGATTCGCTCGCACGGGCAAGAACGCCGCTACTACCACACCCGGGTCGGCGTATGCGGGCGTATGGATACCTTGCAGTGTGCCGTTCTGTTGGCAAAGATGGACACATTCGATTGGGAGATAGCGCAACGCAATGCGGCAGGCGAGCGTTATCTCCGTCAATTGAGTGGTGTGTCATCGGTTACGCCGCTGGCTGTTCGTCCGGATCGAACCTGTGTCTGGGGACAGTTCACCATGCAAGTGAGCGAACGCGACGCATTCGTTGAAAAACTGCAGAATGTCGGCATACCTACCGCGGTGCATTACCCGGTGCCACTGCATCGCCAACCGGCATACCAGGACATATGCCGCATCTCGGGCTCGCTGAAACATTCCGAGTCGGTTGCCGACCGCGTCGTGAGTCTGCCCATGAGCCCCTACATATCGGACACGGTGATCGACGTGATCACCAAAGTCATATCGGGGAAAGCATGAGCACCACCTTCATTCATTCCAGCGCCAACGTTTCGGATGCAGCGAGCATTGGCGAAGGCACCAAGGTATGGATCAACGTTCAGATTCGCGAACAGGCACAGATAGGTACGGATTGCATCATCTCCAAAGACGTCTATATCGACCATGCGGTGAAGATCGGCAACCGCTGCAAGATTCAAAACAGCGTTTCCGTCTATAACGGCGTGACCATTGAAGATGAAGTGTTTGTGGGGCCGAACGTCGCTTTTACCAATGACAAAGTGCCCCGCGCATTCAATGCTGAGTGGAAAATAACACCGACGCTCGTGCAGCGCGGTGCCAGCATAGGCGCCAATGCCACCGTGGTTTGCGGCATCGTGATTGGGCATTACGCAATGGTCGCAGCCGGAAGCGTCGTCACCAAAACAGTGCCAAGCCACGCTTTGGTGATGGGCAACCCGGCCAAGATCGTTGGCTATGTCTGCCAGTGCGGGCACAGGTTGGACAGTCACGGACTTTGTAAAACGTGCGGCAAAACCACCGAATTGCGCACATCAGGAGAAAGACAATGAACATCGCGCTGATTGGATATGGCTATTGGGGGCCGAATGTCGCAAAGAACATCTTTGCGAATAAAAAGTTGCGTCTGCACACCATTTGCGATTTAAAGCAGGTGCGTTTGGATAAGGCGCATAACCTATACGTAGAGCAATCTCGGTATGAAACGGACTACCGCAAGGTGCTGGCCAATCCAGAGATACAAGCCGTCGCAGTCGCGGTGCAAACCAGCGCGCACTTTCAGGTGGTCAAAGATGCACTGAACGCGGGTAAGTATGTGTACGTCGAAAAACCTTTCACCTCCACGGTTCAAGAAGCCGAAGAACTGACCAGTCTGGCTGCCAGCAAAGGCCTCATCATCCATGTTGACCACATCATGATGTATCACCCCTGCATTAAAAAGATCCGTGATTTGATCGTTGCCGATGAAGTGGGCGAATTGCTGTATATCGAAGCGATGCGGATGAATCTGGGCCAGATCAAGAAAGATGTCAGTGCCATGGCAGACTTGGCGGTTCACGATCTGTCGATCATTGATTATCTATCTGATGGGAAAGTGCCGTTTTACATCAAAGCCGTCGGGGAGAAAAAGTACAACCCGAAAGAAAGCCTGACCTTCCTGATGCTCAGATACCACGATTTCATCGCGCACATCCAATCGAGTTGGATATCGCCCTTGAAGGAAAGAAAGCTCATCGTGGCGGGAACGAAGAAGATGGTGGTCTTCGACGATATGAAACCCTCGACAGAGAAGCTGATGATCTACGACAAAGGCGTGGATGTACTGGCCGGAAGCGATGTCGAATACGCGGACTATGCAGTCAAAACGCGGGTAGGCGATATTTGGATACCCTATATCCCGGAACAAGACGCATTGTTCAACAGCATCGACCATTTTGCCGCCTGCGTCGAAAGCGGAAAACAATCTTCTTCAGGGCCCGAGCAAGCTATCCGCGTGCTGAAAATCCTTGAGCAAGCCGATCAAACCATGAATGCCTAAGATTTAGAGGAAAGCATGAAAATTTCAAATCGTCCCCACATCTCAGGGAGCAGAATACTGGTAACCGGCGGTGCCGGTTTTATCGGTAGCCATCTGGTCGATCGGTTGCTAAAAGAGGGCGCTCATGAAGTGGTGGTTATTGATAACCTATTCACAGGCGACGAGGAGAACCTTCAAGACGCCTTTAAAACAGGCCGAGCCGTACTTTATCGAGATGATGCAGAGCTGGGCACCAGCATGGAGTACATCTTTGCTAAACATCAGATCGACCTGGTATTCAATTGTGCGACCAAGGCATTGAACTACTCGTTCCTGAACCCGGCCAATGCATTCTCGACCAACGTCAATGTCGTGCTTAACCTGCTCGAATTGCACCGCAGGGGATTGTTCAAAACGCTGTGCCATTTCTCTACTTCGGAAGTCTATGGTACAGCCGTCTATGAGCCGATGGATGAAGCACATCCTAAGAATCCCACAACGACCTATGCCGCCGGAAAAGCTGCCGCAGACCATGCGGTGGAGAGCTATGTGAAGATGTTCGATCTGGATGCGTACATCATCCGCCCCTTCAACAACTATGGCCCCCGCCAAAATTACAAAGGCTACCTAGCAGGCATCATCCCAATCACGGCGTGGCGTATTATCAACGGGATCACACCCGAATTGCACGGGGAAGGATTGCAGAGTCGCGATTTCATCTATGTGCATGACACAGTTGATGCGGTCATCAAGCTGCATGACGTGATGCCTAAAGGAGAGTCGGTGAATATCTCGACCGACAATCAGATATCCATCCACGATCTGCTGCACAAGATATGTGCAGACATGAATTACAGTGGAGAGATTGTGAAAAAGGCGGAACGGAAATCAGACGTGCTCTGCCACAACGCCAGCAACGAGAAGATACGGGAAATGATCGATTACTCGCTGACACCTTTCGATCAGGGCTTGCGTGAGACTTTGGCGTGGTATCAACAAATGATCAAGAGGGTGGCATGAGCAATATTCGATTGGCGAAGCCATACATCACTTTTGACGAGGTGGAAAAAGAATTCCGTGACGTGTTTGAAAGCGGCATCTTTACACGTGGGCAACACGTCGAGGCGTTTCGCCAGCAAATCGCGGAATACACGGATGCCAAACACGCCTTTCTGATGACTTCGGCAACGACAGCCTTGTGGACGTGCTTGAAATTATTGAAGATCGGGGTCGGAGATGAAGTGATCGTTTCCGATTTTTCATTCCCGGCTTCTGCCAACGTGGTTGAAGATCTTGGTGCCATACCGGTGTTTGCCGATGTGGATATCAACACTTTCAATATGCTTCCATCAGAGCTGGAGAAAAAGATATCTTCGCGCACCAAGGCGGTGATCTTTGTGGATGCACTTGGCAATCCAACCGGAATAACTGAGATCAAAGCGATCTGCCAGAAGCATGGGATACCGCTGATCGAAGATGCGGCCTGTGCAATTGGCAGTTCTGAGAATGGCCGCCGCTGCGGCTCAATAGCTGACCTGACCTGCTACAGCTTTCACCCGCGTAAATTGATCAGCACAGGAGAAGGCGGCGCGATCACCACTGACCGTGATGACTGGGCAGAATGGTTGGAGGTCAAGCTGTTCCATGGTGCCAAGGGTATGAAAGGCATGGCGCTGGATTTTGTCGATTACGGATACAACTTCAGACTGCCTGAATTGCAGGCCATCATGGGGCGCAGGCAGTTGGCCAAGATTGAGCAGATCGTTGACGAGCGCAACAGCATTCGAGATGCCTACATGGCACAACTTGAACCATTGGGCTTTGTTCCGCAGCATGTCGGGAAAGGCGTTCGATACAATGTTCAATCTCTGGTCTTCAAAGTTCCAGAAGGCTGTGATCGAGATGCGCTGATACTTGGATTGCGAAAAGCAGAAGTGGAGTCAACCATAGGTACCTATGCGCTGAGTAGCGGTAGCTATTACAAGCACAAGTATGCCACTCCACAAGAGAACTCAACCAGACTTGAGCAAACCACCATTACCTTGCCCTGTTTCTCGGGGGTGGATGTGGCAAAGGTGGTCAGTGCGCTTACGAGTTTGCTGAGATGACCGACCCAGTCAAGCAAGGCATCATCGAGCTAGCCAAGGCTATTTGGCATTCCGATGAGTTGCGTTTTGTTGATACGGAGCGCACGCGGGGGCTGCGTGAAGACATCTTGCGCCATTTATTGGCACTGGCGATGACGGATGATGAGCGTGCCGCAATGCTCGGATTGCCGGATGGTTGCAGGGTGAGAGAGTCGGCGAAGATCATCTCGCCGGATCGGCTGCAATGTGGCGAGCATGTTTGGATAGGTGAGAACGTCGTACTGGATGCATCGGGAGGCCTGACGGTTGGGGCACACACGACCTTTGCTGTCGGTGCGTTGGTTTGGACACACAGTTCGGCATTTGCCAATCTGATGCTGGATAACCGTAGCGGCAATCCCTGGATAGTTCGCAAGCCCACCAAGATTGGTTACGGTTGCTACATTGGCGGGCCTTCATCGATATATCCGGGGGTAAATCTCGGCAACAGCGTGGTGGTACTGCCGATGTCTGTGGTTACCGAAGATGTTCCGGATAATGTAATGGTTGGCGGCAGCCCGGCTAAAGTGATTCGCACGATTGACGCTGATTGGATGGCGCAGTACCGAGAGCAAAATGGTCTGAACCAAACTGGCTTGCCAAGTTGAGTCCACTTGCAGAAATATTTTAGATCTCGTTGGATGCTGTCATCCATAGTTGCTTGTGGGTCCGGTAGCAAATGCACATGAAAATACTCCTTCTCCCTAATGAAGTCGCAGGTCAGCTTGGCATTACTGCCCAAGCTCAGAGAGCATTGGGCTTTGAAGCGTTCAGTATGAGCAGTCCTCATCCTTTTGGGTATCCCTATCCCATTGATATGGTATTGCCCAATAGGGTTGTTCGTTGGTTCAAAGGAGTTGATAGGATTGGTGCGTTTTTTCGCACAGCGGAGGCTTTCGATGTTTATCACTATCATTTCGCCAACTCTTTGCTGCCGTGGATGATTGATGTGCGCTATGAGAAATGGCGGGGCAAACGCATCGTCACCGAGTTCTTCGGGAGCGACGTCAGACTTCCGGAAACCGAAGCCAGACGCAATCCCTACTATGTAAACTCATACCACGAATCAGAAACCACCAACCGTAAGAAGCTACAAGCTTGGGCAGACTTGACGGGAGGCGAGGTGATTTTTCCGGACCATAGTTTCAATCTGTTTCTTGAGCCGTACTTCGACAAGATACATGTGGTCGGTCAGCGCATCAATTGCTTCCGATATGCGCCGTGCTATCCCGATGCTCAGGCCAAGCGGATCCGCGTGATGCATGCGCCCAGCCAGCAGGCATTCAAAGGGACGGCACATATCGAGCGGGCGGTGGAAAGCCTTAAGTCCAAGGGGCTGGATTTCGACTATATCCGGGTGTCGGGCGTGGCGCACGCAGAGGCGATGGAGCTATACAAGACAGCGGATCTGGTGATCGATCAACTTTGTGGCGGTGCGCACGGAGTCTTCGCTTGCGAGGCAATGGCACTCGGCAAGCCAGTCATCTGCTATATCCTTCCTGAGCTGGTTGCAGGGTATCCAGAAGGCTTCCCGATCATCAATGCCAACCCGGACACGATCGAATCTGTACTTGAAGAATGGATAAGCTCCCCGGAGCGACTGCATGAGGTCGGCAAGCAGAGCCGTGCGTATGCCGAGCGCGTCCATGATGTTCGCAAGATCGCACGGGATCTGATCCGCATCTACCAGAAGGACTTCCTTCCCATTTCGGGCAAGGTGATTGACTGGCGACAAGGTTCTGACCGTTGGCTTTCCGCATGATTACGATTCAATATTTCGGGCAATGCTAAAAGCATTCTTACGCGATAGCGTCATCTACGCGATCCCCTCCATCGTCAGTCGCGGTCTGGCGGTCATTCTTATTCCTCTTTATACCCGCGTGCTGAGCCCGGCGGACTATGGCTCTTTCGATTTGCTGAGTGCTTTCGCAGTCCTGGTAAACCTGACCGTGTCATTAGAGGTATCGCAAGGGGTCGCGCGCTTTTATTCGGGCGAGCAGGATGCAGGAAGAAGAGTGGCATATGCATCGTCTGCATTCTGGTTCACGATTTTTTGCTATACCGTTTTCCTTGGCATCGTGCTCATTTACAGCTCTGACTTGTCCTTGCTTGTGATGGGGCGGGACGGCATGGAGACCGCGTTCCAGGTGGGTGTGATCTACATATTCATCAATGGCATTTTTTACCTGATCCAGAACCAGTTTCGTTGGGAGTTACGTAGTGCCCATTACGCGATCGTCAGCATGATCGTTTCGATATCTACGGCAGTGCTTGCGGTGCTCCTGACATATGTATGGACTTGGGGATTGGTCGGATTATTGTTCGGTATGGCAGGAGGTGCGTTGTTGGGGGCGCTCTACGGCCTGTGGTATCTCAAAAACAGTTTCCGTTTTCAATTCCATTGGGCACGCTTGAAGGAGATGTTGGTTTTCTCGGCGCCCTTGATACCCTCTGGTATTTCGGTATTCGTAAGCCAATACATAGACCGCCTCATGATCAATCATTATCTGTCTCTCGATGATGTGGGGCTTTTTGGGATAGGTTTTCGTGTGGCGAGTATTGTCGGGCTGGTCATCGTCGGTTTTCAGGGCGCGCTCACTCCTCTGATTTATGCGCATTACCGTGACCCGGCCACACCAGCACAGCTCGCCAAGATATTCAGGATATTCGTTTCTTTTGCGCTCTTGCTGTTCTTTATGGTCAGCGTGTTTGCCAAAGACATCATGACGGTGCTGACGGTTCCGGCATATTATGATGCGGCAAACATAGTTGTGTTCCTGGTACCGGCGATCCTGTTGTCCAACATGTACATATTCGCGCCAGGTACCGCTATCGAGAAAAAAACCCATATCATTCTCTGGATCAATGTCGGCGGTGCTTTGCTCAATGCGATATTGAACGCTGCGATGATTCCGTATTTTGGCATTGAAGGCGCCTCAGTTGCGAAGCTGATCAGTTATGGGTTGGTGTTCGGTGCATATATGTGGTTCAGTCAAAAGCTGTATCACGTGCCGCATAATTGGAAAACGCTCATGCAAGCCACCCTGTTCGTGGGAGCAGTCTCATATTGGATACCACGCCTCGATTGCTCTTTTGAAGTAGCACTGACCATTAAGCTGGTCGCGTTTGCGGTGGCAATCCTTGTCATTCTCGTGACCGGGTTGGTCCAGTTGTCGGAATTGAAGAAATTGAAAGAAATTGTCAGGCAGCATCTGTACCATACAAAATGATCAAGGAATAACATCAGCCATGTGCGGAATTACCGGTTACTTTTCAATTACACCCCAGCCAGCCAGCATTGTTGGCCTGATGACCGATCTCATCCGCCATCGCGGGCCGGATGATGAAGGTTTTCTTCTGTTTGGGGAGTTGGCAGCTTCGCCACTGATTTGCGGTGGGCAAGATACCCCTGCCGAGGCATACCGAGCTAACATTTCCTACGCTCCCAAGGAACAGCTCGACACGCTGGGTGAGCACCCAGTGACGCTGGCATTGGGCCATCGTCGCCTGTCCATCGTTGATCTTTCCCCGCTGGGGCATCAGCCCATGAGTTACGCGGATGGACGTTACTGGATCGTGTTCAACGGCGAGGTCTATAACCACATCGAGTTGCGTGCGGAACTTGAAAAAATGGGGCATCGATTCGTTTCGCATTCGGATACCGAAGTCATCCTTGCTGCATATCACGAATGGGGTGAGGAGTGCCTGTCGCGCTTTAACGGCATGTTTGCCTTTCTCATCTACGATCGCGAGCAGTGCAAGTTGTTCGCGGCACGAGACCGTTTCGGGGTGAAGCCGCTTTACTATTGGGTTTCTCCAGAAGGTTTGATTGCGTTTGCTTCAGAAATCAAGCAATTTACTGTATTGCCAGGCTGGCAGGCAAGAATGAATCCGCAGCGCATATACGATTTTCTAAACTGGTCACTGACGGATCATACGGATGAAACGCTTTTTGCTGGGGTCTTTCAACTGAGAGGTGGGCAAGCGCTCAAGTTGAACTTGAAAGAAGTTGTGCATGCTATGCCGAAGCCGGGAATTAGGTTGCCCACATATCGCTGGTATGAACTTAAACCGAGTGTGTTTAGCGGAACAGAACAAGAGGCGGCAAGGGTTTTACGTGAACACCTGTTTAATTCCGTTAGGCTTCGCTTTCGCGCCGACGTTCCTGTGGGGTCATGTCTTTCCGGCGGGCTAGACTCTTCTTCCATCGTTTGTGTCCTGAACCACATCTTGCAGGAAAATGATGCCCATGCGCTGCAGAAGACTTTTTCCGCCTGCGCGGACGTCAAGCGTTTTGACGAGCGTGAATTCATTGACGATGTTGTGCGGCACACGGGTGTCGAAGGCCATTATGTCTATCCCGATTTGGCGAACTTGTTTTCAACGTGCGATGTGATAACTTGGCACCAGGACGAGCCATTTGGTTCAACCAGTATTTATGCACAGTGGGAAGTGTTCAAGTTGGCGGCTCAAAATGGTGTGAAAGTTATGCTGGATGGGCAGGGTGCAGACGAGCAATTGGCTGGATACCATCCATACTTTGGAGTCCGGTTGGCGGGATTATTTAAGGGAGGCCGTTGGCTGGAGTTCTACAAGGAAATCCATGCGATTCGTGCAGTGCATGGATACTCGATGCTCTGGGGGGTACAACAGGCACTTAATAATTTATTGCCAGAATCGATACGCCAGCCACTTCGACGTCTGGTAGGGAAACAGTCGATAGTGATACCAGAATGGATAAATATGAAGGCGCTGGGTGCAAAGGCTGCAGATCCATTTAGAAGAAGCTCCACAAAGATTGGGTCTGTCATGGAGTTGTCGCATTTGCAATTGACCGCCTCAAATTTGCAGATGCTGTTGCATTGGGAAGACCGCGATTCCATGGCGCATTCCATTGAGTCCCGCGTCCCGTTTTTGGATTACCGGTTAGTTGAATTTGCGCTCGGATTGCCGGAAGAATTCAAGATATCAGATGGAATCACCAAACGCGTGTTGAGGGAAGGGATGCGGGGAATCCTCCCGGAATCGATACGCAACAGGATGGACAAGCTGGGGTTCGTCACACCTGAAGAGGTATGGCTAAAAGAGCGTAGCCCGGACCAATTCCGTAAGGCCCTAAAGGAGGCAGTGGATTCCTCAGGCGGCGTGCTGAATGAAAATGCCAATTTATTGCTGGAAAAAATGATTTCGGGCGACGCTCCTTTCAACTTCTTGATATGGAGAATGATCAGTTTCGGTACTTGGATGAGGGTGTTCTCCGTTAAATGCTAAAGGTTCTCTACATTCACCATACTGGGGTGTTTGGCGGCGCATCCAGAAGCCTGTTGGAAATGATCAATGCGTTTCCGGCAGGGGTTGTGCAGCCATATGTCATTGTGCAGAAGGGTGGGGTTGCGAAGCTTCTCCAGAAAATGCACATCCCCCACATCCAGACTCAGGGGATATCCCAATTCGACAATACCCAATATGGACATTACCGGGGTGCTAGGTGGTTATTGCTTTTCCGCGAGTTTTATTATGCGTTGCCGACATTGCTGGCATTAGTGAGGGCTAGGCGCAGATGGGGTGCCGTGGATATTGTTCATATCAATGAAGTGACCATGTTGTTGTCTGTTGTTTTGGCCAAATTGATATTCAGGAAGCCGGTTATCGTTCATATACGGTCAGTGCAGAGGACGAATGGTGGATTTGCTGCAAGTCTGGTCAGACTGGTGCTGGAAAATTATTCAGACCATATAGTCGCCATTGACGATACGGTCAAGGCAAGCACAGGTGGGCTAACCAATGCAGTCATTCATAATGGTTTTGCAGTTCAGGGGTGCGTTGGGGATGAGGACTCTGAAAGTGCAAATCCATTGATCGGCCTATCTGAAAAATCCATCAAGATCGCCATGGTTGGGAACGTGCTGCCTTTCAAGGGTAGTTACGAATTTATTGAAGCTGCCAAACTTTGCAAGGAAAGGGGCTTGAATGTTGATTTCGTCATTGTCGGGGGCCAGTCCAGGGTATTGAAAGGTATTTCAGGTTTTCTGTTGAAGAGATCCGGTTTCGCTAAAGATGTGATGGCTGACATCAGGCACTATATTCTTGAACATGCGCTGGAGGATTGTGTCCATATTTTTCCTCCTACACCCAGCATCAAGCCGTACTACGAAAATATTAATCTCCTTTGTTTTCCGTCGTACTTGAACGCGGTGGGGCGCCCGGTTTTTGAGGCGGCTTTCTCAAAGGTGCCCAGTATTGTGGCGATAAGCAACCCGATGGCGGACACTATAGTTGATCGGCAAACAGGCTATTGCATTGCACCGAAAAGCTCTGCCGCTATAGCGGATGCTATTGAATATTTTTGTCTGCATCCAGAAGAAATGCGACGCATGGGTAATGCGGCGTATCAATTGGCTATGAGAAATTTTGATATTAATAAAAATGCAGAACAAATGCTCGGAATCTATCAAGAAGCCTTGAATGCCAAATGAGGGCACTTATCCTCTCCCAATACTACTGGCCGGAAAGTTTCCGCATCAACGATGTTGCGAAAACTTTGTTGGCAAAAGGTGTCGAGGTCGAGGTGCTGACGGGTAAACCAAACTATCCCAAGGGGCAAAAATTTCCCGGGTATAGGGCATGGGGATGTCAGCGTGAGATTTTTCAGGGTGTAGAGATCAATCGTATTCCATTGTTGGCAAGAGGCAGCAGCGGCTGGCGCTTGGCATTAAATTATTTATCCTTTGTCTTGTCTGGCGTGTTATTCGCGCCTTGGATGTTGCGCAAAAAGAAATTTGATGTGATCTTCGTCTATGCCCCTTCACCGATACTCCAGGCCATCCCGGCTATCTTTCTCGGCTGGCTGAAGGGTTGTCCGGTGGTGTTGTGGGTGCAGGATCTGTGGCCGGAAAGTATGTCGGCAACGGGGCATGTGCAGAACCGGGTGGTGCTCAAACTGGTTGAGCTCGCGGTGCGTTTCATCTACCGGCATGTCGATCTGCTCCTTGTGCAATCGAGGGCTTTTGAACAGCCTGTTCGTGTGCTGGCATCGGGTACGCCTGTTGTGTATTACCCCAATTCGGTTGATAACACTTTTGCAATGCCAGCCACCGATGAGTCTCCGCCAGTAGCGGGGCTCGGTGAAGGTTTCTCGGTGATGTTTGCCGGTAACATCGGCATAGCGCAGGCGGTAGAAGTGATCGTGGAAGCGGCTGCCTTATTGAAGGGATATGCCGACATTCACTTTGTCGTGCTGGGTGAAGGCAGTCGCTGGGAATGGATGAAACAGGAAGTGCAGAGTCAAGGGCTGGTTAATATGCATCTGCCCGGACGTTTTCCGGTCGAGACCATGCCTGGTTTCATGCAGAAAGCCTCTGTGCTGTTGGTGACGCTGGCGGATCAGGAGATATTTAAGGCCACCATTCCCAGCAAGGTGCAGGCCTATCTGGCGGCAGGCAGGCCGATCTTGGCTTGCCTGAATGGAGAGGGTGCGAATCTGGTGACCGAGGCAGGAGCAGGACTGGCAGTGTCAGCCGAAGATGGGCAGGCACTTGCGGAGGCTGTATTGCGGCTGTATCGCATGCCAGAACAAGAGCGGGACGCAATGGGATCGCGCGGTCGTTTATACTATGCGCGGTATTTCTCGCACGATAAATTAGTAGATCAACTGATAGTGCACCTGCAATCTGTGTGTAATCAAAAAGAGAAATTGGAATGAAAATATTGGTATTGGGTGCCAGTGGGATGCTTGGCAACGCAATGGTGCGGGTATTAAGTGAGCAATCCGACTGGCAAGTTCATGGCACGATACGCTCGGAAAGTTCAAAGCGATTCTTTCGTACCGACATTGCTGAATGTTTACTTCTCGGCGTAGATGTTGAACACCATGACTCTCTGTCGCAGGCATTCATCCGCATCCGACCAGACGTGGTGATCAATTGCGTCGGATTGATCAAACAACTGGCGGACGCGGAAGACCCGCTGCAGGCGATACCCATCAATTCGTTGCTACCGCACCGGCTGGCCCGATTGTGTGAATTGTCCGGCGCACGACTGGTGCATATGAGTACGGACTGCGTTTTCGCCGGTGACAAGGGCGGGTATCGTGAATCTGACCCCTCGGATGCCACCGACCTTTATGGCAGATCGAAGTTTTTGGGAGAAGTCGCTTATCCGCACACGGTCACGTTGCGCACTTCCATTATCGGACACGAGTTGCAGAGTGCGCATGGCTTGGTCGGCTGGTTCCTGTCACAGCAAGGGCGCTGCAACGGATATACCAAGGCGATTTTCTCCGGACTCCCCACAGTGGCACTGGCCCAGGTCGTGCGCGATGTGGTGATCCCGCGCCCCGATTTGTTCGGCGTGTACCATATCGCGGCACAGCCTATCTCCAAGTACGACCTGCTGAAGTTGATTGCCGACATATATGGCAAGACGATAGAGATAATGCCGAGCGACAAGTTGGCGATAGACCGCTCACTCAACGCAGAACGTTTCAGAACTGCCACAGGCTATGTCGTTCCAAGCTGGCTTGAATTGATCAAATTGATGCACTCTTACAAATAGGTTGAACCATTATGTTTAACAACAAAGTTTTGATGATCACCGGCGGCACGGGTTCTTTTGGGAACACCGTGCTCAAGCGCTTTCTTTCGACGGATGTCAGCGAGATCCGCATCTTCAGCCGCGACGAGAAGAAGCAGGAAGATATGCGTATCGCGTTCAACAACAGCAAATTGAAGTTCTACATCGGCGATGTGCGCGACTACGACAGTGTGTATCAGGCAATGAGGGGTGTGGACTATGTCTTCCATGCAGCCGCGTTGAAACAGGTGCCCTCTTGCGAGTTTTATCCGATGGAAGCCGTGCGCACCAACGTCATCGGTACGGAGAATGTGCTGAACGCCGCTACGGTGTGCGGCGTCAAGCGCGTGGTGGTGCTGAGCACCGATAAGGCGGTATACCCGATCAATGCGATGGGTATCTCCAAAGCGATGGCGGAGAAGTTAATGGTTGCCAAGTCGCGCGTGCAGCGCGAGGGCGAGACGGTGTTCTGCGCCACGCGTTACGGCAACGTCATGGCTTCGCGCGGCTCGGTCATCCCCTTGTTCGTGTCGCAACTCAAGGAAGGCAAGCCGTTGACGGTGACCGATCCGAACATGACGCGCTTCCTGATGTCACTGGAAGATTCCGTTGATCTGGTGCTCTATGCCTATGAGCATGGCAAGCAAGGCGACATCTTTGTGCAGAAGGCACCTGCTTCGACGGTGGCCGATCTGGCACAAGCGTTGAAAGAATTGTTCAAGGGAGACAGTGCGGTGCGCATCATTGGCACGCGGCACGGCGAGAAGCTGTACGAGTCGCTGATCTCGCGCGAGGAGATGGCGCATGCCCAGGATATGGGTGGCTACTACCGCATCCCGGCCGATAATCGCGACCTGAATTACGCGAAGTATTTCAGCGAGGGCGAGGAAAAGATATCCTGCCTGGAAGATTACACCTCGCACAATACGACCCTGCTCAATGTGGAGCAGATCAGAGCATTGTTGCTCAAGCTGGATTTCATTCAGGAAGAATTAAATGCTTAAAGTCATGACCATCGTCGGGACGCGACCTGAACTGATTAAAATGAGCCGCGTGATCGCCGAGTTCGATCAGCACACCCAGCACGTACTGGTGCACACCGGGCAGAACTACGATTACGAATTGAACCAGCTGTTTTTCGAAGATTTAGGTATCCGTAAGCCGGATTACTTTCTTGAAGCGGTGGGCGAAAATGCTGCACAGACCATTGCGCGCGTGATCGAGAAATCCGACGCGGTGATGGAAAAGGAGAAGCCAGATGCGGTCATGCTGTACGGCGATACCAACTCTTGTTTGGCAGTCATCGCGGCCAAGCGGCGCAAGATCCCGGTGTTTCATATGGAAGCGGGTAACCGCTGCTTCGATCAGCGCGTTCCCGAGGAATTGAATCGCAAGGTGCTGGATCACTTGAGTGACATCAATCTGGTACTCACCGAGCACGCCCGTCGCTACCTTATCGCCGAGGGCATCCCTCCCGAGACCATCATCAAGACCGGATCGCACATGCGCGAGGTGCTGGACCATTACATGCCGAAGATCGAGCAGTCGGATGTGCTGAGGCGCATGGGGCTGACGGCGAACAAATTTTTTATCGTGAGCGCGCACCGCGAGGAGAACATCGACAGTCCCGGGAACATGGCGAACATGGTGGAGACGCTCAACGCGCTGGCCGAGACCTATGACTGCCCGGTCATCGTCTCCACGCACCCGCGCACGAAAAAGCGCCTCGATACAATGGAGTTGGGTGCGCTCAATCCTCATATCCAATTCCTCAAGCCTTTCGGCTTCTGCGATTACATCAAGTTGCAGATGGAGTCGTTGTGTGTCGTGTCTGACAGCGGCACGATTACCGAAGAAGCCTCGTTGCTTAACCTGCCTGCGATTACCATTCGCAATGCGCATGAACGTCCGGAAGGCATGGATGTGGGCATACTCATCATGAGCGGACTGAAAAAAGCGCGTGTTCTGGATGCGGTGCGTGTCATTATTGCCCAGCATGACAAGACACAGCGTGTGATGAAGCCGGTTGAGGATTACGAGGCAGGCCCGGTTTCCAAGCAGATGTTACGGGTTGTGCTGAGTTATGTTGATTATGTTAATCGCACGGTCTGGTCTAAAGCTGTTTAAATATGACACGCATGCTGGTTACAGGAGCAAGCGGCTTTGTGGGCAACGTGCTTTGTGCGGAATTGCTAACGAGACGGATGTCGGTTCGCGCGGTGATGCGTTCCCAGAGCACGTCTATTGAGGGCACTGAAGCGGCAATAATAAATGCAATCGACGGAAACACGGATTGGCTGGATACGCTGCGTGGGGTCGATGTCGTGATTCATCTCGCTGCGCGGGTTCATGTCATGCACGACGATTCAACTGACCCGCTCGCGGAATTTCGCAGGGTGAATGTGGCTGGAACGGAGAATCTGGCGCGGCAGGCGGTGCGCGCCGGAGTGAGACGGCTCGTTTATGTGAGTTCGATCAAGGTGAACGGCGAAGCGACCTGCGGGGAGGGGAAATTCTCTGAAACGGATGCGTCTGCTCCGCAGGATCCCTATGGGATTTCCAAGCGGGAGGCTGAGCAGGTTTTGCATAAAGTGGCCGCAGAGACTGGTTTGGAAGTGGTGATTGTGCGCCCGCCTTTGGTTTATGGTGCGGGGGTGAAAGGCAATTTTGCGCAAATGCTCAGGGTGTTATCCAAGGGCATCCCGCTGCCGCTGGCCTCTGTCAAAAACCTTCGCAGCCTGATCTATGTCGGGAATCTGGTAGACGCCTTGATTCTGTGTGCGACACATTCCGCCGCAGCGGGACAGACATATCTGGTCAGCGATGGTGAGGATATTTCGACCTCTGACCTGCTGCGTCAGTTGGGTGCGGCGATGGGGCATCCGGCGCGTTTATTGCCTTGTCCCCAGGCACTGTTGAAATGGGCGGGAAGTTTGACCGGCAAGGCCGAGCAGGTAGAGCGTCTGTTGGGGTCACTCAGGGTGGATAGTGGTAAAATTCGCCGCGAACTTGGCTGGATACCGCCGTATGCCTTGCAGCAAGGGTTGAGAATAACGGCAAAGGGGTGCGGTAATCTGCTTTCTTGACAGGATGATGCGAAAACATCATGATGCGCCTCCTTAGGAGGGACTATGCGTACGACGATTGATATTGAGGATGATGTGCTGGCTGCAACCAAGGAGTTGGCGCGTTTGCAGAACGTTTCTGCGGGGTACATTGTTTCAAAGTTGATCAGGGAGGCTTTGGCCGGACATCAGCAGGCCCAAACCAGTGGGCGGTCTGTTGCTGGTTTTAGGCCATTCCCGGCACGAGGCGCGCTAGTGACCAATTTGCAAGTTGACGAGCTGCGCGACCAGGAAGGCGTTTGATGCGTGCTTTGCTGGATGTAAACGTGTTGATCGCTTTGTTGGACGCTGGGCATATACATCACGGTCTGGCTATGGCGTGGCTGGAAAAAAATATTTGTCACGGATGGGCATCTTGTCCGCTCACCCAAAACGGATGCATACGCATCATGTCGCAACCAAACTATCCCGGTAGTGTGGTCGCTGCTCAGGTCGCGGACAGGTTGGCGGAAGCAGCGAACGGTTCTGGTCATGAGTTTTGGCCAGCGGATGTCAATCTGCTGAGCGACGATATTTTTCATTGGGATAGAGTGTTGGGGCATCGCCAAATAACGGATGTGTATCTATTGGCGCTTGCGATGCGTCACGGTGGCCGCTTCGTCACGTTTGATCGGCGTATTGTGCTCGATGCCGTGCAAGGTGCGGGTAGTGAAAATTTGGAGATATTGGCTTAGCCGTCTTTTGGGTGTTGGCAG
Organism: uncultured Gallionella sp.; assembly: GCA_964385275.1. GTDB lineage: Bacteria > Pseudomonadota > Gammaproteobacteria > Burkholderiales > Gallionellaceae > Gallionella. Next base: position 39,886 of record CAYLOK010000013.1, on the reverse strand, counting down.
ATTCGGTTTTGAAGGGCCACTTTTAAATGGGTGATTGAACGATGATTTTAGTAACCGGCAGTGCGGGATTTATAGGCTCCAATTTTGTGCTGGACTGGTGCGCGCAGCACGATGAAGGTGTCGTCAGTCTGGATAAGCTGACTTATGCGGGCAATCTGGAGAATCTGGCGACCCTCAAGGAGGATGCTCGACACGTTTTCGTGCAGGGCGACATCGGTGACGGGGAGCTGGTGGGCAAGTTGCTGGCGCAGTATCGTCCGCGCGCGGTAGTCAATTTCGCGGCGGAGAGCCATGTGGATCGCTCGATTCATGGCCCTGAAGATTTCATCCAGACCAATATCGTCGGAACCTTTCATTTGCTGGAGGCGGTGCGTGCTTACTGGCAAAAGCTCCCCTCCCCCGCGAGCGGGGAGAGCGTAGCGAGGGGGGCGAAGCCGGTTGGGGGAGAGGGTGTCACCCAAGCTGACTTCCGCTTTCTGCATGTTTCCACCGACGAGGTGTATGGTTCGCTCGCAAAAGATGAACCGGCCTTCAGCGAGACGCATCGTTACGAACCGAACAGCCCCTATTCGGCCAGCAAGGCCGCCAGCGATCATCTGGTGCGCGCCTATCATCACACCTATGGTCTGCCGGTGCTGACGACTAATTGTTCCAACAACTACGGCCCTTATCATTTTCCCGAGAAACTCATTCCGCTGCTGATCGTCAACGCGCTCGCGGACAAGCAACTGCCTGTGTATGGTGATGGCCAACAAATTCGCGACTGGTTGTACGTCAAGGATCATTGCAGCGCGATTCGTTGTGTGCTGGAAAAGGGGCGGCTGGGCGAGGTCTATAACGTCGGCGGTTGGAATGAGAAAGCCAATCTGGACATCGTGCATATCGTTTGCGGGCTGCTCGATGAGTTGCGTCCACGCGCCGATGGAAAATCTTATTCGGAACAAATCAGCTTCGTCACCGACCGTCCCGGCCATGATCGCCGCTATGCCATTGATGCGCGCAAGATCGAGCGCGAACTGGGCTGGAAGCCGGCCGAGACCTTTGAGACCGGCATCCGCAAGACAGTGCAATGGTATCTGGATAATCAGGGCTGGGTGAACAATGTGCTGTCGGGTCATTACCGGCAGTGGGTCGAGAAAAACTACGCAGAGCGTGCGTAGTGAAGATCCTGCTGTTCGGTAAAAATGGTCAGGTCGGATGGGAGTTGCAGCGCAGCTTGATGCCGCTGGGAGAGGTGGTCGCGCTGGGTTCAGGCAGCCGGGAATTATGTGGCGATTTCACCAGTCTGGACGGCATCGCCGAAACCGTTCGGGCAGTTGCGCCCGATGTCATCGTTAATGCGGCTGCGCATACCGCCGTGGACAAGGCCGAGAGCGAGCCTGAACTGGCGCGCACTCTCAACGCGCTTGCACCTGCTGTGCTGGCGCAGGAAGCCAGGCATCTGAATGCCTGGCTGGTCCATTACTCCACCGATTATGTGTTCGACGGTAGCGGTGACAAACCCTGGGTTGAAACCGATTCAACCGGCCCCTTGAGTGTGTATGGCGCAAGCAAGCTGGAGGGTGAGCAGCTTATCCTCCAGTCGGGCTGCAAACACCTTATTTTTCGTACCAGTTGGGTGTACGGCGCACGCGGCGGCAATTTTGCCAAGACCATGCTGCGACTGGCGCGGGAACGCGACAGCCTGAAGGTCATCAACGATCAGACAGGTGCGCCAACGGGGGCTGACCTGCTGGCCGATGTGACAGCGCACGCGATACGCACGGCGCTGCGGAATCCTGAAGTCTCCGGGCTGTATCATCTGGTTGCGGCGGGGGAAACCTCCTGGCACGGCTATGCCAGTTTTGTGCTGGATTTCGCCCGGCGTGCGGGTGTGCCGATCAAGGCGGCAGCGGATGCGATTCAGCCCGTGCCGACCAGCGCCTTTCCTACGCCGGCCAGACGCCCGCACAATTCGCGCCTGGATACCGAGAAGTTAAAAAATACCTTCGACCTGCATTTGCCGCACTGGCAGGCAGGCGTGACAAGAATGCTCACAGAAATTCTGGATGAAAAATCATGATTAAACGTAAGGGAATTATTCTCGCCGGCGGTTCCGGTACGCGCCTGCATCCCGTCACGCTGGCCGTATCCAAGCAACTGTTGCCGGTGTACGACAAACCGATGATTTACTATCCGCTGTCCACGTTGATGCTGGCGGGGATACGCGACATTTTAATTATCTCGACGCCGCAGGATGTGCCGCGTTTCCAGCAATTGCTGGGCGACGGCAGCAGCTGGGGATTGAATCTGCAATATGCTGTCCAACCTTCGCCGGACGGGCTGGCGCAGGCATTTATTATCGGCAGGGAATTCATCGGGAAGGACGCTTCGACGCTGGTGCTGGGCGACAACATATTTTACGGACATACCTTTCAGGAGCAGTTGAGCCACGCAGCGCAACGGGCTGAGGGCGCTTCCGTATTTGCTTACCACGTGCGCGACCCGGAACGTTACGGCGTGGTCGAGTTCGATGCGCACGGGCAGGCCATATCGCTGGAAGAAAAGCCATTGAAACCCAAGTCCAACTATGCCGTTACCGGGTTGTATTTTTATGACAACGAGGTGTTGGACATTGCGGCCAACCTCAAGCCTTCGCCGCGCGGCGAACTGGAAATTACCGATGTGAACCGCATTTATCTGGAGCGTGGGCGCTTGTCGGTAGAAACCATGGGGCGCGGCTTTGCCTGGCTGGATACCGGTACGCATGAATCGCTGCTGGAGGCCAGTCAGTTCATCCAGACCGTAGAACATCGCCAGGGGCTGAAAATCGCCTGCCCGGAAGAAATTGCTTACCACAATAAATTTATTGATGCGGAACAATTGGAGCGACTGGCAGCGCCGTTGATAAAGAGCGGCTATGGCGCGTATCTGATGCAGATACTAAGGGAAGGGAGGCGTGTATGAAAGCGATTCAAACCTCCATACCTGACTTGCTGATTATCGAACCCAGGGTGTTTGGCGATGACAGGGGCTTTTTTTATGAAAGCTTCAATCGGCTCAAATTTACCCAGTTGATTGGTCGTGATGTGGATTTTGTGCAGGACAATCATTCTCGTTCCGTAAAAAATGTGCTGCGCGGACTTCATTACCAAATCCAGCATCCACAAGCCAAGCTGGTGCGAGTGGTGCAAGGTGCCGTGCTGGATATCGTTGTGGATATACGCAAAAATTCGCCGAGCTTCGGTCAGCATGTGGCTGTGGAATTGTCTGCCGACAACAAGCGCATGTTCTGGATACCGGAAGGTTTTGCACACGGTTTCATGGTGCTGTCCGATACTGCGGAGTTCCTCTATAAAACCACGGACTACTGGTTCCCTGAACATGAGCGTTCCATACGTTGGGACGACCCCGATCTGGCGATAGACTGGAAACTGACGGCAGCGCCTGCGCTTTCCGCCAAGGATGCGCAGGGAAAGACCCTCGCCGAAGCAGAGCTGTTTGAGTGAAACATCTTTTGATTGTCTCTCTTTTGAGCAGATAACATCAGGAATCGCTTATGAAAATTCTTGTCGTAAGATTGTCTTCACTGGGCGATGTTCTGCACTTGTTTCCGGCCATCAGCGATTTGCGCCGCCATTTTCCCGATGCGGAAATTCACTGGTTGGTGGAGCCTGCCTTCGCTGAAATGGTGAGCTGGCATTCTGCCGTCAACAAAGTGATCGCGGTGCCGTTGCGCAGCCATAAAAAAAACTGGTGGAAAATCCCGCGATTACTGCGTGGCTTGGGGCGGCAACTCAAGGCGGAAAATTACGATCTTGTGCTGGATGCGCAGGGACTGCTCAAAAGTGCGCTGTTGGCACGTCTGGCGGGCGTCGATATATTCGGCTTTCATGCCGATAGCGCGCGCGAATCATTGGCGGCAAAGTTCTATCGGCAGACTGCCAGCGTAGCGCGCGGGCTGCATGTCATCGAGAAAAACCGCCAACTTGTGGCGCAGTTGTTCGGCGCTGATGTCCGGCAAGCAGCGGACTTCGGGCTGGATGAGTTTCGTCAAAAACAAGTGGCAACTGGCCTGCCCAATGGCCTTGGGAGTCCGGCTGGCCAGCGCCGTATCGTGCTGTTGCACGGGACAACCTGGAACAGCAAATACTGGCCGGAGTCATCGTGGCTGGAGCTGGTGGGCTTGCTGGCCGAACAAGGCTGGAGCTGTCTGTTACCTTGGGGAAATGAGGATGAGCGGCGGCGTGCGCAGCGTTTACAGCTTGCCGGAGGCGCAAACGCGCAGGTTCTGCCCGGACTGACATTAACTGAATTGATGAGTGTGCTGTTGCAGGCACAGGCGTTCGTCAGCGTTGAATCCGGTATAGGCCATTTGGCCACCGTGCTGAATATTCCGGGCATCATGCTGCATGGCCCGACAGATCCGGGCTACAGCGGTATTTTGGACAAATCCTGTCAGCACATTACCAGCGGTCTTGATTGCTCACCCTGTTTCAAGCGTGATTGCCCAAGACTTGAATCAAAAGCAGGCGTTCCGCCCTGCCAGCAGGAAATCAGTGTGCAACGGGTTTTTCAGCAGTGTCTGAAGCTGTCGGCCCCCAAGGATACAGACGCCGGTCGTGCGTGTTAAAATCCGCCCGTTTATTCTACGGTAGCGCTGCATGACCTACTATTCCCCGCTGATCTCCGCATTGGTCACATTGCTGCTGACGCTGGTTCTGACTTTGCACAAGCATCGCATGATTCAGGACGTTCCCAACGAACGTTCCTTGCATGTCGAGCCCGTTCCTCGTACCGGGGGCGTCGCCTTGATGGCGGGCATATTGGCGGGCTGGATGTTGCTATCCCAGTCCTGGCTGTGGTGGATTGTCATACCCGTCCTGGGATTGTTTGTCTTATCGCTGCTTGATGACGTGCGGGGTCTGACGCCCGGGATACGATTGATAGGCCACTTCCTTGCCGCCTCGTGTGTCTTGCTGGGCGCCGGGATAAGTTGGCTTTGGGCATTGCCGGTGCTGTTGTTCGTCGTATGGATGACCAATCTGTATAACTTCATGGATGGCTCGGATGGCATGGCCGGCGGCATGGCGCTGTCCGGTTTTACTTGCTATGGCCTTGCCGGATTGATCAACGGCGATGTAGCCTTTGCCATGATGAGTTTCTCGGTGGGTGCAGCGGCGTTGGGTTTTCTTTATCATAACTTCTATCCGGCCAAGGTGTTTCTGGGTGATGCAGGTTCCATTCCTCTCGGTTTTCTCGCGGCTGCTTTCGGCGTGTGGGGATGGCAACAGGGATACTGGCCATTCTGGTTCCCGATTTTGGTGTTCTCGCCGTTTGTGATGGACGCCACCCTGACGCTGCTCAAACGTGCGCGCAATAAGGAAAAGCTCAGCGATGCGCATCGCAGCCATTATTACCAACGTCTGGTGCAAATGGGCTGGGGACATCGCAATACCGCCCTTGCGGAATATGCGCTGATGTTGCTGGCGGGCGTGTCGGCCTTGCTGGGTATCGGTCTGGATGCTGGGGGGCAGGTCGGCTTGTTGGCCTGCTGGGCTGCGATTTATCTGGGCTTGAGCATCTGGATAGACCGACGCTGGCGTTTATATCAAGACGCAAATAAAGAAAGCCATGATGTTGCCTAACTCGAATGTACGTACCGTGCTGGCCATATTGCACGACATCACCGCAGCCATCATTGCCTGGATGCTTGCCTATTTGCTGCGCTTCAATTTTGATTTGCCGTCGGACTTTAGCGCCGAAATGCAACAGACCCTGCTGTGGGTTGTCCCGTTGCAGATTGCGATATTCTGGAAATTCGGCTTGTATCGCGGTATCTGGCATTACGCCAGTCTGAATGATTTGCGCCGCATCGTACTGGCTGTTCTGCTGGCGGCGGCCACCATCCCGTTTGTATTGTGGATGCTGCGCAGTAATCTGGTCGTGCCGCGCTCTGTATTGATATTAAATCCACTGCTGCTGGTTTTATTCATGGGCGGCAGCCGTATTTTGTACCGGATGTGGAAAGAAACCCGATTTCATGGACGCATGAAACTGTCCAGCGAGCCGGTGCTGGTATTGGGCGCCGGAGATGCGGCAGTCATTCTCTCCAAAGATCTGGCAAAAAATCCGGCCTGGCAATTGGTGGGCTTTCTGGATGATGATGCCGATAAGAAAAACTGCATTCTGAATGGTGTAAAAGTGCTGGGGCCACTGGATGAACTGAGCCATTGGGTTAATCACTTTGCCATTGGGCGCGTGATTGTTGCCATGCCGTCGAGTTCACATCAACAGCGTCAGCGTGCCATTCAATTGTGTAATGCGGCGAAGGTAGAGGCGCTCACCGTACCCTCTTTTGACGATTTGATGAGCGGCAAGGTGGCGGTGTCGCAATTGCGTGCGATTGAGCTGGACGATTTGTTGGGGCGAGATCCGGTGGTGCTGGACAATGCCGGTTTGCATGGCCTGCTGACCGGCAGGGTGGTGATGGTGACGGGTGCGGGCGGCTCGATAGGTTCGGAGCTGTGCCGTCAGATTGCACGTTTTTCTCCCGCCAGGCTGGTGTTGTTTGAAGCAAGCGAGTTCGCGCTCTACACTCTTGAACAGGAGCTGCAACAGGCTTTCCCTGCCCTGAACTATATTTGTCTGGTGGGCGATGTGCGCGATGCAGAGCGTGTGGGCGAAGTCATGCAACGCTATCAGCCCGTGGTGTTGTTTCACGCTGCTGCCTACAAGCACGTGCCGCTGATGGAAACGCACAATGCATGGCAGGCCATCCGCAATAATGTGTTGGGAACCTGGACAGTGGCGCGCGCTGCACAGCTGCATGGGGTTGGCAAATTTGTGATGATCTCGACAGACAAGGCGGTCAATCCGACCAACGTGATGGGAGCTTCCAAACGTCTGGCCGAGATGGTCTGTCAGTCATTGCAGCAGCCCTCTGCGCCAAACCCGCAAGCCGGAGGTGAGGCTACGCAGTTTGTCATCGTTCGTTTCGGCAACGTATTGGGCAGCACCGGCAGCGTGATTCCAAAATTCCGTGCGCAGATTGCGCAAGGCGGCCCGATTACCGTCACCCATCCTGAAATTACCCGCTATTTCATGTCCATCCCGGAGGCGGCGCAGCTGGTTTTGCAAGCCGGATTGATGGGGCAGGGCGGTGAAATATTCGTGCTGGATATGGGTGAGCCGGTGAAAATCGTGGATTTGGCGAAACAGCTGATTCGTCTTTCCGGTTTCGCCGAAGACGACATCAGGATTGAATTTAGCGGTTTACGCCCCGGCGAAAAACTTTACGAAGAATTACTGGCAGACAATGAACATACCCTGCCGACTCCGCACCCGAAATTGCGTATTGCCCAGGCGCGGCAGGCCGATGCGGCGTGGCTGGAGAAACTGCTTGCCTGGACCGATGTTGCCACCATGCCTGATGCGGCGGTGAAAACCGCACTGGAAGAGTGGCTGCCCGAGTATCAGCCTGACTCGCAGGGTCGGCTGTGAAGCCTGTCCAGAGCCCGGACGAAGGGTCAAGCTTGGCAGTGAGCTGGTTGCAACGCCATGCGCTTGCGCCGTTGCGCGCGAGTACGATAGTGCTGGGTTTTGCCGTACCGATTTCCGTAGCGCTGGATAACGTGCTGCTGGCCGTAGTGCTGCTCGGCTTATTGTTCAATGCCCGTGCCGTCTGGCAGATTGCCACTCAGCATCCTGTCGCGCGCGCCGCATGCCTGCTGTTTTTTGTTCTGTTCGCGGCCATGTTTTACGGCGCAACGCCCTTGCGCGAGGCCGCAGGCGCGTTGGGAAAATACGCCGATCTGGCCTTTATCCCGATGTTCATGTTAATGCTAAACAACGAGGCATTGAGGCACAGGGCGCAGGTTGCTTTTCTCGCTGCGATGGGGCTGACCTTGCTGTTGTCGTATCTGGTCGGGTTGCAACTATTGCCGGTTCAGTCGTGGATGAACGCGACTACCCTGGTGGATAATCCGGCGATATTTCACAGTCACATCACACAAAACAACATGATGGCATTCGCTGTTTTTCTCGCCTTGCTTAACCTGCGCGAGGCGGCTTCGCGCGGGGTTAAGCTGGCTTGGGGTTTGTTTGCCGTACTGGCGTGCATCAACGTGCTGTTCATGGTGCAGGGCAGAACCGGCTATCTTATTTTACTGGTGTTGCTGGGCTGGTTTGCCTGGACCACGCTGGCGCGTTATATGCGGCGGTGCGGCAGAATATGGGGTTGGAAACAAGGCATGGTTGTTATATTGACGCTGGTCGGCTTGATGGCGGCAATCTTCGCTGCTTCGCCGCGTCTGCATGACCGGGTGGGTTTGATCGTCTCCGAATTTCAGGCGTGGCAACCGAATCACGGCAAGGATACTTCGACCGGACAGCGCCTGGATTTCTACTATAACAGCCTGAAAATTGTGCAACAACAGCCATTTTTCGGAGTGGGTACGGGTGGTTTTAGCGTGGCATTCACAAATCAAACGCAAGGCACGGAAGTGCTGCAAACGCCCAATCCGCATAATGAGTATCTGTTCTTTACCGTACAGTCCGGTGTGATCGGTCTGGCATTATTGCTTTATTTGTTTTACACCTTATGGCGCTATGCGCCCATGTTGGATACGGTTTTTGCACAAGATGCGGCGCGCGGGCTGGTGCTGGCCTACATGGTCAACAGCGCGCTTAATTCTGCATTGCACGACCATGCCGACGGACTGTTCTTCGCGTTCATGTCGGCGGTGCTGTTTGCCGGACTCAGGCCTGTCCTGCGTGCTGTCGAAGGAGTGAATAAACATGGTTAAACTCTCGGTCATCATCATAGTCAGAAATGAGGCAGCCAACATCGGCGCGTGCATAGCATCGGTGGTGTGGGCGGATGAAATTATCGTGGTGGATTCGGGCAGCAGTGATGCTACCGTGGAGATTTGCCGCGAGCTGGGAACGAAGGTTTTCGTGCATGACTGGCCCGGCTTCGGGCCGCAGAAAAATCGCGCGCTGGATTACGCCAGCCACGATTGGGTGCTGTCGCTGGACGCAGACGAGCGGGTCACGCCGGAATTGCGCGCTGAAATCGAGTCTGTGCTGCAAAATCCGCAAGCAGACGGTTACGAAATTTCGCGTCTCTCCAGCTTTTGCGGTCGTTTCATGCACCACTCCGGCTGGTCGCCTGATTTTGTACTGCGCCTGTTCAGGCGCAGCAAGGGGCGATTCAGCGATGCGCTGGTACATGAATCGGTGCAGCTGGAGGGGCGAACCGCACGCCTGCGACAGAAACTGCTGCACTACAGCTACCGGGATTTTGACGATGTGCTGGGAAAACTGAACAACTATTCCGGTGCTGCGGCTGTCATGCTCGAACGCAAGGGAAAAAGAGCTGGCCTGGCCCAGGCCGTGCTTCATGGCGGGTGGGCGTTTTTCCGCACTTATTTGCTGCGCGCGGGTTTTCTGGACGGGCAGGAGGGTTTCATGCTGGCCGTGATGAATGCCGAGAACAGCTATTACCGCTACATCAAACTCTGGCTGAAACAGAAGCGGGATGATTCCACCCTGTGATCAGGGCGCCGGCTTTCCGATAACCGTCAACATATCCCGTGCGATCAGGGTGTTGGCGTAGTCGGAGATATGGTCGCCATAGCTGTACAGGAATTTTCCCTCATGGGTGATGGTGCACAGGTTGCGGGGAATATCGCACAGCAACGGCGTGGGATCGTAAACAGTCAGGGCGGGATGGAGCCGCTGCAATTCCCCGATAAACTGCCGATAGGCCCGCGTTCCGGCAAGGTGATCGGTATAGCGCAGGGTGCAAAGCGGATTTTCTTTGCGGCGCAGGAATTGGTTCAGGAATGGGCTGGAGGTCATGCCACCGCTGATGCAGCTGGTGGGATCGGGGAAAGTCGGGTTGTCGATGACGAATACCACGCGTTTCCCTGCTTGTTCCAATCGTTGAATGGCCCGGCTGTAGAGGGCTGTTTTATCGGGGGCAGGGGCGGCGGTGATGAACCCCGTCTCAGTATCGACCGGGAAAATGCCGCGCAACGCCACAGTCAGGGCAACGACCTCGATAGCCGGGTTGTGAACAACCGTTTCCAGCGCGAGCCGGTTTTTTATTTGCTGACGGTCATCGGCTGCGGCGTCAAGTTCCGGAGGAAGGACCGAACCTATCATCATCCACTGCCTGTCCGGCTTCGATTCTCGTACCAGTCCGTAGAAAAGTGCCTCGCCCTTGCTGTCACCCAGCAGTGCGTAACGTGGTTCTTCCGTCCCGCCCCTCAGACAATATTGAAAAACAGATTTTTGCGTCTCGGCAAGGCCGCACTCGCGGTGTAATTTTCCGCGATCTGCCCCGAGTTGCATGGAGATGTAATCGCCGTTCAGCATTGAAAACTGGCGTGACTTAAAACCGTCCTGTTTTTTGATGGTCAGTCCGATAGCGCCGAGCACAAGCATGCTCAAACAAAGCATCCATATAATCTTCCGGGATCGGGGGCCGGAGCGTATCGGGTGCTCCAGAAAACGGTAAGTCAGCCAGGCCAGAAGAATACTCGCTGCAATCAGCCAGAACCGGACTCCAATCGAGGGCGTGCCTGATTCCATTATTCGGGCGAAAGAAAGCAAGGGCCAGTGCCACAGGTAAAGCGGATAGCTGATGAGCCCAAACCAGACCAGCAAACGATGCGACAGCAGGCGCCGGTTTAGCCAGGTTTGCTCACCTGCATAGATCAGGCACGCTGCGCCCAGCGTGGGCAGCAATGCCCAGGCACCGGGAAAAGCATCGTCGCGGTTGACGATAAGGATGGCACTCAGTATCAGACCCAGCCCGAGCCAGGAGATGAAGGCGCGGTTCATTGCGCTTATCGCGGGTTTATGCGCCGCCAGATGCGCCAGTCCGGCACCCAGTGCCAGTTCCCAGAAGCGGGTCAGCGGGGAATAAAAATCGGCCACGACATCGTGCTGTACCGTCATCAGGCTGTAGGCCAGCGAAATCCCCAGCACACCCATGAATGCCCAGGCCAGATGTCTGGAATAGCGCCAGAAGAAGGCCAGAAACAAAGGCCAAACGATATAAAACTGCTCTTCAATGCCCAATGACCAGAGATGAAGCAAGGGTTTGGTATCGGCCGCATTGTCAAAATAGCCCGCTTCTTTCCAGAAGATGATATTGGATATAAACGCAGTTCCTGCGACCACATGCTTGCCCAGTTGCTCATACTCGCCCGGCGTCAGTATCACCCAGCCCATCACCACACAGGCGAGCAGCACCACACTCAGCGCCGGAAAGATGCGTCTGACCCGGCGGGCATAGAAGGTCTTGATGCTGAATTTTCCGGCGGTCAACTCTTCCCGGATATGCTTGGAAATCAGAAAGCCGGAAATGACAAAAAATATGTCCACGCCGACAAATCCCCCCTGAAGCAGCGAGGGAAAGGCGTGAAAAATCACCACCGCGAGCACGGCAATGGCACGCAGGCCGTCAATATCTGACCGGTAATCGCTGCGTTTGGAGCGCGCCTCGCTGCGTGCGGGATGATAGACGCTGGCTGGCGCAGCTATGGAGCCGGAGATGAGCGATCTGAGTTTTTGCACAGGCCGTATATCATTCATTCAGCAAGGTGGTTTTTCTGCGAGTAATTGCATACTATTCGGGTCTTTGCGCCGGGAGCCGGATTATAGCGGCTTTATTCGAAAACTGATGACTGCGACTATCGACAAAAAACTGAAACTGCTGCACGTGGTGCGCCGCTATGGCCCGGTGGGCGGCATGGAGCGCTACGTGTGGGAAATCACCCGCGAGTTGCGTGATCTCGGTCATCAGGTCGAAGTGCTGTGCGAAATATGCCTGGCCGAAAAACCGCAAGGCATCGTCGTTCACGAGCTGGGCACGATTGCGCCGCGTCCGCGCTGGCTGGCTTTGCTGCGTTTTGGCAAGCGGGTGGCGCACTGGCTGGAGGCGAACCCGCGTCTGGAACATGTGATACACAGCCACGAACGCTTGAGTTCACATCACGTCACCACCTTCCACGGTCCGCCGTTCGCCACGGTTTTTGAAAAACCGTGGTGGCGATTGATTTCGTTGCGCGTAGCGATGCAATTGTTTCTGGAGCGGCGCGAGCTCTCGGTTGCGGCACAGATCGTGCCGAATTCGCAATTCATCAGCAAACAGTTGGCGCATTATTATCCCGAGCTGGCGCACAAGTTGACGGAACCTGTCGTGCCGGGCGTGGCGGCAACGGTGCTGCGCGAATCGCACCGTGTTCCGGCAGGCGGCGGAATTATCGGTTTTGTCGGAAGAGAGTGGCAGCGCAAGGGCCTGCCTCTGGCGGCGGAAATCGTTGCGCAATTGCGCCGTTCGCGCCCCGATTTGCAACTGTGTGTGGTGGGCCCCGAGGTTAAAGATGTGCAACATCTGTTTGCCGGCTGGCAGGGCGGCTATCGGCTGTTGGGCTGGAGCGATCAGGCTCACTATGCTGAATTCGACGTGTTGCTGCACCCCGCCAGAGCAGAACCTTACGGCATGGTGATCAGCGAGGCGATGGCGGCCCGGGTGCCGGTGGTGATTTCCGACGTGTGCGGCGCGGCGGCGCAAGTCACCCCGGACGCGGGTAAGGTGTTACCGCTTGCCGCTACGATTGCAGAATGGGCGAGCGCGGTTGAAGAACAACTGGGACGAAACGACGACCCTCCCCGATTCGTTCGAAGCTGGCAGGAAGTGGCGCTTGAATATGAGATAATTTACCGGGAATTTTTGGCGGGGCAATCAACCTAGAAACGTCAGTTCAATCCGCAGATTACGCAGATTCCCACAGATTAACTACAAGTTACAAAGCGCCTGCATATTACCCAAATGGTTAATTAACTGCGGATTTAAGTATTTGTTTAATCAGCGTTAATCCATATAATCTGCGGACAACTGCTTTTTATAGGATCAAGGTTTCATCCACTGTAGCCTCAACACATTTCGTGAACAACGTGAGTAAATAAGCAAAAAATGAGCCATCCCGCCCCACTTCTTTCGGTCGTCATTCCGGTATACAAGGCTGAGCACTGTCTGGATGAATTGTACCGACGCCTTAAAACCGCGCTGGAGAGTATTTCGCCGGCGTTCGAAATTCTGCTGGTCGAAGACTGTGGCGGCGACGGATCGTGGCAGGTGATAACACGGCTGGCTGCCGCCGACCCGCGCGTGCGCGGCATCCAGTTCAGCCGCAATTTCGGACAGCACTACGGCATCACCGCCGGGCTGGATCACTGTCGTGGCGACTGGGTGGTGGTGATGGATTGCGATTTGCAGGACAGACCGGAAGAAATTCCGCGCCTGTATGCCAGGGCGCAGCAGGGTTTTGATGTCGTGCTGGCGCGGCGCGGCGCGCGGCGTGACCCGTTGCTCAAACGCTTTACTTCATGGCTGTTTTACCGCCTGTTCAGTTATCTTGCGGATATTGACTACGACGGACAGACAGGCAATTTTCGCATTATGTCGCGCAAGGTCGTGGTGAGCTTTTTGCGCATGCGCGAGCAATTGCGTTTTTTCGGTGGCCTGGTGCAATGGCTGGGGTTCCCTACCGACAGCATCGAGGTGGAACACTCCGGGCGCTTCGAGGGTAACTCCACTTATACTTTTTCCAAGCTGTGGAAACTCGCCGCCGAAACCATCATCGCCTATTCCGATAAACCGCTACGGCTGGCGGTACGTTTCGGCTTTTTGATGGCGTTCTTTTCCTTTTGCTACGGCATGTACATTCTGGGGCATGCCTTGTTATACGGTTCGCCGATTCCCGGCTGGAACAGTCTGATCGTCTCACTGTATTTCATCGGCGGCATCATTATCTCCATCCTCGGCATCATCGGAATCTATCTGGGCAAGACCTTTGATGAGAGCAAGAAGCGGCCGTTGTATATCGTCAGGCGGGCTACCTTTGATGAGCACCTTGATTAAGCCTACGCCGTGGGATACGGCGGCGTTCGGCATCAATACCTGGGAGCTGCTCGAATATTCCGAAGCGGCACTGCAACAGGCGGCGCAGACTACCGGCCATCACACCCTCAAGGTCGATCCCCTGGCGGACAAGCGCCTGCTGCATGAATACGGTTTTTATTACTGCGATACGCTGATAGAACCGCATTGCAATGCGGCTCGCTTACGCAAGCTGCAGCATACGGATGCGACCATTTCCAGAGTGGTCAGCGCTGAACAGGCGCTGTCGATTTGCCACGGCGCGTTTGCGCACGGTCGTTTTCACCGGGATTTTATGTTGTCCAGAGACAGCGCTGATCTGCGCTATGACAATTGGCTGAAGCAATTGCTCGAAACAGGGCAGGTTTATGGCCTGTACTGGCAGGGCGCGCTGGCGGGATTCATCGCTTACAGCGGCAATAATCTCGTGCTGCACGCGGTGGCAGAACGGCATCGCGCCCAGGGACGGGCAAAATACTGGTGGAGTGCAATGTGCGGTGAACTGCTGGCGCTGGGGCATGAAGAAGTGAAAAGCTCCATTTCCGCCGACAATCTCGCCGTCCTTAATCTGTATGTCTCGCTGGGGTTTTCATTCAGCCATCCGCAGGACATTTACCACCGCATGACGCCGTGAACCCACTATGAGCTATTTCTACATTTTTTTAACCATACTGCTGACCGTGTACGGCCAGATCGCCATCAAATGGCAAGTGCTCAAAGTCGGCGCGCTGCCTGAAGGAACGTGGGAAAAGATCAGCTTTATGCTGCATCTGTTACTGAACCCGTGGATCATGAGTGCGCTCGCCGCCGCCTTTCTCGCCTCGTTCTTCTGGATGGCCGCGATGACCCGGTTGCAGCTTAGTCACGCCTACCCCTTCATGGGGCTGACGTTCGTGCTGGTGCTGCTGGCCAGCGGGTTCTTTTTTCAGGAGCCGGTCACCTTGCTCAAGGTCGTGGGCGTCGCGCTGATTGTGCTGGGTTTGGCGGTGGCGAGCCAGGGTTGATTTATAGCTTGTCAGATTGAAGTGCGTCAGTCGATGAAGAACTCACGAATAGCGGTCGTGATGCGGGCGATGTCCTCCGCGTTCATTTCGTAAAACAGCGGCAGTCGCAGCAGACGTTCGCTCAGCTCGTCCGTGACCCGCATGCTGCTGCCTTCGCGCCCGTATCGGCGTCCTGCCGGTGAGGAGTGCAGCGGCACGTAATGGAACACCGGATGGATGCCCAGCGCCTTGAGATGTGTGATCAAACTGCTGCGCGTAGCCAGACTGTCGAGCAGGATGTAGAACAGATGGCCGTTGCTGTCTTCATCAAAGTCTGCGACGCGCAACTTTCCTGATTGTTGCAATGTGGCGAGTTGGGTCGCGTAAGCGGTGCAAATGCTGCGCCGTTTGGCGATGATCTCGTCGGCGCGTTCCAGTTGCGCGTAGAGAAAGGCGCTGACCAGTTCGCTGGGCAGATAGGACGAGCCGATATCCACCCAGGTGTATTTATCCACCTCGCCCCGGAAGAACTGGCTGCGGTTGGTCCCCTTCTCGCGGATCACCTCGGCACGTTCGGCAAAACGCGCGTCGTTCACCAGCAACGCGCCGCCCTCGCCGCTGATGATATTTTTGGTTTCATGAAAACTCAGACAGCCGAAATGCCCGATGCTGCCCAGCGCGCGGCCCTTGTAAGTGGAGAGCAGCGCCTGTGCGGCGTCTTCCACCACCAGTAGTTGGTGCTTTTCGGCAATCGCCATGATGCGCTCCATCTCGCAGGGCACACCCGCATAATGCACCGGCACAATAACCCTGGTTCTGGGCGTGATAGCGGCTTCGATCAGCCTCTCGTCGATGTTCAGCGTGTCCGGGCGGATATCCACGAACACCGGCACTGCGCCGCGCAGCACGAAAGCGTTCGCCGTTGAGACAAAAGTGTAGGAAGGCAGAATCACTTCATCGCCAGGCTGGATGTCGCACAGTATCGCGGCCATTTCCAGCGCACCGGTGCAGGAGTGGGTGAGCAACGCCTTGTGGCAGCCCAGCTTTTCCTCTAACCAGCGATGGCATAGTTTGGTGTAAGCGCCATCGCCGGAGAGATGGCCTTGTGCCACGGCATCGGCGATCAGCGAAAGTTCGCGGCCAATAATGAAGGGCTTGTTGAACGGGATGGGTTTCATTGGGGAAACACAAAAAATGGACGCTTCATTTTATAGGGAATTTTGTTTTGCAGGCAGTTCCGCGACAAAGCAAATAAAGCTTGTCTCCACCGAGCTGATACGCTTTGACGTTTTTCTCTGCGCGCGGATCTGCGGTCATTGAAATAATGAACCCGGATTCCAGGTTGGGCGGCGGGAATTGCAGCGCCTGTCGCGGGTAGCGTTGCTGGTTGATATAGGCCGTGACATTCAGGCCATTGCTTGTCACGTCGGTAACATAGAGCGGCTGTTCCCTGACCAGGGCAACGATGTCGCCGGCGGCCAAGGCAAAATTTTCGCCACGATATTTATGCTGGTAGTAGGGAAACGCGGCCAGTCCCAGCACGAAATTGAGTGCAATGGTGGCGGTCAGCCAGCGGCGTGTGGTGAGCATGGCCGGGTTGCCCGCGCGCCAGATCAATCGTGCGGCGATCAGTGCGAACAGCGGATAGATCGGCATCAGATAGCGTACCCCGCTGTGCGGTGCGAGCCAGTAGGGCAGGAAGTTCAGTGCCGCGATCAGCACTGCGCTGCGAACGTGCCCGGGAAAAACTTCATTTTCCCTGATGCGTTTGAACAGGGCGAAGTAAATGACCAGTATGCCGGCTGGCAACATTCCAGACCAGATTTCCAGCGGATATTGCAACAGCTTGGCGAGATAGCCGCCGAGGTCGGGTAGCGCAAGCTTGGCGAGGATTTCATCGAACATGCGCCCGCTTTGCCCGTGTCCGGCGGGGATGATCGCAAACCAGATTAGCGGTGCCGCCAGCATGACGGCATGCGCCATCAGCGACACGGGACTGAGCAGCAACTGGCGGTAAGCCGGGATGCGCGCGAGCGCCAGAAAACTCAGGCCGTAAAATACGTAGGCGGTGAATGCCTTGCTCAAAAAGGCGCAGGTCAGTGCGAGGGCCGCGACCCATAGCAGGTTCCGGCGTTGTGCTGCGCAAGCGACCCACAGTGTGGCGATGGATATAAAAATAAACAGCGCAAACAACGGGTCCACATAGGCCAGCCAGCCGTGGTACATCAACACGTCGTCGAAGGTCAGATAAATCAGCGCGGTAAAGGCGGCAAAACTGCGGTCGAGAAACACGCGCAAGACCAGCCAGTACAGCACCGCAGCCGTGGCCAGCGTCGCGCAGAGGGTCAGTCCGCGCGCCACCTCAAGCAGGTGCGACCAGCCGAACAGGTTGGCACAGACGATGATCAGCCAGTTGAACAGCGGATTGTGCTGGACATCGCCGCCATACAGATATTGCTTGAGCCATGCGCCTTGTTGCCACATTTCCATGGAGGTGATCGGGAAGATGGCCTCTTCACCGATGTAGTAATGATTGAATGCGGTGAGCATACTCAACGCGGCTGCAACGAGCAGAAGGAAAAAAGAGCGGGTTGGGGTCATGGTTTCAGGCCTGCTGGTGGTAGCGACATTGTGCCATCCGGGCGCAATGCATCGTGCCAGAATGACTGCAAGATTTTGTTGTAACAGGTTGATACGGCGTGGTGCGGGTCGAGAAATTCATCGGCACGACAATCAAAACGCTCGGATTGTCCTGCATCCAGAATGGTCAGATTGTTGTCTTTGGCCCAGCCATCCAGCGTTTGTTTGGTTTTTTGCAGTGCAGGCATCAATTGCGGATGACGGAGAAATTCTGCCTCCACTCCCGGCAGCAGAGGCGGCAAAAATAAAATCACCCTGCCGCCGTTCTGTTTTGCCTGCTTGCCCAGTTCGGCGAGGCGTTGCAAAAAGATCGGGTTGGGTGAGCCGTCAGCCGACAGCAGATTTTGGCGATATTGGGAATTGGATGAAGTTGAGGCGAGAATCAGTGAACGCGGATTTCCAACCCGGGACGAGTTGGCGAAAGTGGCGCTGCCGTCATGGCGAAAACCCGTGCAGGTGCCGCGATAAATGGTGTCGAAATCCTTGCCGGGTGTGCCGTCGGCACAGCGGTAGTCATTGCTTGCATCTTGCATGAAATAGCCGCTGAAGGCGGCAGTTTTGTCATCGGCGCGACGGATATTGTTCAGAATTTCGAACAGGCTGCTGATGCGCGGATAAGACAGGGCATCGCGCATTCGCTCCGTTAGTGAAACCGGTTTTGCCTCCGCCTGCGATGCGGGCAACGCAGCCGCCGTGGAAAGATCGGCATCGGGCGGCGTGCCTTTTTGATAGAGGAATCCCAGTGACCAGTCCAGTGGAATGATCAGCCATTTTACGTTTGCGTAATGTCGCTGGATGTACTCCGCCTCGCCAATCACCGAGCTGAGCGCATGCCCGGTTTGCGCATAGTTGTACAGGTGCAGCGAGTCTGGAAACGCTTGCTGCGCGATGCCCAGGGCGGTGGAAGAGCCGAATACGACGGTGTTGATTTCCGGCAGGCGATCAAGCAGGCGCAGCGTTTTGAACAGATGGGTGTCGCTCAGGGTCGGGGCGTAGGTGACGCCCTGTGTGCGCTGCTGCCACTGGCTTGCGAGCAGCACCTTCCGATTGCTGCCCAGGGTGTCATTGAGCAGAATCATATTCAGGACGAGGACAGGCAGGAGTGTCGCGCAAAAGCCGCTTGTCAGCATCCAGAAATAACGTTTGTGGGGTGATTTCATATTCAGAACTGGAAGTACAAAAATACTGACTGTTTGTTCAGATTGATGATTGCAATAAAGCCGAGCAGCCACACGATGAGCGCAGCGCGTGCCGAAGGCTGCCACGACAATCGTGCGCTGCCTTCAGGCATATCCAGCGCGGGCTTATAGGCGGCCATGATCTGCTGGGTGTTGGGTGCGAACCACACGATGAGCAGCGAAATCCAGATCCAGTTGAGCGCGCCGCCCATAACCAGATCGTTGGTTGCACCGAAAGTGACGCCCTGTTCGGACAGCCACTGTCCGAACAGGCCCCATTTTGGCAGCCAGGCATCCGGCAGGACAAAGCCGTTTAGCCCGAACATGGCTTTAAGCATGGCAGTGGCGGCACTCAGGTTTTCGGCGCGGAATATCACCCATGCCGTTACTACGGCCAGGAAGGTGAGCAGCACGGCGACCGCTTTTGCCGGTTGGGATAGCGGCGCCCGGGTATCCTGACCCAGTGCGCTGCGGAGCGCATGCCAGCCGTGATTGATGATCAGGTACAGGCCGTGCAGCCCGCCCCACAGCACAAAGGTCCACCCTGCACCGTGCCATAGACCGCCGAGCAGCATGGTGATCATCAGGTTCAGGTAGCGATGCGCTGTGCCGTTGCGGTTGCCGCCCAGCGGGATGTACAGGTAGTCGCGCAGGAAACGCGACAGGGTCATGTGCCAGTGACGCCAGAATTCGATGATATTGACCGCTTTGTACGGAGAATGAAAATTAAGGGGTAGGGTTACACCAAACATGCGTGACAGGCCGATGGCCATATCCGAATAAGCCGAGAAATCGAAATACAGTTGCAGCGCGTAGCACAATGCGCCACCCCAGGCATCAATGAAGCTGAGTTCAACACCTGACGCTGAGGCGTCGAAAACCGGACCGACATAAACGGCAAGCCCATCCGCCAGAATGACCTTCTTGAATAGCCCGATGAAAAAGATGGTCATGCCCACTGACATATTTTCGTAGCTGAAGCGATACGTTGAAGTTCGGGCAAACTGCGGCATCATCTCCTTGTGATGCAGTACCGGCCCTGCGATCAGGTGGGGGAAATAGGTCACGAACAACAGGTAATGAACGAAATTGTATTCCTTCACTTTCCCCTGATAGGTATCCACCAGATAAGCGATCTGGGTGAAGGTAAAGAACGAGATGCCCAGCGGCAGGATAATGTTGGCCATATTCCAGTCTGCGCCGAGCAGCGGATTAAGGTTAGCGACAAAAAAGTTGGCATATTTGTAATAGCCGAGCAAAACCAGATTGGCAGCAAGCGCCACGATCAATAGTCGCTTTTTCTTCAATCCTCGATCCTCAATCCTCGATCCTGCCTTAGCTATCCACATCCCGAAAGCGTAGTTGCAGACGATGGAACCCAGCAGCAGCCCGACATAGGCCGGATTCCAGTAACCGTAGAAAAACAGCGAGGCCAATGCCAGCCAGGCCGCCGCGTAACGATGGTTTATCCGCCCGAGCTGGAAAAAGCCCAGCAGTACTATAGGCAGGTAAAGGAAGATAAAGCCGTAAGAGTTGAATAGCATCAGGCGGCGAAATGGGTGAGGGCTGGAAGATTATCACGTAAAAGCAGCATGGATTTCATCGAAGATACGCAAAAATCTGGTACGCTATTTTATCAGGATATTTTGCCGGGAAAGTGCGATGGCGGTTTATGCAGTGGGGGACATCCAGGGCTGTCACACGGAATTGGTGCGGTTGCTGGAAAAAATACGTTTTGATCCGGTTTCGGACAAGTTGTGGCTGGTCGGCGATCTGGTCAATCGCGGCTCTGATTCATTGCAGGTATTGCGTCTGGTCAAGTCGCTGGGCGACAGTGCAATCACCGTGCTCGGCAATCACGACCTGCATTTGCTCGCGGTTGCAGCAGGAACATCCAAGCTGTATCGGGGCGACACGCTGGATGAAATTCTGCATGCTCCGGATCGAGAGGAATTGCTGACCTGGCTGCGCAACCAGCGTTTGCTGCATGCGGAAGGGGGTTTCGTGCTGGTGCATGCCGGGCTGTTGCCGGACTGGACGGTGCAACAGGCCGCCAGTCTGGCGGGCGAGGTCGAAGCGGCGTTGCGCGGCCCTGACTATCTGGATTTTCTTGCGCACATGTATGGCAACAAACCCGATGCATGGGATGAGGGGCTGACGGGTTACAAGCGCCTGCGGGTGATTACCAACGCGCTGACCCGGATGCGCATTTGCACCGATAGCGGCGAAATGGAATTTGATTTCAAGGCGGAGAAGCATAAGATTCCGCAAGGCTATCGTCCCTGGTTCAACATCCCTGAGCGCGCCAGCCGCGAGTCCACCGTGATATTCGGTCACTGGTCGGCCTTGGGATTGATGCTCAAGCCCAACGCCATCGCGCTGGATACCGGCTGTTTATGGGGCGGGCCGATGACAGCGATACGTCTGGAAGACCGCGAGATAATCCAGGTGGATTGTGCCGATGCTTCTGTGGCGAAACACTGGTGAGATTTATTTATACATTGCTGCTGTGGCTGCTGTTGCCCCTTGTTTTTGTGCGCCTGGCCCTGCGCGTCCGCAAACAGCCTGAATACTGGCAACATCTGGGCGAGCGTTTCGGTTTCTATCCGCTAAAAAGCGACAAATCCGTCATTTGGTTACATGCGGTTTCGGTAGGTGAGACCCGCGCCACCGTGAGCCTGGTTGCCAGCTTGCGCGCCGCTTATCCCGACCATCAAATCCTGCTGACCCACACCACCCCGACCGGGCGGGAGATGGGCCTGCAGCTGTACGGCGATGACGTAATGCGCGTCTATCTGCCCTACGACTACCCGTTCGCGGTGCGGTGCTTTCTGCGCCATTTCAAACCACGCCTCGGCATCCTGATGGAGACGGAAATCTGGTTCAACCTGATCCATGAAAGCCATGCAGCCGGTGTGCCGATGCTGTTGCTCAACGCGCGTCTGTCCGAAAAATCGGCCAAAGGTTATGCGCGCGTCCCCAGCCTGACACGCAGTGCGTTGCAGGCACTCGATGCCATCGCCGCACAAACACCGGAAGATGCGTCACGCTTGGTGCAATTGGGTGCGTGTGAGGTATCCGTGATGGGAAATCTGAAATTCGACATTGCGCCGCCAACATTCATGATGGAACTGGGTTTGTCGCTGCGTTGCCAATTCGGCGCGACGCGAAAAGTTTTTCTCGCAGCTAGCACACGAGAGGGCGAAGAAGCCTTATTGCTGGATGCATTCCTGGCTCAGGATTGTTTGGCAGGCACGTTGTTGGTCATCGTGCCGCGTCATCCACAACGCTTCGACGAGATCGCCGAAATGCTCGCCCAACGCGGCTTGCGCTACCGGCGCAGAAGCGAGAACAGGGATGTGTCGCCTGAAATACAGGTGGTGCTGGGCGACAGCATGGGCGAGATGTTCGCCTATTATGCCGCCAGCGATCTGGCTTATATCGGCGGCAGCCTGCTGCCGTTCGGCGGACAAAATCTGATCGAGGCCTGTTCGGTCGGCACGCCTGTCTTGATTGGCCCGCACACCTACAACTTTGCCGATGCCACGCGACTGGCTGTCGCAGCAGGTGCAGCGGTGCGGGTCAACGATGCGACTGAGTTGCTTCAGGCAGCGGGAAAATTGCTGAACGATGTAACTACGTTGGCGGCTATGAGCCAAAAAAGTGTACAGTTCGTCGCTTCCCATCAGGGCGCGACGGGCAAGGCGATGGCGGTGATCAGTCAACATTTTGTCGATGCGGCTCGATAATTATTGAATTGACGCTTGATGGCTGCATGTATAGACTGACGTTTATACATTTTGCATGAGGAGAAAATCATGATCGAGGCGGTACTTGATATTAAACAATGGGGCAACAACCTGGGCGTTCGCCTGCCAGCGGCTGTGGCTCGTGAGGCTCATCTGCATCTGGATCAGCGCGTGCGCGTGTCGGTCGAAGGCAATCAGGTCATCATCACGCCAGTCATTGATGCGCCGCGTACTCTGGAACAACGATTAGCTCAATATGATCCGCAACGTCACGGCGGAGAACAGATGACTGTGACGCAAACGCTCGGAGCCGAAAATTGGTAGTCACTATACAATCGGCGAAAGATTGGGTGCCGGATCGGCAGGACATCATCTGGATTGATTGTAATCCGCAGCTAGGTTGTGAAATGCGTGATGTCCACCCGTTTCTGGTGCTTTCCCCGCGCATTTTCAACGAAAAAACATCGCTGGTCATTGGCTTGCCGATGACTACGGCGGAATACAACGCGGACAATCCGTTTGCGGTCGCAGTGGGCAAGGCAGCAGGCCGCAAAACCGGGCAAACCAGCTATGTGCTTTGCCACCAACCCAAGTCATTCGATTGGCGGTTACGCAAGGCCAATACTCACCCGCTCGGAACCCTGTCCAATGCCTTGTTCGCGCAGGTGTGCGAACGGTTGAATCAGATTATTCGTGTGGGGTGAGAAGGGGCCAACGTACCACCACGTGAGTTTCACGTTAAAGAAGCAGTAGGGTCTTGCTGTAGCGAGCGTAGGGCGGAAGCCAGAGGCGTTCCGCCATCTATAAGAGCTGCCTATCCGGTTGAACGGCTGTCAAAATTTGCCGGATGGTGGAACCGCACGCGTTCCGCTCTGCTTTGGCGTGGGGGTTGCCGGTGAGGTATCTGCTTCGACTAGCGTACTACCCTTCTTGCTCACGATGCGCACACGGTCGCCGATTCTGAACATGTCGGGTTTGCCGGGCTGCATCACATAGGTGCTTTGTTCCGCTCCGTCCAGCTTCACCCAAATCTCCAGGCCGGGCCGGGTGGCGATGCCCGCCTGGTGTCCAAGTGTGCCACCGAGCA
The DNA here is from genome assembly GCA_964385275.1 of uncultured Gallionella sp. Classification (GTDB taxonomy): domain Bacteria; phylum Pseudomonadota; class Gammaproteobacteria; order Burkholderiales; family Gallionellaceae; genus Gallionella. Next base: position 16,313 of record CAYLOK010000013.1, on the reverse strand, counting down.
CGGTGCCCAGCACAGAGCCGACCACTGCGCCGCGCCCGTCGCCGGTGCTGGCTCCGCCCACCTGGCCGAAGATGCTGCCGGCCATCGAGCCCGCCCCGGAACTGGCATCCATCTCGATGGGTGTAACGCTTTCGATCACGCCCAGTTTGACCGATTCCCCGGGCGCGTTCCCTGCGTTGACGCCACGCTGGCCGCCTGCACAGCCGACCAGCAGCAGAACGAAAACCAGTAATAGTCGGTGCATGATTTACAGCGTGATGGCGGAGCCGAAATGTTGCTCGAATTGCGCCTCGATTTCGTTGCGGGTCAACACGTGGTTTTGGCCGCCGCGACTGGCAATCTTGATAGAGCCCATCAGCGAGGCCAGACGACCGGTGGTTTCCCAGTCCCAGCCTTTCTGGATGCCGTGCAACAACCCTGCGCGATACGCATCGCCGCAACCGGTCGGATCGACGACGGCAGCAGGCTTAGGCGTGGGGATGGCGATTTCGCGGCCATCGGCGTAAATTATTGAACCGTCTCCGCCCAGCGTGACGATCAGCGCCTTCACTGACTGGGCGATCTCGGCCAGTGTCTTGCCGGTCTTGTCCTGCAACAGTTTGGCTTCGTAATCGTTTACCGTCACATAGGTGGCCTGGTCGATAAAGCGCAGCAGGTCGGGGCCGGAGAACATCGGCATGCCCTGACCCGGATCGAACACGAAGGGCACGTCCGCTGCGACGAATTGCTCGGCGTGTTCGATCATGCCGTCGCGCCCGTCAGGAGAAACGATGCCGAGTGTGACTTCGCTGGCCTGAGCGACCTTGTTCTGCTCGGAGAAGCCCATCGCGCCCGGGTGAAAGGCGGTGATCTGGTTATCGTCCAGATCGGTGGTGATAAAGGCTTGGCCGGTGAAGCTGTCCGGCACGTGGCGGATGTGCGTCTGTGCGATGCCCAGTTTTTCAAGGCGGCGGGCATAGGGTGTGAAGTCGTCGCCCACGGTCGCCATGATCAGCGGCTTGCCGCCCAGCAGTTGCAGGTTATAAGCGATGTTGCCCGCACAGCCGCCGTATTCGCGGCGCATTTCCGGCACGAGGAATGCGACGTTCAGAATGTGAATCTGCTCAGGCAGAATGTGATTTTTGAATTGATCCTTGAACACCATGATGGTGTCGTAAGCCATCGAGCCGCAGATGAGAGTCTTCATGTCATTGTCTGGTAAGTGATTGAGATGCGCGGATTATAACCGCGTTGAATTAACGACCGTAGAACCATTTGAGCAAAAACGGCGGAGAGAGAGTGGTAAGCGCGATGACGATGAGCATAGCGGCATACAACTCGCCATTGAGAATATTTTGGCTAAAACCGAGTTGGGTGAAGATCAAGCCGACCTCGCCGCGCGGGATCATGGAAAGACCGATGGCGATCTGGTTATGACGCGGCTCGTGGATGAAAAATCCTGCCGCAAATTTGCCAATGAAGGCCACCAGCAACAGCGAGCCTGCCAGCATCCACACGAAGGACGAGCTCCAATTGACTTCGCTCAAATTGAGCGACACACCAACCATCACAAAGAACAATGGTGAAAAGGTATGGATCAGCGGGCGCATTTGTTCTTCCAGACGGTGCGCCAGCTTTGGGCTGGGTTTAAGTGTGAACTTCAACCACGGCAGCTTGAAACCGAAATTTTGGCTGAACGCCAGACCGGCGGCGAAGCCGCCCATGATCTCCGGCGCGCCAACCGCATGCGCTAGCCAGGAGAACAGCAGGATCAGCGACAGCGCCATGGTCAGCAACAGGCCGGGCGATGCGGCACGCTGATCGAGTCGGTCAATGATTTCTGCGGCAAGCTTGGCGACCAGTGGTGCGAGTAGCATGAACAGCCCGATGTACAGACTCACTTCGCCCAGCATCTTGAACGAGACTTCCTGCTCTACCGCGAACTGGTACAGGAAGGCTAGTGCCAGCACACCGAGGATGTCGTCCAGTACCGCCGCACCGATGACGATCTGCGCCTCGTCCGAGTGACGTTTTCCCAAGTCGTCAAGCACGCGCACGGTGATGCCGATGCTGGTCGCCGTCAACGTACCGCCGATGAACAGCGCGACGAGGTTGGGTAGGTCAAATAGCCATGCGCTGACGCCATAACCCAACGCGAACGGCAATGTAAAACCTATCAGTGCGACAACGTAGGGTTTGGATCCTGACCGTGTGAGACGCGAAAGATTTGTGTCCATGCCGACCTCGAACAGCAGCAGAATAATGCCGATTTCGGCCAGCAGCTTCATCGTGGTATCAGGTGACACCCAGCCTAGCAGCGAAGGCCCGACCAGCAATCCGGCCAGCAGTTCGCCGATCACTGAAGGTACGCCGAAACGTGCGACGGCCTCCGACAGCAGACGTGCAGCGATCAGGATGATCGCGAGGAATAGAAAGAGTTGATGCAGCTCCATGTTGGTGCTCCTGTCAAGTAATGTCGTTAACCCAGACGGTTATCGGCTGGGTGATACACGGGGTCTTCCAGCACGTTCACTTCTATCATGCCTTTTGCATTGTCGAGCAGTTCCAGACAATCGGGACTCAAGTGACGCAGGTGCAGTTTTTTGCCGAGTTGCGTGTAACGCTCGGCAAGTTGGTCTATGGCTTCGAGGCCGGAATGATCCTTGACGCGCGCATTTTTGAAGTCAATCACCACCTCGACGGGGTCAGTCTGCGGTGTAAACAGGGTGAGGAAATTTTGCGACGAGGCAAAGAATAGCGAGCCGTGCAGGTCATAGACTTTCCAGCCGTGTTCTTCGGTGGTCACGCGCACTTCGATATTTTTGGCGTGTTGCCAGGCGAACACCAGCGCGGAAATGATGACCCCGACGATCACGGCAATCGCCAGATCGGTGAACACCGTTACGGTGGCGACCGTCATCACCACCAGAATGTCGGCGGTCGGCACTTTGCCGAACAGGCGGAAGCTACCCCACTCGAAAGTCTTTTCCGATACCACAAACATCAAACCGATCAGGGCGGCGAGCGGAATCATCTCGATCCATTGCGACGCGAACAAAATAAAACACAGCAGGAACAGCGCTGCGGCAATGCCGGAGATGTTTTTCAACGCCCCGTTGGTCACGTTAATCATGCTCTGGCCTATCATCGCGCAGCCGCCCATGCCGCCGAACAAGCCCGTCACCACGTTAGCGATCCCCTGCCCCATGCTGGCGCGATTCGGCTTGCCGCGCGTGTCGGTCATGGTGTCTATCAGGTTCAGCGTCAGCAGCGATTCGATCAGGCCGATACCCGCCAGAATCAGACTATACGGCAGGATAATCTGTAAGGTTTCCAGATTGAACGGCACATCCGGCAGGTGGAACTGCGGCAAACCACCCTTGATGGAAGCCATGTCACCGACGGTCCTGGTTTCCAGCCCGGCAAAAATCACCAGTGCCGAGACGCTGGCAATGGCGACCAGCGTGGAAGGAATTGCTTTGGTCAGGCGGGGCAGCAGATAAATGATCGCCATCGTCAGCGCGATCAGCCCCAGCATGGTGTAAAGCGGTACGCCCGTCATCCAACTTGTTGTGCCGTCCGCAGCGGTCACTTTGAAGTGATTCATCTGTGCCAGAAAAATCACAATCGCCAAGCCATTCACAAAACCCAGCATCACCGGATGCGGCACCATGCGGATGAATTTACCGAACTTGGCCGCGCCGAACAGAATTTGAAACACCCCCATCAGCACCACGGTGGCGAACAGATATTCCACCCCGTGCTGCACCACCAGCGCCACCATCACCACCGCCAGCGCGCCCGTCGCACCCGAAATCATGCCGGGACGACCGCCGATCAGCGAAGTAATCAGGCCCACCATGAACGCTGCATACAAACCCACCAGCGGATGAACATGCGCCACCAAAGCGAAAGCGATAGCTTCGGGCACGAGGGCTAAGGCGACCGTGAGGCCGCTGAGGATGTTGGTCCTGGTTTCCGCCAGGTTTTTGATGTCCATGGGCTGCCCTTCAAAAATGACAAAGCTGCAAGTGCGCCGTTAAAAACGACTTACTCGCAACTGCGGCATTAAATTACAATTAAATCAGGGTGATAAAAGCTAGCGCTATGGTAGTGCTTAGTCTGTCGTGCGGGACTTGCCAAGGGCGCGGGCATAGAGTTTTTGTACGCTAGGGTGTGGATAGACCATGACCAGTAGTGCCGTCAAAGTAATGCTAATGAGTACGACCATGTAACTGACATCCCGTATCATTTCGCCGCCGACCACGCCGTATTCCAAAGGCAGTGCAGCCAGTACAGCGGCAGCCAAGCCTTTAGGTGCCATCATCGAAGTGACGGCAGCATCACGCAAGCTGTAATTTTCCTCACGAAAAGTAAGGCGGCTCAGCAGCAAGCGCATCACATAAATCAGTAACACCATACCGCCTGCCACCAGAGCAAGTTGCGCCGCACCGAAATGAATAGAAATACCAAGATAAATAAAGAAGTAAGTCTTGAGCAAAAATACTGCCTCGCGATAAAAGCCCAAATCCATTTCGGTTAAGGGAACGAGATTACGGTCTATGCTTTGAATATGATGCAAGCCGAATTTTTCAAAGTTAGTGAGCGTGATACCCAAAGCCAGAGCGGCAATCGCACCCGAAAATCCGAGGAATTCGGTCGCGCCATAGACGATAAATACATACGCCAAGGTGGAGGAAATGGTATTCGGAAAGTCACGCAGCTTGCCCAACACTAACAACCAGCCTACTCCCCCGATAACGCCGATGACGGCGGCAAAAATTAACGCCGCTAATACACTACCAATTAACTTGCCTGGTTCAACCCCGCCTTGAGTATAGACTTGCAATAACGCAAATACCCCAACAATGCACAACACGTCGGTGAGTGCAGACTCGAGTACCAACACCGTCGCTGGTTTTTCGGCAAGCCGTAGCGCACTGACCATGGGAATGACTACCGCCGAAGACGTACCACCCAAAATCACGCCTAGCAACGTTGCAGGAAGCAGCGTAAGGTCGAGTGCGAAATAAGCAATTGCGGCCACAATCAAGATGGTCAAGGCAAAACATACCGTTGCCAGAAAGCCTGTCGTACCCAGCGATTGACCTAGCGTAGCCAAGTTTAACGAGGTGCCACTTTCAAACAAAATGACGACTAAGGCGATGGTGGCAATCAGCGAGCCAATTTTGCCAAAATCAGCGGGGCTTACGACCCCCAACAGTGGACCTATGACAATTCCAAGCAGCATTAGCACCAGTACGTCGGGGATATTTGTTTTACGAAATTGCAACGATAGGAAATGTGCGAAGAAGACCATAAAACCGATAACAAGGATCGTTGTGGACATGATTTTCCTTTGATTAAAGCGAGGGCCGATTATACACAGGTTGCTTTTTCAACCAATTCATACAGCGGGATGAAAACTTGAGATGCTACAATCAGTCGCTCCTGGTGGCGTGTTCGCGTCAAACAACAATGCAAACAAGGAGCAGAAATGACCCGAAAGATACGTGTCGGTTTAGTAGGCTACGGCAAAGCGGGCAGTGCAGTAGCAAACGTTCTGAGTGGTGATGAACGTTTTGATTTACGTTGGATAGCGCGCCGCTCATCGTCCGCCGAGATGCCTAATCTTCCTGGCACAACCATTCCCATCGTTAGCCTTGCAGAAACCTCATTTGCTGATTTATTTGAACGACAACCCGTGGATGCGTTGGTAGATTTTTCTTCTGCCGAAAGCCTGCACGGTTACGGCGAAGCCGTCCGTCAGCGCGGCATCATGCTGGTGAGTGCCATATCCGCCTACTCAGAATCGGATTTGCAATATGCGCGCGACCTCGGCAAAAACACCCGCGTACTGTGTTCACCCAATATCACCCTGGGTATCAATTTTCTCATCATAGCAGCCAGGTTGTTACGCAAAATTGCTCCCTTTGCGGATGTCGAAATTGTTGAACAGCACTTCAAGCAAAAACCAGAAGTGTCGGGTACGGCGCGAAAAATCGCCGAAACGCTAGACGTGGGCGGGGAAAGCATCACCTCTTTGCGTCTCGGCGGCATTGTGGGACATCACGAAGTTATTTTTGGTTTTCCGCATCAGACTGTGCGTCTAACGCATGAATCCATTCGGCGTGAAGCCTTCGGTACGGGAGCCGCTTTTGCACTCGACCAACTTAATGAATGTGCCACCGGTTTTTATACCTTTGACGACTTGCTGTTGCATCTCATGACTGAAGAGTTGATTCGGATACCTTAAACGAACATGAACAAACAAACCCTGCTCGAATATTTGCACCTTCCCAACGAGTTGTTGCACATCATTGTCATTCTGTTGCTGGCTTGGCTGCTGCTGGGGCTGAGCCGCAAGTTGATACGTTTGTTCCGAGACTATATGAACAATCGCGCCGCTACGGCGGAGGATAAGCGTCGCATCGAAACCTTGGCACGGGTGTTTCGTTATATTTCCACAGTGGTGATCTCGCTGGTGGCGGGCATGTTGGTGCTGAGTGAAATCGGCATTTCGATTGCGCCCATTCTCGGCGCTGCGGGCGTGGTGGGTATCGCGGTGGGTTTTGGCGCGCAAAGCCTCATCAAGGATTATTTCAACGGCTTTTTCCTGTTGCTGGAAAACCAGATCCGTCAGGGCGATGTCATCGAGGTATGTGCAAAAACAGGCGTGGTGGAAGACATCACGCTGCGTTATGTGTGCCTGCGCGACAATGAAGGCAGCGTGCATTACGTACCGAACGGGCAGATCAGCATCGTCACCAATAAATCGCGCGACTACGCTTACGCCCTGATTGATATTGGCGTGGCGTATCGCGAGGACATGGCTGAAGTAAGCCAGGTGGTGGTCGAAGTGGGACGCGCCATGCGCGCCGAAGCGGGAATTTCCGCCAGCATTTTGGACGACATCGAAGTGCAAGGCGTGCAAGAGCTGGCCGATTCGGCGGTGATGCTGCGCTGCCGCATCAAGACAGTTGCGCTCGATCAATGGAACGTGCGGCGTGCCTTTTTGGGCAGAATCAAGCAGGCGTTCGATGCGCGCGGCATCGAGATTCCCTATCCCCATCTCACCATCTACGCCGGGCAGGACAAGGAAGGCAGCGCGCCAGCCTTCCGTATCATCAGCCCGCGCGATGCCGAGCAACCGAAATCAATTGATTCTTAACGTGAAACTCGCGTAGCGATTCGTTTGCCCTTTCCCTCGCTTGCGGGGGAAAGTTGGCAAGGGGGAGAGCGTAGCGAGGGGGCTCGGGCATGGCGAGCTTCATTATTTGGGGGTGGCTACTTGCCATGCCCCGTTAGAACCGCAGTCACCCCTCACACCACTTTTTCTAAATTGATATGGATGCCACCATAAGCAACGGGCTGGCTGCCATCCGGCACACCGGCTGCCGGATATTATTTTCCCTGAATGGCCTGGATATGAGCACTGCCCAGTTTTTGATAAAGGCGAATCTGCCGCTGGAGCGGCCACCAGTCATAAAGAAAAATCTGTAGTGGGCGCCACATGGCAACCCAGCCAATGATCGTAAGGCTTTCGCGCGCAATGGTGAGGCCGGTATTAGCGCCGAGATTTCCAATGGCATCTGCCGCGATCAGGCACAGCGAAACAAAGACAAGGCCGATGACAAGGCTCATACGGCCTTGCCGCAGAAAATGTTTCAAGGCACTGCGCGTACGCTCGGCTTTGTAGGCGAAGTGGTTGTGGATCGCACCGGTCAACATTTCGCTTGGGTCGCCATCTGAGGGCCACTGTTCAATATGGATGGTTACATGGAAGCGACTACCCGGCGCAAATCCAGACGCCCATGTTTCGATGAAGGCCTCAGCTTCCGGATCAAGGTCTTTGTTCAGGAATGGCGTCGGGTCCATCGAATTGAACAATTGCGCAATCTCGCGCACTCGTAGTGCCAGGCGATGGATGGGAGCGGGATGGGCTGATTTTGTCATCGGAGATTTGGGTCTGTGTTGGTAAACGAAAACGCTAATAAGCAGTAGGGGTGAGAGAGGCGGCGCAAAATCCCTTTATCCTGAAAAACGCAGTCAGGGGGGTGGGTGCGAATTTATTTGCACCCACAGATGCCATTTAACCACATGAAATAATTGAAAATTTCAGTCAACTGCTATTTTTAAGTTTATCGATGGTTGTACATGCATAAAATCCCGCCTGGCCGGGTAATTTACGTCGGCGGGGGATGATTGCCGTGCCCGTACGATGCTGTATTTGCGGGGTTTAAGGCGTTTTTTCCAGTTTGAAGTAATACCAGAGGTAATAGAGGCCAATCGCTGTGCCAACCGGAAAGGAAAATAGCGACAGCGCCGAGCAGGGCAGGCATATCCATGTGGATCGGCGGAAATTCGCCAGCAAGGCAAATCCGGCTACAAGATAGGTCAGGCCTACCACTATGCCCACGACGACGACCTGACTTTTGCCGTTATTCATGTTCACCAGAAGCAGGGAAAGGATCAGCGCGCCGAACACGACCCAGCAGATACCGATGATGCGTTTGTGATTATTCATTCTCTGGTGTTACCGCGATGCCCGTTAGTTCAATGCAGCGAGCGCGGCATCGTAATTCGGTTCGTGGGTGATGTCATCCACCAGCTCGGCATGCAGCACGCGGTCATTTTCGTCCAGCACCAGGACGGCGCGGGCGGTGAGGCCCGCCAGCACGGTGTCGGCGATCTTCACGCCGTAGTTACGCATGAAGTCGCGACCGCGCATCAGCGACAACGGGACGACATTCTCCAGCCCTTCGGCCACGCAGAAACGGCTCATCGCGAACGGTAAATCGGCGGAAATCACCAGTACCACGGTGTTATCCAGCGTGCTTGCGGCTGCGTTGAATTTACGCGTCGAGGTTGCACATACGGCAGTGTCGAGACTGGGCACGATGTTCAGTACCTTGCGTTTGCCTGCAAAACTTTGCAGCGTCACGTCTTTCAACTCTTTATCCACCAGCGTGAAGGCCGGGGCAGTCTGTTTTACAACTGGAAATGTGCCGTACAAGGTGACCGGTGCGCCATCCAGCGTGACGGCAACTTTATTAGAAGCTTCTTTTTTCTTGGTCATGGTGTGTGTCCTTGTGCTGCGTTAAATGTAACTTTCGATCGGCGGGCAGGCGCAAACCAGATTCTTGTCGCCATAGACATTATCCACGCGTGCCACGGCAGGCCAGAACTTGTTGTCCCTCACCCACGATAGCGGGTACGCTGCCTGTTCACGCGTATAAGGGCGGTTCCAGTCGCTCGACACAACTGCTTTTGCGGTATGCGGTGCATGCTTGAGGATGTTGTCTTTCTTGTCTGCACGACCTGCGATGATTTCGTCGATCTCGCCGCGAATGGTGATCATCGCTTCGCAGAATCTATCCAGCTCGGCTTTCGATTCGCTCTCGGTCGGTTCGACCATCAAGGTATCGACCACCGGGAAGGAGGTGGTCGGCGCATGGAAGCCAAAGTCCATCAGTCGCTTGGCGATGTCGGCCACTTCGATGCCTACTTCCCGTTTAAAATCAATACATTGCAAAATCATTTCATGTGCGCAACGACCGTTGCTGCCGACATATAGCGTTGAATAGTGATCCTTGAGCGATTCCTTGATGTAGTTGGCATTGAGGATCGCCATGCGGGTCGCCTGAGTCAGTCCCGCACCGCCCATCATCTTGATGTAGCCGTAGGAAATCATCAGGATCAACGCGCTGCCGTAAGGCGCGGCCGATACCGCATGGATGCCCTGTTCGCCGCCGGTCTTGATGACGGGGTGCGACGGCAGGAACGGCGTCAGATGCGCCGCCACGCCGATCGGGCCTACGCCCGGGCCGCCGCCGCCGTGCGGAATCGCGAAGGTCTTGTGCAGGTTCAGATGGCAGACGTCCGCGCCGATATTGCCGGGGCTGGTCAATCCCACCTGCGCGTTCATGTTCGCGCCGTCCATATAGACCTGGCCGCCGTTGGCGTGGATGATGGAAGTGATGTCCATGATGGACTCTTCATATACGCCGTGCGTGCTCGGATAAGTCACCATCAGACAGGACAGGTCATTCTTGTGTTCTTCGGCCTTGGCACGCAGATCGGCCACGTCGATATTGCCCTTTTGATCGCATTTCACCACCACGATGTTCATGCCGCACATCGCGGCACTGGCAGGATTGGTGCCGTGTGCCGAGGAGGGGATCAGCGCGACATTGCGCTGGCCTTCGCCGCGCGAACGGTGATACGCCTGAATCACCAGCAAGCCGGCATATTCGCCTGATGCGCCGCTGTTAGGCTGGAAGCTCATCTGCGCGAATCCTGTGATCTCGGACAGTGCCGCATCCAGACCGGCGATCAATTCCTGGTAGCCTTCGGCTTGTTCAACCGGCACGAAGGGGTGCAGGTTGGCGAATTCCGGCCAGGTCAGTGCCAGCAACTCGGACGCGGCATTCAGCTTCATGGTGCAGGAACCCAACGCGATCATCGAGTGGGTCAGCGAGATGTCCTTGTTTTCCAGGCGCTTGATGTAGCGCATCATCTCGGTTTCCGAATGGTAGGAATTGAACACCGGGTGGGTCAGTACAGCTGTCTTTCTGACCGTCAGGTGCATCGCACCCGCCGCGACCTGCGCTTCGCTCAGTCTGGCAGCAGGCTTGCCGGCAGCCTCTGCGAAGATTGCGAGTATCGCGTTCAGGTCGGCAATCGAGGTGGTCTGATCCAGCGCGATCCCCAAACCTTCGTTGCTGTAGCGGAAGTTGATTTTGGCCGATTCGGCCAAGGCGTGGATCTTCACGTTGTCGGTATGCGTCAGTTTCAGCGTATCGAAGAAACTGTCATGCGCGAGGTTGTAGCCCAGCTTTTTCAGTTCGTTCGCCAATGCCACGGCGGACAAGTGAACCTGGCGGGCGATGCCTTTAAGTCCGGCGGCGCCGTGATACACCGCATACATACTGGCCATGATCGCCAGCAGCGCCTGTGCGGTGCAGATATTGGAGGTGGCCTTCTCGCGGCGGATATGCTGTTCGCGGGTTTGCAGCGCCATGCGCAGCGCGGGGTTGCCGTCGGCATCCACTGACACGCCGATGATGCGTCCCGGCATGGCACGCTTGTAGGCATCGCGACAGGCAAAGAAGGCGGCGTGCGGCCCGCCGTAGCCCATCGGCACGCCGAAGCGTTGCGTCGAGCCCAGCACGATGTCCGCACCCCATTCGCCCGGCGGCGTCAGCAACACCAGACTCAGGATGTCGGCTGCCACCGCGATGGTCATACCGTGTTGTTTTGCGCGCGTAACGAAATCTGCGTAATCGTGTATCACGCCATTGGCCGCCGGGTATTGCAGCAATGCGCCGTACAGCTTGTCGTTCAGTGTGACGGTCTTGAAGTCGCCGATCACCAGCTCGATGCCGAGTGGCTTGGCGCGGGTTTTCAGCAGTTCGATGGTCTGCGGGAAGCACTCGTGCGATACGAAAAAGCTGTTCTTGCCGACGGCTGCGGCTTCTCTTGAGCGCAGGCCGTGCATCATGGTCATCGCTTCGGCGGCAGCAGTCGCCTCATCGAGCAACGATGCGTTGGCGATCTCCATACCGGTCAGATCGACGATCATGGTCTGAAAATTGAGCAGCGCTTCCAGACGCCCCTGAGCGATTTCAGCCTGATACGGCGTATAGGCGGTGTACCAGCCCGGATTTTCCAGCACGTTGCGCTGGATCACTGGCGGTAGAATCGTATCGTAGTAACCCAGCCCGATGTAGCTCTTGTACAACTTGTTTTTCGCCGCAATGCCGCGCAGATGCTGCAAGTACGCGTGTTCCGACAGACCTTCAGGCAGATTCAGCGGCGCTTTTAAACGGATTGCCGACGGAATGGTCTGATCGATCAGCGCATCAAGCGACGGCGCGTCGATCTTATTCAGCATGGCCTGAACATCCTGTTCAGAGGGGCCGTTGTGGCGGTTTACAAATTGGTCGGGATTCATAAGGTAAGGCTCGTGAAAGGTGAAAAGTGAAACGTGAAAAGTGGGGAGAGGTGGCGTTTCACCTTTCCCGTTTCACTTTTCACAGGATGTTTAGTGCGCTTCGCTATCGACGACGGCCTGATAAGCGGCGGCATCCAGCAGCGCATCGACATCGGCTGCATTGTCCGGCTTCATCCTGAACATCCACGCGCCGTATGGGTCGCTGTTGATGTTTTCCGGGCTGCTGTCCAGATCGCCGTTGATTGCGGTCACGGTGCCGGATACCGGCGCGTAAACGTCGGCGGCGGCTTTGACTGATTCAACAACTGCGCATTCTTCCTTGGCCTTCAGATGTCGTCCGACAGACGGCGCTTCGACGAACACCATGTCGCCCAGCAATTCCTGTGCGTGTTGCGTGACGCCGATGCTGACCGTGCCGTCCGCTTCAGCTTTGACCCATTCGTGGGAGGCGGTGTATTTCAGATTGGATGGATTGCTCATAATGATCTCCTTAAAATTATTTCGTAGGCCGGGTTAGCAGGTTTATTGCGTAACCCGACATGCGTCTATTGATTATTAAAGTAAACCTTTGCCGTTGCGCGCGAAAGGATACTTTACCACCTGCGCGTTCAGCATCTTATCGCGAATCGCCACTTGTACGGTGTCGCCGATAGAAACTTCCTTTGGTACGCGCGCCAGCGCGATGGATTTTTCCAGTGTCGGCGAGAAGCTGCCGCTGGTGATCTCGCCGGTGCCGTGCGTGGTGTGCACTTGCTGGTGGCCGCGCAATACGCCGCGATCGAGCAACAGCAGACCGGCCAGCTTCTGAGTGGGGGGATTAGCCAGCAGCGCGGCCTTGCCGATAAAGTCGCGCTCACTCTTCAAATCCACCGTCCAGGCCAGACCTGATTCCAAGGGACCTACCGTTTCATCCATGTCCTGACCGTAAAGATTCATGCCCGCTTCCAGACGCAGCGTGTCGCGTGCGCCCAGGCCAATCGGCTTCACGCCTTTTTCCGCCAGCGTTGCCCAGAAAAACGGTGCCGCCTTGGCTGGAAGCATGATCTCGAAACCGTCTTCGCCGGTATAGCCGGTGCGCGCGATGAACATTGCGCCCATTTCCACTGCACTGAAAGGGATGAGTTTTTCGGTTAATTCCTGACTGCCCGGCAGCGCCTCCCAGACTTTGGCACGCGCATTCGGGCCTTGCACGGCAATCATCGCCAGTTCGGGATGATCGGTAACATCGAGTTGCGGCGCATGAAGCGCGGCCTGTTTCTTCATCCAGGCGATGTCCTTGTCTGCCGTGCCCGCGTTGACTACGATACGAAACCAGTCTTCGTTCATAAAGTACACGATCAGGTCGTCGATCACGCCGCCGTTTTCCAGCAGCATGCTGGAATACAGCGCCTTGCCGGGCAGGACCAGTTTGTCCACATTGTTCGCCAGCAGATAGCGCAAAAAGGCGCGCCCGCCCGCGCCCTTTACATCCACCACACGCATGTGGCATACGTCGAACATGCCGACATCGTTACGCACCTGATGGTGTTCGTCGATTTGTGAGCCGTAGTTCACCGGCATATCCCAGCCGCCGAAATCCACCATCTTTGCGCCCATCGCGCGGTGTGCTGCATTCAAAGGAGTCGTCTTGAGTGTCATGTTTGCTTTCAGAAATAAAAAAGGCGCAGCACGGAATTCGTGCTGCGCCCCATCTGTCCTTGGTACCTGAGAGATTACGGCTTGTGCCGTGTGCCCCTTCGGTGGCAGGTTGTGCCTGCGCTCTCCAGATTTGCCTGTGCCAATAGTTCTTTTGCCTGAGCGGTTACGGGTGTTACGCCTTCGGCGGTGGTCTAAAACCACGCTCTCCCATTGGTCTAAACGGCGGGGCGGATTATGCGGTAAAGGGCGAAGGCTGACAACGAATATTTATCAACACGAAGTTACGCTAACCGGACGGCGCGTTGAGCGTTTGGAGCGGCAGGGAGAGAATGAGGCGCATGTTTTTCCGCTCGTTGATTGCTATGCCGCTGAACAATTTATTCCAATAGTTCAAACAGGTGCAATAATACTGGCCGCAGTCTATTTTTCATCTCTAATGACTCAGACCGGAATTCCCGACTTAAGCCAATAAATTAATGACAAATCACATTCAGCCATGATTTCTTACCTGTCCATTTCACTGGTGCTGATCGGCTTGATTATTCACGTATCGACGCTTGTGCCGCTCCGCAGGCTGATAGCCATGCTACCTGACGGATTGCTGCGCAATAAGTGGCTGGGCATGGGCGGGTTGATTTTTCTTTTTATCGCGGGTTATCTGGGCTACATAGTGTTGCTTTGGGGTCAACAGGCGGGGTGGTACGAACTTGTCATTGCAGGCATATTTTTATTCGGCGCGATATTTGTGTGGCTAACGATAAAGCTCGCACTGCAAACCGCTGCTGATATCCGGCAAATTGGTTTGCTTCAGGCCGAGAATGTTACTGACCCGTTGACGAAGGTATACAACCGCCGCTACCTGGATCGTCGCCTTGAGGAGGAAGTCGCACGATCAACTCGATACTCTCTTGAACTTGCCATTCTGATGCTCGACATCGATCACTTCAAACGGGTCAACGACACCTATGGGCACCAGGCTGGAGATGTTGCCTTGAGCACACTGTGCAGCCTGGTCAAGGGCTCACTTCGCGATCTGGATGTTGTCGCACGCTATGGAGGAGAGGAGTTTATGGTGATCTGCCCCAGCACAGATATTGAGGGAGCTGCATTGGTGGCGGAACGTTTGCGGCATCTGATCGAGTCGCATACCATCGAGGTTGCCGAGGGTTCTGCTGCAAGTCAGACGATTCGGATCAGCATCAGTATTGGTGTGGCAGGCCTGAGTGCGAGCGTGAATGATAAGGAAAAGCTGGTGCAAGCCGCAGATCAGGCGCTGTACCGGGCAAAAGAGGAAGGCAGAAATCGCGTCATCGTTGCCGCGAGCGAAATCAGGGAATCCGCAAAAATTTAATAGCAAAATGCCCGGCCGACGGGACATATTTGCCAACTGTCGGCACCTGGCAAATGCCCGTTCTCCCTGAAGTTGAGCGCTACTACCCTGCCAGTTTTTTTAACAGCACTTCGTTCAGTTGCGCCGGATTGGCCTTGCCTTTGCTGGCTTTCATCGCGAGGCCTACGAAGAAGCCGAACAGCTTGTCTTTGCCAGAGCGGTATTCGGCAACCTTGTCGGCATTGGCGGCGATGATTTCGTCTACCAGCGCCTCGATTGCGCCGGAGTCGGAGACCTGTTTCAGTCCTTTTGTTTCGATGATGGCATCGGCGTCTCCGCCTTCCGCCCACAGGGTGCGGAACACTTCTTTCGCGCCGGAGTTGGAGATGGTGTTGTCCGCGATGCGAGCCAGCATGCCACTCATTTGCTGAGTTGAAACAGGGCATTGCGCCATATCTAACCCGTCGCGATTGAGCTGTGCGGACAGTTCGCCGATCAGCCAGTTGGCGCACAGTTTGGCGTTGCCAACCGCCGTCACGCAGGTATCGAAATAATCCGCCATTTCGCGCGATGAAGTCAGGCTGTTGGCGTCGTAGGCGGATAAGCCGAGTTCGCTGACATAGCGGGCGCGGCGTGCATCCGGCAATTCCGGTAGCGTGGCGCGCATCGCGGCTAGCATTTCGGGCGTGATGTCCAACGGCAATAAGTCAGGATCCGGGAAGTAGCGGTAGTCGTGCGCGTCTTCTTTGCTGCGCATCGCTCGCGTCTCGCCGCTATCCGGGTTAAACAGGATGGTGGCTTGATGAATCTTGCCGCCGCTTTCCAGTGTGTCGATTTGCCATTGCACTTCATAGTCAATGGCTTGCTGCATATATTTGAATGAATTGAGATTTTTAATCTCACGGCGCGTGCCGAGCGGCTCGCCAGGTTTACGCACCGAGACGTTGACGTCGCAACGGAACGAACCTTCCTGCATATTGCCATCGGAAATACCGATCCAGCGCACCAGCGTGTGCAAAGTTTTGGCATAGGCCACCGCTTCGGCGGCGGAACACATATCCGGTTCGGAGACGATTTCCAGCAGCGGCGTACCGGCGCGGTTCAGATCCACACCAGTCATGCCCTGCGATGCGCCGTGTACCGACTTGCCTGCATCCTCTTCCAGATGGGCGCGGGTGATGCGCACCACTTTTTCGTAAGGTTTTGCGTTACCTGACAAGGGTTCAACCTGAATGGTCAGACTGCCCATACCGACCACCGGCAGGTCGAACTGGCTGATCTGGTAACCTTTGGGCAGATCGGGATAGAAATAATTTTTGCGCGCGAACACCGAGCGCGGCGCGATATGCGCGCCGACCGCCAGACCGAACTTGACGGCGCGTTCGACGGCCCCTTTGTTCAGCACCGGCA
>CAYLOK010000012.1:0-62683 GCA_964385275.1 uncultured Gallionella sp. | reverse complement strand
GCGCGGATTTATCGAAATCGGACAGCAGAAAACGGACGACGGGTTTTTCCTGCGCATCGCAGACTTGCTTTGCGTTCGCCCCAATACCATCAGTGGTGGCGATCAGCAGGCGGTGCTGGATGCTGGGCCGGTTCGATTCGCTGAGGAATTTATCGACATCGTGTTTGGTAATGTCGTAGTCGGGCGAATAGCACTTGGCTTGCACTGCCCAGTGATCACCGTTTTTGTGGCGAAACACTAGATCGACACCGCAATCCGCACCCCAGCGCCCCGGCCATTCATTCCACAGCCAGACTTGATCGACTTGCGTCGCCCATTCGGGGTCAGCCTTGAGGAACCACAGAACGAAGTGCTCGAACTGCTTGCCGCGCTTGAGCGGTTCGGGGTCGAGGCTGTTGTAGAAATCGGAGAATTGACCCGTCATTATCTTGAGAAATACGTAGTTTTAAAGGCGCAATGTATAGGTTGATGCCAAATAACAACGCCAGATTAGCAGCATCTGCGAATGTAGGCGATCAAATGTGAGTTAGCGACGCGCGTTTAACAGCAGCGCGGTAAAACCGCCGACCAGCGCCATCGCCCAGACGATGGCCGCGCCGCCGGGCAGGTCGAACAGGGCGGAAAGCAGCAGGCCGATGGCATAGCCGCTGATGCCGATGCCCAACGCGTAGACCATGCGCCGTTCTGCAACGCGATAGGTGGCGAGTGCCGGGACGATCAGGCTGGCGAATACCAGATAGACGCCGACCAGTTGCACCGAGGCGGTGACGGCTAGCGCGAACAGCGCGTAGAAGCCGAAATGGCCGGACTGTTGTTGTCGAAGTGACCAGCGCCATACGACCAGCAGCGCGGCGCTCAACAGGGCGGTTGCGATCAACTGGCTGCTGCTTACCCAGAGTATCTGGCCGACCAGCAGATCCCTGAGATGCTCGCCGGCATGTAGGTCGTGGCTCATCAACAGAATGCTGCCGCTGGCGGCGAGTACGAAGGTCAGCCCGATGCAGGCTTCCTTGACTTCGGGCAAACGAAGTTCGATCAGGGAAAGCAGGGCTGCGCCGCACAAGGCGCTGGCGGCGGCGATGAGCTGTACCAGCAGCGGCTGATCGGTCAGACCCAGTAGTCCGGCCAGCACAATGCCCAATCCTGCGATTTGCGCCACGGCCAGATCGGCGAAAATCACGCCGCGCTCCATGATTTTCATGCCCAGCGGGATATGGGTGGCCAGCACCAGCAGCCCGGCCAGAAAGGCCGGAATCAGGATGTCGAGTTCGATAGAGTTCATGGTGAGTCCTTAAGTAGCGTTGTCATTCCCGAGTGAAGGGGTAGGCAGGCAAGTTGCGAAGCGATTGCTCGCAATGCGGGAATCCAGTTGATTGAATAGACCCTGCGTATAACCCACCATTTGGCAACCGTTTTGTGGTTGCTTCGTGGGTGGAAAGTTGTTTTATCAGCGGGACAAAACGGAGTCTTGTCTGCTTCGCAGGATATTTGCTTATTGCTGGATTCCCGCCTTCGCGGGAATGACAGATGTTATTTCATCCCTGCCAGTAACCGTGCGATGGTGTCGTCAAATAATCCAAATAAATCAATTGCTTGTGATGTTCCTCCAACGGTGTAGGGCAATGCTACGGCGGCGATATGCGCACGTTCCGCGATCCAGTCTGACGGGCGCCCCTCCTGATAGGCGGCGCGCAGCACCATTCTGGCCGGATGTTGCTGCAACCCGTTCAATACCTGGCCCAGATGCGCGGCGCCGGGTTCCATGCCGGGCCGGGCTTCAAGCGTTGCGACTTGTTTCAGCCCCAGCCAGTTGTTCAAATACGGAAAACCCTGATGTTGCGCGATAACCGGTATTCCCTTGAGCGGCGCAGCCTGCTTTTCCCAGCGGGCGATGGCTGCGCGCCATTGCCCGTTGAAGGCGGCGAGCTGCTGCTGATAATACGCCGTGTTGGCCGGATCAAGCTGGATCAGGCGTTTACTCAGTGCATCGGCGACCGGTAAAAAGTTGCGCGCATCGGTCTGGATATGCGGATTGCCTGCGGCATGCACATCGCCATCGCTGCGATCCAGACGGCCCGGCACTTCCAGCATCTGCACAAAGCGGGCGGCTTCAAAGTTGCCGGGGCTGCCGGGCGCAATCGCGCGGTTGCCGGATTCGCGCAGGATTACCGGCAGCCAGGCCATTTCCAGTTCCGCCCCGGTGCAGACCAGCAGATTGGCGCGCCGTGCTTTCGCGATCAGGCTGGGACGCGCTTCGATGCGGTGTGGGTCTTGCAGCGCGCCGGTGGCGGTATAGATGCCGACTTTGTCACCCGCGAGTTGTTGGGTGAGGGCCGCCCATTCCGGTTCGCAAGCGAATACATTCAGTGCGGCGTGTGCCGGGTTGCTGATGAGTAATATTGCTAACAATATGAATTTATTCATGGTTATTTTCCTAGTATTGATGTGCGCCGTGCGCGCCCAGACTCATGATGTATTGCAGGAAAAGCTGGTTGTCGGGCAAACCCTGCCTTGAATTGTCGCGCGCCAGTTGTAAGCGCAGGCGCGAAAACTCGCTGGGGCTGTAGTCCAGCATCCAGGTTGCCCGTGACGGGTTGAATGCGTAATTGGCTGTGACATTGCCCGTGTTCAATGCGCCTATGCTGGCGATGCCCGGATCGAGCTGGTCGTAGCGCAGACCGGTGCGCCAGTGCGGCATAAACTGATACACGCTTTGCAGATACCAGCCGGATTGATGGCTGGAATAGCGGTCGGTTATATTGGCAAGCGCCGTGTCGTAAGTCAGCAGGCCGTTTTCGCGACGCTGGAAGTATTCGCCCTGCACTTTTAAATAACGGTTTGCCGTGTTGCCGTTGGCTGCGTACTTCCAGACGAAATCCAGCCCTGCCGTTTGGCTGTCGCCGCTAAAGCTGTTGCTCACACCGCCGACTGTACCCGGCAAATCGGGCACCGCATCGCTGATACGATTTGCCGTGCGTGTCTTGTGCAGCGATGCGCCGATACGCCAGCTGTGTTCGATGCCGAGGTCATCGCTGATGTGGGCGAACAGTACGCCTGAACCTGCGCCGTTCTTGTTGCGGTCGGAGCCGGGGAAGCCTCGTCCGCGACCAATCTCGCCGCCCAGTTCGATAAAGGTGTCGGTGGGGGCCAGCCATTTGACTTGTACGCCGTCCTCGCCTAACTGGTTATTCCACAGCGCGGCATAGACCAGTGGTTGATCGACAAAATCCCAGGCGTGGGCGTGTATCTCGTTGAGATAACCCAGCCCGGAGAAATAGCGGCCCAACTTCAGATTGAGGCCGTTACCCGGCGCCGAGGTCTGCACGAAAGCGTTTTCCACGCTCACGCCGCCGGCTGGTGCCAGTGCCAGCGTCGCCACGCCGCGATAGTCCGGGTCGATGCTGGCCGAGAGGCCCAGTTCCGATTCGCCCAGATTGAAGCCCCGGCTGTGGCCGGGATTGGCGCTCATCGCGAAGCCGGTCGCCGGAATGTTCGGATCTTGTGAGAGCTTGCCGTAAGTGCCGCCGAGGATGAGTGAGATGGCGGGATTGAACGCGCCTTCGCCGCTGGCAGCCGTTGCGACGGGTTGCACCGTGGTTTGAGCTGCGACAGTCTGTTGGCTGGCGGCTTCGGCCAGTTCGAGACGTTGTTCGAGTTGCGCAATGCGCTGCTCGTAGCTTTGTTTTAATTGCTGAATTTGCTCGCGGATGGCTTGCAGGTCGGCGTCACTGGCGGCAGCGGCCAGCGGATGGCTTAACAGCGCGGCAACAGCCGCGCTCAAACAGGTTTTTTTGAACATTTTTTTCTCCACAATGGAAAATCTCAGCTCGTAGCCGGTAGCTCGTAGCGTGTTGGAAAGAGATAATTTATGAGGAGTAAGGCGGGGCGCGCGCCGAAAAGACGATAAAGGCGGCAGAAGTCGCCGGGGTGGAAAGTACGTGATGCGGCGTTTCAGGGCTGGTGGACGGTTCAAAATGAACGGCACTGCTGCCCAGCGCGGTGCCCAGCTGCGCATAAGCCGCGCACAGCTCGCAGAGTTTGTCATGCGGTACGGATTGATCCTGCGACTGATCCGCCAGCGCGTGCGAAATGCCATGAGTCAAACCGCCCAGTTGCGCGAACAGCAGGGCGAAAATCAGCAGAAATCGGGAAGGCAGGAAATAACGCATGGCGCGCACTTTAACCAACAAAACGATACCGGACAAGCACTTATTCGCTCTCAAGTTTATCGGACGGGGTAAACGACCAGGTGCGGGTGATGGTCAGGATGTCTACGTCCTTGCTGATGTCCGGCGGCAGCGGGGAGAAGGGCGAGGCGAGTTTGACAATGCGCATCGCTGCCGCGTCCAGGATGCGATGCCCCGACGAGCGGCTGACTTCGATGCTCTCCACGCTGCCGTCTGCCTTGATCGAGACGCTGAGCTGCAATTTTCCATAGACTTGTTCGCGTCTGGCCTGTTCCGGGTAGTTTAGATTGCCGATGCGTTCCACCTTGACGCGCCAGTCCTCGATGTACTGGGCGAAACGGTATTCCTGAGTGCGCGCACCGATAAATTTTCTTCGCGGAAGTTTTTGATAATAATCATTATTTTTGTTGATCTGCGCTTCAAGGCGGGCGATTTCCATGCTGCGTTGCACCAGATCAGCGCCGCTGGAGGACTCGCTGCTTTGCTGTTTTTTGAGTTGCGGCTGACTCAGCTGGTAGCTGCTCTTGAGCTGGGTCAATATGCGTTTGGATTCTTCTTCCAGATGTGCCACTTTTTTGGTGATTTGTTCGGGCGTGATTTTTTCGTTGTCGCCGATGTTCGGCAGCATGCTCTTGGCCTGGCGCTCTTTCTCCGTATTGCCGCCCCCGTCCAGATTGGCTTGCGCCAGTGCATCGGCTTTGATCGGCTTTGACTTCGACTTGCTGTTGACCAGCACCACATGCAGCGGTTGCATGATGTCCGTTGCGCCGCGCGGGTCGGGTAATACCAGCGCGACACCGTACAGGGCAAATGCGTGCAGCGCGATGGAAAAAAGCATCGCCAGCGAAATGCCCGATTTCAGCGTGGCTAGCAAGCCGCTTCCTCGCCTGACGCAACTTTCTCAATCGTTTCAATGGCTTGCTCAGCGGCATCCTCGGCCATTTCATCATCTGGATAGCTGTCTGGGTTTTTGTCTGTGGCCAGCGTAGCGACATAGCGTGTTTGCACTGACAAATCGAGCAGATCAATCGCGACGATGGCGAGTTGTACGCGGGTATGGGCAGGCAGCAACTCAGGCAGGGACGGCGCACGGAATACCAGCGGGATGTCGGCCATCCGCACCAGATTTTCGCGGATCACGGTTGCCGTGATGACCGGATCGCCCTCAATTTTCGCCTGTTCCTGCTGCAACCATCTCAGACACCAGTAACGCTCCATGTTGCGCTGGAAATCGTTATAGATGCCGTACATGATGTCGAAATCGCGCATCGTGGCATACAGCGCGGTGTCGTTCTTCGGATAAGGCGCTGCTTCGTCGCGCAGCATGGCGATAATCTGGCGCTGATTTACCATGTCCACATAACGGCGCAGCGGCGAACTGGACCACATGTATTGCGCCACGCCCAGTCCCTGATGCGGAGCGGCGACGGTGCTCATTTTTACCTTGCCGCCCTGCTGGGTGCGATAGATGCCGGGGAAGCCATGCTCGGCTAAATGCTTTCCCCATTCGCAATTGACCAGAATCATCAGTTCGGAAACAACCTTGTCGATCGGCGAACCGCGTCGGCGATGGGTGATGCTGACGTGCTCGCTTGGGCATCCGGCCAACATTTCTACGGATTCGATATGGAAGTTGTAGTCCACCTGCTGCATGTTGTTGTCGGACTTGCCGCGCCCGGCTTCCATTTTTTGCACCAGATGCCACAGCAGGGTCAGCTCGTCTGCATAGGGGTAATCCAGTTTTTCCGCCGCCAGCGTCTCCTCGTTGAACAACGGTTCCAGCGTGTCATGGCGTAAATTTGCCGCAATATGTACGCGCTCGACGCGGCTCTCGTAACTCAAAATCGCCAGTGTTTCTGTCTCGACTTCGATATACATCGACAGCGCAGGGCAGACGCGATCCGCCGTCAGCGTGAAGGCTTGCACCACGGAATCCGGCAGCATGGTGATTTTGCCGCCCGGCATATACACCGTGGAAAGACGTGCGGCGGCCAGCTTGTCGCCGTCCGAATCGCGCGGCATGCCCAGAGCGGGTGCGGCGATATGCACGCCGATACGCCAGTTGCCGTTAGCCTGTTTTTCAACCGAGAAAGCATCGTCGATTTCCGTGGTGGTCGCATCGTCTATGCTGAAGGCATTGGAAGCGCCCATCGGCAATTCTTCCCAGTCGGCCAATTCGATGGGTGGAAAGTCGGTGCCTTTAGGGAAATTCTCGAACAGGAATTTCTGTAGGTGGTAATCCTGCGTGGAAGGCAGCGCGCCGCAGCGATGCAACAGATGCGCGGCGGAAATATGCACGGACGCACAGGCCGCTTCCAGCGCCTTGACTTCGAGGGTGTTGCGGTCCGGGTTGTAGAGCAGTTGATTGATGTGATCGGCGAACTCGGGCGGCAGTTCGGAGTTGACAAGTTGTGCCGTGTAACGCGCTTGCAGCTCCAGCGCCAGACGCTTCTTTTCGGCCCCCGCGAGAGCCGCTTTCAGCACCTCCGGCGGTGCGGCGCGATAGCGGCCTTTACCTTTTTTA
Organism: uncultured Gallionella sp.; assembly: GCA_964385275.1. Taxonomy (GTDB): domain Bacteria; phylum Pseudomonadota; class Gammaproteobacteria; order Burkholderiales; family Gallionellaceae; genus Gallionella. The sequence goes on along the minus strand of CAYLOK010000012.1, from coordinate 55,972 downwards.
TGGAAATAAATCGGTGCGCCATGCAGGCGGATCAATGCGGCAGCGGCTTCCAGCGAGCTGGGCTTGTGACCGTAATATTCGCTGGCGATTTGCTCGAAGCCAAACTCATCCGGCGGACAGCATTCCCACAGGAATTCCACCTCGATGTCAGCCGCCAGGGTTTCCGCCTGAGGTACAAAATCGGCCATGTCAGGCTGGGTGAAGTGCAGCATCACGTTGGCGGCCTTGATCTTGCTGCGTTTTCCGGACAGGCTTTCGATCTGTAGCGAGCTGGTGTTGTCGGTCATGATGCTGCCGACCTTGAAACTGCCGTCTTCTTCGTAAAGGATATTCATGGATGCGTGCGAAAAAAATTGGCACGAATTATAACAGTTCGGCTTTACCCGCGTGGCTTGCCCCGGTTAAGAAAAAAGCGCAATAAAAAAGCCGACTTGCGTCGGCTTGTTGTGAGGCTGGAACAGATTTATTTCTGGCTCAGCGCCCAAGTTACGATAGTCTTGATGCTTTCGTCGCTGACTGACTGCGTGGTGGCAGGCATGGGCATGGTACCGAAAGAGCCTTTTCCGCCACTGCGTACCTTGGTTTCCATTTTAGCCTGTGCGTCCTTGTCGTCCTTGTATTTCGCTGCGACATCCTTCATGGAGGGGCCGACCGATTTCTTGGCTACGGTATGACAGGCAGTACAACCGCTTTTCTTGAACAGCGCCTCGCCGTCATCCGCCGCGAATGCGGGAGCGGAAACAGACAAAGCAGCGGTCAAAGCGATGATATAACGAACGTTCATAATGGTCTCCTTGGGTAAAAAAACTAATGCGGGCATTGTACACAGAAACAAACTACCTTAACAGTTGCAAGCTGTAGGCACGGCTTGCCGCATATAGTTCCCTGACGGACTGCTAAACAACCCCGGCCTGATGCGCCTGTTCGTCCGCGTAATAACTTGAACGTACCATAGGGCCGCAAGCGGCATGATCGAATCCCATCGCTTTCGCTTCGCGCTCAAATAAGGTGAAGCTTTCCAGCGGGGCGTAGCGCAACACCGGCAAATGGCCATCTGAAGGCTGTAAATACTGGCCGATAGTCAGCATATTTACGCCGTGGGCGCGCAGATCGCGCATCACTTCCAGCACTTCCTCGTCAGTTTCGCCCAAGCCCAGCATGACGCCGGATTTGGTTGGAATGTCGGGGAAGCGGGTCTTGAAATCCTGTAGCAATTTCAACGAATGCGCATAGTCCGCGCCGGGACGCGCCAGTTTATACAGGCGAGGCACGGTTTCCAGATTGTGATTGAGCACGTCGGGCAGGCTACCCGCCAGCGCATCTAGTGCCTCTTCCTGGCGACCGCGAAAATCGGGAATCAGGATTTCCAGACGGGTAGCAGGTGAACTTTCGCGTATCGCACTCAGACAATCGGCGAAGTGTTGTGCGCCACCGTCGCGCAGATCGTCTCTATCCACGCTGGTGATGACCACGTACTTGAGTTTAAGTAATCCGATCGAGCGCGCCAGATTGGCGGGTTCCTCCACATCCGGCGGCAGCGGTTTGCCGTGCGCCACGTCGCAGAACGGGCAACGTCGCGTGCAGACGTCGCCCAGAATCATGAAGGTGGCCGTGCCTTTGCTGAAGCATTCGCCGATGTTCGGGCAGGAAGCCTCTTCGCATACCGTGACCAGACTGTGTTCGCGCAGCAATTTCTTTACATCGTTGTAGCCCGTGCCGGAGCCGGTCTTGACGCGTATCCATTCCGGCTTACGCAGCCGGGTTTGCAACGGCACGATCTTGATCGGATTGCGCGCCGTCTTGGCCGCGCCGGTTTGCTTGTTGGTTATTTCAGTCATGCGATGTTTTCTTCAGGGGTGTAAGTATATTGATGGCAAGGTTGGATGCCGAATTGTTGAGCCGAATATTGTTCGTCCATATTGCGGTACAGCCATGATATTGGGCGGTTGCAAGATGCAGTGCATCGGGCGTTTTAAGACCATGAAGGGCACGGAGTTCTGCGGCGCGTTGATATACAACGGGTGGCATTTCAAAACAAAGGCATTGTTCGAAGAACTTTTTATAGCGATTGGTTAACACGGTGTTTTGTAACCGCAGTGGCGCAATCAAACATTCCATTTCAACCAAAGGCGAAATACCAATTTTTGGAGTAGGAAGTGCAGCCAATGCTTGTGAAACAGCCGGGCCAAATACAGGATGTTCCTCAACAAAATAAATGACAGAGCAAGTGTCGAGATATACCAAAGGTTCAGTCACTCCCATGATAGTCGCTCGGCTTCGATACCTGCATCAATTTCGGCAGCGGAACGGCGGCCTTGAAGAGGTAAAGGAAAATCCTTTGCTGATTGTAAAATTGCCGCTGCACTGCCACGCTCAAGCGTCGTTTTTCTGGGCACAGGAAAGTCCAGCACCGTGACAATCGCGCGCATCGGAGTATTGACGTGAAACTCCTCCAGTAAGCGTATTGCACCGGAAGGTTCGATGATGGCCTCTATGGTGTGCAACATGATTTAGCCTTTTTCGTGAGATTAAGCGGCTTTTTCCAGCGCGACATTGTGCAATAAATGGTTGTGATACAAATCGGCAATAGGGAAACATAAATCATAATCGCCAACCTGTTCCGCAGTCGTGATGTTAATCGGTTTCATTTCAGCCTCCTCGTGATGAGTTCGGATTTTACAGGTTTGAGCGTCAAAGGTGTTTCGGTTTGGGCAGGTAATTCCCCGAATTCATGATCTGACCGAAAGTAGTAACGGTTGACGATACTATTTTCACGCGTTAGTATCAGCATAGTGAGTCCCCTTGACAACGTCACCCAACTAACGCCGTGATGGCGCTGTGAAAGGAAAGTAGAACATGATTAAATCATTTGCCGATAAAGCGACGGCTGCGGTGTTTGACGGACGATTTGTTCGTAATCTCCCGCATGAAATTCAGGGGAAAGCGCGGCGGCAACTCAAGCTCATTGATGCCACGGGAAAAATCGAAGAATTGCGACTGCCACCCGGCAATCGTCTCGAACTACTCAGTGGCAATAGGGCAGGGCAATGGAGCATCCGTATTAACGACCAATGGCGTATCTGTTTCCGGTGGGAAGAGGGTCATGCCTTAGATGTGGGAATCGTTGATTACCACTAGAACCAATGACTTACCTGGCGTATTTTGCCGGGTTAGTCAGATGGCTCGCAGTTTCATCAGGAGAATAAAATGAGCATTCAGCGCGAAGAATTGAACAACATGCAGTGGGGCGATATCGTCACCGGAGAAAAGCTGGCAGCCGTGCATCCCGGCGAAATTCTGTTACATGACTTTATTGAACCCATGGGGCTGACTCGCTATAAGGTTGCGAAATTCACCAGCGTTCCACAGCGCCGCATTGATGAAATCTGCACCGGAAAACGCGCTGTTACCGCCGACACGGCCATGCGCCTGGGGCGTTTGTTCGGCATGTCGCCGCAAACCTGGATGAATTTGCAAACACAGTACGATTTGGAAGTTGCCGAAAACGAACTAGGGGAAAAAATCGATCATGAGGTTATGCCGTTAGCGGCATAGCGTAATGTTGGGTTGCCGAATGGTAACCCAACTTACATGATTGATTATTTCTTATTGGAAACAGGTACTGTGACCGCTGCGACCGGCTGTGTTGAATTTGATGAGCTTTGAGCGGTAGCAGGCTTGAGGGTATTTGCCTGATTGAAGCTTTTATTTAGTGCATTTGCACCGTTAAAACTATCTTGAGCAAAAGTGCCGCCAGGCTTCGGATTGTTCGCGTTCGTCATTGTTTTTTCCTTATTGGTTGAGTATGTGTGAAATGTTGCTAATACACCTATTGCTGATGAAAACACAATCCCTGCTGCAAAAGCGTAGATGGCGATTTTATCAAGCTTTGCTAACAAAGGATCTACGGCCTGTGTATCAGTGTTGATTATCGCTACAATGCGGTCGCCATTTTTCTTAAAAATCAATAAGATAGAACTAAGACAAAGAATAAAAGAAAACATTGCTGATAGATGAAGCACAAGTCGCCAGACGGAATCAATGCCATCCATAGTAAGTGGTGTTATCAGCAACCCAACGCTAGCCATTGAGAGCGTCAACAAACTTTTGTCATGTTCGAGGCTTGTGTTGTACCAAGCCGCAGCCCCAGCCGCATAGAATTCAACTTCTTTTTGCTTCCTTAGATCGTCGTCTTCCATCAATTATGTCCTCATAACTTTGACTTGCGCTTCACAGCTTTCTTTTCCACCGGCAACAGGCTGGTGAGGTGTTGGTAGCGCTCGAAGAGGAACTCGACACGCTGGGCATCGTTGGCGAAGGCGGCTTTGCGGTAGCTGGCATCCACGGCGCGATCTAAATTTTGATGCGCTTTGACCAGCACGGGCGGCATGGTGAGCGGGTCGTAGAGGTCGGCGAGCGAACTTTGCGGGAACTGCGCACGCGCATCCAGCACGGCTTGTGCGGCGTTTTCAATGACCACTACGGTTTTGTCATTCCCGCGCAGGCGGGAATCTAGCTTTTCATCGGGCTGGATTCCCGCCTGCGCGGGAATGACGTCCGGCCACGGGAAGTTGTTATAGACGATGCCTGCCGAATAACGGTAACGGCTTTCCAAACGTCCACAGGTATAGCGCACCCACGCCATGTGCATGGTGGAAGTCAGGATACCGAAGTGATAGAGGGTGGCGTTGGGGATAATCTTGACCAGATTGCTGCTCAACGTATCCGGTTGCATGAAGCCGATCGGAATAAAAGTGCGCCGCTCCGATGAAACCTCTGGAATGACCAGATAAGCCGAGTCGGGGATGTTTTCCACATGAAAGCGCGTTGGTGTTGCGGCCAGTTTTTGCGTGGGTGCGCTCTTGCTGGCTAATCGCACTTGGCGCACCGCTTCAATGCGTTTCATGGCTTCCGGCATTTTGCGTAATTCGTCGGGCGGGCAATCGCCCAGCCACAAACACCAGCGGTCATAGCTGTTAATGAATTCGTCCGCTCCTATCCAGCGACGAAACCATTTTTCCGCCTGCGGTTCCTGCGCGATAAATTCTGCTTTTTCGTCCGGCGTAAAAAGGTAATGTCCGCCATCAATCGGTTTGTTGCCGATGCCAATTCCAGGTACTGCGCAGATGGGTTTACTGCGATTTTCCAGCAGCACATCCAGCGCATCAATCAGGTAAGGATTGATGTTGCGCACCTTGATTTCCTGCGCATCAGAGTCCGGTTTTTCATAGTCCCAGACACGTTTATCACTTATATCGAAAGGCGCAAAACCGATGATGACGCAATGTACTGCCGCTTTGCCGCGTGCGGCATTGCTCCATTTGAAAGTGCGGTGGGCGAAGTGCAGTTTGATGTGATACTTGTTCAGCAATTCACCCCATAGAATGCCAACCTGTTCACCTTGAGCGATGGAGTTAGTGGAGACAAAGGCTGTTTTTATGTTGTCATTCCCGCGCAGGCGGGAATCCAGCTTTTCAATTGACTGGACTCCCGCCTGCGCGGGAGTGACGGCAGCCATGTACTGCGCCGCTTTGAGATACCACGCGGCGACATAATCCAGTACGCCAGCGCCTTTTACGCCGTAAAAAATCTGCTCCATATCTTTACGCTGCGCATCATCCAGCATTTTTGAGCCAATAAACGGCGGGTTGCCGAGGATGTAATTTACGTCTGGCGCGACGGTGCGCCAATCCAGCGATAGCGCGTTTCCGCAGGCGATGCTGGCGGATTTTTTGAGCGGCAGGCGGGCGAAGTAGTTGCCGAATTCTTCCGAAATCAGCTGGTTCATCTGGTGGTCGGTGAGCCACATTGCAACCTGGGCAATCTGCGCGGGAAACTCTTCGATTTCGATGCCGTAGAACTGATCCACATCCAGCCAGACGATTTCGGCGATGTCGAGAAAGCCAGTCTCGCGCTTCTTGTAGAGATCGCGCAGCACATCCAATTCCAGTAAACGCAGTTCGCGGTAGGCGATGATGAGAAAATTGCCGCAGCCGCAGGCCGGATCAAAAAATTTGAGTTTGCTCAGTTTCTCGTGAAATTCGGTCAGTTTCTTCGCGTTACCACGACACCCCTCAAATTCGCTGCGCAACCCATCCAGAAATAAGGGCTTGATTAGTTTGAGGATATTGGCTTCAGAGGTGTAATGTGCGCCTAAGTTGCGGCGCAGTTTTTCATCCATCACCGACTGAAATAGTGAACCGAAAATAGCGGGTGAAACGCGACTCCAATCCAGCGCACAGCAATCCAGCAACTGGTTGCGCATCTTGCTATCGAAGCTGGCGCTGGGCAAGTGTTCGGCGAACAGACGGCCGTTAACATAGGCAAAATCGGCCAGTTGTTCGTCGAGGTTTTTCAGCCGTTTAGTTTTCGGTGTATTGAGCACCTCGAACAATTGCGCCAGATGTGCGGCCAGATTGCTGCCGTCTTCAGCGGTTTTGTCGCGGATAAATTCCTGAAGCTGCTGGCGTTCAAAAATGCCGGTGTCCTCGGCAAACAGGCAGAACAACAGGCGGACGAGATAGTGTTCGAGCGCATGACCTTCATAGCCGATGTTCTTGAGGGCATCGTGCAAATGCCCCATCAGTTCAGCCGCCTTGATGTTGACCGGATCTTCCGGCTGAATCGGACGGGTCTGGTAGCCTGCGATAAAACCGAAGCGCTTGATGTTTTTGTGCAGATCGCGCAATGCAAATTCGTGCTGTTCGCCGTTTTCAAGCTCGTACAAACGGAAACGGGCGAAATCGGACACTAGCACATATTTCGGCAGGTCGCGTTCCTTGATGCCGGGGAAGTAATCAAGCGCCTGAATATAGGCTTTATCCAAATCCTTGCCGCGTGATTTATGCTCAACCAGCAGCTCGCCTTTCCAGAACAAATCAATGTAGCCCTGTTTATTGCCGAGCTTTTTCACCGGCTCTTCAAAGCTGGCGACGCGCTTACGATCAATGCCAAAGACGTTAAGAAACTCCGTCCAGAACGCCTTGGCTTCGGCATCTTCCGAGGTTTCATGCTCCCAGCGCTTGGAAAATTCCACTGCCCGACTACGAATTTCATTCCAGCTTAATGGCATAGTTTTACTTTATGGCTTTAATGTAGTTTTGCTGCAAAGTGTCGCTGCAAACCGTGTATCAGGTTTTGCGTTAGTTGTGCTTGTAGTTCGTTGAGCGTGGCGGTGATGCCGAGTGCTACGCATTGGGTGACGCGCAGTCCGGCATAGCCGCAGGGGTTGATGTGGCTGAACGGGGTCAGGTTCATGTCCACGTTGAGCGCCAAACCATGAAAGCAGCAGCCGTGGCGGATTTTCAGGCCCAGGGAGGCGATCTTGGCGTTATTGACATAGACGCCGGGCGCATCGGCACGGGCTTTCGCGGCGACGCCGTATTCGCCCAGTAAATCCACTACGGCCTGTTCCATCAGGCTGACCAGTTCGCGCACGTTGAGTTTCCAGCGACGCAAATCGAGCAGCAGGTAGGCGACGATCTGGCCGGGGCCGTGATAGGTGATCTGGCCGCCACGATCAATTTTTACCACCGGAATGTCGGTCGGGTTGAGCAGATGTTCGGGCAAGCCCGCCAAGCCTTGCGTGTAGGTGGGCGGATGCTGCACCAGCCAGATTTCGTCGCGCGTATCGGCGGTGCGCTCGGCGGTGAAACGCTTCATTGCCTCCCAGGTCGGCTGATAGTCCACCAGACCCAGGGTGTGCAAAACCGGAGAGGCAAGATGAGAAGGGGGAAGGGGGAAGGGGGAAGGGGGAAGCGCGCTAGCGCGCGCAGCTTCGCTATGGGCAACCGCGAGGTTTTCCCCTTTCCCCTTCAACTCTTCTCCCTTCACTGTCATAGCACCATCTTGACCAGCGGGTGGTCGCACAATTCCTGATACACCGCATCGAGTTGCTCGCGCGAGGTGGCGCGGATGGTGCAGGTCAGGCTGATGTATTTGGCGGTTTTGCTGGCGCGCATTTCCATACTGGCGGCGACAAAATCCGGGTCATGACGGGTGACGACTTCCAGCACACATTGTGTAAAGTCGGGGTGCTGTTGACCGAATATTTTGAGCGGAAAATCGCAGGGATAGTCGATCAGGCTTTCGCTGGCTGGAATCACGGGGGTTTCTGGTAATTTATTCATTTTGCACGCATCACGTCACGTTTGAATTCCTGGTACAGCTTGTAAAGTCGCTTGAACATAGGGCCCGGTTCGGCTGTGCCGACCGGTTTTCCGTCGAGCCAGGTGATGGCCAACACTTCTCTGGGTGAAGAGGTGAGCAGCAGTTCGTCGGCGCTGAATACTTCCGCTGCGGTAATTTTGCGCACTTCATGCGGGATGGCGTTGGCGGCGGCAATTTCCAGTATCACGTCATAGGTGATGCCGGGCAGCATCAAATGGTCTTTTGGCGGGGCGAGCAGCACGCCGTTTTTTACCACAAAAATGTTGCTGGCCGATCCTTCAGTCAAAAATGCCTCATCGGTCGGGGATGCGGAGCGGATCAGGACAGTTTCCGCGCAACCTGCGTCCACCGCCATCTGGCGCAGCAGTACGTTGGGCAGCAGCGAGATGGCTTTGATGTCACAGCGCAACCAGCGGTTATCCTGCGCGGTGACCGCGCGCACCCCGCTGGCCAATAATTCCGTCGATGGCCGGGATAATGGTTTGCACATCACGAATACGGTAGGCGGCACAGGCGGGTTGGGGAAGGGTTGGTCGCGCTGGGCTACGCCGCGCGTAATGTGCAGATACAGGTATGAATCTTCCGATTCATTGCACGCGATGAGTTCATTGAAAATTTCTGTCCAGCGGGTGATGCCGTGCGGGTTGGTGAGCCGGATGCCGTCCAGACTGTGTTGCAGGCGCTGCAAATGTGCCGCCAGGCGAAACGCGCGGCGCGAATACACCGGGATCACTTCGTACACCCCGTCACCGAAGATGAAGCCGCGATCCAGAACTGAAATTTTTGCGTCGCTTATGGGCATGTATTGCCCGTTCAGGTAGATCGTCATAAGGTTCCCATGCGCGTTTACCAGGGACTGTATTTTTGTACGAGCAGCCGTATGCTATCCCAGCCGCGTGAAAACACGTTGGCCAACACCACACTATCCAGGGCGATCAACGGAAATTCCGCGTAGGGTTTGCCCGCCAGGGTGAGTTTGAGTACGCCCAGTTGCTGGCCGGAAGCAATCGGTGCGAGGATGGGTTGGCGGGTTTCTATGCTGGCCTTGAGTTGTGCAAGTTGACCTTTGGGTATGGTCAAAAACAAGTCCTGCCGGAAGCCCAGCGCAACTTGACTCTCTGTTCCTTTCCAGACGCGTACCCGGGTGACGGGTTGGCTATTTTGATAGAGTCGTATCGCGTCAAAACTCTGGAAGCCGTAGTTGAGCAGCTTCTGGCTTTCCGAGGCGCGCTGGCTGTCGGAGTCGGCGCCCAATAGTACCGAAATCAGGCGGCGTTTGTCGCGTTTGGCGGAACCCACCAGGCAGAATCCTGCGGTTTCGGTGTGCCCGGTTTTGAGGCCGTCGGCGTAGGGGTCAAGCCACAACAGGCGGTTGCGGTTGGCCTGAGTGACATTGTTGAATGTGTAGTCGCGCAGACCGAATATCGGGTAGTGTTCGGGAAAGTCACGCAGTAAGGCTGCCGACAGCATCGCCATATCGAGGGCGCTGCTGTAGTGCTGCGCGTCCGGCATGCCGACCGGATTGGTGAAGTGGGTGTTTTTCATACCCATGCGTTGCGCTTCCTTGTTCATCAGGCCGACAAAACCGGCTTCTGAACCGGCGATGTTGGTTGCCAGAGTGATCGCCGCATCGTTGCCGGATTGCACAATCAGACCATGTAACAGTTCATCAACGGTCACTGTTTGTCCGGGTTTAAGCAGCATGCGTGATTCGCCGCTGTTATTGCTGGTCGCTTCAGTCGGCGCGGTGAGGCTTTGATCCAGCGTGAGCGTGCCATGTTTGATTGCGGCGAACGTGAGGTAGGCCGTCATCAGTTTGGTCAGCGAAGCGGGTTCCAGACGCGCGTTGCCGTTTTGATTGAGCAATACCTGATTGCTGGAGAAATCGTACAGAATATAAGATTTCGCTGCCAGGACAGGCGGCTCCGGCAAGGAGGGCGACAATGCGTAGCTCGTTGCGGATAGCAGCAAACCGACAAATAACAGGATAGCTTTCATAATTGCGCGAGTTTTAAGGGTTGCTGATTATAGTCTTTGAGTGACTATTGGCGATAGTCGTAACGTTTCAAGGGTTTTTGGCGTCGATGCGTTCGCCTTAGTTAAGTCACTAGGCCTATGTATATAGGCCTTTTGGCATATTGTTCTTTCGTCCGGGGCTGGTATAAAGCTTGCTTGAAAATAATGCCCAAGGAGAAGCACGATGCAAGAGGTGTCCGTTACACATGATGGAGCCAGTACGCACAATGCGGCCGGTGTTGATGGTTTTCCCAAGCGGGGTTTGCGTGGCCGTTTGAATATCATCGCCGCAGCCGAGGCGCATGTGGTGTGGAAGAACCGTTTGGGGCATCACGTGCGGGGCGTCAGTCATGAGCCTTTGGCGGCGGCGGCACTCGGACAGGACGGTATTTGTCAGTTGGGGAGCCTGATTCACGGTGCGGCGTTTGCCGTTTTTCACGAAACGGATGCCTACCGGCAGCTATGCGTGGCGCATGAACAATTTCACCAGCTGGCCCTGGTGGTGGTCGATAAACTGAAAGCGGGCGATCAAGAGGGTGCAGAGGCGCTGTTTGAGAATGAATACAGCCTTGCCTTGCACGACATTCTTCAGTCGTTGGGCCAAATCAACAGACTGCTGCTGGAGTGAGATCAGGATTCAGGAGGCAGGGAAAGCAGTGCTCCGCTTTTGACTTTCCCCGATTACTGAATCCCGAATCCTGTTTTACACTGCTCCGGCCAGTTGCCTGGCCTGTTCGGCTATCGTGGCGATTTGTTCAACGATCTCTGCGGCTTTTTCAGGATTGATACCTAGTACCATCCATTCATCGTCGCCGATTGCCTGTCCGGTGTGTTCGGCAACACCAAAGGCGGGAAGCAGTTTTTCCGCAAAACTGAGCAGTTTGACCAAGGGTTGTCCTACCTCGGCAGCGGGTTCATCAGGTGTGTGATGGTAACGCATGACGGCAATTATTTCGTTCGGCAAGTCCCAGTGGCGACCCAGTTGCGCGCCAATCTCTCCGTGCGTTATGCCCAGTAGTTCCTGTTCGATTTCCTGAGCCGGGCGTTCGGGTTGCGCTTGCAGTTGCGCGTGCAGCGCATCGCTGGCAGGGGTATCCAGAAAGCTGAGTGCCATATAGCCGATGTCATGCAGCAGGCCCGCCAGGAAAATCTGGTCATCCATGGGACGGGTGCGTGCGGGCATGGCCTTTGCGATGGCACGCATGACGAGGGCGACGGCCATGCTGTGCAGCCACAGGTCATTGGCTTTGAGCAGCCCTCCGGGAAATTTCGTTACGGCGGACATGGTGGCTATGCCGATCGCGACGGATTTGACGCGCGTCAGACCCAGCAGCATGGTGGCATCGCTGACGGAGCTTACGATGCGCGATGAACCGAACATGGGGGAATTGGCCAGGCCGATAATTTTGGCTGCGATGAGCGGGTCTTGTTCAATCAGCTTGAGTAGTTGAGCTTCGCCTTCGTCGGTGTCCAGCGCCAGTGTCAGCAGCTTTCTTGCAATAGCCGGCATCGCCGGCAGTGTGTCAAGTTTGGCAATGTTTAGTTTTAGATCAACAGCGGTACTCATGTATTTTCCTCCCGGTTTTTGTTTTGGCGGCGTAGCGGCTATTCTAACCAAAGCGCTGAAGTATGTGCGTACTAAAATAGATCGGCCATTTGCACGACTTGCAGCGCAAGTTCATTAACGTTGTTGCGCAGTTCTTCCTCGTCATCGGGGGTTATACCCAATTCCAGCCACTCCTGATCGGCTATATCCGTGCCGCAGTACTCGGCGATGCCAAAACCGGGTAATAATTTTTCAGCCAGATTGACCATGCGTACCAGGGGATGATGGGCGGACATTTCATCAACGTAAGGTGTGTGATGATAGCCCAATACGCTAACGATTTCTTCCGGCAAATGCCATTGCCGTCCCAGTTGTGCGCCGATACTACAGTGTGAAACGCCCAGGGTTTTCAGTTCGATTTCCAGTACCGGACGTTTGGGTTGCAGGCGCAGTTGATGATGCAGCTCGTTACTGGCAGCGCTATCCACATGATGAATGGCCATATAGCCTATGTCGTGCAGTAGCCCGGCCAGATAGATGTGATCCTGTTGAGGGCGGAGGTGTGCGGGCATGTGGCGTGAAATGGTGTTCATGGCGACGGCAATGGCCAGGCTGTGCAACCATAAATCCTGCGGTGCGAAATTTTGCGAGCGGGGGACACGGATGAAATTGGACATCGCCGCAATGCCGAGCGATACGGCCTTGACACGAGTCAATCCGAGCAGCATCGCGGCATCCGGCACGGTATTGACTTTGCGTGACACGCCCATCACGGGCGAGTTGGCCAGGCTGATCAGTTTGGCCGAGATTTGCGGATCCTGTTCAATCAGCGTCAGCAATTGCGCTTCACCCTCGTCGGTTTCCAGCGGCAGCGCCAGCAGCTTTTGGGCGATGACGGGCATGGCAGGCAGGGAGTCGATGTTGCTAAGGGCTTGAGTAAGCCTGATGCGGGTGCGTTCTGCGGTCATGGCGAGTTCTTTTCGGGTGCAATGGTAATAAGCGGCGAAGGTGGAATATACGAGAGATTCAACAATTGCGCGAGGGGATTAGCCTGCCAGAGTTTACTTGCTGATGATAAGGACGTTCCGCCGACAGTTGCACAACACCATTTTTGCGGGATGAAGCTTGCGTCACTCGCCGACGGGGGGTTTGTTCAGCTTGCGTTGCAGGGTGCGCCGGTGCATGTTGAGCGCGCGGGCAGTGGCGGAGACATTGTGGTCATTTTCGCGCAGCACACGTTGGATATGCTGCCATTCCAGATGCTCTATTTTGGTGGGCTGTGCGTTGAGCGGGGCGCCACCATCAGGCGTGTGGCTAAAGGCCGCGACGATTTCATCGGCGTTGGCGGGTTTGGCAAGGTATTGCGTCGCGCCGAGTTTGATGGCTTCAACGGCGGTGCTGATGCTGGCATAACCGGTTAAAACAACAATCCGCGTGTTCGGGTCGAGTTCGTGCAAGGTTTTAACCAGCGCCAGTCCCGGCGCGCCGCCCATTTTTAAATCCACTACGGCGAATTCCGGCGGATTGGCGATGGCCAGTGGTATGGCTTGCTCCACGCTGTGTGCGACGCTCACGCAAAAACCGCGTTTCACCAGTGCGGCGCTCAATACCCTGCAAAAAGTAATGTCGTCATCTGCCAGCAGCAGCGAGGCGGATTCTTCGCAGGTGGGTTTCACTGCGCGGCTCCGGCGACAGGCAAAGTCAACCTGGTGGTCGCTCCGCCTCCCTCGCGGTTGAACAACCGTACTGTTCCCCCCATGCGTTCCAATGTGGCGTTGGCGAGAAACAGCCCCAGGCCGCGCCCCTCTGTCTTGGTGGTGAAGAAGGCCGAACCGGCTTTGAGCGCGACTTCCTCGCTCAGGCCGGCGCCGCTGTCATGCACTTCCAGTATGAAATTCGAGCTATCCCATCGGGTCTTGATTTCAATGGCGTGCGGGCTGGCATCGGCTGCGTTGTTGAGCAGATTCATCAGCGCGGCGCGCAAGGTGACATCCACGCTGACGCGTGGAGCAGGCTGAGCGCCGCCGTTGTCGTAGCGGTAATTGGCGGCGGGCCGCAGCAACTGCCATTCGTCCAGCACTTCCGCCATCAGATCATCCGCAGCTTGCAGCGTGGTTGTACCGCTGTCCTGAGCGTTCAGCATAATTTTGTCAAGGATGCGCTTGCAACACCGCACTTGTTCGTCAAGCAGGGTCAGGCTGTCACGCAATTCGGTCTGGCTGGCGTCCGCATCGTGCTGTAATTCGCCTATCACCACCGCCATTGTGGACAGCGGAGTCCCCAGCTCGTGCGCCGCTCCCGCCGCCTGCGTGCCGAGGGCGACGATACGTTCATTGCGCAAAATTTCTTCGCGCACTTGTACCAGCAGTTCATCCCGGCTGCGCACGGCCTGGGCCATTTTTACCACGAAATAGGCGACCACCACCGCGCTGATGACAAAGCCCAGCCACATGCCCATTACGTGGGTATTGAAGGCGCTATCCATGTCATGATGGTTGTGCGGCAGAGGGATGTAATGGACCATCAGCAGGCTGTAGCAAGCTGTGGTAAGCGCGGCCATGCCCCAGGTAAAACGGGATGGCAAGGTGGCGGCCGCAATGACCAGCGGCAGCAGATACAGCGAAACAAAGGGATTGGTCGAGCCGCCTGCGTAATACAGCAAAATGCTGAGCACCAGAACATCAATGCTCAATTGCGCAAACAACTCAAGGCTGGCGACCGGCTTGCTGCTGCGCAGACGCAACAGGGTGAAGAAATTGATGGTGGCAAGCACCGCGATGCCGGTCAGCATGGGCAGCCATTCCAGATCCAGTTCAAGAATCTTCCATACGGCAAGCAGTGTGAGCAATTGTGCCGCAACAGCCAGACTGCGCAAATTGACCAGGCGGCGCAATTGGAAATGGCCGGGCAGGGAGGAAAGTATGTTCATGGCAGGATTGTAATAGGAGCCTGAATCGGGCGGATGCGACATATTGTCGCAGTCCTGGTGAGGGTGCGACAATATGTCGCATTCTCAAACGGATTTATTTGCATAATAATTCGTCCTGCCAAAATAATTGCATCAGCGTTTCCGGGGCTCGTGATAATGAATTTCAAACACGGTGTCTCCTCCCTAAAGCGGCATAGCCAACCGGGGACGCGAAGCAACTTTTGGCATTTTTTTGCGTTCTCGATTAAATACACGGCGCGTATAATTCGTTTTTTTAATTTGACGGGAAATTTACCATGAATAAGATCATTAAGCTGTGCGGCCTGTTGGGCGTCATGTTGTTCAGCAGCAGCGTTTATGCGGGCGACATCCAGGTCGAAGGCGCCTGGTCGCGCGCCACTGCCCCCGGTCAGGATGCAGCGATGGCGGATTTATCCATTACCAGCGGGAAAGAGGCAAAGCTGGTCGGATTTTCCAGTTCGGCCTGTAAAACAGCGGAACTGCACAGCATGACTCATGAAAACGGCATGATGAAAATGCGTGAAGTGCAGTCTGTCGCGCTGCCGGCCGGCAAACGCGTCAATTTGGGAGAGAGCGGATACCATCTGATGCTGATCGGGCTAAAGGCGCCGCTCAAGGCCGGTGAGAGCGTGCCGTTGCTCCTGAACATCAAGCTCGCCAATAAAGAAGTGGTGACGGTTGCAGTCAAGGCCGAAGTGAAACCGCTGACCGAAACCAAAGCCGCTCCGCAGCAGGGCGAACACATGCATCACATGCATCATTAAATTGGCGCAACGCTTCATGCGAGCGGGGGATCATGAGTTTTTGCAGAGTCGATGATATGGCTAATTCGGGTTCTCTTCGTTCAGCAATTCCGGGTTCAGCAATTCTGGCTGCAATTTTTTTCACCCTGTCGGTTCCGGCCGCGTTTGCTGCTGCATTGAGCAATGTTGAAGCGGTTCCGCATCTCGATAGTGACGGCAGGGCCGGTTATCGCGAATTTTTAGCTGCCGGCAAGCAGCGCGCCTTTGCCATTGCACCCGGCGGCGCATGGGCATGGAAGGGCGGGGAGGCCGCTGCCGAATTGGCCTCCGAGGGGGCGTTACAGTCTTGTCAATCCGGCGCAGGAACATCGTGCGTCCTTTATGCGGTGAACGACAAGGTGGTGTTCGATGCGCAGGGCTGGACACGGCTTTGGGGGCCATACCTCAATCGGGCTGAGGCGGCGCGGGCTCAGGTTGGCCGGGAACGCGGCGAGCGTTTCTACAATCTGGTTTTCAGGGGAGCATCCGGGAAGCCGGTGAAGCTCTCGGATCTGCGGGGTAAAGTGGTTGTGCTGCATTTCTGGGGTTCCTGGTGCAAATCCTGTCGGCATGAGATGCCGGAGCTACAGCAGCTTTATCGCGCGCTGGGCGCTTCGCGCGACATCAGAATGGTTTTGTTGCAGGTGCGCGAAGATTTTGCCACGGCCAGCCAGTGGGCGCAGCAGCAAAACCTTGAGCTTCCCCTGCATGATTCGGGCGTGCGGGATAAGACGGTTGTTTCGCTTCCCCTGGCTGACGGCACGACGATAGGCGATCGCGATATCGCAGTTGCGTTTCCGACGACCTACGTTCTGGACAAACACGGAATTGTGGTGTTTTCGCATGTGGGTGCAGTTTCGGGCTGGCCGCAGTACTTGCCGTTGTTGCGCGACGCGGGCGCACGGTCGGGAAAATAAACGGCGGGCTGCTGCAACAATAAAAAAGGGACGCTATTTGTAGCGCCCCTTTTTGCATCAACCTAGAAACGGCAGTTCAATCCGCAGATTACGCAGATTTCCACAGATTAACAACAAGTTACAAAGTGCCTGCACATTACCCAAATGGTGAATCAACTGAGAGATGTAGATATTTGTTTAATCAGCGTTAATCCATATAATCTGCGGACAACAGCTTTTTATAGGATCAACGAATGGCTTAATCCACTTCTTCCCAGCCGGTGACCATCGCCTTGATATGCGAAGTTGGCGTGTGGCCGGTGGTGGTCAGATAAACGTGGGCAATCAGGAAGGTCAGCATCATGAACGCGCCTGCGGTGTGGAAAAACGCCACCCATTCCAGCGACAGGAAACTGTCCACCCCCCATGCTTGCCAGTCACCATAGAACAGGTAGAACCATCCGGTCAGCCAGAGCAGGGGGCCGATCAGCAGCAATACGCCGAGATAGGCCAGACGCTGCAAGGGGTTGTGCTTTTTTAGCGTGGTCGGACGGAACGGGTGCGGTGCGCCTTTGAAGATGCCGACCGAATAGAACCGGATCATGGCGACAATTTTCTCCGTGGTCGGGATGTACTGTTTCCATTCGCCGGTGGTGAAGTGCCAGAAGATGGCGAATACCCACAGGCTGATCAGCGTCCACGCGGAGAGCGTGTGCAACTCCGTCGCCCTGCCGAAGCCGAACAGATGGTACGAACCATGCACCTCAAAGCCGGTAAGCAACATGAAGATGATGAGCACGGCCTGAGACCAGTGCCAGAAACGCTCGAAGCGTTTGAACACGTAGATCTTTTGAGTTGTCATGATATTAACCTTCTTTCTTGCTGGTAAGGATGCGGATGCCGCCGTGGATCAGCACGCCGACCAGAGTCAGCAGGGCCAGCGCCCAGCCAGCCATGTCGAGCAGCTTGTTACCGTCGCGGGAGGGCATGTAGATGCCCTGAATGTCTTTCAGACGCCCATTCTTGCTATGGCATTGCGCGCAGGATAGCGCGTCTTCCTTGGGCGCGACCATGTGCGTGATAGGCCAGGTCAATTCGGTGCTGACGAAATCGTATTTTCCGCTATAGGGCAGATTGGCCGCTTTCATCCCGGCGCCGATGGCTTTCTGCCAGTCATAGTTGTGCCACAGCGCAGTATCGTCTTCGCCGCCGGTGTGTTGAATGGTCAGGGTGTTATTGACCGTATCGTAGGGCTGCTTGCCGCGATGCACCTTGGTCGGCCAGATGCGCGAGTCGGGATCGTCCGGGCTGCCGCCCACCTCATTGATCTGCACCGTTTTGGCAGGGTCGATCTTGTCGCCGATCACCTTGTAGGTGGAAACGCCATTGAACCAGCGGTATTCGGGGATGACGTGCGACTCCCACACCCATGCGCCTTTCTTCGAGTCGAAGGCACGTCGCCCGGCGCTGTCCTTGCGCACGAACGGCTTGCCATCTTCGCCCATGGTGGTGGCTTTCGACCAGTCCCAGCTCAGCTCGGTGCCGATGTCATTGCGGGCGTACTCCGGGATGTGGCAAGTCTGGCAGGCGATTTTTGTCGTGTGCTGATTGAGTTTGGCCATTCGCTGCGGGTGCGGCTTGTTGCCGTGGCAGGATTGGCAGGCGGCGGGCGATTCATCCGCATTGCCGCGAACGTGTGCCGAACCCTTGAGTGCAGCCGAGACGTTATAACGGCTGCCCGACACTTGATGGCTCGATGTGGCGTGGCAGGTCGTGCAGGCGAAATTGAGTCCTTTCTCGTTCATGTGTACATCGAGATATTTGCCGGGATGTTGCAGGCTGCTGTCCAGATCGCCGTGCTTCGCGCCGTTGGCGCCAGCGCCGAAGAAATGGCAGGAGCCGCAGTTGGTGCGACTGGGTTTACCGATACTTTGCGCTACTTTTTTCAGGTCGGCGGGATCGACGAATTTGCCTGATTTAGGCGGGAATTCGCGGCGCTCATAGACCGGGTGGCCGGCATCGCCCGGCAATTTCCGGTAGGTGCCCGTTGTGTCGTGGCATACCAGACAGTCCACGTTCTTCTCTATCGTGAAGTCGAAGCTGCTGTCCTTCCAGCCGTAACCGGCATGGCAGGCCATACAGTCCTTCTCGTTGGAAACGGGGGAGGTGCAATAGTTATTGATGATGTTTTTCTTGCCCCGTTTCTGTCCCGTCTTCGGGTCAACGGATTCCCATGTCCAGTGTTTGGTGTGCTGAACTTGTTTTGCCGCTTCCGTGTGGCAAATCAGGCAGGCTTCGGTTACTTCCGGGCCGGTCTTGAAATTCTTTTCCAACTCCTTGAATTTGCTGTGATCCGCCGTGGAAGCCCCTTTTTGTTTGGCATCCGTTGCCTGTTTGCTGTCGGCGGGTGGGGCTGCTGTCGTGGCTGGCGCCGGCGCGGCGAACGCAGTCAGCGCGGCCAGCATGGCACCGGCGGCAAACGCCGATAGCGCAATTCTGGTACTAGATAACATGATTTCTCCTTTGTGGATCCTGGGTGGAGGGTAGGGTATTGCAGATACGGTCGAGTTAGCAGCCGCCAGCCGCACCGCCGCCTGAGCCGCTCGCTCCGGCGCCAGGAGAACCCTTGATCATGGCAGGTGCGGGTTTGCTCGGATCGAACTGGACAAATTTCGCCTGATCTTCTGCGACGTGGCCCATGATCTCACCTACCATGGGGCCGAACATTTGCCCCATCAGTCCGGCGTTCATCATGCCGATGTAAGTTTTGCCGTCATTTTTCTTGTAAACGGACACCTTGCAGGGCATCAGGATGGACAGGAAGCGGACCGAGTCGTCCTTGAGTATGGGGCCGGAGTATTTGGTGCTGCAGGCTTCTATCATCAGCACCGGCAGGGTGTTGCCGCCATCGGTTTCAACCGCCTTGGCCGGATTGCGCAGACCGGACAGCGCCCAGCCATTACCGGTATTCTGAATGTTCTGCTGGATGCGGGCGACGGTCTCCTCGACACCGAACGGGCTGGGAATTTCCCTGAACATCAGGCTTCCCATGAAATTGTAGGACAGTACTGCAACAGCGACTATCCCCGCGATAAAGCCTCCGATAACCTTCAACATTTTATAATCCTCCAAATAAAAATCGGGACAAATCAAGCGCCTTGCCAGGTAATAAATATGAAACGAATCTGGATATAATGGAGCTGAATATAATTATATTCTGATATTTTAAATAACAACAGAAATAATAGGTTTTTTTGTTCCATGCCAGGGCGGGCACGAAAAATGTCGTTCGGGGTAAACGATGGCCGGGAAAAAACGATGGCGGTCATCGGCCTGGCGAAACGGCTCAAGCCCGAATGATAGTCAGCGCATCCCATTTCTTCTGGTGTAAAATTCGCGTCAAATTTTGCGAGTTGAAGTCCGCAGGACTTCATCCCTGCTAGAACCATTTGCGAGTTGAAGTCCGCAGGACTTCATTCCTGCTTACCCCTCTTTAAGGAAAAATAATGCCGTTGACTAAAGCATCCGCCGATCTTAAAGCGCACGTATTATCGGAAGCGCTGCCTTATATTCAGCGCTTCTTCGACAAGACTATCGTGATCAAATACGGCGGTAATGCGATGACTGATCCGGCGTTGCAGGAGGGTTTTGCGCGCGATGTAGTGCTGTTGAAGCTGGTCGGCATGAATCCCGTGGTGGTGCACGGCGGCGGGCCGCAGATCAACGAATTGCTCAAACGGGTCGGCAAGCAGGGGCAATTCATTCAGGGCATGCGCGTCACCGATGAAGAGACCATGGATGTGGTCGAAATGGTGCTGGGCAAGGTCAATAAGGATATCGTCAATCTGATCAACCGTCATGGCGGCAAGGCGGTCGGACTGACCGGTCAGGACGGCTCGTTTATCCGCGCCAAAAAGCTGATGCTGGAAAGCGATACTGAGCCTGGCGAAATGATCGACATCGGGCTGGTCGGCGACATCAACAAGATCGACCCGTCCATCATTTCCTTTCTGGATTCCGGCGATTTCATTCCGGTCATCGCGCCGATCGGCGTGGGGCCGGATGGCGAGACGCTGAATATCAACGCCGACGTGGTTGCCGGCAAACTGGCCGAAGTGCTCAATGCCGAAAAACTGGTGCTGCTCACTAATACGCCGGGTGTGCTGGACCGTGACGGCACGCTGCTGACGGGTCTTACCCCCTCGCAAATCGATGATATGGTCGCCGATGGCACGTTGTCCGGCGGCATGTTGCCCAAGATCAGTTCTGCGCTGGATGCGGCGCGCAGCGGTGTGCGTTCGGTACACATCATCGACGGACGGGTGCAGCATGCGCTGTTGCTGGAAATTTTGACCGACGAAGGCGTCGGTACGTTGATTAAAAGTAAATAAATCTTCATCCGCAGATTACGCAGATGAACGCAGATTTAAAAGCGAACCTTCCATGCAGCGTGGTTTCCGGGCGGGTTCGGTGACTTCACCATTGTGGATTTTCGATCTGGACAACACGCTGCACAACGCGAGTCCGCACGTTTTTCCGCACATCAATCGCAGCATGACCGCTTATTTGCAGGAATATCTGCAACTGACCGAAGCTGATGCGAATGCGTTGCGTCAGCATTACTGGCATCGTTACGGCGCGACGCTGAGCGGTCTGATGCGCCATCACGGCACCGATCCCGCACATTTCTTGTGGCACACCCATCAGTTTCCCGAGCTGGAAAAAATGGTGTTGCGCGAGGCGCGCCTGCGCCATGTGTTGCGCACCTTGCCGGGCAGGAAAGTGGTGTTCTCGAACGCGCCGCAGCATTATGCGCATGCGGTGCTGAAGCTGTTGAAAATCGAAGATTTATTCGATGATGTGGTGGCTGTGGAGCAGACGCGCTATCGGCCCAAGCCGGATTATTTCGGCTTCAGGCATGTGATGCGGCGGCATCGGGTCCGCGCGGCGCAATGCGTGATGGTCGAAGACAGTCTGGAAAATCTCCAGGCGGCAAAAAGGCTGGGGATGCGCACGGTCTGGGTGAATGCGGGCAACAAATTTCCGGCCTGCGTGGATGTGAAGATTAGCGATGTGATGCAGTTGAACCGGATGGCGACTCATTTAAGGGGGTAATCGTGATACTGATTCTGAGCAGCAATGTGAGTGAAAAACCGCAGGAGTATCAGGCTTTACAGGCGCATCTGGCGACTTTTCCGGGTATACAGGTCCGCGTGCATGTCGAGCAGGGCAGCGAGCAGAATCTGACCGAGCTGTATCTGATCGGCAACACCAAACAACTGGACATCGAAGACATGCAAGCGCTTCCCGGTGTCGAGCGCGTGGTGCGGGTTTCCGAGGAATATCGCATTCTGGGGCGGCACAAGGACGATCAGCGCGCCACCCATTTCGAATATAACGGCGTGCGTTTCGGCCAGGATACCTTGAATGTGTTCGCCGGATTGTGCGCGGTGGATAACCGCGAGCATGTCGAGATCATGCTGCGCGCACTGCGCGATAACGGTCAGGTCTGTACCCGCATGGGCGCTTACAAGCCGCGCACCAGTCCCTACGCGTTTCAGGGGCATGGCAAAAACTGTCTTCCCTATGTATTTGAATTAGCTGGGAAATATGACATCAGGGTGATGGCGATGGAAATCACCCACGAATCGCATCTGGATGAGATCAACGAGGCGC
Organism: uncultured Gallionella sp.; assembly: GCA_964385275.1. GTDB lineage: Bacteria > Pseudomonadota > Gammaproteobacteria > Burkholderiales > Gallionellaceae > Gallionella. Next base: position 33,937 of record CAYLOK010000012.1, on the reverse strand, counting down.
TGCATCAGACCGGCGAGCCGACCGGGGTGATGCTGCAAATCGGCACGCGTAACACGCAAAATTTCGAGTTGCTGAAGATCGTCGGGCGCCAGACCAGGATGCCGGTGCTATTGAAGCGCGGTTTTGGCATCACGCTGGATGAATCGCTCAATGCGGCGGAATATCTGGCCTCCGAAGGCAATCGCAATGTGGTGTTTTGCCTGCGCGGCATGAAGACCAATATGGGTGATCCACATCGCAACTTTGTCGATTTTGCGCAGGTGCCGGTGGTGAAACGACTGACGCGCATGCCGGTGTGTGTGGATCCGTCACATTCGGTCGGAACGCGCGCCGCGTCCCCCGACGGCATTATGGACATGATGCATGTCACGGCACAGGGAATACTGGCCGGGGCGAACATGGTGCTGGTGGATTTTCATCCTGTGCCGGTCAAGGCATTGGTCGATGGCCCGCAAGCCATGCTGCTGAACGAGTTGCCGTATTTTCTGGAAGATGTGCAGATCGCTCGCGAGGCCTATCTCAAGCGGGTCGCACTGCGGCGGCGCCAGTGAGCCGGTGCGCTTATCGGAAACGGTATATGGCGTATAAGCAGGTAACATTCAGCCAATAGCGCCGAATTGGCCATAATTAACCGCAATTTGTTGACTGTAGCGGTATGGCGCAATATCATGCACCGCTACAAGGTTTTTTTGAACTAATGTTGTCATTCGGGAGATTGCGATCATGGTAGAAGAGAAGAAAAAGACAGCCGTCAAAAAAACGGCTGCCAGCAAAGTGGCCGTAGCTGGCGAGGTTAAAACCACGAAAGTGGCTGAGAAAAAAGCACCTGCAGTTAAAAAAGCGCCGGCAGCGAAAAAGGCGGTTGAGCCTGCTGTTTGGCCTTTTCCCGCAACGGCCGCAGACGTAAAGAAAGCGTCGACCGCTGAACCGGTTGCTGCCGCAGCTGCTCCTGCTGAAAAGGCAAAGAAACCAGCAGCGAAGAAAGCTGCCGTTACAGCCAAGCCTGCCGAGAAGCAGGAAGTGGCACAGCCCTCGGCTCAGGAACGTTATCGCATGGTAGAAACGGCGGCTTATTACATCGCCGAACGCAGTGGTTGGCAGGGTTGCCAGTCCGATTTCTGGGCTCAGGCTGAACTTGAAATTGCGGCAAAGCTGGCCAGTTAATGTTGGCTGTCGTGCGTTAAACAAAAAACCGCAAGATGTGAATCTTGCGGTTTTTTTACGTCTGTTATTTATCGGGGGTGAGGGTTATGACTTCTGAGCCGACATCGTATTTCTGCAAGTACTTACCTATGGTTTCAAAGGTCGCGGTAACAGGTTTCCCGTTTTGATCCGAGGTGGATACTTCGGCACTGAACATCGAACCCAATGCCAGCTTGAGCGGGTTGACGTTGACCGGTTGCGCCTCGAAATAGGCTTTCTCGTTGGCCTTGATCTTTTTGATGTCGCTGGTCTGGTAGATCGCCGCATTGATGACGTCCAGCGTGTGTTCGGTGCAGTTCTGTTTGCCCAATGTGTAGGGGTTGGCGATCAGCGAATAGTGCGGATCGTGCAGCGCCTGATAGGTCGGTGAACTGATTACCTCCAGCAGGCGTTGTTGCAACCCGGCGGAAGGGATGATGATGCCTGCCTCCATCACGGCCACACCCGCAAAAAAGTCCACCGGAAAATCCTGTATCAGCTGGCTGATTTCGGGGTGTTCGTCCTGTTGGTACAGGTTGTAAATCGCATACCCCGGCATGGTTCGGCCATCCGCTGCGGTGATTTGCGAATACACCGCAAAGGCGACATGGGTGAAGTGCATGCCCTCAGGCAATTCTGAAGCGGGGCGCCCCATGCGTGCCAGAACAGCGACATGCGCACCTTTGGCGGCCAGCGTTTTTTCCACCTGCTTGGCGAACTTGATGATCTGTTCAGGGGTGAAGTGGATTTCTGCGGATGCAGATGCTGAGCTGAAACTACCCGCATGGGCGGGTAATGTCGTCGTAGCCAGCAGGCAGGTGGCGAGCAGGGTTCTGCCGAGTATCATTTTGAATGAGTGCATGTTGATTCCTTTAGTGACCGTCAGATGGCTTTGTCAGATTTTTTCTGGGGTTGGGCTGGTTTTTTCAGCGCTTCGTTGGGCGGCATCACGGTGATGGTCTCATCGGTGATCTCCAACGGCTTGCCGATGGGCGAGGTCGCGGCTGTTGCAGAGCTGCGTGCGGCCTGGCTGGAGACGGCGCCCGCCGTGCCGCTGACCAGACCGCCGATGGCAAGCGGAATGGCGGAAACAGCCGATGTCACCTGCCCGGAGGCGGCAATCGAATGGCCTGCGCTGGCGCTGGCATGTGAGCCGGACTGCACGGCATTTGCAGACGCCTGTCCCGAGTGCGTCTGATCGGCGGCAAAGGCGGCGGATGACGTTGCCAGCAGGGTAATCAATAACCAGTTAATCGCTTTCATGATTGCTCCTTGTGAGGTTGGGTGAGTGGTTTGTTCAGACTCGGCAGTTTTCAGCAGCCTGTTAAGGCTCAGGCGTGATGATAAACATTTCCGAGCCTTCGTCATACTTTTGCAGGTAATTACCCAAAGTCTCGAAGGTTGCGGTAACGGGTGTGCCGGGTTGATCGGACAGGGTGATTTCGGCTGAGAACAGCGCGCCCAGCGCCAGCTCCAGGCCGCTGACATTGACCTTTTGCGCGACAAAGTATTTTTTCTCGACAGCCTTGAGGTGTTTGATGTCGTCGGTTTGGTAGATAGCGGCATTGATGACGTCCAGCGTGTGCTCGGTGCAATTTTGCCGACCCAAGGTGTACGGATTGGCGATGGCGGAATAGTGCGGGTCGTGCAGTTTCCGGTAAACCGGAGAATCTATGGTATCCAGCAGACGTTTTTGCAATTCGGCGGAGGGGATGAGGATGCCGGCTTCCAGTTTTGCTACACCCGCAAAAAAATCGACCGGAAAATCCTGTATCAGCGAGCTGGTATCGGGTTTTTCATTGCTTTGGTACAGGTTATACACAGCGTAGCCGGGAATTTTTCTGCTATCGCTGGTGGTAATTTGTGAATACACCGCGAACGAAACATGGGTGAAATGCATGCCTTCCGGTAATTGTGCAGGCGGTCTGCCGACACGCGCGAGTATGGCAACCTGTGCACCCTTGCCGGCGAGTGTTTTTTCCACCTGCTTGGAGAATCTGATGATTTGCTCTGCCGGAAAATTGGCTTCGCCGCCCGCCTGACTGCCGGCCCGTGCAGGCAAGCAGATGATGAGAAAGATAATTCCGAACAGGTAGCGCATCAGAGGCTTTCAGAACGAGGATCATACGGCGTTGTTTTATACCACCTTGGCCCGGCGGCGACAAGCATTGGGCGTCAACGTGTGCTATCTTTGCAGACACTTATTCTGTTGACGTTTTTTGATGCCATGAGTTTGTTTGCCCTGATCGTCGCGTTGTTGCTGGAGCAACTCCAGCCGCTTTCTTCACGTAAATATCTGTACGGTTGGTTGACCAACTATGCCAATTTCTTTCAGCATCACTTCAATGCGGGGGAATACAGTCATGGCAGGGCTGCCTGGTTGCTGGCTGTGTTGCCGTTGCTCATCGGAGTGATGCTGGCGTACGGCTGGCTGTATTATGTACACCCGATTTTTTCCTTTATATTCAATGTTCTGGTCTTGTATCTCAGTCTGGATTTTCGCCGGTTCAGCCAGCACTTCGTCGGTATTCAACAGGCATTGCGTAGCGGCCAGCTGAAAGAGGCTCGCGCGCTGTTGTCCAAGTGGCGCGGCAGAGCCATGCTCGAACTGAATGCTGAAGAAATCGCCCGCGTCACGACCGAACAGACCCTGATCACAGCCCTCCGTCATCTGTTCGGCGTGATTGTCTGGTTCTTCCTGTTCAGTCTGCTGGGTTTGGGCGGTGCGGCGGGCGCGCTGCTCTACCGTCTGGGCCTCGGGTTGCGCACGCACAGGGCGGACGAATTTAACGACGATGAACTGCGTGAGGGGAAATACAACGGCTTTGCGCGGAAGATGTTTTATCTGCTGGAATGGTTGCCGATCCGCCTGACTGCGACTACCTTCGCCATTGTCGGCAATTTCGAGGATACGGCGTATTGCTGGCGTTCACAGGCGGCAAGCTGGCCGGACAGCGAAACAGGCATCCTGCTGGCCAGCGGTGCGGGTGCGTTGGGTGTGCGTTTAGGCTTGCCGATACAGCAGGACGGCGCATTGCTGGACAGACCGGAACTGGGTGTCGGCGGCGACAAGGCCGACGTCGCTTCCCTGCAAAGCAGCATCGGGCTGGTGTGGCGCTCGCTGGTACTCTGGCTGGTCATATTGTTTATGCTGACACTGGCGAGCTTGCTGGGGTAGAGGTAATTCATGAATTGCCCACACCTGCTTGCCGTACAATGCCGCCCATGCAAACTCAACACCCTTTTGCTTTACTCACTCCCGATGCCGTGCTGGACGCGCTGGACAGCATCGCCCTGCGCGGCGACGGACACCTGCTGGCGCTGAATAGCTATGAGAATCGCGTCTATCAGGCAGGCATGGACGACGGGCCGCCGCTGGTGGCGAAGTTCTACCGTCCCGAACGCTGGACGGATGCGGCGATTCTGGAAGAGCATGCTTTTGTCGCGACGCTGGCCGAACGCGAGATTCCGGTGGTGCCTGCGTTGCAAATCAACGGCAATACGCTGCACAAATTTAACGGTTTCCGGTTCTCGGTTTTCAGTAAACATGGCGGTCGCGCGCCGGAGCTGGATCGCCGCGATACGCTGGAATGGATGGGGCGGTTCATCGGGCGCATTCATGCGCTAGGCAGTCTGGAGTCGTATCGCCATCGCCCCACGCTGGATATTCAAAGCTTTGGTGTCGAGCCTGTCGAGTATTTACTGGCGCACGACTTTATCCCGGCAGAACTGATCGAGGTTTATCGCGGCGTGGCAGCTATGGCGCTGGACGGGGTGCGGCGCTGTTTTGACCGGGCCGGTGATTTTAAAAACCTGCGCCTGCACGGTGACTGTCATGTCGGCAATGTGCTGTGGACCGATGCCGGCCCGCATTTCGTGGATTTCGACGACAGCCGCATGGGGCCGGCGATACAGGATTTGTGGATGCTGCTGTCGGGCGAACGTGCCGAGCAGACCCGGCAATTCGGAGACCTGCTGGCGGGCTACGAGGCCTTTTATGACTTCCAGCCACGCGAGCTGCATTTGCTCGAAGCGTTGCGCACCTTGCGTCTGATTCATTATTCGGCGTGGATTGCACGGCGCTGGGATGATGCGGCATTTCCGGCGGCTTTCCCCTGGTTCAATACCCAGCGCTACTGGCAAGACCGCATTCTGGAATTAAGAGAACAGATTGCGCTGATGGATGAACCGCCTTTGCATTGTTAATGACCAGGACAAGAATGATGAACAACGAAACAATTATCGCTGCAACACAAGACTGGCTGGAAAAAGCCGTTATCGGACTGAATCTGTGTCCATTCGCCAAGGCCGTTCATGTCAAGAAGCAGATACGCTATGTGGTCAGCGCGGCCACGACAGAGGAGGATTTACTGGTCGAGTTGATGGCCGAGCTACGCCATTTACAGGCCACCGATGCGGAACTGCTCGATACCACGCTGTTGATCCATCCCTATGTTTTGACTGATTTTTTAGACTACAACGATTTTCTGGACACGGTGGATATGGCGACCGCAGAGCCGGAGTTCAATGATGCCTTCCAGGTTGCCAGCCTGCATCCGCTGTACCAATTCGCCGGTACGGAGTTGGATGACATCGAAAATTACACCAACCGCTCGCCTTATCCCACGCTGCATCTGTTGCGCGAAGCCAGCGTGGACAGGGCTGTCGATGCTTTCCCCGATGCAGACCGGATTCCCGACAATAATATTGAGATGCTGAACAAGCTGGGGCACGAGGGCTGGGTGAAGTTGGGCTTGTCCAAATAGCGGTCGTTTTCCCCCGCAACGCGCCCCGGCAGTTATTTGCCGGGTTGTTCGCCGGGCATGTCCCGATAGAACTTAAAGGTATTTTTCCCGCTTGTTTTCGCCAGGTACATGGCCTCATCCGCCTGCTTGATGAGTGCTTCCGTATTCAGGGCATCATCCGGGTAGATGGAAATGCCGATACTGCCGCCCACATGACAGCGCTGGCCTTTTAAGTCGAAGTGTTCCGACAGGGCAACGATAATTTTATTGGCCACCTGCGAAGCGTTCTCAGCCGATCCAATATCATTTAACACAAAGGTGAATTCGTCCCCGCCTACCCGCGCTACCGTATCCGAGGTTCTGATGGTTTCTTTCAGTCTCCTGGAAACGCCCTGCAATAACAGATCGCCCGCATCATGTCCCAGCGTGTCATTGATTTTCTTGAATCCGTCCAGATCGAGAAACATTGCGGCTACTTTGTATTCGTTGCGTTTAGCCAGGGCGATGGAACGTTCCAGGTGATCCAGAAACAAGGCGCGGTTGGGAAGATCGGTCAGGTAATCATAGTGGGCCAGATGCGCTATTTTCTGTTCGGCCAGTTTGCGTTCAGTAATATCACGCACGATGCCGGTGAAGTAACGTAATCCGCCCAACATCATTTCCGATGCGGACAGCTCCACAGGAAACAGCTCGCCGTTTTTACGAATGGCCATCACCTCAAGTCCGCGCAGGCCGATTGTTTTACCCTGAGCCGTATGTAAGTGCCGGGCGATGGATACATCAGGCCCGTTTCCTGCCGCGTCCGGCATCAGCATTTTTGCATTTTTACCCAGCACATCCTGCTGTAAATAACCGAAGATTTGCTCCGCTGCCGGATTGAACCCCAGAATTTCCCCGGATTCATTGATGGTAATGATGCCGTCCATCACGTTATGGATAATGGCTTGCAACTGCCCTTGGCTTTTTTCGAGTTCCCCCTTGGTCTGCTTCAGGTTCATGACCATCTGCCAGAACAGTTTAACCTCGGGACCGCTGGCTACCCTTTTATCGCCAAAAACCTTGCCCACCGCCCCGGTCACTGAATCATCGTGAGACAAATTGTAAATAATGCAGTCTGGATAATCCTTGCAGGCTCGTATTGCCTCTGCTGCATCGGCATAGCTTGGAATCCCGTATTTCTTTGCCAGTACGATGCCCGGTGCTTCGGTATTCGTGTCTGCTATAGCGATAACCTGAACCAGATTATCTTCCAGGAACATTTCAAGCAGAGCATGACCGCCCCGTCCGGCGCCAATAATCAGGACTGGATGCCCCTGGATTCTTTGTGTTGCCATGTTGACTCCTCGATGTATGGGGCTGGGATAATCATTACTTGTGCGATTCTGGCATATTTAGCGTACATCGTCGAATTCATTGCGCCGTTTAACTTGTTCGGCAGCCTGCTAGGCCTTGTTGGCAGCGATCTGCTGAAATAACGCCAGCCTGCGTGCGTTAATCTTGCCTGCGGCAACCGCTTCGAGCAGTGCGCAGCCCGGTTCGTGCAGATGATGGCAGTCGCGGAAGCGGCACTGGCCGAGGTATTGCGCGAATTCGATGAAGCCTTGTTCTATTTCGCCCAGACTCAGGTGATGCAAACCGAATGCCTGCACGCCCGGGCAGTCGATCAGGCTGCTGGTTTCATCCAGCTTGTACAGCTTGGCGTGGGTGGTGGTGTGTTTGCCGGAATCGAGCACGGTGGAAATTTCGCGCGTGGCGGCTTGCGCATCCGGTAACAGCGCATTGATCAGGGTGGACTTGCCCATGCCGGACTGGCCGACCAGCACGCTGGTGTGGCCTGCGAGGTAGGGGCGCAGCGTGGAGACATCCTCTACTGCGGAAAGCTCTAAAACGTTGTAACCGATGGCGCGATAAGGGGCGAGTTGCAGCTTTGCGGCAGCAGCAGGGACGGGCAGGTCGCACTTGTTCAGCACGATCAGCACGGACAGGTTCTGGTCGAAAGCAGCAATCAGGCAGCGGGTCACAACCTCATCGCTGAAGGAAGGTTCGGCTGCGACGACGATGATGATCTGGCTGACGTTCGCCGCGATGAGCTTGGAGCGGTAGGCATCCGAGCGGTGCAGCAGGGAGGTGCGCGGTGCAGTGCGTTCGATGACGCCCTGATTATCGCCGCTGCGCAATATATCTACCGTGTCGCCGCACACCACATCGCTTTTTTTGCCGCGCGTCAGACAGGGCAGCAGGCTGCCGTCGGCAAGACGCACCAGATATTGGCGACCGAATGCCGCGACGATGCGGCCTGACAGGATTTCGTTCAAGGCTCGAACAGCGCGTCTGCTTTCGCGGCGCAGATGAAGTCGTTTTCGGAAAGGCCGCCGATGTCGTGCGTGCTGTATGCCACCCGGCAAGTGTTGTAGCCGACGGTGAGTTCGGGGTGATGGTCTTCGCGGTGTGCCATCCATGCCAGCGCATTCACGAACGCGATAGTCCGGTAATAATTCTTGAAGGTATAAGTCTTGCTGATGATCTTGTTTTGCTGCTGCCAGCCCGGCTTCAGCAAATTGTCGATTTCAGACTGCGACAGAGCTTGCCTGTTACCCGGATCGCGCAAGGTGCTCATCAGGTGCTCTATTTCAGCTTGTAATAACGATTGAGATACGCGCCGAGGTGCTGCTCGTCCTGGGCGGTCAGGTTGACGCCGATGTTGCCGCTGCACAATTTGAGCTGATCCACCAGGTCGGCGGGGCTGTGTACCTTGCTCTCTTCGCGAGTGAATATCGCGTTGCCGTCGCCCCCCAGCATCGCTGCATGACAGCTGTTGCAATTGTATTTATCGAACAGGGCTTTCCCGGTTTTCGCGTTGCCGTTGGGAAACGGATTGGCCGATGCGCTCATTGATGCGCATAACACTATGATAGTAAACAGTATTTTCATGCTATTTTTCCTTGTAGGGTTTGCAGGTTGGCGATGCGCACTGCTGCGGGCGGATGCGAATCGTAAAACTTGGAATACAGCGGATCGGGGGTCAGCGTTGCGGCATTGTCCTGATACAGCTTGACCAGCGCGTTTACCAGATCACCTGCTGCCGTTTGGCGAGCGGCGTAAGCGTCCGCCTCGAACTCATGTTTGCGCGAATATGCTGACATAATGGGATTAAGCAGGAAGCTGAATACCGGCATGACCATGAAAAACAGCAGCAGAGCCAGCGCGGTGCTGGGCGTGCTGACGCCCAGTCCCTGATAGAACCAGCCGGTTTGCATCAGCACGGCGAGCAACCACAGAAACAGCAGGCTCATCGCAAAGGTCGTCACGATACGTTTCATTACGTGGCGATGTTTGAAGTGGCCGAGTTCATGCGCCAATACGGCCTCGACTTCGTCGATGCTCAGGCGTTCGAGCAGCGTGTCGAAAAACACGATGCGGCGGGTTTTGCCAAAACCGGTGAAATAGGCGTTGCCATGCGCGCTGCGTTTGCTGCCGTCCATGACGAATAATCCGCCGCTGGTGAAGCCGCATTTGGCGAGCAAAGCACCGATGCGCACCTTCATTATTTCATCCTGCAACGGGGTGAACTTGTTGAAAAGCGGTGCGATAAAAGACGGATAGATGAATAAAATTAATAGGTTGAATATAACCCATACAGCCCACACGTACAGCCACCAGTATTCGCCCATGCGCTCCATCAGCCACAACACGCCGAACAAAAGCGGCAGGCCGAGCACGGCGCCGATTAGCAGGCCTTTAAGCGCGTCCGCAAGATATAGTTTGAAGGTCATGTTGTTAAAGCCGAAGCGGGCTTCTATGCGAAAGGTGCGGTACAGATTGAACGGGGCTTCCAGCAGCGATGAGAGCATCAGCACGGCCACCAGCGTGGCACCGCCCTGAACGAGAGGCGAGCTGAACCAGCCTTGAGCCATGTCGGCAATCCACTGTATACCGCCCGCCACGGTGAAAACCAGCAACAGCGCAGCATCGAATAGCAATCCCAGCATCGAGAAACGCGTCTTGGCGCGGGTGTAATCGGCGGCTTTCTGGTGGCTGCTCAGCTGAATCTGTTCGCGAAATGCCTCTGGCACAGCATCGCGATGGCGGGCGATATGCGTCAGATGGCGGCGCGCCAGCCACAGCCGGGCCAGGGTGGTGAAGGCGAGAGTCGCGATAAAAATGAGAGAAAATTGCGTAGCCGTCATGGGATTGTATGTTTCAGTGGTGGCAGGAAGTGCGGTTGTGACACAATACGCGCCTTACCGTTCAACTCAAGCACGCGAATTATGGCACAAAATCAAAACTACCTTGTCTGGATAGACATGGAAATGACCGGCCTGAACCCTGATACCGACCGCATCATCGAAGTCGCGATTGTCGTGACCGACAACAATCTTGAAACTATAGCCGAAGCGCCGGTACTGGTCGTGCATCAAGCCGACAGCATCATGGACGGCATGGATAGCTGGAATAAATCCACTCACGGCAAGTCCGGTCTGATCGAAAAAGTCAAAGCCTCGACGCTGGATGATGCCGCAGTTGAAGCGCAGATGCTTGCTTTCCTCAAGGAATACGTGCCTGCGCGCACCTCGCCGATGTGCGGCAATTCCATCTGTCAGGATCGACGTTTTATGGCGCGCTGGATGCCCGCGTTTGAAGACTATTTCCACTACCGCAACCTGGATGTCAGCACCCTCAAGGAACTGGCGAAACGCTGGAAGCCCGATATGGCGAAGGGCGTGAAAAAACACGGCAAACACGAAGCGCTGGCCGATATTTATGAATCCATCGAAGAGTTGAAACATTACCGCGAGCATTTCATCAGACTTTAAAGCGCCGGGTTCGCACCAACCATCATGAGGAGAGAGTCATGTACCAACGCATACTGGTTCCGATAGACGGCAGCAGCACTTCCGACAGGGCGCTGCAGGAAGCCATCAAGTTGATTGATGCGCAGCCCGTACAGTTAAGACTGGTGCATGTGATTGACGATCTGCAATTTCTTGATGCGGAGGGCTATGTCGATTATGCGGAACTGCGCGAACTGACCCGGAAAATCGGCCAGCGCGCGCTGGCCAAGGCCGAAGAAATCGCCCGGCAGGCCGACATCACGGTAGAGAGCACGCTGCTTGAAGCAAACGGTGAGCGCATCGCGCAAATCATTGATGCCGAGGCAAGCAGCTGGTCCGCCGATCTGATTGTGATCGGCACACATGGTCGTTCGGGATTTAGTCATCTGCTGTTCGGCAGCGTAGCCGAAGGCGTGGTGCGCGGTGCGTCAGTGCCGGTGCTGCTGGTGCGCAGCGAATAGCTTTTTCCTGTCGCGGGTTAACGGTTGCGCCTTATTCGGGTGCTCGTCGTTCAACTTAATGCGCTGGAAGGTGACCGAATTACGGGTGCGATGGATGCCCTAAAAACGGCGGTTGAAGTGGATGTCGGTGCGAATTTATTCGTATATTCAAGCAGTTCAATAATAATTTTCCTGCAAGGAGGTCTGCATGCTCGTCACATTTACAACCGAAGCCTATGCCGATATCACCATGTTTGGTAAAGACGCGCTACCCCTGCTGAAAATGATGGGACACAGCGGAACCGTGCCCAGTGCCATTCGTGCCGAAGATGTTCCAATTGCACTAACCCTGTTGACAGCAGCCATCAATGCACATAAAGCCGCATCCCCTGTTGAAAAGAAGCAGGATGACGAGCCGGTGGTGAGCATGGCAAATCGAAGCCTGCCTCTGATCAATCTGCTGGCCGCCGCTGCAAAGGCCGGCAAACACGTCGCGTGGAAATAGCATGCTCTATGCACTTTGAGGGTGTCCTGGATTTTGCAGGGTGAATGGGGGGCGGGTCTTGCATTGCAGCATCACGTTTTTGATGCGCGCTCAAAATTTTTAATCGTTCCGCTCACGGTCGAATAATGCACTCCAAATGCGTTGATGCAAGACCTGACCACGTGATGCGCACGGGGTCGGTTTGAGGAGATATTTGCATAGCGTTTGTGAGACCTCACCGGGCTCGTCCAACAAACGGTTTAGATCGTGGCTCGCTTCGCGATCACGATCTAACCTTAATCGTTAGGCTGTGTGGCCATGCGTATCAGTTACTAAACCGTTCTAGCCAATCACCCGGCTTACGATTCTGATGAAAGAACGAAACTACCAGCAACTCACTCGGACTTGGCAGATAAATGAGCGTGTAAGGAAATTTTCGAAATAACACGCGGCGAAATTCTTCTTCGATGCGCAAATTCCCAAAGGGATTGCGCAGTGCTGACGCAACGGCTGCGTCAGCGGCACGGGCAAACTCAAAACCAAGCCCCAGCGCTTTTGACTCGTACCAAGCCTGCGCTTCCAGAAGCTCTTCTTCTGCCTCTGGACGGAGCACGACCAACATCAGGGTTTACTCGGAAATAGCTTGGATCGAACCTGCTCCCACGGGACGGCGGTGGAAGGGTCGGCACGGTGTGCAGCAACGCGACGATGCAACTCAGCCTTTTGAGATTGTGACAACTCAACAGTATCTGGAGCCTCGGCAGCAATGCTATCCCATATGTCCTCGACGAGCTGAATGCGCTCGGAGACGGACAGCTTCATGTATTCAGCAGTGGCGGTTGGAGTATGCATAAGTGCAGTATAAATCAAGGCCAATGTAAAGGTAAGGGGGGCCGAATGTGAATGGGGTATGGAATAGCGGGCCAGGGAATTATTGTTTAGCACCCATCGCCAGTGCGCGCAATCGGCCTTGCTCCAGTTCGCCGCTATCAGCCATTTCCAGCCAGCCTTGCAGGTTGTCCGTCACCAGATCGGTCAGCGCGTGTATCCAGTCGTCGCGATCGTTGAGGCAGGGGATGTAGTGGTATTCGCCGCCACCTGTATGCTGAAAATCCTCTTTCCCTTCCATGGCGATTTCTTCCAGTGTTTCCAGGCAGTCTGCGACAAAGCCCGGACAGACTACGTCCACCCGGCGGGTTTTTTGCTTGCCTAATTCCAGCAGTGTGGCGGTGGTGTAGGGCTTGATCCATTCGGCTTTACCGAAACGCGACTGGAAGCTGACGGCGTATTGTTCCTTCTGCAAGCCCAGCGCTTCAGCCAGCAAGCGACCGGTCTTGTGGCATTCGCAGTGGTAAGGGTCGCCTTTTTCAAGGGTGTATTGCGGCACGCCGTGAAAACTCATCAGCAGTTTTTCCGGGCGACCGTTCTTTGTCCAGTAATCGTTGATGTTCGCCGCCAGTGCCTTGATGTAACCGGCATGGTCATGGAAGTTTTTAACGGTACGGATTGCCGGGATATTGCGCATCTGTTGCAGTTCGCCAAACACCTGGTCGAACACGGGTGCGGTCGAGCTGGCGGCGTATTGCGGAAACAAGGGCAGAATCAGGATGCGCTGGCAATTTTGTTCCCTGAGTCGGCGCAACGCGTCGGGAATGGAAGGGTTGCCGTAACTCATCGCAAAATCCACTACCAGCGGCGCTTTCGTGCGTTCGCCCAGATAGTCTGTGAGTAGGATCGCCTGTTTTTCGGTATAGACGCGCAGCGGCGAGCCCTCTTTCAGCCAGATGCGGGCATATTTTTCGGCTGATTTTTTTGGGCGCACGTTGAGGATGAGGCCGTTGAGAATCAGCCACCAGATGAGCCTTGGAATTTCCACTACGCGCGGGTCGCCCAGAAACTGTTTCAGGTAAGGGCGTACTGCTTGTGCCGTGGGCGCATCCGGCGTGCCCAGATTGACCAGCAGAATGCCGGTCTTTTGCGGTGTGCCGTGGGCGTAGGCGTAGGCGGGTTCGGTCTGGTAGGCCATGTTTATATTATGTGTAGGGCGGAAGCACCGGCGTTCCGCCAATTCGAAAGAGTGTTTAACCCAGATTATCCATTAGCATCATAACTCGTCATTCCCGCGAAAGCGGGAATCCAGTAAAGAAAACACTCCGTGAAACGGACAATATTTCAGTTTTGTCCCGCTTTGCGGGGCTTATTCGATCAACTGGATTCCCGCTTTCGCGGGAAGGACGCCCCTAATGGATTATTTGGGTTTAATTTTGGCGGAACGCTGGGGCTTCCGTATGCAAGGTTAAAGTTTCTTTTCGGCTTTTTTGATGCCTTCCAGGATATCTGCACGGCGACCGGCATCGGCATCTTCACGACCGGGACGGGCAGGCGCTTTCAACGCCTTCTTGAAATATTCCAGTGACTTGGCATATTCGCTTTCGTCCAGCAGGAAGTCGGCGTAAAAATAGTTCTGGTCTATGCCGTTTGGGCTGACTTTGAGCGCACGTTCGAGATATTCACGCGCCTTTTTGTGATCGCCAAAAGAGCCGAAGCTGGGCACTTTGTAATACAGGCTGCCCAGAGAAGTCAGTGCAGAACCCTCCAGCGCATTCGGGTCGATTTTCTCTGCCGCCAGCAGCAGGTCGCGCGCGGCCTTGGCCGTGCCGCCCGCCGAGAACAGGCTCTGATATTTCGCCAGCGTGCTGGTGATAATGCCTTCCCAGATCAGCGCTTCGGCACGCCCCGGATTGCTGACAGTCACCTGATGCGCTTCCTTGACCAGTTTTTCCAACGCGTCTTCGCGATTCTTTTCAGGAAGCTGGTAGTTGGCGGCAGCCCATTCGTGCTGCAATCGGACGATGGAATTATCCAGCGGCGTGGCGGCGTAGGCGCTGTTAAGGCCGAGGGCGAAGGCGCAAAGGACGAGGTATTTTTTCATGGCAAACTCCGGATGGGATGAATTATTTTTTAAGCTGGGCGTATTTGCGGGCAATGCGGGTGTTTTTCAACAGTCCGCCATCCACCAGACGCGGAAAGACGCCATTGAGGCGGGAAAAGAACGATTCCGGCTGGCCGATCAGGTGTTCTTTGGCCTCGCGTTCGATCGCCAGCACGATTTGCTCGGCGACATAGTCCGGTTCATCCATATTGGTCTTGGTTTCGATCAGCATCTGCGTGGTCAGCTCGTCGTTCAGCGCGGTCCGGGCGGCGCGCGGCGAAACGTAAGTGATGCCCACCTGGCTGTCTGCCAGTTCGCGCCGCAAGGCTTCGGAAAAGCCGCGCATGGCGAATTTGCTGGCGCAATAAGTGGCGAAATGCGCAAAACCGATAGCACCAAATGCCGAGCCGATATTGACGATGCGCCCGCTGTTTTGCGCCAGCAGATGCGGCAATGCGGCGCGCACCAGCAGCATGGGTGCGATTACGTTGACGCCGATGACCTGGGCAATGCGTTCCGGCGACTGGCGTTCATACAGCGTGAAGTCCATGATGCCGGCGTTATTGATAACGATGTCAAAGCCACCCATAGCCTGCGATGCCGTTTCGATAACCTGCTCCGCTGCGCCCTCGGTGGTCAGATCCAGCGCGATGGCTGTCGCCGTTCCGCCGCTTTGATTGATTTCGGCGCAAATCTCATTCAGGCGCGGCGCGTTGCGTTCCACCAGTGCCAGACGCGCGCCTTTTTTTGCCAGCAGCAGCGCCAGACGATAGCCGATGCCGCCCGCCGCGCCGGTCAGAATAATGCGTTTCCCGGACAGATTCATGCTGCACCCGCAGGCAGGAAGCGCTTGCCCAGATCGCGGAAAATATCGCCATACAGCTGGTAGAATATTTTTGCGCAATGAATCAGGCAAGCCTGATCGGCGGGGTCTTCGACTTTATTGATCAGCGACTCGTAGAAATCCACATGGCTGATGTCCAGTGAACCGTGCGAAGACAGGTAGGAAAAGGCCTCTTTGCCCAATCCCAGGCTTTGTGCCAACGCCTGCCCGGCATGAGTCGCCAGTGCGACGCTGGTGCCTTCCAGCACCAGCACCATGCCGAAGAAGCCGACCGGATTGACGCGAGCGATGGTGTCGTAGGCGTAAGCCACCATCAGCTCGGTGGCGACGCGCGGTGTGCCGCAACGCACGGCCTCGGCATCGCCGCCACAGGCCTTGATGTCGCCCAGTATCCATTCCTGATGGCCGACTTCTTCCTCGATATATTCGGCGACGGCAGTTCGCAGCCACTCGTATTTGCCCGGCAGACGCCCGCCGCAACACATCAGCAGCGGGGTGGTGTGTTTGACGTGGTGATAGGCCTCGGTCAGGAAGGCAAGGTAGGCTTCAAGACTGACCTGGCCCGTCGCGGCGGCGCGAAGAATGGGCAGGCCCTGCAATTCATTGCGTTCGCTTTCGGTTGCCGCCAGCAGTTGCTGATAAATGGTCATGAATAGTTCCCCTCGCTGTTAATCGTTTGAATTGTCATGATAAAGCTGTTCGATTGCCGTTTGATACTGTGTATGGATCGCCTCGCGTTTCAACCGGCCATTGGCGGTCAGCTGGCCGTTTTGCGGCAGAAACGGCGTAAGGGCAGGCAGCCAGCATTTTACCTGAGCATAGTCCGGCAGCACAGAATTGGCTTCTGCTATGGCGAGGTTGACTGCCTGAACAGCTTCCGCCGAATGACCGCGCGGCACGATCACGGCCACATTCCACGGGCGCGCCTCGCCGAATACCGCTGCCTGTGCGATGGCCGGATGCAGGGTCAGTTCACGTTCCACCCATTCCGGCGACACGTTGCGCCCGAACGAGGTGATGAAAATATTTTTTTTGCGCCCGGTCAGGTGCAGAAAGCCGTTTTTGTCCAGATGGCCGATGTCGCCGGTCGGCCAATAGTCACCCTCCTGCACGGGTTCGCTGCCGATATAGCTCAGCAGCGTTGCACCCGCGACAAGGATTTCGCCGTCCCCGGAAAACTTCAATCGAACGTGAGGCAAGGGTTTCCCCACGCTGCCGATCAGGCGATCAGATTCTGTATTGAGCGACACTACCGACGCGCATTCGGACAAGCCGTAACCTTCAAACACCGGGATGCCAAGCGCCTGCGCGCGTTGCAGCAGCCGCTCCGAAACACTCGCGCCGCCTATCGCCACAAAGCGCAATTGCGCAGGTTTGGGATGTCCCGCTTCAATCGCGGCGATCAGTGCATGCAGCAATTGCGGCGTCAGTATCGTGGTGGTGGCCTGGCACTTGATCAGCACGCCCAGCAGCTTTTGCACATCCAGTCCGCTGGAGCCGGAAAGTCCTACGGCAGCCAGCGGCAGCAAATGACAGGTCGCGCCCGCCAGCAGCGGCACATATACTCCGGCCAGATTTTCCAGCAGCGTGGACAGCGGCAACACGCTGGCGTGACAGTCGCCGGGCTTTCCCCGGGTGGCGGCCAGCAGTGAGGTTGCAACCTGATACAGCGCCTCTGCGGAAAGGCAAACGCCCTTGGGATGTCCGGTGGTGCCTGAGGTGTAAGTGACTTTTACCGTGCCGACAGGCAATGACTTCGCAGGGATGTTGCCCAGGCGAATTTCGATGATTTCCTGACCGCTGATGATGTGCGTGAAGGAAGACGCCAGCTCAATGCCGCTGTCGGCCAGGATTTTCTGGTATTGGTCGGGCTGATCGGTGAGGATGCAGGTGATCCCGCCATCGCGAAGGCTGTGTGCGATTTGTTCGCCTGAGAAAAAGAACGGCAGGGGGATGATGACTTTGCCGCTGGCCAGGCCTGCCAGATCGAGCACGGCCCACAACGGCGAGTTATCGACCGCCAGCCCTAACGTTCTGGCCGGAATGGTGTGCAGCAGCGCGCCGATTTGTTCGATGGCATCGCCCAGATCCTGATAGCTGAGCAAATGCTGTTCGCCAATCAGGGCAGGCGCGTCGGGGGTTTTTTCGCACTGCCGGAGGAGTGCGCTGATGATGGATGGCTGCAAGTTTTTTCCTTATGCGCTGGTTCGGTTTTCAGTGCGTCGTATCGCCATGACTTGCGGATTTTGCTGATAATAACTGCCCCACTCGGACTGTTCCCCGACTGGTAGATGCCGTTGCTCGGCGCTGCACAGCACCCTTGGGAAAATATTTTGTTTAATCAAAGAGTTGTGTAGTAACTGCACGGTCGTAAATACCGCCCACTGTTTAGAGGTGGCATGCAACTGGTCAAAGATGGCGGTAATCAGCTGGCGGGCCACACCCATCTCGGCGACTGAGAAATTGCCTATTTCAACAATATCGCTGCGCCTGACGGTCGAGCCTGTCCGTTCGGAGAGTAACTCCTCAACGGGTTGATCCATATAGATTTCCAGAAACAGGCGTTCGGCAGCCGCGCTGCGCAGGCCGCAAGCCGCAATCAACTTGCCGTCGGAATCGCGCAGGCTCATCAAAGAAGGCATGAAATGTTTGATTTTGGCACCGTACGCCTGCTGAAAGATGTCACCGATGAATTGCTCGATTTCGGCTCTGTCCCCTGCATCCGGCGCGGAAAAATGTACGGTAATCGCGTGATTCTGCATGTTGACGCCTGGCCCGGATAATATTTTATTGGTCATTGATAAAAGTAAGTTGCCTGCTTCACACCGGACGGCGAACGAAAACAGGCACGGCCGCTGATTCTACCCGCCTGTAATTATGTTTGCCATGTCAGACGGCTGTTATCTGGGTGTGCGCAAGCAAAAAAGTTCAACCTGAATTAGTTTTGACAAACAGTCGTTTGAAAACTACATTGCACAACTTGTTAAGTAAAACCTGATACATGATGAAATCCGCATTTTTGTTCGTTGCACTCGCCGTCACGCTCACCGCTTGCAGCAAGGAAGCCGCGCCGCCCGTCAAGGCTGAGCGACCGGCATTGACTCAGGTTGCGGGTGCGCCGACGGGGGAGGGCGGCCATCTGTACAGCGGCGAGATTCGTGCGCGCCATGAAATCACGCTGGGCTTTCGTACCGGCGGCAAAATCGTCGAACGCCTGGTGGATGCGGGTACGCCGGTGAAAGCCGGACAAGTGCTGGCGCATCTGGACCCGGGCGATACGGATTTGCAGGCGAGTGCAGCGCAGGCGCAATACCGTTTGGCCGAGTCCGAAGCAAAACGTTATCGCGAGTTGCGCAGCAAGGGTTTCGTTAGCCAGTCTGCGCTGGATGTCAAAGAAGCCGCGCTCCAGGCCACTGCCGCCCAGGCCGGGCTGGCGCACAATCAGTCTGCCTACACTACCTTGCGCGCCGGGCATGCCGGGGTGGTCGCCGCGATTTTGGCGGAAGCGGGGCAGGTCGTCAGTGCCGGACAACCGGTGCTGCGGCTGGCACAGGACAGCGAGCGCGAAGTGGCGATTGCGATACCGGAAGCGCAGCTTGCCGGACGTAAAGCGGGGGAGCTGGCCGAAGTCGTGTTGCTGAGCAGCGACGGTGTGCCCCTGCCGGGACGCTTGCGCGAACTGTCTGCGGTTGCCGATTCTGCCAGCCGCACTTATCCGGCACGCGTGGCGTTCAGCGCGGCGCCCGGACAGGCGGCGCTGGGCATGACTGCGCGCGTGCGTTTCACCAGCCCGCAACGGCAGACCGGCGAGTTGCTGATCCCACACTCGGCCATTTATCAGCAGGGCAGGCAGACGGCCGTATGGATAGTGGGCAAGGACCGCAGCGTCAGTCTGCGGCAGGTAGAAATCGCGGCTTACCGTGATGGCGGCGCCGTTGTCGTCGGCGGGCTGGCAGCCGGTGAGCGTATCGTCAGCGCCGGTGTGCACAGGTTGTCAGCCGGTGAAAAAATCCGCCTGATCGACGCCGGCAGCGTGCCATGAAAGGGCCTAACCTTTCTGCCTGGGCGCTCAACCATCAGCAAATGATGCTGTATCTGATCATCGTGCTCACAGCGGCGGGGATAATTTCCTATTTCAATCTGGGTCGTGCCGAGGATCCCGATTTTACCTTCAAGGTGATGGCGGTGCGCACGCTGTGGCCGGGAGCGACAGCGCTGGAGGTGGAACGCGAACTGACGGAACGGGTGGAAAAGAAGTTGCAGGAAACGCCCTGGGTGGATGTGCTGCGCTCCGCTTCCAAGCCGGGCGAGTCCATGGTGTTCGTGATGCTGAAGGATTACACGCCCAAAAAGGAGGTGCCGGAAGCCTGGCGGCAAGTGCGCAAGAAACTGGATGACATCCGCCACACCCTGCCGTCCGGCGTGCAGGGGCCGTTTCCCAATGAAGAATTCGGCGATGTGCAAATCAATATCTTCGCGCTGACCGGCGACGGGTTTGATCTGGCGGCCCTGCGCCGTTATGCGGATCAGGTGGCGCTTGAATTGACGCGCGTCCCGGATGTCAGGCGCGTCGAATTGATCGGCGTGCAGGATGAAAAAATTTATCTGGATGCGAATCCCTCCCGTCTGGCGAGTTTCGGTATCACGCCCGCGCAGATAGGCGCGGCATTGCAACAGCAGAATGCGGTATCGCCCGGCG
This sequence comes from uncultured Gallionella sp., assembly GCA_964385275.1. GTDB lineage: Bacteria > Pseudomonadota > Gammaproteobacteria > Burkholderiales > Gallionellaceae > Gallionella. The sequence continues at coordinate 13,779 of CAYLOK010000012.1, read as the reverse complement.
GTTTTGTCGATACCGGCAGCGATCGCATCTGGCTGCGCGTGACGGGGGGGTACGACAGCGTAGCGCGGATACGCAATACCGATTTACTGGTGAACGGGCAGCCTCTGCGGCTAGGCGACATCGTCAAGGTGTCGCGCGGCCTGAGCGACCCGCCGAGGCCACAGATGCGGGTCGGCGGACAACCCGCCATCGGCATAGGTATCGTCATGGACAAGGGCGGCAATGTCGTCAAGCTGGGCGAAAACCTGGATGCCGCGATGAAAACCATCTCGGCCAATCTGCCGGTGGGAATTACGGTGCATGTGGTGGCTAACCAGCCCGAAGTGGTCAAAGGCTCGATTTCCCTGTTCCAGACTTCGCTGGCGGAGGCGATTCTGATCGTGCTGGCGGTCTCCTTTATCAGTCTGGGCTGGCGTACCGGCACGGTGGTGGCGCTGTCCATACCGCTGGTGCTGGCGATTACGTTCTTCATGATGAAGCTGTTCGGCATCGACCTGCAGCGCATCTCGCTGGGCGCGCTGGTGATCGCACTCGGTTTGCTGGTGGATGATGCCATCATCGCCGTGGAAATGATGGTGGTGAAAATGGAACAGGGCTGGGATCGCGTCAAGGCGGCCACCTTTGCCTATACCTCGACGGCTTTCCCCATGTTGACCGGCACCCTGATTACCGCTGCCGCCTTCACGCCCGTGGGCTTTTCCAAGTCGGCCGCCAGCGAATACACTTTTTCGATATTTGCCGTGGTGACGATCGCGTTGCTGGTGTCCTGGCTGGTTGCGGTGCTGTTTACGCCATATCTCGGCTATAAATTGCTCGACCCGAAAAAGCTCGTGGCAAAAGCTCAAAAACATGGCGAAGACATCTACGATACGCCCTTCTATCGTCGCTTCCGCGTGCTGGTGGAATGGTGTCTGCGCAATCGCTGGAAGGTGATAGCAGCGACATTGTTATTGTTTGTGCTGTCCATTGCGGCCTTTGGCAAGGGGGTGCAGAAGCAGTTTTTCCCCTCCTCCAGTCGCCTGGAATTGATGGTGGATGTGTGGCTGCCGCAGGGCGCATCGCTCAAGGCTACCGAATATCAGGTCAAGCGCATCGAACAATTGCTCAAGGATGATTCCGCCGTAGCGGGTTACTCGTGCTACGTCGGCAACAGCGCGCCGCGCTTCTTTCTGTCGCTGGACGTTAAATTGTTCAGCGACAACTACGCGCAGTGCGTGATTCTGACCAAAGACTTTGCAGCGCGCGAGGCGCTCAAGCACAGGCTGGAACAAATATTTACCTCTGCCGAAGGGGGTTTCACCCATATCCATCCGCATGTGGTGCGGCTGGAAAACGGTCCGCCGGTCGGCTATCCGGTGCAATTCCGCGTCAGCGGCGCCGATGTCGAGCAGGTGCGCAACATCGCGGATCAAGTGTCCGTGCTGATGCGCGCCAACCCGCATTTGCAGGATGTCAGCTTTGACTGGAACGAAAAGGTGAAAAGCGTGCGTATCGTCGTCGATCAGGACAAGGCGCGAGCGCTCGGCACCTCCAGTCATGAGGTTGCGCAGGCTTTGCAGGGCTGGATGAACGGCATTGCGCTCACTCAGTATCGCGAGGGCGACCAGCTGATTGATGTGGTGTTCAGAGGCGAACGGGCGTCCGGCGAGGTACAGCAGACACTGGATCGTTTGCCCGATCTGGATATTCCGCTGGCCAACGGCCGCCATGTGCCGCTGGCGCAACTCGCCCGTCTGGTTCCCGTGCTGGAAGAAGGCGTTATCTGGCGGCGTCACCGCACGCCGACCATGACCGTGCTGGCCGACATGGCCGACAAGACCCAGCCGTCTACTGTTTCCAATCTGTTGAATACACAACTGGAAACACTGCGCGCCAAGCTGCCTTCCGGCTATCGCATCGAAATGGGCGGCAGTATCGAAGAGTCCGCCAAGGGCGAGACGGCGATCAAGGCGGTGGTGCCGATGATGCTGGTCGGCGTGATTACCTTGCTGATGATACAACTGCAAAGTATCAGTCGCACCCTCATTGTGCTGCTCACCGCGCCACTCGGCTTGATCGGTGTGACGGCCGCACTGCTGCTGTTCCAGGTGCCGTTCGGCTTCGTCGCCAATCTCGGCTTTATCGCGCTGGCCGGGATGATTATGCGCAACTCGGTGATACTGGTGGACCAGATCCGCCAGGATGAGGAGGACGGAAAATCCCGCTGGGAAGCCATCATCAGTTCCACCGTGCGCCGCTTCCGCCCGATCACGCTGACCGCCGCCGCCGCGATACTGGCGATGATCCCGCTCACCCGTCAGGTATTCTGGGGGCCGATGGCGGTCACCATCATGGGCGGCCTGGTCGTCGCCACCCTGCTCACCTGTTTGTTCCTGCCCGCGCTGTATGCGGCGTGGTTCAGGGTCAGGGAGGAATGAAAAACAAGCAGGCAGCCCCAGCCGTGAAAGCTGGTTTGCATCCGCGCAATCCGCATCGCGGTCGCTATGATTTCAAGCGGCTCATCGCTGCCAGCCCGGAACTGGCGGCATTTGTGTCGTTGAATGGCTATGGCGACGAATCCATAAATTTCGCCGATCCGGCGGCGGTCAAGGCGCTCAACCGTGCGCTGCTGCTCGACTGTTACGGCATCAGGGGATGGGACATTCCGGCGCAGTATCTTTGCCCGCCGATTCCGGGCAGAGCGGATTATTTGCACTATCTGGCTGATCTTGTCGGCGTTGCGCCGATCGGCGCATCAATACGGGTGCTGGACATCGGCACCGGCGCGAACTGTGTCTATCCGCTGATCGGCCATCGCGCTTACGGCTGGCAGTTTGTCGGCAGCGACATTGATCCGGCGGCGCTGGACAATGCACAGCGCATTCTGGACGGGAATCCGGGTCTGAATGAGGTGATCGAACTGCGTTTGCAGTCTTCGGGCAAGGCGATTTTTTCCGGCATCGTCAAGCCGGGAGAAGTGTTCGATCTCAGTATGTGCAACCCGCCTTTTCATGCCTCATTGCCGGATGCCCATGCCGGCACACAGCGCAAATGGAAGAATCTTGGCAAACAGAACCACAAAAAACCGCTGCTGAATTTCGGCGGGCAGGGCGCGGAACTGTGGTGCGAGGGCGGCGAGGCGGCGTTTGTGTGCCGCATGATAGAAGAGAGCGTGCAGCATCAGGCCGGTTTCCGCTGGTTTACTACGCTGATCTCGAAATCGGCCAGCCTGCCTCTCGTTTATCGTGCGCTGAAAAAGGCCGGTGTGCAGGATTGCCGGACGATAGAGATGGCGCAGGGGCAGAAAAAGAGCCGCCTTGTGGCCTGGACTTTCAGAGCGAAAGCCGCTGCATCGGAAACGCAGCGGCATGACGCTGCCACGCTTGTCGGGAAATAGCCTTTCAGCCGCCTGCTAATTCCCGTCAGGCCGGGAGGCCTCCCTCTGCTATCATTACGCCATGCTCAATATACTCAACATGACCTTTCTGCAGGGCGGCGTTCCGCTGTTCAGCCAGGCAAATTTGCAGGCGTTCGCCAACCAGCGCATCGGGCTGGTCGGTAAAAACGGCTGCGGTAAATCCACCCTGTTTCGTCTGATACGTGGCGAACTCAAGCCCGAAAGCGGTGAAGTTTCGCTGCAAAGCGGCAAGACGCTGGCCTATGTCGAGCAGGAAATCGAAAACTCCGACCAGTCGGCGATGGAATTCGTGCTCGATGGCGATGTGCGTTTGCGCCAATTGGAAAAGATACTGTCGCAGGAACAGCACGATGCGGCCTGGTTTGAGGCGCAGCAACAATTTGAGGCGATCGACGGTTACGGCGCCAAGGCGCGCGCCGCGCAACTGCTGAACGGCCTGGGCTTCGATACGGACAGTCTGGTACGAAAGGTGACCAGTTTTTCCGGTGGCTGGCGCATGCGGCTTAATCTGGCGCGCGCACTGATGCACCGGGCCGACCTGCTGCTGCTCGACGAGCCGACCAATCACCTCGATCTGGAAGCCATCCTCTGGCTGGAACAATATCTGGCGCGTTATCCGGGCAGTATTTTGCTGGTGTCGCATGACCGCGAGTTTCTTAACGCCACCGTCAATCGCATCGCCCACGTTCACGACTGCGTGATTGACAGTTATGCCGGGGATTACGACGATTTCGAGCGCGCCCGTGCCGAAAAAATGGCCCAGCAGAATCAGGCTTTCCAGACGCAGCAGGCGAAGATCGCTCATCTGGAAGATTTCGTGCGCCGTTTTCGCGCCAAGGCCACCAAGGCCAAACAGGCGCAGAGCCGGGTCAAGGCGCTGGAGCGGATCACGCGCATTGCACCGGCTCACGTCACCGACGGTCATTTTGAACTGGAGATCGAAGCGCCGGAACGCAGCCCCGACCTCTTGATGCGGCTGGACAACATGGGTTTTGCCTATGGCGACAAAAAGCTGTTTAAAAACATCAGCATGGTGCTGAGAGCGGGCGCGCGTATCGCCTTGCTCGGGCCAAACGGCGCGGGTAAATCCACGCTGATTAAACTGCTGGTCGGCGAACTCGCACCCACTGAAGGGAAACTGGAGATTACGCCGGAGATACGCATCGGCTATTTCGCCCAGCATCAACTGGAAAATCTGGATAGCGCCGCCACGCCGCTACAGCATATGGAGCGCATCGCGCCGAAGGAAACCACGCTGGCGCTGCGCACCTTTTTAGGGCGTTTCGGCCTGGCCGGCAACGCCGAGGATCGCCCGGTGGCGAGTTTTTCCGGCGGCGAAAAGAGCCGACTGGCGCTGGCGTTGCTGGCTTGGCAGAAGCCGCATTTACTGCTGCTCGACGAACCTACCAACCACCTCGATCTGGATATGCGCGATGCATTGACGCTGGCGCTGGAGGAATACACCGGTGCGGTGGTGATCGTCTCGCATGACCGCAGTCTGATACGCGCCGTGGCCGATGAATTGTGGCTGGTGGCGGACGGGGAGGCGAAGCTGTTCGATGGCGATCTGGAAGACTACAAAGTCTGGATAGAGTCGCGCCGTCCGCGCGAGACGGTACAGGCCAAACCGGCAAAGCCCGCGCAGCCCGCAGCGCCCAAACCCAACAAAAAGGCGCTGCAATCCAGGCGAACCAAGCTCGAAGCGGAGCTAAACAAGGCGCAAGCCGAGCTTGCCGAAATCAACCGCCAGCTGGGCGATCCGGCCACCTACAGCAATTGCAGCAAGGATTTTCTAGCCAGCCTGAACGCCCGCCGCGAAATCGTGCAGGCCAAAGTAGATGAGCTGGAAGAGGGTTGGCTGGAACTGGAAATGGCGCTGGAGGAATAGGGAGTGCAGCGGCACGACGCGGCCTTCGGCTCGCGTAGGCCGAAATACATAGGCTGTTCGGCATATTGACCTGCTCCTTGCTAATGAATACGCTACGGGCCGGTAACGGGGTGAACTGGCCTTTTCCCTGTTATTTGTGGTCTCATCCGGGCTTGTCCTCCTGCCTCGCCAGAAGCAGGATAATTCGCAAGACAACATTCAGGAGAAATTTATGGATACCTTAATTGGCAGCATCATGCTTTGGCCTCTTGCCTGGGCGCCGAAAGACTGGCTGTTCTGCAATGGGCAGGAGTTGCCTATCATGCAAAATCAGGTATTGTTTGCCCTGCTTGGAACGACCTATGGTGGCGACGGGAATACGACTTTTGCCCTGCCCAACCTGAACGGACGGGCGCCTGTCGGAGCACAGATGGGCGGGGTGATGCCGTCCGGGCTGGCATCCTACGAACTTGGTGCGGTGGGCGGAGAATCTTCGCCGGTCTCTATTGACCCCGCCGATGCAGGCAATCCTTTCCTCGCGCTTAATTTCATCATTTGCACTTTCGGCCAATTCCCGAGCCGCCCCTGAGCGATATTGGCAGGCGGATGCTTTCAGACGGTCCGCAGCAACCTGTTGCGCCCGTTCTGATCGTTTCCACTCACCCGTGCAAAGCTTCCGCTTTGTCATTGTCTGTGCGATGTGGTCTAATCGCGCCCATGAAATTTTCCTTTAAAAACGTTGCGCTGATCGGCAAGCACAAGTCGCCCGAAGTGGCTGTGCCCTTGCTGCATCTGGCGGATTTTTTGTCTGCCAGAGGATTGAGTGTGGCGGTGGACAGCCTGACCGCCGAACAGCTGGGGGGGAGTCCCTACCCGGCGATGACGCTGGAGGAAATGGCTGCTGTAGCGGACCTGGCGATTGTAATCGGCGGCGACGGTACGATGCTGAATATCGCACGCACCTTTTCTCCGCATCATGTGCCGTTGATCGGGGTGAATCAGGGCAGGCTGGGATTTTTGACCGATCTTACGCTGGAAAATATGCTGGACGGTATCGCGGCCATGCTGGACGGACAGTTTGTCACCGAACAGCGGCTGTTGTTGTCGGCGCGCGTATTGCGCAACGATGTCGAGGTGTTCAGCGGCCTGGCTTTCAACGAAGTAGTGGTGCATCGCAGCCATATCAGCAGCATGGTCGAATTCGAGGTGCGCATTGACGGCGAATATCTGTACAACCAGCGCGCGGACGGGCTGATCGTCTCCACGCCGACCGGTTCGACGGCCTATGCGATGTCGGCGGGCGGGCCCATCCTGCATCCCGGTCTTGAGGTGCTGGAGCTGGTGCCGATTTGTCCGCATACCCTGAGCAACAGGCCGATTGTGGTGAGTAGTTCGTCGGTGCTGGAGATTCTGATACATCGCACCGGCGATCTTCGCGTGCGCCTGGATAGTCATACCCACTTTGATTTGCAGTTGCACGACAAAGTTATCGTGACCCGTCATCCCGATCATGCCTGTTTGCTGCATCCGGTGGGGCATAGTTATTACCACATGCTGCGTGAGAAACTGCTCTGGAATCAATCGCTCTAAATGTCTGAATCCAGAAAATGCTGAAGTTTTTAAGCCTCCGTGATTTTGTCATCGTCTCCTCGCTGGAGCTGGAATTCAGCCCCGGCTTTACTGCGTTGACCGGCGAGACCGGTGCGGGGAAATCCATACTGATAGACGCGTTGTCGCTGGCGCTCGGCGAACGGGGCGATGCGACTATGGTGCGCAATGGTTGCGAGCGCGCCGAGATTACGGCGGAATTTGATGTGCGCGCATTGCCGGGTTTGCAAATCTGGCTGAAGGCGCAAGAGCTGGAAGGGGATGAGGGCGTCTGTTTGATGCGGCGCTTGCTGGATGCGGGCGGGCGGTCACGCGGCTTCATCAACGGGCGCAGCGCCACCTTGCAGCAGATGCGCGAAGCGGGCGAACAGTTGCTGAATATTCACGGACAGCATGCGCATCAATCCCTGTTGCGGCCGGAAGCACAGCGCGCCTTGCTGGATGGATACGCCGGTTTGCAGGCGAATGCCGCAGAGGTTGCGCTCAGCTATCGCGATTGGCAGGCGTTGCAAAGCCGCCGGATCAGGCTGAGCGAGAATTCGCAGGCGCTCGCCGCCGAGCGCGAGTTGCTGCTGTTTCAGCGTAGCGAGCTGGAAGGCCTGGCTTTCAATGCGGCGGAGTGGGAAGAGTTGCAGGCGGAATATGCGCGTCTGGCCCATGCGGCGAGTTTGCTGGAAACAGCCGCGTTTGGCATTGAAACATTGAGCGAGGCGGATACCGCCTGCCTTACGCAGCTGAACGTGCTGATGACGCGTTTGCGCGATGGCATGGAACATGATGCCGCTCTGAGTGAAACGCTGCGCCTGCTGGAGAGCGTACAGGCGGAATTGCAGGAGGCGGTGTATGGCTTGCGCCATTATCAGCAGCATCTGGATAGCGACCCGCAGCAAGTAAAAGAAAAAGAACAGCGTATTCAATATGTTATGGATATGGCGCGAAAATATCGCGTCATGCCGGAACGCCTGGATGAAGTATTGCAGCAGGTCGTCGCGCGTCTGGCGGAGTTGGGCGATGAGGCCGATATGCTGGCTGTGGCGCGACAGGAAAAAGCCGCACAGCAACGATACCTGGACGGCGCGCAGCCGTTGAGCCGTGCGCGCCAACTGGCCGCCGCAAATTTATCGCGGGAAATTAGCGCCGCGATGCAGAAATTGGCGATGCAGGGCGGCAGCTTTGCCGTGGCGTTGCTGCCGCTGACCGAGGGCAATGCGTATGGTCTGGAGACGGTAGAGTTTCAGGTTGCCGCCAACCCGGGCGTGCCGGTGCGCAGTATGGCCCGTGTCGCATCGGGCGGCGAGTTGTCGCGCATCAGCCTGGCGATACAGGTCGCCACCAGCCAGGTTGCCAGCGTGCCGACGCTGATTTTCGACGAAGTGGACAGCGGTATCGGCGGGCGTGTGGCTGAGATTGTCGGTCTGTTGCTCAAGCAGTTGGGCGGGGATTATCAGGTGCTGTGCGTCACCCACCTGCCGCAGGTGGCGGCGATGGCGGACGGGCAGTGGCAAGTCAGCAAAGCGGTGGAACAGGGTGTTACCCTGAGCCGTATCGAGGTGCTGGACGGCGGACAGCGTATTGAAGAAATTGCACGCATGCTGGGCGGTGTGAAAATTACCGAAACTACGCGCAAACATGCGGCGGAGATGCTGGGCGTGGCGGCTTGAGGTATTATGCGGCGGCTTCGCTTTGGAAATTACGAGACTAGAGACTATGCGCTTTAAAATAATTTTGCTTTCCCTGACGCTGGCATCATGCGGCAACTTTTCTTTGTCCTTGCCCTCGCCGTACAAAATGGACATCCGCCAGGGGAATTTTGTGACGGCGGAAATGCGCGACAAGCTGAAAGTGGGCATGTCCCGCGCGCAAGTGCGCTACGTGCTGGGCACGCCGATGATCAGTGATGTGTTCCACGGTAACCGGTGGGATTATGTGTACCGTTTGGAGCAGCGTAGCAAGTTGGTCGAGCAGCAGCGCCTGACGCTGTATTTCGAAGGCGACAATCTGACGCGCATTGACGACAGCGGACTGACGGTAAAACCGGTAGCGGCTGAAACCAAATAAAGCCAAGTTGTCCACAGATTACGCAGATTACCAAGATTAAACCGGGAAGCTGCAATAGCGTTTTTCTTGAAAATAGTTTGGATCGACAGTTGCGATGGATAGCAGATTTCAAAATCTGCGTGAATCTGCGTAATCTGTGGATGAGATCAGTTTTCCTTAATAAGGGATAAATTATGAGCAAAATCAAGATTGCCATCGCCGGCAGCAGCGGGCGTATGGGTAAAGTGTTGTTGGAATGTGTGGCGCAGGCCGATGATCTGGTGTTGCACGCCGCGCTGGAACACGGCGGCAGCGCGATGCTGGGACGCGATGCGGGCGAATTGTCAGGCGCGCCCTGCGGTGTGAAGATCAGCGCCGACGTGGAAGCCGCCTTGCAGGGCGCGGACGTGCTGATCGATTTCACCCGCCCGGAAGGCACGCTGCATCATCTGGAGATTTGCCGCCGTCTGGGCGTGAATATGGTGATCGGCACCACCGGCTTCAACGCACAGCAAAAGGCGCAACTGGGCGCGGCAGCGCAGGACATCGGCATCGTGTTCGCACCGAATATGAGTGTCGGCGTGAATCTGGTGTTCAAGCTGCTGGAAACCGCATCGCGCGTTTTGTCCGAAGGTTACGACATCGAAATTATCGAGGCGCATCATCGCCATAAGGTGGACGCGCCTTCCGGTACGGCGCTGGGCTTGGGCGAAGTGGTCGCGCGCACGCTGGGGCGCGATCTGGCGGAATGCGCCGTGTATGGTCGTGAAGGCGTGACCGGCGAACGCGACCCGTCCACCATCGGTTTTGCCACCGTGCGCGGCGGCGACATCGTCGGCGACCATACCGTGTTGTATGCGGGCATAGGCGAACGTATCGAAATCACCCACAAGGCCAGCAGCCGCGCCACCTTCGCGCTGGGCGCGCTGCGCGCTTCACGTTACCTGGCGGCCAATCCGGCAGGCATGTACGACATGCAGGATGTGCTGGGGTTGAAATAACGGGGTTAAGCTGACGTGCTGATTGTAATTATTTGATTTTAAATCATATTTTTCGAGCATATAAATGTCTGTCGCTGCGGTGAATTAACATGCTGATTAATTGCGCCGCCTACCGGGAGGGTATCAAGCTCGCCGACATTTCTGTCGAGGCAATCAGCGATTACCTTGAACGCAAGGATTGTTTCGTCTGGGTGGCGCTCAGCGACACGAGCGAAGACGAACTCGAAAAGATGCAGGAGGAATTCGGCCTGCATGATCTGGCGATCGAGGATGCGCGTCACGGGCACCAGCGCCCCAAGGTCGAGGAATACGGCGATACCCTGTTTGTTGCAATGCATCTGGTGGATGACGCCGAAGCGGAGGTAGGCGAGGTCAGTATCTTTGTCGGAGTCAATTTCATCCTGTCTATCCGCAACCGCAATAACCGGAATTTTACCGGGGTGCGCGAACGCTGCGAACGCGAACCGCAGTTGCTGCGTCTGGGTGCGGGATTTGTGCTCTATGCGCTGATGGACGCTGTGGTGGACCGCTATTTTCCGGTTATTGACGAGTTGGAGTCGCAACTGGAATCCATTGAGCAACGTCTCTTCGACAAGGGCGCCACGCTTGATAATATCGCGCAACTTTATGGGCTCAAACGCAAACTTGCCGTGCTTAAACATGCGGTGATGCCGCTGATGGAAGCGACCGGCAAGCTGCACGGCGGACGCGTCCCGCCGGTCTGTGCCACCACTCAGGAATACTTTCGCGATGTCTACGATCACCTGACGCGCATCAACGCCACGATAGACGGCATGCGTGAAACCATAAGCACGGCGATTATGGTTTGCCAGTCCGCTGTATCCATGGAGCAGAACGAGGTTAATAAGCGGCTGGCTGCCTGGGCCGGTATTTTCGCCGTGGCTACTGCCTTTGTCGGTATCTGGGGCATGAATTTCCAGCATATGCCGGAACTGGAATGGGAATATGGCTATCCGCTTGCGTTGCTGGTGATTGCGGTGGCTTGCGTGGGGTTGTACTACCGGTTCAGGCGTTCGGGCTGGCTGTAGGGACTTTCAACCCCGCCTGATGCAGACAGCGCATTGCTGCTAAAACACCAGTATCTTGGCCCCGATCAGGATCAGCACCGTCCCGCCGAAGATTTCTGCACGGCTTTCCAGCCAGGTGCCGCTGTTCCTGCCTATCTGGACGCCCGCCCAGCTAAAGGCGAAAGTCGTTACGCCGATAATCAGGCAGGCCAGCCAGGCGTTGACCTCCAGCAGGGTAAGACTGAAACCGGCGGCCATCGCGTCGATGCTGGTGGCGATGGACAGAACCAGCATCATCTTGTTGGTCACTGCTGCGATGTCCTCTTCAATCCCTTCTTGCAGGCCTTCGTAAATCATTTTTGCGCCGATCAGCGCCAGCAATCCGAAGGCTATCCAGTGCGCATACGCATCAACCCAGCCCAGTAAGCCGCGCCCGCCCAGATAACCGATGAAAGGCATCAGGGCCTGGAAAATACCGAAAAAAATTCCCGCCTTCAGTCCCAGGTGCTGAGCGTTCTGTTTGGAGCCCAGGCCGATGGAGACGGCAAAGGCATCCATGCTCAGCGCGATAGCCAGAATAATTACTTCGAACATTTCATCTCTTTCTTGTTGAACGGCCAAAATTCGCGCTGCCGTGAGCGGTTGCGCGGCGGCATTGTATAACATCGGCCTCCGGCTTTATCGGCAACGGTGATTGAGCTTCCATTTGATGCTGTTCCCCTAATCCGCTATAATGCGGACATCTTTCGCGGGATGAACTCACGGTTCTTCCCGCTTCTTTATGTCTTTCTTGGGAGTATCTGGTGACGCAAACGAATCCTGCCATTCTTGTACTTGCCGATGGGACGGTGTTTCGCGGTGTTGCCATTGGCGCTCCCGGCAGTCGCGTGGGCGAGGTGGTGTTCAATACCTCGATGACCGGCTATCAGGAAATACTCACTGACCCGTCTTATTGCCAACAAATCGTCACGCTGACTTGTCCGCATATCGGCAATGTCGGCGTGAACGACGAAGACGTGGAGTCGCGTCAGGTGTTTGCCAGTGGGCTGGTGATACGCGATCTGTCCCTGACGGTGAGCAACTGGCGCAGCACCCAGTCGCTGCCCGACTATCTTAAAGCCAATAATGTGGTGGCGATTGCCGGTATTGATACCCGCCGTCTGACCCGCATCCTGCGCGAAAAAGGCGCACAAAGCGGTTGTATCGCCACTGGCACGGACGAGGTGGCGGCGCTCGAAGCTGCACGCGGTTTCGCCGGTCTGGCCGGCATGGATCTGGCGCAAGTCGTGACTTGCGACGAACCCTATGAATGGACGGAGGGCGTGTGGAAGTTGGATGCCGTTCACGGGCAGGATTCGGGATCCAGGATTCAGGATTCAGCAGAACCTGCATCCTCGTCTTTCCATGTGGTTGCTTACGACTTCGGGGTGAAGCGCAATATCCTGCGCATGCTGGCCGAGCGCGGTTGCAGGATCACGGTTGTTCCTGCCAGGACCCCGGCGGCGGACGTGTTGGCGATGAATCCTGACGGCGTGTTTCTGTCGAACGGCCCCGGCGATCCCGAGCCATGCGATTACGCGATTGTCGCGACGCGGCAGGTGTTGGATGCGGGCGTTCCGCTGTTCGGCATTTGTCTGGGGCATCAGATTCTCGGTCTGGCGGTAGGCGCCAGCGCCGTGAAGATGAAGTTCGGTCATCGCGGTGCAAACCATCCGGTGCAGGACCTGTCCACCCGTCAGGTGATGATTACCAGCCAGAACCACGGTTTTGCGGTGGATGCGGCGACTTTGCCTGACTATGCACGCCCAACTCATGTCTCGCTGTTCGATGGAACATTACAGGGATTTGAATTAATTGACAAACCTGCGTTCTGCTTCCAGGGCCACCCCGAAGCAAGCCCCGGTCCGCATGATGTGGACGGCTTGTTTGATCGCTTTGTTGAAATGATGGAGAAGCGGAAGTAGGGGTTGGCGAGAAGGGAGAAGGGACGGGCTTTGGGCGCGGGGGTTTACCCTTCACCCTTCACCCTTCACCCTTCTCTTTTCCCCCTTCCCCTCTTCCCATAAAAAATGCCAAAACGTACTGATCTAAAATCCATACTTATCATCGGCGCAGGCCCTATTGTTATCGGGCAGGCGTGCGAATTTGACTACTCCGGCGCGCAAGCCTGCAAGGCGCTGCGCGAAGAGGGATACCGCGTGGTGTTGGTGAACTCGAACCCGGCCACCATCATGACCGACCCGGACATGGCGGACGCAACCTACATCGAGCCGATCACCTGGCAGATCGTCGAAAAAATTATCGCCAAAGAGCGCCCCGATGCGATTCTGCCGACCATGGGCGGACAGACTGCGCTCAATTGCGCGCTGGATCTGGCCAAGCACGGCGTGCTGGAAAAATACAATGTCGAGATGATCGGTGCGTCCCGCGAGGCTATCGACATGGCCGAAGACCGCGAGAAGTTCAAGCAGGCGATGAACCGTATCGGTCTGGCCTCCGCACGTTCCGCCATTGCGCACAGCATGGAAGAAGCCTTGCAGGTGCAGCAGGTGATGGGTTTCCCTACCGTGATTCGTCCGTCCTTCACGATGGGCGGCAGCGGCGGCGGTATTGCTTACAACCGCGAAGAGTTCGTAGAAATCTGCGAGCGCGGCCTGGAAGCTTCTCCGACCAAAGAGTTGCTGATCGAAGAATCGCTGCTCGGCTGGAAAGAATATGAAATGGAGGTGGTGCGTGACCGCAATGATAATTGCATCATCATCTGCTCCATCGAAAACCTCGACCCGATGGGCGTGCATACCGGCGACTCGATCACCGTCGCGCCGGCGCAGACGCTGACCG
>CAYLOK010000011.1:0-67053 GCA_964385275.1 uncultured Gallionella sp. | reverse complement strand
TATCCGCTGTCGGTACACGGCCTGATGCACAACGTCATCACCAACGCGTGGCGCGGCGACCCGTACAAGATAGACACGCTGCTGCTGTTCATGGCGAACATGGCCTGGAATTCGACCATGAATACCAGTGAAGTGCGCAAGATGCTCACCGACAAGGAAGAAAACGGCGAGCACAAAATCCCGTTCATCGTGGTGTGCGATGCCTTCCATTCGGAGACCACCGCGTTTGCGGACTTGATTCTGCCGGATACGACCTATCTCGAACGCCACGATGTGATGTCCATGCTGGACCGGCCGATCTCGGAATTCGACGGTCCGGTGGATGCGGTGCGCATTCCGGTGCTGCCGCCGACCGGCGAGTGCCGTCCGTTTCAGGAAGTGTTGATCGAACTTGGCACACGGCTGAAGCTGCCTGCCTTTGTCACTCCGGCAGGCGGACGCAAGTTCCGCGACTACCCTGATTTCATTGTCAACTGGGAGACCGCGCCGGGTTCAGGTATCGGCTTCCTGTCCGGCTGGCGCGGCAAGGGCGGCGAGAAGTCCATCAAGGGCGAACCGAACCCGAACCAGTGGGAGATGTATGCCAAGAATGATTGCGTGCATCACCACAAACTGCCGCGCTCGTATCAATTCATGCGCAACTGGAACAAGGGTTATCTGGAATGGTCGCAACGCAACGGTATTACGCGCTATGCCGAGCCTATTCTGATCCATCTGTATTCCGAAGTGTTGCAGAAGTTCCGGCTTGCCGCACAGGGCAAGAGCATCACGCGTCAGCCGCCCGCACATCTGGCAAAGCGCATCGAGACCTATTTCGATCCGCTGCCGTTTTACTACGAACCGCTGGAGGTGCAGTCCAACGACAAGCAAAAATATCCGCTGTCGGCGCTGACGCAACGCCCGATGGCGATGTATCACTCCTGGGATTCGCAGAATGCCTGGCTGCGCCAGATTCACGCGCACAATTATCTCTACGTCAACTCGCGCACCGCACAGGACGCGGGCATCGCCGACGGCGACTGGATGTGGGCCGAATCGCAATGGGGCAAGGTGCGCTGCATGGCGCGTTACAGCGAGTCGGTGGAGCCGGGTACGGTGTGGACATGGAATGCCATCGGCAAGGCTGCCGGCGCATGGAATTTGTCGCCCGATGCCAACGAATCGCAGCTGGGATTTCTGCTCAATCATGTGATCTCCGAAGAACTGCCGCCCGATGCGGAAGGCAGGCGTTTCTCCAACTCCGACCCGATCACCGGGCAGGCTGCGTGGTACGACGTGCGCGTGCGCATCTACAAGGCGGAGGAGGGCGAGCCCGAACAGACCTCTCCGCAATTTAAACCCATAACGAAATACCCCGGTATGAAGGAGCATCCGAGCTGGCTGGCCTATTTCGGCGGCAGTAAAAAGAAAGGCGGTGCGAAATGACCCGACCCGGATACATTAAATTGAAAGGCTCGCTATGACTCAGCTCGCCCTGGTTATTGACCTCAACGTCTGCGTCGGTTGTCATGCCTGCGTGACCAGTTGCAAGGAATGGAACACTTCCGGTTCGGCGGGGCCCTTGTACGATGAAAATCCCTACGGCGCCGACCCGACCGGCACCTTCTTCAACCGCGTGCAGACCTATGAAATCGGAGAATTCCCGCATAGTGAAACGCTGCATTTCCCCAAGTCCTGCCTGCATTGCGAAGATCCTCCCTGCGTGCCGGTGTGCCCGACCGGCGCGTCATACAAGCGCAAGCAGGACGGTATCGTGCTGGTGGATTACGACAAGTGCATCGGTTGCAAGTATTGCACCTGGGCGTGTCCCTACGGTGCGCGCGAGATCGACGAAAAGCAGAAGGTGATGAAGAAATGTACCTTGTGCGTGGATCGCATCTACGACATGTCCATGCCGGAGAACGACCGCAAACCGTCCTGCGTGAAGGCCTGTCCGACCAGCGCGCGTCTGTTCGGTGATATTCACGATCCCGAGTCGCTCGTGTCGAAGGCGATCCGCGAGGACGGCGGTTATGCGCTGATGCCGGAGTGGGGCACGCACCCTGCCAATCACTATCTGCCGCGTCGCAAAACCCGCCTCAAAATTCATGAGGATGAGCTGGAACGCGCGGACAATCCGCTTAAAGTGGACGGCCAATTGCCCAAGCCGGGCAAGGGCGAGTCTTCGATGGACGATGTTTCTGCCTGGTAAAACGAACGATGAAACCTGCATTTTCTGTTATTTTTCTGACTACGCTGATCGGGGCGGGGCAAGGCCTGTTCCTCGCACTGTTCACCCATCAATCCTATGCGCTGTTCGGTTTGCTGCCGATGCAATCCGACGGCTTCTATGGTTATGGCAGCGTGTTGACACTGCTGTTGCTGGCGGGCGGGTTGGTCGCCTCCTTCTTTCACCTCGGTCGGCCTGAGCGCGCCTGGCGCTCAGCCACGCAATGGCGTACTTCCTGGCTGTCGCGCGAAGTCATTGCCCTGCCTGCGTTCATGGGGATGGTCTTCCTCTATGCCGGGGTGCATTTGTCGGGATACCGGCCCGAGGTGGTGACGCTGCCCAGCGGTCTGCTGATTGATCTGTCCATCGTGATCGGCGTGATCGGCACCTTGCTGGCTTTCGTGCTGTTTGTCTGCACCGGTATGATCTATGCCTGTTTGCGTTTTTTGCGCGAATGGCACTCGCCGCTCACGGTCATCAATTACACCCTGATGGGCGGCGCGTCCGGCTTCACACTGGCCGCGTTTTATGCGGCTCTGGCTGTGCCATCGCAAGCCGATTTCTTTGCCGGCTGGGCAATTATCATTACGTTACTGGCGTTCGTCGGTCGCTTCGCCTCGCTGGTGCGCAATGCGCGTCTCAAGCCAAAATCGACGATACAGACCGCCATCGGCATCAAGCACCCGCACATCGTGCAGCGCTCGATGGGTTTCATGGGCGGCTCGTTCAATACCCGCGAGTTTTTTCACGGCAAGAGCCCGGCGTTTCTGCAAATGATCAAACCGGCTTTCCTGATAATGGCTTTCGTGCTGCCGCTGGCGCTGCTGGCACTCGGCCTGTTTACGCCATCGCTGCTCGGTATTGCGTTTATACTCCAGTACATCGGTCTGCTGGCTGAGCGCTGGTTTTTCTTCGCGCAGGCCAATCACCCGCAGAACCTTTATTACCAGACCATAGGCTGAGCGTGCGACTATCATGATACGGCACTCACGAAAATATTGGCTGTATCACCTGTTGCCGTTCATGCAATGGCGGCATCTGGTGGATCGCAGCAGCAACCGCGCTGATCTGATCGCCGGATTCACCGGTGCATTGATCGTGCTGCCGCAGGGCGTGGCCTTCGCCACCATTGCCGGGATGCCGCCGGAATACGGCCTGTATGCGGCGATGCTGCCGGCCATCATCGCCGCCTTGTTCGGGTCGAGCTGGCATCTGGTTTCCGGCCCGACCACCGCCATTTCCATCGCGGTGTTTGCCGCCATCAGTCCGTTCGCCGAACCCGGTTCGCCCGAGTTCATCAACATGGTGCTCACGCTGACCTTCCTGACCGGGCTGTTCCAGCTGATTCTGGGGCTGGCGCGCATGGGGGTGCTGGTCAATTTCATTTCGCACACCGTGGTTATCGGCTTCACGGCCGGGGCTGCGGTACTCATCGCGGCCAGTCAGGTGAAGAATTTTTTCGGCATCGACATTGTGCGCGGTGCGCCCTTTCATGTGGTGCTTGAGCAACTGGTTGCGCAGTTTGGCAATATCAACCCCTATGTCACGTTCATCGGTGCGATCACGCTGGCGGTGGGCATCCTTGCCAAACGTTATTTTCCGAAGGTGCCGTACATGATTGTGGCCATGGTGGCGGGCAGTGTGGCCGCCTGGCTGGTCAATATCGAATTCGGTGCGACCGCGACACAGATCAAGACCGTGGGCGCATTGCACTCACACTTGCCGCCGTTCCTGGTGCCGGATTTTTCCTACGAAACCCTGCGCAAGGTGCTGTTTCCGGCTTTGGTGGTCACCATGCTGGCTTTGACCGAGGCGGTGTCTATATCGCGTTCCATTGCGGTCAAATCCGAGCAGGGCATCGACGGCAATCAGGAATTCATCGGGCAGGGCTTGTCGAATCTGGTTGGCAGTTTTTTTTCCAGTTACGCATCATGCGGCTCATTCAACCGTAGCGGCGTGAACTATGAGGCGGGCGCACAGACGCCGCTGGCTACGGTATATGCGTCGGTCTTTCTGGTGCTTATTCTGTTGCTGGTGGCGCCCCTGGCCTCTTATCTGCCGAACGCCGCGATGGCGGGCATATTGTTCCTCGTGGCATGGGGATTGATTGATTTTCATCATATTTTTGCCATCATCCGCACCAGCCGTGCCGAGACGGTTACGCTGTTCGTCACCCTGATCGGTACCTTGATTGATTTGGAGAAAGGCATCTTTTTCGGCATCCTGCTTTCGCTGGCGCTTTATTTGTATCGCGTTTCGCGTCCGTCCATCGACCCCTCTGTTCCGGCCACGGAGGAGGGCTCGTATCACTTTGTCGATGCGCACGGGCATCCTGAATGCCCGCAGTTCCGCATCGTGCGCATCAACGGTTCCATCTTTTTCGGCGCAGTGGATTATGTGCGTAGCGGGCTGATGCAGATAGACGAGAACAATCCGCGCCAGAAGACGGTGATGATCCTCGCCTCTGGAATCAATTTTGTGGATGTGGCGGGCGCCGAAATGCTGGAACAGGAAGCGCGGCGGCGGCGCAAGATGGGCGGCGGTCTGTATTTCTATCGTTGCAAGGATTCCATTCACAAGTTCCTGCGCAAGGCGGACAAGCTGGACGATATCGGCGAGAGCCGCTTTTTCCCGACGATGTCGAACTGGATCAAGCCCATCTACCCGACACTGAATTCGGACATCTGCCGGAACTGCAAGGCGCGTATTTTTTCGGAGTGCCATGTTGCGCTTCCTGACGGGCAAGCCATACCAACACAACCCAAAGCATCGTGAATAAAAATCTCATCCGTTTTCTGCCTTTTCTTTCCTGGTGGCCGTTGCGCGGCGATGCAACCAGGGCGGACCTGATTGCCGGCATCACCGTTGCGCTGGTGCTGATTCCGCAATCCATGGCCTATGCCCAACTCGCCGGATTGCCCGCCTATTACGGCTTGTATGCGGCTTTCCTGCCGGGCATCATCGCGGCGCTGTGGGGTTCGTCGGCTCAACTGGCTACCGGTCCGGTCGCGGTGGTATCGCTGTTGACCGCCTCGGCACTCGCACCGCTGGCTGCTTCCGGCTCCAGTCAGTTCATCGCATTGGCGATCCTGCTGGCATTGATGGTCGGTATCATCCAGCTGGTGCTGGGGGTGTTCAAACTGGGCGTAGTGGTGAATTTCCTCTCCCATCCGGTCATCGTCGGTTTCACCAATGCCGCCGCAATCATCATCGGACTGTCGCAGCTCAATAAGCTGTTCGGCGTGTCGATGGGGCGAAGTGAGCATTTTATCAATGACATCTGGGGCGTGCTGCAACAGATCGGCGATACCCATTTTCCGACGCTGCTGATGGGTATTTCGGCCTTCGCCATCATGTGGGGGTTGAAAAAATTTGCACCCAAAATGCCCGGTGTGCTGATCGCCGTCACGCTCACCACGCTGGTAAGCTGGGCTATCGGTTTCGAGCACAACAGCCATGGCAGGATTGAGGAAATCATGGATGTCGAGGTCAAGACCCTCGCCAACGAATTTTCCCGGACCGAAATCAAGATGGCTGAGTTGAGCGGCAAACTCGATGTCAGATCGGCGGAGCTGAAACGGCATTTAAAAAGCCATGAAGGAAGCACGCAACTTACCGCCGCGCTGAACTACGAAATCGAGTTGCTCAAGCTGGAACTCAAGGATGCCGAGGGTGAAAATCGCAAGACTGCCCGTTCCCTGCGCAATTTCATCTTTGAGCAGGTGACTGCAAGCGAAGGTCATTCCGCCAAATTTTATCTGACCGGACAGGTGCCGCCGGGCGAAAAAGCCGACGGCTACCGCTGGCGCATCAAGAAGCTCAGCAAGGGCGAATTCAATCTCGTCGGCGGAGGCGAGGTGGTAGGTGGTATTCCCGCCGGATTGCCGCAGTTCGATTTGCCGACATTCAACTGGGATATGATTTCGGCGCTTATTTCCAGCGCGCTGGTGATTGCACTGGTTGGCTTCATGGAAGCCATCTCTATCGCCAAGGCGATGGCCGCCAAGACACGGGAGCGTATCGACCCCAATCAGGAACTGATCGGGCAGGGTATCGCAAGCATCGTGGGCAGTTTCGGTCAGTCCTTTCCGGTCAGCGGCTCGTTCTCCCGTTCGGCGGTGAACCTCAACGCAGGCGCCAGGACCGGGTTGTCCAACGTATTCGCCGGCCTGATCGTGCTGCTCACCTTGCTGTTCCTTACCCCGTTGCTCTATCACCTGCCACAGGCGGTGCTGGCGGCGGTGATCATGATGGCGGTGGTCGGCCTGATCAACTTCAAGGCGATCGGCCATGCCTGGCATACGCACAAGCATGACGGCGTCGCCGCTGTGGTCACTTTTGTCGCCACGCTGGCTTTTGCGCCGCACCTCGACAACGGCATCATGATCGGCGCCGGTTTGTCTATCCTGCTCTATCTCTATCGCACCATGTCGCCGCGTGTCGCCATTCTCGGTCGTTATCACGACGGCACCCTGCGCGATGCGAAGGTGAACAACCTGCCGCTCAGCGAAAAAGTTATCGCCATACGCTACGACGGTTCCCTGTATTTCGCCAACGTACCCTATTTCGAAGACACCATTCTGGAAGCGGTGTCCAACAGTCCACGCGCCAGCCATTTGCTGATTGTGTCGGATGGCATCAATCAGCTCGATGCCTCGGGTGATGAGGTCATCCATCACGTAGTGGAAAGATTGCGCGCCAGCGGTATCCGCGTGGTGTTCAGCGGCTTGAAAAAACAGGTGATTGATGTCATGCGGCATTCCGGCTTGTTTGATTACATCGGTCGGGAAAATATTTTCGCCGATGAGGACAAAGCGCTCGATTCGATGTATGCCGAGGTGAT
This sequence comes from uncultured Gallionella sp., assembly GCA_964385275.1. GTDB lineage: Bacteria > Pseudomonadota > Gammaproteobacteria > Burkholderiales > Gallionellaceae > Gallionella. Next base: position 60,001 of record CAYLOK010000011.1, on the reverse strand, counting down.
CAAGGTTGACCCCGATGCACCCTGCCGTCTGTTGAAACAGCATATCGGCGGGGGCGACGGGGTAAAAACCTGGTTATAATCAAATGGTAATCTTTCAGATGCGGGAGAACCCCTGGTGACGATAGCTTCGACCGTGCTGCCCATTGATGTTGCGTTGGGTGTGGTTGTCTGCTGGCTGTTGCTGGGCTTGGCGGGCTTGCTGTTGCGAAACAGCGCGACGATTACGCGTTACCTTTTCCCTGCCGGTGCGCTGGCCGCGCTGGTTCTTGCATCCGCCGCACTGAGCAGCCTGGGCGGCGGCACCAATGTGGCGGTGCTGCCGCTCGGATTGCCCGACTTGCCGTTTCATCTGCGCCTGGATGCACTCTCAGCATTTTTTCTGCTGCTGCTGGGCGCGGCCAGTGTCGGTATTTCGCTGTATTCGGCGGGTTATTTTCGCGACATGGAAGGCGGCACATTGGGCTTGCTGTGCTTTGAATACCATGTCTTTCTTGCCAGCATGGCGCTGGTGTTCATGGCGGACGACGCTTACCTGTTTATGGTGGCATGGGAAACCATGGCGCTGTCATCCTATTTTCTGGTCACCACCGACCACAATGTGGCTGAGACCCGGCGTGCCGGTTTTCTCTATCTGCTCATCGCTCACATCGGCGCAATCGCCATCCTGCTGTGCTTTGGCGTAATGCAGGGCGGGCATGGAGATTACACCTTTGCCACCATGCGCGAAGCGCACCTGAATGCTTTCTGGGCCAGTGTCACTTTCTTGCTGGCGCTGTTCGGCTTCGGTGCCAAAGCCGGTATTCTGCCGCTCCATGCCTGGTTGCCTGAAGCACATCCTGCCGCACCCTCACCGATTTCGGCGCTGATGAGCGGCATCATGCTGAAAACTGCGATTTACGGTATTTTGCGCGTCAGCTTCGATCTGCTGGGCATGCCGCAGTGGTGGTGGGGTGCGCTGGCGTTGACCCTGGGGCTGCTCACCGCGCTGTACGGCGTGCTGTTCGCCGCCGTACAGACCGACATGAAACGTCTGCTCGCCTATTCCTCAATCGAGAATGTCGGCATTATCCTGGCGGGCATTGGTCTTGCCATCATCTTTCACTCTTTCCAGAAAGAAATGCTGGCTGCGCTCGCGCTGACCGCAGCCCTGTACCACGCGCTCAACCATGCCTTCATGAAGGGACTGCTGTTTCTCGGCACAGGTTCGGTACTGCACGCCACCGGCGAACGAAATCTGGGCAAGCTGGGCGGACTCATCCACCGCATGCCCAAACTGGCGCTGCTGGTACTGGTCGGCACTCTCTCGCTTGCCGGTTTGCCTCCGCTGAACGGCTTTGTTTCCGAATGGCTGTTGTTGCAGGCATTCCTGCTGTCCCCGGGCCTGCCTCATTCCTATCTCAACATGCTGATTCCGATTGCCGCCGCCGCGCTCGCGCTGGCCGCCGCGCTCGCGGGCTATGTCATGGTCAAATTTTACGGCGTGATTTTTCTCGGTCAGCCACGCGGGGGAGAGGTGCCCGACCGGGAACGCACCGGCCAGGTGCATGACGTCGGCATCTGGGAACGGTTGGGGTTAACCTGGCTCGCTCTGGGTTGCATCCTGCTGGGGATATTTCCGGTATTCTTCATTCTGCACATCGACTTTGTGACACAGATGATGGTCGGGGAGGCGCTGGGCAGTACCGCCGCCCAGACCGGCTGGATGTGGCTTACACCGATACAGCCGGAGCGCGCCAGTTATAGTCCGCTGGTCTTGTTTGTGATTATCATTGTCGGCGTGCTGTTCACCCTGGTTATGGTGAAGAAGTTTTATCACGGTCGCCTGCGCCGGGGGCCGGCCTGGGATTGCGGCTATCCTGAACAGACCGCGCGTATGCAGGATACCGCCGAGGGTTTTGGCCAGCCGATCCGGCAGATTTTTGAACTGTTTTTCGGCATTACCCGCGAAGTGCCCGGGCCGTTCGACAAGAAGCCAAACTATCACGGCGAAACCAGGGATTTGCTGTGGGAGTGGTGCTATCTGCCTGTTGCCCGGCTCACTGATAAAATTTCCGCGCTGATCGGCCGGTTGCAACATGGCCGCATTCATGCTTACCTGCTGTACAGCTTTGTCACCCTGCTTGCGTTACTGGCGTTTGTCCGATGAATTATTCCGGCCTGTTTTTACAACTCTTTCAGGATGCTCTGGTGGTGCTGATTGCCCCCCTGTTGCTGGGCTGGGTCAACCAGTGCCGCGCCTGGCTGCAAAACCGCAGCGGTGCGGGTGTTATGCAACCTTACCGCAATCTGATCAAACTGTTTCACAAGGACGCAGTGCTGGCGAACAATGCTTCGCCGCTGTTCCGCTTTACGCCCTATATTCTGTTTGCCAGCATGTGGCTGGCGGCATCGCTGGTTCCGGTCATCGCGACAGATCTGCCGCTTTCCCCGGCGGTGGACGTAATCGCCCTGGTCGGCATCTTCGCGCTGGCGCGGGTATTCATCTCCCTGGCGGCGATGGATGTAGGCACCTCCTTCGGCACGATGGGCGCACGCCGCGAAATGCTGGTCGGCTTTCTCGCCGAACCGGCGCTGTTGATGGTGTTCTTTACCGCAGCCACGATCAGTCATTCCACCTCGCTGGTCACCATCGTCGAAACCCTGGCGCACAAACAATTCGTGATCTACCCCAGCCTGGCCTTTGCCGCCATCGCTTTTGTCATGGTGTTGCTGGCCGAAAATGCCCGCATTCCGGTGGACAACCCTTCCACGCATCTTGAGCTGACCATGATCCACGAGGCGATGATTCTGGAATACTCGGCGCGCCACCTCGCACTGGTCGAATGGGCGAGCGCACTCAAGATGCTGGCGTACTTTACCGTCGGCTTCGCGCTGTTCATGCCGTGGGGTATCGCCGAAGTCGGCAATCTGGCCGCACTTCCCGTCGCCTTGCTGGCCTTGTTCATCAAGCTGATGCTGGCCGGTGCAGGGCTGGCGCTGCTCGAAACCGTCAGCGCCAAGATGCGTATTTTCCGCGTCCCGGAATTCATGGGTACGGCTTTCCTGCTGGCGGTGCTGGGCATGCTGATTCATTTTCTGCTGGGGAGTTGAGATGCTGAATTTTGCCGGCCAGTTGATCAATCTGTTTGCCGCGATGCTGCTGCTGATTTCTTTTGCCATGCTTTCACAGCGGAGGGTGCTGTCGCTGATTAACCTGTTCGCTTTGCAGGGCCTGGTGCTGGCCGTCAGTACCACGGTTGTGGCCTATTCATCTCATCAACATCATCTTTACTACTCGGCGGGACTGACGCTGCTGTTGAAAGTGCTCGTGCTGCCGTGGATCTTGCACCGGCTGATACGCAAGCTGAACGTCAAATGGGATGTCGAGACGATGTTCAATATTCCCACCACCATGCTGGTCGGCATCGTGCTGGTGGTGTTCGCCTTCAACCTGGCCGCACCGATTTCGCAAATGGCCGGTACCATCACTAAAGGTACGCTGGGTATCGCCATGGCCTGTGTGCTGCTGTCGTTTTTGATGATGATTACGCGCAGCAAGGCGGTGCCGCAGGTGATCGGTTTTCTCGCCATGGAAAACGGTTTGTTCTTCGCCGCCACCAGCACCACCTACGGCATGCCGATGGTGGTGGAGCTGGGCATCGCGCTCGATGTGCTGATCGGCATGTTCATCCTGGGCATCTTCTTCTTCCATATCCGTGAGACTTTCGACAGTCTGGACCTGGAACACATGGAAAAACTCAAGGAAGATTGACGTGGAAATTCTCTGGATATTAGCGATACCCTTGATTGGCGGCCTGCTGCTGGCGCTGTTCGGTTGCCGCTCCTTTGCACCGGAGCTCAACTCGACGATGAGTTTTGCCACCTTTGTGGCCTCGGCATTTCTTTCCTTCCGGGTGATCAATGACGGGCCGCTCACCGCGTTGAACGAGCAGTTCTTCGTCGATTCCTTCAATGTGTTTCTGGTCGCGCTGACCGCCTTCGTCGCCTTCACCACTTCGTTGTTTTCGCGCCCCTATATGCGCATCGAACAGGCGCACGGCAAGCTGAGTATCAACATGCTGCGTCTTTATCACAGCATGTATCAACTATTTACCTTTACCATGCTGCTGGCGCTGCTGACCAACAATCTCGGCATCATGTGGGTGGCGATGGAGGCGGCGACGCTGACGACGGTGCTGCTGGTGTCGCTGTATCGCACCCCGGCCAGTCTGGAAGCGGCGTGGAAATACTTCATTCTGTGCGGCGTCGGCATCGCCCAGGCATTGTTTGGCACCATCCTGTTATATTTTGCGGCGGAAAGGGTGCTGGGCGCAGGCGGTACGGCGCTGCTGTGGACGCATCTCGACGCAGTCAAGACCCAGCTTGAGCCGACCGTGCTGTCGCTGGCCTTCGTGTTTTTGCTGGTGGGTTACGGCACCAAGGTCGGTTTGGCGCCGCTGCACAACTGGTTGCCCGATGCGCATGCCGAAGGCCCGACTCCGGTCTCTGCGGTGCTTTCCGGTTTGCTGCTGAACGTTGCGCTGTATGCCGTGGTGCGCTCCAAGGTGCTGGTGGACGGCGCGCTGGGCAACCATTTTGCCGGCAACCTGATGATAGGGTTCGGTTTGCTCAGCGTGGTGATGGCCGCGTTTTTTCTGTCACGCCAGAAAGACGTCAAGCGCATGTTCGCCTACTCTTCGATTGAACACATGGGACTGATCACTTTCGCTTTCGGCATGGGCGGTCCGGTTGCGACTTTCGCCGGTATGTTACACATGACGGTGCATTCTCTCACCAAGTCGGCGATTTTTTTCGCCGTGGGCCACGCCACACAGAAGTCCGGCACTCAGTTGATGGACAACATTCGCGGCCTGATCACCACCAATCCCACCATCGGCTGGGGGTTGGCGATCGGCACGCTGGCCATCCTCGGCATGCCGCCGTTCGGCGTGTTCGCCAGCGAGTTCCTGATTATCACCACCGCCATGCATGCCTATCCCTGGACTACGCCGTTCCTGCTCATCGCGCTGGGCGTGGCCTTTGCCGCAATCTTCAGCCGGATGCAGGAAATGGTGTTCGGTGCAGCTACGGGTCAGCGATTGCCGCATCCTCCCGCATTGATCCCCGTGTTCGTGCATCTGGGACTGGTGCTGCTGCTCGGACTGTATATCCCGCCTTATCTGGCCAACTGGTATCGTCAGGCGGCGGCATTGATCGGGTGACATGATATGAGACTGGACGAATTTACCACCCAATTTCCCTGGCTGCCTGGCGCTACGACGGCCCGGCATGGCACGGTGGATGCGGAGCAGTTTCGCGACTTGTGCGCACAAGTGCGCCGCGACGGCGGCAGGCTGGTGGCGCTGTGGGGCAGCGACGAACGGGCGCGCGAGGCGGGCTATGCGCTGCACGTCTCGCTGGTCAGCGCCGACGGCATGTTGTGCCTGACCCTGGCAGTGAGTGCGGAGCAACCGGACTATCCCGACATCAGCGACCTGTTTCCCGCCGCGAACCGCATGCAGCGCGCCGTCGCCGACCTGCTCGGTTTGCACGCCGTCGGTGCGGACGACTATCGCAAATGGTTGCGGCATGCTTCCTGGCCGGCCTATGTGTACCCGTTACGCAAAGACTTTGACGACACTTGCGCATTTCCGACGGAAACAGATGCTTATGGTTTCGTGACGGTCACCGGCGACGGCGTCCATGAGATTCCGGTTGGTCCGGTGCATGCGGGCATCATCGAGCCGGGTCATTTTCGTTTTTCCATTATTGGTGATCGCGTGTTGCGTCTGGAGGAGCGGCTGGGCTACAAGCACAAGGGGATAGAGAGGCGTTTCGAGGGGATGAGCACAGAACAGGGCGCGAAACTCGCCGGCAGGGTGAGTGGCGACAGCACCGTGGCCTACGCCTGGGCCTATGCGATGGCGGTGGAAAGCATCGCCGCAATCACGCCGCCGGATCAGGCGCTGTGGTTGCGCGCGTTGTTTTTGGAGCGCGAACGGGTTGCCAACCATCTGGGCGACCTGGGTTATCTGGGTAACGACGTCGCGCTGTCGTTCGGCTTTGCGCAATTCTGGATATTGAAAGAACAGGTGCTGCGCAATAACGCGGTGTTGTTCGGCCACCGCTATTTGATGGACAGGATTATTCCGGGCGGCGTGACAGTCGGCCTGAAGATGCAGGATAAGCGTGTGATCGAAGAAGAATGCAATATGCTGGAGCGCGAATTGGCTTTGCTGCGCAGCATTTATGAGGAGCATGCCGGGGTGCAGGATCGCTTCATCGGCGCCGGACGTGTCGCGCCGCCGCTGGCCGCCCAGCTCGGATTATGCGGTTTGCCGGGGCGCGCCAGTGCGCAGGCTTGGGATATGCGCGTGCAGTTTCCCTGCGCACCCTACGATAAACTGGATGTGCGGATGGCGACCCATCACAACGGCGATGTGGCTGCTCGTGTTACGGTGCGTTTCGACGAGCTGTTCGAGTCGCTGCGCCTGCAGCGTGAGATTCTGATCAATCTGATCGGCGGCGATGAATTGTCGATACCGGTCAAACAGCTTCCCGGTAACGCTTTTGGCATCGGCATGGTCGAAGGCTGGCGCGGCGAAGTGATGGTGGCGATTCATAGCGATGCGTCCGGCAAGCCCGGACGCGTGCATCCTCATGATCCTTCGTGGCAGAACTGGCCGGTGATCGAGCATGCGATCCTCAACAACATCGTGCCGGATTTTCCGCTGATCAACAAATCGTTCAATTTGAGCTACGCCGGTCAGGACTTGTAACTATGTACCAGATTATCAAACAGATACTGAAGACTGGCATCAAGACCGAGACGCCGCCGCAACCCGACGACGCGCTGCGTGTCGAGGCGCAGCGTTTGCAGGAACAGATATTGCGCCATGTCGGGCGCGCATTGACCATCCGTCATGTCGATGCGGGTTCCTGCAACGGCTGTGAACTGGAGATACACGCGCTCAACAACGCCTACTACAACATCGAAGGCCTGGGCATCAGGTTCGTCGCCAGCCCGCGCCACGCAGACATGCTGCTGGTGACCGGGCCGGTTTCGCGGCACATGGAGATCGCGCTCAGGCGCACTTATGATGCTACCCCGGAGCCTAAGCTGGTGGTCGCCGTCGGCGATTGCGGCTGCGATGGCGGCCTGTTCTCCCCGAACAATTCATGCGGGGACAAGGGGGAGAGCTACGCCAGTTGCGGCAGGATTTCCAATGTGATCCCGGTGGATGTCGCGGTGCCCGGTTGCCCGCCCACGCCGATCATGCTGATGCAAGCCATACTCACCGCCATCACCAGCAGCGGCAAAACATGACCTGAATTGAACCTGTTCATCGGGGGATAAGGCAGACTCCCCGACTCAAGACATCTCATCGTTCAAGGTCTGCTCTTGATTGGCTATGCCAGGGAGGAATCATGGGCGCACAGCAGCAATTTTCCGATGTAACGCAACCGCCCGAACAAGTGACGCTTGCGCAATCTTTCCGCTATTGGCTGAAGCTGGGTTTCATCAGTTTTGGCGGTCCGGCGGGGCAGATATCCATGATGCATCAGGAGCTGGTGGAAAGACGCCGCTGGATTTCGGAACGCCGTTTTCTCCATGCGCTCAACTATTGCATGCTGTTGCCGGGCCCGGAGGCGCAGCAGCTTGCCACTTACATCGGTTGGCTGATGCACGGGGTGCGCGGCGGCATCATGGCGGGCGTGTTGTTCGTGTTGCCGTCGCTGTTCATTCTGATCGCGCTGACCTGGATTTATCTGGCGTTTGGCAATGTGCCCGCAGTGGCGGGGATTTTGTACGGCATCAAGCCGGCGGTGACGGCTATTGTGGTGTTCGCCGCCTGGCGCATCGGCTCGCGTGTCCTCAAGAACGGTGTGTTGTGGAGTATGGCCGCCGCCGCGTTCCTGGCGATCTTCGTTCTCCACGTCCCGTTCCCCGCCATCGTGCTGGCGGCCGGCATACTCGGCTATATCGGCGGGCAGGCGGCACCGGACAAATTCAGAACGGGCGGCGGACATGGTTCGGCGGGCAAGGATTACGGTGCGGCGCTGATCGACGATCACACGCCGCCGCCGGAACATACTTGCTTCTCGAAAGGGCGGCTGGTGAGATTCAGCCTCATCGGTCTGACGTTGTGGGCATCCCTTATCGGAGTGCTGGCCGCGCAATACGGATGGGGAGGCATGTTGACACAAATGGGCTGGTTCTTCACCAAGGCGGCGCTGCTCACTTTCGGTGGCGCCTATGCAGTATTGCCTTATGTGTATCAGGGCGGAGTCGAGCATTACCACTGGCTGACCGGAGCGCAGATGATCGATGGTCTGGCGCTGGGCGAAACCACGCCGGGGCCGTTGATCATGGTGGTGGCCTTCGTTGGTTTCGTCGGCGCCTGGAGCGGCGAATTGTTCGGTGCGGGGAATCCGTTCCTGTCCGGCGCGGCAGGAGCTGCGGTGGCCACCGTCTTCACCTTTCTTCCCTCGTTCCTGTTTATCCTGATCGGCGGGCCGCTGGTGGAAGCGACGCATGGCGATCTCAAATTTACTGCGCCGCTCACCGCCATCACCGCAGCCGTGGTGGGCGTGATCCTGAATCTGGCGGCGTTCTTCGCCTACCATGTGTTGTGGCCGCAAGGTTTCATCGGCGCGTTTGAATGGATCCCGGCACTGATGGGTATCGCCGCTTTCATCGCTCTGTTCCGCTTCAAGGCCAGCATTATGCAGGTGATCGGTATCTGCGCGCTGGCGGGAATGGCGCTGTTTTTGAGCTGATTCGGCATGAGTGCATCGTCTGGCGATTGCGGGATAGCCCGTTAGGGTTATTCCCGCAGTAATACTAAGGCGGTACGCTTCGCGGAAGTGGCGGTACTTGATTTTATCTGTGAATTTTCAGGAGTGTAAATTGATAAACATGGAACGCCGCAAGGCACTCAAGACGGGGGGCGGACTGGGGTTGCTGAGCGTGTTTGCCGCTCTTGGTTTGCTGCCCGGTCCGGCTGTGGCCGGGGCGGGGCGGGCGGCTCTGGAGGCTGCAAGTCTGGGCGAGGCACTGGATGCTCTTGGGGTATCTATACCCGAAGATAGCGCACTTATCAAATTGACCGCACCGGATGTCGCCGAGAATGGCGCGGTGGTGCCGGTTACGGTGGAAAGCGCGTTCTCTCATACGGAGCAAATCTCCATTCTGGTCGAAAAAAATCCCACTGCGCTGGCCGCCCACTTTCTCATTCCAGAAGGTACGGAAGGATTTATTACCACCCGCATCAAAATGGCGCAGACTTCTTCGGTGATTATTCTGGTCAAGGCGGACGGCAGGTTTTACCGCACATCCAAGGAAGTTAAAGTTACTGCGGGAGGCTGCTGATGGCTAATCCGAGCAAAATTCGCGCTTCCGCCAGTGAGGGAGTGACCGAAGTCCGCACGCTGATGCAACACGAGATGGAAAACGGTCGTCGCAAGGACGAGGCGGGTAATCTCATTCCGGCCTGGTACATTACCGAGTTCAAAGTACAACATAACGGCAGAACGGTGCTGGAAGGCCAGTTCGGTACATCCGTATCAAAAAATCCCTATCTGGTATTTCGTTTCAGAGGCGGTGCCAAAGGGGAAAAAGTATCTGTGCTGTGGACCGATAATCGGGGTGATAAGCGCATGGATGAAACGGTCATTGATTGACCGTGCAGGAGGGGGTGTGCCCGTCCGGTGGACGGCGTCCCCGGGGTGGTTGTGTTAGTCAACTAAGGGAGGATAAGAAAATGATTATGTATAGAACGCTGCTCGTTGCAATTGGAATGTTGTTTTGTACCGCCGCTCACGCCGAAATCGATAAACATGCCCGCAATCTTGCCGCATCCTGCTCTGCCTGTCACGGCACTGGCGGCAACAGCGAAGGCGGCATGCCCGTACTGGCCGGGCTGGACAAGGTGTTGTTTGTCAATCAGATGAAGGATTTCAAATCAGGTGCGCGCCCTGCAACGGTGATGCATCAGCATGCCAAGGGTTATACCGATGAGGAATTCGAGTTGCTTGCCGAGTTCTTCTCTGCGCAGAAACGCAACTAACGCCGTGCCTCAGGGTACGTCAAAAATCAAACAGACCAAGGGAGTCCAATATGTCATTCAGCCGTCGTGATTTTTTGAAAGCCAGTGCAGCCGGGATTGTAATCGGTGCATTTCCGGGACTTGCGTTCGCATCCAGCGAACTTATCAAGAAGAAGGGTCAGCGCGTCGTCGTGGTCGGTGGCGGATTCGGAGGCGCCACCGCCGCGAAATATATACGCAAGTGGAGCAATAACAAGATTGAGGTGGTTCTGATCGAGCGCAATCCGCTGTTCATTTCCTGCCCGATGAGTAACACAGTGCTGGGCGGAAGTCGCACCATCGACGATCTGACGATGAGTTATGGCGAACTGAAGAAAAAATATGGTATCAAGCTGGTCAAGGGTGAAGTGACTGCAATCGACCCTGACAAGCAGACTGTCATGCTGGCCGACGGCCATCTCAAATACGACCGCCTGATTGTCTCGCCCGGCGTGGACTTCATGTATGACAAGGTCGAGGGGCTGAATGCGCAGGTGGCAAACGAGAGCATCACGCATGCCTGGAAGGCGGGTGCGCAGACCGTTCTGTTGCGCAAGCAACTGGAAGCGATGCCGGACGGCGGGGTCTTTGCGATCAGCATTCCAAAAGCGCCCTACCGCTGCCCGCCGGGGCCTTACGAGCGCGCCTGTCAGGTGGCTCACTATCTCAAAAACAACAAGCCCAAATCCAAGGTGCTGATACTGGATGGTAATCCTGACATCACTTCCAAGAAGGGGTTGTTTACCGCCGCCTGGAATGAGCTCTATCCCGGTATGGTGGAATACCGTCCCAACGCCATGGTGACCAGGGTGGATGTGGCCAACAAAACTGCCAAGACCGAATTCGATGATGTCAAGGTGGATGTCTTGAATGTACTGCCGCCGATGAAGGCCGGTGCCGTGGCTGATATGGCCGGCCTGGCCAATGTGGACGGTCGCTGGTGCGGCGTGGATTTCCTGAGTTATGAGTCCAAGGTGCACAAGAACATTCATGTCATCGGCGATGCGGTCTCGGCGGCACTGCCGAAATCGGGGCACATGGCCACTTCGCAGGCGAAAGTCTGTGCGGCAGCGGTTATCGAGTTGATGCAAGGCAAACAGCCGGACCAGAATCCGACCATTGCCAATACTTGCTACAGCATGGTGAGCGGCAATGAGGCCGTGCATGTGGCCAATGTGTATCGTTTCAACGCCGAGAAGCAGTCCATGGTCGCGGCGGACGGTGGCGGCGTGTCGGCCAAACGCTCGGAACTTGAGGGTGCGTTTGCCGGATACTGGCTCAAAAACATCCTGAACGACGTATTGCTTTGATCGCTTTTGACGCACCCGGACTGGTCTTTTCAGATCATGCCGGGTGCGTTTTTTATTCGACATGCAGGGCATGGGGAGGAATATGCGTAAAATCGGACAAGGTTTCGCAATAGCGTGTTTTTTATTGCTGCAAACAGTGTCGGCGGCAGCAGAACCGACGCTCTCTTATACCGAAATGAAGGTGCAGATCGCACGCGTCGAGATACAGGCGAATGTCAGCTTCGATGACGCAGCGGAATCACTCAAACTCAGGGCCAATCAGCATAACCTCAAGTTTGTCGGCGGCAGTCCGCTGTATAAGGAAATTGAAGCGCTGACGGGTAAACCGGCACGGCGCATGGAGATATACAGTTTTTGCGATGCATCGACAGCGTTGAAAATGATCCAGGCCGATCCGCTGACTATTTCCTTCATGCCGTGTCGCATCGCATTGGTGGAAGATCAGCAGGGAAAGCGCTGGGTCGTTTCCATGCTGATGGATGAAGCCATGATACGAGCCTTGCCGGAAAATACCCGCAAGAGCGCGCAGCAGGTGATGGGCTATTTAAAGGATATGATGCTGGCAGCGGCCAAGGGTGACCTGTAAATCCGGCAGCCATTGGATTGGTCGGCCTGAGCAAGAATAACCCCAAGGGGTTATTTTTATGACTCTTCATGAGTATGGACGCTTGCAAGCGAATTGTTTTCTAATGCACAGTGGTTTGCGCTGCGGTATTTTTGGCATCGCGATTTTTTTATAATTTATCAGGAGAACAAATCAATGAATTTCGATAAACAGTTTGACGCCAGTGGCATGTCTTGCCCATTGCCTATCGTTAAGACCAAAAAGGCGCTGGTAGATATGGATAGCGGCCAGGTGCTCAAGGTTATCGCCACCGACTGCGGCGCGGTGAAAGATATGCAGGCTTTTGCCGATCAAACGGGCAATACCTTGCTGTCCTCCATAGAGGAAGACGGCAAGTACATTTTCTTCATGCAGAAAAAATAACCTCTCGCTTCAAATTCGGACAGCGTTTTAACAACAAAATTTTAAGGGGTGAGTTATGACTACCAAAAAAATGGCAATTATCGCCACCAAAGGCACGTTGGACATGGCCTATCCGCCGTTTATTCTGGCATCCACCGCTGCCGCGCTGGGCTACGACGTGCAAATTTTCTTCACTTTTTATGGTCTGCAATTGCTGCGCAAGGATTTGTCAAATGTGATGATCAGTCCGCTGGCCAATCCCGCGATGCCGATGCCTATTCCCATGCCGGTGATGGTGCAAATGCTGCCCGGCATGGAATCCATGGCGACCATGATGATGAAGCAGAAGCTCAAGAAGCACGGTGTCGCTTCGCTTGAAGAATTGCGCGACCTGTGTCTGGAAGCCGATGTGAAATTCGTTGCCTGCCAGATGACGGTTGATCTGTTCGAATTCGACAAGAGCGAATTCATTGAACAGGTCGAATATGCAGGCGCTGCCGCGTTTTTCGGGTTTGCCGGAGAAACAGATATTTGTCTGTTCGTATAGTCTGATAGATAAGTTGTTTCAACCGTGAAGTGGTAATGCCAGGCAGCAACAATTTATTAAATATACCAAATAAAATATCAGGGAGAATTGCATGAAGATGAAGAAACTTGTTGTTTCGATGTTCGCTGCCGGGATGCTGGCTTCGCCGCTGGCGCACGCAACCAATGGTTATTTCGCGCACGGCTACGGCATGAAGGCCAAGGGCATGGGCGGGGTGGGTATCGCATTGCCTCAGGACGCTTTGGCCGCTGCCACCAACCCGGCCGGTATGGTGATGGTCGGTGATCGTATTGATGCGGGCGTGGACTGGTTCAGGCCAGTACGCGGTGCCACAATTACCGGCACTGCTTTTGGTGGATTCAGCGATGGAAACTTTGATGGAAATAATACCAAAAATTTCTTCGTTCCCGAATTTGGCTACAACAAGATGATGAATTCGAATATGTCTCTGGGCGTATCGGTTTATGGCAACGGCGGTATGAACACGGACTATACGCGTGCAATTCCTTTGTTCAACATGGCTAATACTCAGGCAGCCGGCATCAATCTGGAGCAACTCTTCATCGCGCCGACAGTGGCTTGGAAAGTCACGCCAACTCAATCTATTGGCGTCTCGCTCAATTTGGCTTACCAGCGTTTTGGGGCTAAAGGGTTGCAGAACTTTTTAGGTTTTTCAAGCAGCCCTGCGAATGTTATCAACAACGGTTATGACACTTCGACGGGATATGGATTGCACCTGGGCTGGATTGGCCAGATCACTGATACCGTGTCGCTGGGAGCGATGTATCAGAGCAAAACCAAGATGAGCAAGTTTAACAAGTACAGCGGGCTGTTTGCTGACGCAGGTAGTTTTGATATTCCTGCAACCTATGGTGTGGGTATTGCTGTAAAGGCAACGCCTGCCACAACAGTTGCAGCGGATATTCAGGTGATTGAGTACAGCGGCGTGCCTTCCGTTGCCAATCCTCTTTCCAACTTGACTGCCCTTGGTAATCTGCTGGGAACGCCCAATGGACCTGGATTCGGTTGGAAAAACATGACCGTTTTCAAACTTGGGGTGAGTCACGACTGGAGCGAAGCGCTTACCGTGCGGGCCGGCTATAACCACAATAATCAGCAAATTCCATCCGGCGAAACGATGTTTAACATTATCGCGCCGGGTGTGGTTCAAGACCATGTGACTTTGGGCGCGAGCTGGAATGTGACCAAGGATAACGAAGTCACGCTTTCTTACATGCATGCGTTCAAGAATACGATCAATGGTGTTGGCTCGATTCCAGCCGCTTTGGGTGGCGGCGAAGCCAATATCAACATGTATCAGGATTCGCTCGGTATCGCATACAGCTGGAAATTGTAAGCTGATCTGAAATTAGTCAATTTAAAAGCCCGCGCCTTGAAAAAGGTGCGGGCTTTTTTGTATGTCTGGCAGACGCAGAAGTAAACTCACATGGGCATTAGCCTGAGAAAGGGATTTGTCCACGAAGAAGTTTCAAGCAGGGTTATTGCCCTGTGGACAATAACTCGCAAAGTCACGAACCTGATTCGGGCTGTTTGACAAGAATTTGTGTGCAGTTTATTCGCAGACTATCTCGGGTTCAGCAATCCGATCCAGATAGCGTGCGCGATACAGCAAACGCGGCATGGTCTGGTCATCGGTGAAGGCGCTGCGGTCGTGCAGCACGTTGTTGCATAGCAGCCCCATGCCGTTCTCAAGCCGCAGGTGGTGGATATGGGGTGATTCCGAGGCAAGCAATCGTTCCAGTAGTGCGACTGCCGCCAGTGTGGTTTTGTCCTGTTTCCATTCGATGCTGCGCGTGCGTGCGGTGTAACGCATGTGCAATGCACCGCTGACCGGATCGACGGAGAATACCGGGCCGGACTGCGCTTCGCGCACACCATCGAATTCATCCACGCGCGCCGGGATGGTCATTGCATCGGGAGCGGACAGTGCGCGTATGAAGTCGGTATTCGCATCGCGCAACATCAAATAAGCGATCTCGTGATCCATCACGCGGTTCTCGCCACCTTGTCCGGCGCTTTGCGCACAATGCAGCACCATGCTGTGTATCTGCCGTTCCGGCGGGTTGTAGTAGCCGTCGGTATGCCATTTGATTGCGCGGTCGGTGTAGGGAATGTAAGCCTGCCGCTGGTTGTTTTTGTTGCTCACGGTGATGCGTGTAACGCCTTGTTCGCCAGCCAGCCAGTTGGCATCCAGGTGCAGCAAGCCCAATTGCGCACCGAGTCGTTGCACTATGGATTCATCCATCACTGTACGGGTGGCATAGACTGCCATGTTGCTGCGCCGGGTGCGTGAGGTCAGCTCGGCGTACTCTGCCGCAGTCAGGGCGTTCGGGTCGGCGATTTCGACTATCAATTCATTGGGGTCGGTAATGGCTTGCGCCAGCTTGTGATCACGCCAGAGCCGATAGCTTTCGGTGTCGTTCAGGTCAAACGGATTCGCCATGTTATTTACTGCTGACCGGTTGTCGCGGTTCGCTCTCGAACAGGTCGCGCATGGTTTTTTCGATCATCTCTACGGCTTTCGGTGCTTCGATGCTCATCATCTGGTCGATGATCCAGAAGCTGTCCCGTTCGTCCATTACCTGTTCCATGCAAAAACCGAGATAGCGGGTGAAATGGAAAGACGGGCCATCAGCGCCGTAGTCAAAATCGGCATATTCTCCTGCACGCTGGTTGACCTGATCGACAAAGCGTTGCTTGCATGCGCTCAGTTCGCCGCCCTGCAGACGACTCTGGTTTTCGGCATAAGTGTCGCCCACCCGGTTCACCAGTGTGCTGGTAAAGGTGTAGCGATCTTCTGCGGAGAGCTGCTGGTAAGCGATGCGGTCGGCAACCTGGATCAGAAAGACCGTAAACTCGGCGAGGAAGGCAAAATATTGGGGTCCGATAGCGACTTCAAATTTTGCCTGGCGCGTGTTTTTCAGTGCGTTATCGGCGATCCGTGAGACGGTGAATGACACAGCCCCGGCAAGTTCTTCCGGGGTGTGTTCGCGTCCTGCCTTGAACCAGTGGCTCTTGATGCGCATGCGCGTTTAGCCTTTTTTCAGGAAAAAAGCATATTCGCCGGCAGCAACTTCGGATGTGTCGATGATTTTCACTCCGGTCGCATTGGCCCAATCGACGATGTCGGAATGAATGCCAGGGCAATTGCTGACAAGCTTGAGAACCTCGCCGGAATTCATGCCGTTTAGCAGCTTTTTGGCCTCGACGATAGGCCCCGGGCAGACAACGTTGCGAATATCCAGAATGACGTTCGCCTTGACCGGTTCTCCCGTGCCTTTCCTGACATAGTAAGCCGTGCCGCCATCCGCTATGACTTCAGTTTTCAGTATCTGGTTGTTGGTTTGTTCCGCCCAGGCGAAAAGATCGTCGCCGGTGCCGGGACAGTCGGACATCAGCAAGAGGATTTGTTCGTTTTCCAAATCGTTGATGATGCGTTTGGCTCCCAGCAGCGGTGCCGGGCAGCTCAGTCCGCGCATATCCAGCCTTACGTTGGTGTGTAAATTTTGGTGGCTCATATTCAGATGTCCTGTTGGTTTCCGAAGGGTGTTAGTACCCGCCCTTGCCCAGCGGTTGCGGCAATCCGGCGATCTTTGCTGCCTGTTTGGCGGGGCCGGTCGGGAACAGATCATACAGCGCCTTGCTGTCCGCTTCCGGCCAGAATGCATTGACGCCCTTCAGCATGTTGCGGAAGTTGGGTGTGTGACCATTCTCGCGATATTCCTCGCGCATGTAATTGATGACTTCCCAGTGTTTGGGCGTCAACTCGATGTTCTCGGCAGCCGCGATCATGCCGACAATCTCTTCGCTGTAATCAGGCTCCAGCAGATAACCTTCTGAATTGGTTTCCAGTTCGTTTCCGGCAACTATGTATCCCATTGTTTTCTCCCTTCGTTAATGAATGTCATTCCAGATCGGAGATGACCTTGTAAGGCATGAAGATGCCACATCCAAACCTTTTTCCTTCTCCCATTCCCGCGCATTGCAGGCGGACGGAGGCCTCCGGCTTGAGGTCGTGCACCACCAGGCTGTAGCCGCTGATCGACTGCCTTCCGTCGCTCAGCGTGCGGCGTATGCCGCAGATCGTATTGGCACTGATTTCCAGCGCGGTGAAGTGCGCTTGTACCGTATCCAGGAAGGCCATCTCGTCATCTGCACCCGCTGCCAATTGTGCATGTAACGTGGGGTAGGGCTGTATCGCCCGTATTTTCGCTTTTCCTACCGACAAGATGTTTTCCGATACCTCCAGTTGCGATTCTGCCAGCAGCGTTGCGGCATCGAGCAGATGTGCGGGCAGACGCAACACCAGCTTGGTGCGTTTGGACAATAACATGAGCTTGTCGTTTTGCGCGGCGCGCAACGGCAACACGCTGACGTACTCGCTTTCCGCGAGTCGCGGAACACGCTGCACCAATTCTGCCCACAAGGCGAAAGGGTAGGAGGCGGGCAACGATTCGCCACGCAACTCAAACACCAGATCGGTTATTTCAGAGTACACTTCGTTCACCTGTCGCCCTGTGTTTTCGCCCATTTCTGCATGGCGGAAGCCCATTGCCCGGCAGTGACGGAATCAATGTCGAAAATGGTGAATCGTTTGCCTTCGCGGATTCGTATGCGCAGCAAACTCATGCCATCTTCTGTATGGTCGATTTGTTGCAGCTCAATCTGCTGCCCCCCCAAGGGGACTTGGATTTTGCTTAATTCAGTAATTTGTACCATGTTTACCTTCCCCGTTTGTCCGGCAGGAACGAACGATAACGGGCGATGTGCAGTTGACGCAAGTCTACCGCTAATATGTGCATGATTGAAATACTACCGGAGAGGAGAAATTTTACCCATTAGGGTTACGTAAAATAGCCGGTACGGGTGATGGATGGATCAGTGTCTGCCCCGTACTATGCGTCTAATCAAGAAGCTGAGTAGGCAGGATAGAACTCAGACGTGACCGATTTAATCCCGCCCCTGTCGGGCATAGAACCGAAGCCTGATGCAACGCGACTGAAAGGAAGAGACAATGGCGAAGAAGCTGCATGATACCCCAAACCTCGATCAGCTTGAGGATGGCCCTTGGCCCAGTTTTGTTACTGGATTGAAGGAGTTAGCGAAAGAAAAAGATTACGTGGTTGATCTGTTGGGTCAGCTCGAAACCTCTTACCGGACCAAAAAAGGTTACTGGAAGGGCGGTACGGTCGGTGTGTTCGGTTACGGCGGCGGCGTGATTCCGCGCTTTACCGAGCTTAAGGACGAGAGCGGTCAGCCTATCTATAAGGATGCGGCGGAGTTCCATACCTTGCGTATCATGCCCCCTCCCGGCATGCACTACGATACCGATACCTTGCGCGAATTCTGTGATATATGGGAAAAGCACGGTTCAGGTCTGATTGCCTTGCACGGACAGTCCGGCGACATCATGTTTCAGGGTGCGACTACTGAGAATGTGCAGAAGGCCTTCGACGAATTCAATGAAATGGGGTTCGATCTGGGCGGCGCAGGACCGGCAGTACGCACTTCGATGTCTTGTGTGGGTGCGGCTCGTTGCGAGCAATCCTGTTATGACGAAGCCAAGACGCATCGTATGGTGCTCAATACCTTCCTGGACGACATTCATCGCCCTTCGCTTCCCTATAAATTCAAGTTCAAGTTTTCCGGTTGCCCGAATGACTGCATGAACTCGGTGCAGCGCGCCGACATGGCGGTCATCGGAACATGGCGCGATAACATTCGTACCGATGAAGTGCTGGCGAAGAAGTGGTTTGCCAAGCACGGCATGGATGAATTGGTGAACGACGTGGTCGCACGTTGCCCGACCAAAACTTTCCAGCTCAAGGAGATAGGCAAGGTTAAGAGCGGCGAGCATATATCCAGTGTGACCGTCAGCGATACGCATGCCGTGGAGATCAATAATCAGGATTGCGTGCGTTGCATGCACTGCATCAATGTCATGACTGGCGCCTTGGCGCCGGGTGAAGACAAGGGTGCGACTATTTTGGTGGGTGGCAAGAGTCATCTGAAGATTGGTGGTTTGATGGGTACAGTGGTCATCCCGTTTATCAAGCTGGACAATGACGAGAATATTGAAAAGCTGGTCGATTTCGCTCAGCGTACCATTGACTTCTTTGCAGAAAACGCACTGGAGCATGAGCGCACCGGTGAAATGATCGAGCGTATCGGTCTTGCCAACTTCCTGGATGCGATGGAACTCGATGTCGATCCGGCAATGGTCAGTTCGCCACGTATGAACCCCTATGTTCGTACCGACGGTTGGGATGACGAAGTTGCCAAAATCAATGCCAAGAAGCAAGCTGCCTGAGGAGATAAAACATGAATGCACCTGTACAGATGCGCCGCCCAAAGGAAACGGGCGTTCCGGATAACAAAAAATACTTGCACCCGTCGCTGGAGAAAAATTACGGCAACTGGAAATATCACGACCGTCCGCGTCCCGGTGTGTTGCATCATGTCTCGCACACGGGTGACGAGGTCTGGTCGGTTCGTGCCGGCACTGCGCGCCAGATGGATGTCTATACCATCCGCAAGCTGTGCGATATTGCCGATAACTTCGCGGAAGGCCGGGTACGTTTCACGATTCGTTCCAATATTGAATTCATCGTGTCTGACGAGAGCAAGGTCGCGCCGTTAATCGCTGAGCTGGAGAACAATGGCTTTCCGGTAGGGGGAACCGGCAACTCCGTATCAATGATTGCACACACTCAGGGATGGCTGCACTGCGACATTCCAGGTACGGATGCATCGGGTGTGGTGAAAGCGCTGATGGATGAATTGTATGACGAGTTCAAGCGCGAAGAAATGCCGAATCGTGTGCATCTTTCGACCTCTTGTTGTGAAATTAACTGCGGTGGTCAGGCTGACATCGCCATTATCGTGCAACACACCAAACCGCCGGTCATCAATCATGATCTGGTCGCCAACGTGTGCGAGCGCCCGGCTGTTGTGGCACGTTGCCCTGTTGCGGCGATTCGTCCGGCGATGGTAAACGGCAAGCCGTCACTGGAAATCGATGAGTCAAAATGTATGTGCTGCGGTGCCTGCTATCCTCCCTGCCCGCCGATGCAGATCAATGATCCTGAGAATTCCAAGCTGGCGATCTGGGTAGGCGGCAAAAATTCCAATGCGCGTGGCAAGCCGACTTTCATGAAGATGGTTGCCTCCGGTCTGCCGAATAATTCGCCGCGCTGGCCCGAAGTTGCTGAAATGGTGAAAAATATTATCCAGGTTTACAAGGATGATGCGCGTCCCTGGGAACGTATGGCTGACTGGATCGATCGCATCGGCTGGCCGCGTTTCTTTGAAAAGACCGGCTTGCCGTTCACCAAGTACCTGATCGACGATTGGCGTGGTTCACGGGCTAATCTGAATGCTTCGACGCATATCCGCTTCTAAACGGAGGGTAAAAGATGAAGTTCGGAATAGTTGTGAATGAAGGGCCTTATCAGCACCAAGCCAGTGATTCTGCCTATCTGTTTACCAAGGCGGCCATCGAGCAGGGGCATGAAGTGTGGCGCGTTTTTTTCTATCACGATGGCGTCAATAACGCGTCGAAACTGACTGAACCGCCACAGGATGACCGCCATATTGTTAATCGCTGGAGCAAGCTGGCCGAGGATCATAAAGTCGATCTGGTTGTTTGTGTCGCCGCCGCCTTGCGTCGGGGTATCAAGGAAGAGAATCTGGCGCAGGGTTTTCGTATTTCCGGTTTGGGGCAGTTGGTAGAGGCCGGTATCAAGTGTGACCGTCTGGTCACCTTCGGCGATTGAGGAGAGACGAGATGAGTGCGATCAAGAAATTCATGTTCGTCAACCGCAAGGCACCTTACGGTACGATCTATGCGTTGGAGTCGTTGGAGGTGGTGCTGATTACGGCAGCCTTCGATCAGGATGTATC
This sequence comes from uncultured Gallionella sp., assembly GCA_964385275.1. Classification (GTDB taxonomy): domain Bacteria; phylum Pseudomonadota; class Gammaproteobacteria; order Burkholderiales; family Gallionellaceae; genus Gallionella. Next base: position 39,187 of record CAYLOK010000011.1, on the reverse strand, counting down.
GCTGATGTTCCTGGATGACGGCGTATATCAGTTGAAGAAAGGGCAGCAGACGAAGGGTATCGAGACTAAAAACTTCTCGCCGGCCTATCGTGCGCTGGAAGACTATGACGTTGAAAAGCTGTATGTCGATAAGGAATCCATGGAAGCGCGCGGTCTGACCGAGGACGACTTGCTGGTGAGCGTCACTGTGCTCAGCCGTGCCGAGATGGGCGTGCTGATGGATGAACAAGACGTGGTCTTGAGTTTTTAAGGGGCAAGCATGTTACATATCGTCAACAAATCACCTCTGACCAGCAACACGCTGGACAGTTGTTTGAGTGCCGCAACGGGCGGAGATATTCTGCTCATCGAGGATGCTGTCTACGCGGCGACGCGTGGCAGCGCAGTCGAAGCAAAGTTGCGCGCCGCAATGGGGCAATTCAGGGTGCATGTCCTGTTGCCCGATTTTGAGGCGCGTGGTTTGGGCGACCGACTCGTCGAAGGCGTTTTACCGGTCGATTATGCAGGCTTTGTCGATCTGGCAGCCAACAACAAAACCTGCCAATCCTGGCTTTAATCAGTTCTACACAGAAGGAGAATCAGTATGTCAAGTATCGAAGTTGGCGGTAAAAGTTATGAAACGGATGAAGAAGGTTATTTGCTCAACTTGTCCGAGTGGAATGCTGAAGTCGCGGATTACATTGCGAAGACTGAAAATATCGACATGTCCGATCAGCACTGGGAAGTCGTCAACTTTCTGCGTGAGTATTTTGAAGAGTATCAGATTGCTCCCGCAGTTCGCGTACTGACCAAGTCCATCGGCAAGAAGCTCGGCGCGGAAAAGGGCAATAGCGAATACCTGTACGGTTTGTTCCCGTATGGTCCAGGCAAACAGGCGTGCAAAATCGCCGGTCTGCCGAAGCCAACTGGTTGCGTTTGATCCACTGAGGATTAGGGCCCTACGATGAATGCATTGCTTGCGATTCTTTTTTATCTTGCGACTCTACTGTTCGTCGTCGGGCTGTTTCACCGAATTCGTACTTACGCCGTTACACCGGCTCCGTTGAAGATACCCACCACGCCTGCACCGACTACAACCGGTGGCGTGGTTTTGCGTATGACGCGCGAGGTGGTATTTTTCGAGAGCCTGTTCAAGGCGAATTTGTGGACGTGGGGCCTGGGCTGGTTGTTTCATGTCAGCATGGCGCTGGTGCTGTTGCGCCACCTGCGTTATTTCACCGAACCGGTCTGGGGTTGGGTGGTGTTCATTCAGCCGTTCGGCATCTATGCGGGCATTGCCATGCTGCTCGGTTTGTGCGGCCTGTGGGCGCGGCGTTTGTTCGTCGAGCGCATTCGCTACATTTCCACTCCGTCTGATCATCTGATGTTGCTGTTGTTTATTGCTATCGCCGCATCAGGACTGATGATGAAGTTCGTTGCGCATACCGATGTGATAGCTGTCAAAGTGTTCTTTCAAGGTCTGATGCATTTCAGTATTCAGCCCTTGCCGGCAGACGCGACACTCGTTCTGCATTTGTTTTCGGTTGTGGTACTCCTGGTGATCTTCCCCTTCAGCAAACTGCTACATGCACCGGGAGTATTTTTTTCGCCGACCCGTAATCAGACCGATAACCCAAGAGAAAAGCGGCATATCTCTGCATGGGCGGCCAAACTGGAATCGGAGAAATAGCATGGCTGATATTGTGCCACCGGCTTATCGTATTATTCCCATTGTTCCCGTGCTGAAGCCGGGGGCAATGGAGGGGAAAGGCCCCTTTGTCGCCAGCGACAAAATTAATGAAGCGATTGGATTCCCGGGGCATCTCGTGGATGACTGGCATGACAAGGCGATCGCCAAAATGGGCGAACTGCTTTCCAAGTATCGTTCCCTTAAAGTCTACATGGATGCCTGTGTGCACTGCGGCGCCTGTTCGGACAAGTGCCATTATTTCATCGGTACGCAAGATCCGAAGAACATGCCGGTGGCGCGTCAGGATCTGATGCGCAGCGTATATCGCCGTTACTTTACGCTGCCGGGAAAATTATTTCCGAAATTGGTGGGTGCGCGCGATTTGACGCGCGAAGTGCTCGACGAATGGCATAACTATTTTCACCAGTGTTCCGAATGTCGCCGCTGCTCCGTTTTTTGTCCCTATGGTATTGATACTGCTGAAGTTACCATGGCGGCACGCGAGATCCTCGATTCCGTGGGCTATGGTCAAAAATATTCGAACGAGATCATTGGTAAAGTACATCGCATCGGCAACAACCTCGGGCTGCCGGCTCCTGCGCTGATTGATACACTGGAGGGACTGGAAGAGGACGTTAAAGAGGCTACCGGCATTGACGTGCGCTTTCCCATTGATGTTAAAGGCGCAGAAGTGTTGTTGATTACGCCTTCGGCAGACTTTTTTGCCGAACCGCATATCGACAGCCTGATCGGTTATGCCAAGGTTTTTCATGCGACCGGCACCAGTTGGACGCTGTCTTCGATGTCCTCCGAAGCGGGTAATTTCGGTATGTTCATCGGCAACTATGACCAGCTGCGCAAAATTGCGTTGCGTATCCGCGAAGCTGCGCTGGAGTTGGGCGTGAAGCGCATCGTGGTGGGCGAATGCGGCCATGCCTGGCGCGTGGCGTATAGTTTCTGGAACACCTTGAGCGGTGTGGGCGATGGTGCAGACCCCAATGACCGTTTTGCTCAAATGTTGCAGAAGCAGCTCGATCACCGCTACAGGCAACCTACGCATATATGCGAATTTACCTGGGACATGATTGAGAATGAGCGTCTGGTTTTTGATAAATCGGCCAACGACAAGCACATCATCACCTTCCATGATTCATGCAACGTGGCTCGCGGTTCGAGCATGGGCGGTTATCCCGGCGGTCAATTCGATATTCCCCGCAATATCATCAAGGCGGTTGCCAATAATTTTGTTGAAATGGACCCCAGTACGACCCACGAGCGGACATTCTGTTGCGGCGGCGGTGGCGGTCTTTTGACCGACGATTTGATTGACTTGCGTGTCAAGGGCGCTTTGCCGCGCATGGAAGTTTTGCAGCAGGTTGCGGATGTGCATGGGGTGAATTTCATGGCTTGTATTTGCGCGATATGCAAGGCGCAATTTACCAAGGTCATGCCTGTTTACGGATTTGATAGAAGAATGGTTGGCGGTGTACATCAATTGGTCAGCAATGCGATTGTGCTTGGCAAAAATAAATAGGAGATAGGCAATGTCAGCAGTTAGCGAAACGACGCAAAAAATTACTTTCCGCCGCTATAAAGACGGTAACAACAAGGTCGGACGTCTGAATGAGGTGATCATGCAGGCGAGCCATACGCACAAGTGCCCGACCTACATTCAGTCTACGCCGCCCTGCCAGGGGAGTTGTCCGGCCGGTGAGGATATTCGCGGCTATCTGGCTATCGTGCGCGGAACCGAGAAACCTCCTGTTGGCGCTGACGGAAAACCGACCATGCCGTGGCAGGAATATGCCTGGCGTCGTCTGACCGAAGCCAATCCCTTCCCGTCCGTGATGGGAAGGGTTTGCCCCGCACCGTGCGAATCAGGCTGTAACCGGAACGAAGTGGAAGACCACGTCGGTATCAACTCGGTGGAGCATTTTCTCGGTGAATACGCTATCGCCAACAATCTTAAATTCAGCACTGTCGCACAGCCTACGGGCAAAAAAGTCGCCGTTCTCGGCGGCGGTCCGGCCAGTCTGTCCTGTGCCTACCAACTGGCTTTGAAAGGACATGAAGTCACCGTGTTCGACGAGCACGAGTTTCTCGGCGGCATGATGCGTTATGGCATCCCGGGTTTCCGTACCCCGCGCGATGTACTTGATGCGGAGATTCAGCGCATCCTCGATCTGGGCGTTAAAACCCGCTTGAATTGCCGCGTAGGCACCGACATCTCGCTGGAAGAAGTTCGCAGTGAATTCGATGCGGTCTTCCTCGGTATGGGCGCGCAGGCCGGACGTGCCTTACCCATCGCAGATGCGGAGGCCCCCAATGTGGTGACGGCGACCGCGTTCCTGAAGGCATTTAACGACGGACGTTTGCAACACGTCGGTAAACGCGTGGTCGTGGTTGGTGGCGGTGATACCTCCATCGACGTGGCTACGGTGGCCCGTCGTCTGGGTCATATCACACACGCCAATCCGACCGATGCTGAACTTGCCATCGCCGGACGCATGGCGCACGACGTGGCAGAAATTTCTGCCAAGGAAGGCGCGGAAGTGACCCTGACATCGGTGTTCAATATTGACAAGATGCAAGCCAACAAGCACGAAATTGAACAGGCGCTTGCGGAAGGCATTCATATTCGAGGCAGTCTGGTGCCGATCGGCATCGTGCGCGATGCAAACGGACGTGCTACGGCATTGCGTGTCGTTCAGTGCGAGGCGAAGATGGTGGGCGCCAAGCTGGAGATCAAGAATATCGAAGGCAGCGAGCATGACATTGAAGCCGATCTGATTGTTTCAGCGATTGGGCAGGCGGTTGATTTTACCGGCCTGGAACAGTTCAATAACGGCAAGGGAGCTGTTTCGACTGACCGCAATTATCTGGTTGCCGGACAGAAAGGCGTGTTTGCCGGCGGTGATGTGATTCGTCCTCATTTGCTGACCACAGCTATCGGTCATGGTTCTATCGCTGCTGATGGAATCCACAACTATATCAACGGGCAAGACCTGGAAAAACGTCCGAAAATCGACGCGCACCAGTTTGATTTGATGCGCAAACTGGTTGAAAAAGGTCTTGAAGTCAAGGAAGCGCATGAGCCTCTGCGCGGTACGGACCGCTCCAACGTCGCAGTGCATAACTTCGATAACCGTTCCGAGCGTTATATTATTCCGCACGACAAGCTGTTCCTGGGGCATTTTTCTTATGTGCCACGCAACCAGCGCGACATTGTTACGCTGGACAAGGAAAGTGCGCTGGGCAACTTTGACGAGCGTCTGGTAGCGCTTGTGCAGGAAAAAGCTGTCGCCGAGGCGAAACGGTGCATGAGTTGCGGCATGTGTTTCGAGTGCGACAACTGCGTGGTGTATTGCCCGCAAACTGCCGTGTATCGTGTCAAGAAAAACGAATCGACCACAGGCCGTTACGTTGCGACTGACTACAACAAATGCATCGGCTGCCATATCTGTGCCGATGTATGTCCGACCGGATACATTCAGATGGGCCTAGGCGAATAGAGATGCTATGTTGAGACTGCTATCCATCCTTGCGGTGTTGTGCCTGTGCATTCCTGCGTATGCAACGGAAAGTTCGGCTATTCCCAAACTTGACATCGGCAAGGGGGGGGAGTGCGTAAAAGATCCGCAGTGGATGCGCAAGAATCACATGCACTTGCTCAAGCATCAGCGCGACGAAGCTGTGCATAAAGGCATACGCGATGAAAAGGTCAGTCTCAAAAATTGCATCGAATGCCATGCCAGTACCAGGGATGACAGCGTGATTGCGCGCGATGACAGCTTTTGTGTCGCCTGTCACCGTTATGAGGCAGTGAAAATTGACTGCTTCGAGTGTCATTCCGGTGAGCGCAAGAGTGCATGGCTGAAAAGGAACTCAAAATGAGTGACATCAACCGCAGGCAGTTTCTCAAAATGTCGCTCGGCATGGCGGCTGTCGCCATTGCGCCGGGGGTGCTCTTATTCGACCTGGCCCACGGCAAGGCCGATGCAAACAAGGTGCGATGGGGGATGTTGATCAACACCGCCGATTGTGCAGCGGGTTGCAACGATTGCGTGACCGCCTGTAACAGGGAGAACGGTTTGTCCGGCGGTGTGAGCCCGACGGATTCGCAATGGATACGCAGGATTGAGATCAAGGATATAAGCACCGGGCGAGAAACTTCGCTGCCGATGATGTGCCAGCATTGCGAGCATCCCCCCTGCGTTGATGTATGCCCGACCGGGGCTTCCTTCAAACGTGCCGACGGTATCGTATTGGTGGACAAGCATCTTTGCATCGGCTGCCGCTATTGCATGATGGCCTGCCCCTACAAGGCCCGCTCTTTCGTGCATGAGCCGCTGCACGACCAGAATCCCGATGTGCCGCGCGGCAGGGGGACGGTCGAGAGTTGCACCTTGTGCGTACACCGCATCGACCAGGGAAAGCAGCCTGCCTGTGCCGAAGCCTGCCCGAACAAATCCATCGTATTCGGCAATCTTAACGATCCCGCCAGTGAGATTGCCACGAAGATACGCACTGTAGCATCCGCTCAGGTGCGCGCTGATCTGGGACTCAATCCCGGTGTCCGTTACCAGGGGCTATAAATGCACAGACATTCTCCATTCTCGTTCAAGAATCGACTCTTCTATATGCTGGCCTCGGTGGCGGTTCTGGTCGTGCTGGCTGGATTGTTTTCCGTGCACTTGATGGAAGAGCACGGCCACATCATTACCGGGATGAACAACCAGATTGTCTGGGGCATCCCGCATGTGTTCGCCATTTTCATGATTGTGGCCGCCTCCGGTGTACTCAACGTGTCATCCATAGGGTCGGTATTTAACAAACCTGCCTACAAGGCCAGAGCGCCTTTGGCCGGTCTGCTGTCGATTGCCATGCTGGCCGGCGGCCTGACGGTGTTGATGCTGGATCTGGGCAGGCCGGACCGCATTATTGTCGCCGCGACCAACTACAATCCGACTTCAGTGTTTGCCTGGAATGTGCTGTTGTATTCAGCCATGTTCGCCGCAGTGGCCGTCTATCTGTGGACCATGATGGAACCGCGCATGCAACCGTGGTCCAAGAAGGCCGGTTTTGTGGTGTTCATCTGGCGGTTTGTGCTGACCACAGGTACCGGCGTGATCTTTTCTTTTCTGGTGGCGCGTCAAGCCTACGGCTCGGCGATTCTGGCGCCGATGTTCATTGTTATTTCCTTTGCGTGGGGGTTGGCGGCATTTCACGTCGTGCAGTCGGCCATTTACCAGTGGAACGGCAAGACACTGGACGAGTATGTGCAGAAACGCATGAAAAATTTATTGGGCCTGTTCGTGGTTGCCGCGCTGTATTTTGTCGTGGTTTATCACCTTACCAACCTGTATTTTGCACGCCAGGCGGATTTTGAACGTTTCATTCTTGCCGACGGAGGTATTTATCCTATGTTGTTCTGGGTGGGATACGTGATTTTAGGCAACCTGTTGCCGTTGCTGTTGATCTACCTTCCCGGCTGGGGAAAGTCCAAACATGTTGCCGTGGCGTCAGCGATGGTGATTCTGGGGGGATTTGCGTTTCTGTATGTGTTTATCATCGGCGGACAGGCCTTTCCGCTGTCCCTCTTCCCCGGTTTTGAGGTGAAAAGCAGTTTCGGCGATGGCGCGATTGGTGTTTATTCTCCCTCGTTGCCCGAAGTCATGTTGGGCTTTGCCGGTGTCGGAATCGCTTTCCTGATCACCGCCATTGGCGTCCGGGTGCTGGATTTCGTGCCGCACGAGATACCCAAAAAAGCACTCTGAACAGCGACCTCATGAACTGCCTCAGAGGCTCCTCAACATGATCAGCCGGATGCTGATTTCCGCAGCACATAAATCCTCTGGAAAGACCATGGTCAGCATCGGCTTGTGTGCCGCGCTCAAGGAGCGCGGCCACGAGGTGCAGCCATTCAAGAAAGGCCCCGATTACATCGACCCGATGTGGCTGTCGCAGGCCGCCGGACATGCCTGCCGCAATCTTGATCTGTATCTGATGGCGCGCGATGACATCGTCGCGACCTTCGCGCGCCACAGTGCGGAAGTGAATCTGGTTGAAGGGAACAAGGGCTTGTATGATGGCCTTGCACTGGACGGCAGCAACAGCAATGCTGCGCTGGCCAAGATGCTCGATCTGCCGGTGTTTCTGGTGATTGATGCGCGCGGCATGACGCGCGGCATTGCGCCGCTTATTCTGGGTTATCAGGCTTTTGACCGCGACATCCATATAGCCGGGGTAATTTTGAATAATCTCGGTGGCAGTCGCCATGAATCCAAGTTGCGCGCTGTCATCGAGCATTACACCGACGTGCCGGTGATCGGTGCGATTCATCACGATGCCCGCCTCTCCATCGTCGAGCGCCATCTTGGTCTGATGCCCAGCAATGAATCCCATGTCGCTGCGGCGAAGATCAGGCAAATCGGCGCAGCCATTGCGGAACAGGTCGATCTGGACAAACTGCTCGAATTATCGCAAAAAGAACCGTTGAACGTACCGCACAAGGCCGAAGTGATGCCCTTGCCTTGCCAGGATAAAGTGCGCATCGGCATCGCGCAGGATCGCGCCTTCGGTTTTTATTACGCGGACGATCTCGACGCACTGGAAGCGGCGGGAGCCGAGCTGGTGCCGTTCGATGCGCTGCGTGATGCCTGCCTGCCGGAAGTCGATGCACTGTACATCGGCGGCGGCTTCCCGGAAACCTGTGCGGCCGAACTTGAAGCCAATAGCGCGTTGCGTGCACAGATCAAACAGGCTATCGAAAACGGCATGCCCGTCTATGCGGAATGCGGCGGGCTGATGTATCTGTCGCGCGGCATCGACTATCAGGGACGCACCTACCGGATGGTCGGCGCGATTCCCGGCGATGTGCAGATGCACGACAAACCTGTCGGTCGCGGTTATGTGCATCTCAAGGAAGATGCGCTACATCCGTGGCCGCGTCCCGATACCCCGGCCAAACAAATCAAGGCGCATGAATTTCATTATTCGAGCCTGGAAAATCTTCCGGCTGACTCCCGCTTCGCTTACCATGTCGAGCGTGGTTACGGCATAGACGGGGAGCGCGACGGACTTGTGTTATACAACCTGCTGGCCTCCTACACCCACCTGCGCACCATCGGCAGTTGTTACTGGGCCACCCGTTTCGTCGCGTTTATCAGGCGGCAAATGGAACAACAACGCAGATCGAATTTAACCATTGAGAAAACACCATGACACAGCAAACTTATCAAGCTGCCATCGCCGCCTTTGACAAGGCTAACGCCGAAGACCCGAACCGGGAGATGGCCGATGGCCGGGAGTATCCGAAAGAATTGCTTTACGCGCAACGCATGACCGAGATGCAGGAGCGTTACGCTCCAGAAACATCAGAAGCGGTGAAGCTGGCGGTACGTGCGCAACACATCCAGCGCTGGAAAATTCCGCGCAGTGACTATCCCATGGATAAACCCAGCTACATGTTGTGGCGCACCACGCTGTACAAATTTCACGCCGAGACGGCGGGCAAGTTGATGAAGGAAGCGGGTTACGACGACGAGATGATCGCGCGCACCAAGCTCATCATCAGCAAGAAAAATCTGAAGACCGACCCTGAAACGCAGCTGATGGAAGACATCGTTGACTTGGTCTTCATCGAACATTACATGATCGGATTTGCGGGGCAGCATCCCGAATACGACGAAGCAAAGTGGATCGTCATCATCAAAAAGACATGGAATAAGATGTCGGCAAGTGCGCATGAGTTTGCACTCGCCGGCAAGATAAATTTGCCGGAAGCACTGGTGCCGTTGATCTTGAAGGCAGTTCAATAGCATGGATTTTCTGCCGATTTTTCTGAACGTAAAAGGCAAGCTTTGTCTTGTGGTTGGCGGTGGCGAAATAGGCGCGCGCAAAGCGGGCGTGTTGCTGGAGGCGGGCGCGAAAGTACGCGTGGTCGCACCGCAAATCAAGCCGGAATTGGTGGCGCAAGCAGGCGTAACCGCGATTGTTGCTGGTTTTGACGGGCAATATCTTGATGGCGTGGCACTGGTCATTGCCGCAACCGATGATCGCAGCGTCAATCAACAGGTATCCGAACAGGCGCATGCGCGCAACATTCCAGTGAATGTGGTGGATGACCCCGAATTATGCAGCTTTATCATGCCTGCCATTCTTGACCGTTCTCCGCTGATGGTGGCGTTTTCCAGCGGCGGCGCGTCGCCGGTGCTCACACGCATGATGCGCGGTATGCTGGAGAGCATGATTCCGCAGAACTACAGCCGTCTTGCCGCATTCGCGGAGCGCTTCCGCGAACTGGTCAAGCAGCGCGTGACCAATCCGGCGAAGCGCCGTATTTTCTGGGAGAACGCGCTGGAAGGCGTGGTCGCCGAAAAGGTGCTGACGGGTGATGAGAATAGTGCGGAAGCGATGTTGCAGCAAATGCTGCAAGACGAAGACAACATTCAGCGCGGCGAGGTCTATCTGGTCGGCGCGGGCCCCGGCGATCCTGATTTGCTTACCTTCCGCGCGTTACGCCTGATGCAGAAGGCCGACGTGGTGGTGTATGACAATCTGGTGTCAAAACCCATCGTCGAGATGGCCAGACGCGATGCAGAGCGTATCTTCGTCGGTAAAAAGCGCGCCGATCATACCCTGCGGCAGGAAGAGATCAACGAACTGCTGGTTCGTCTTGCCAGGCAAGGCAAACGCGTGTTGCGTCTCAAGGGCGGTGACCCGTTCATTTTCGGGCGCGGCGGCGAGGAAATCGAAACATTGGCGGCGGAAGGCATTCCTTTTCAGGTTGTCCCTGGCATTACGGCGGCTTCCGGCGTAGCTTCCTATGCGGGCATCCCGCTGACCCACCGCGATTACGCGCAGTCCTGCCTGTTCGTTACCGGCCATCTAAAGGATGGCACGATGAACCTTGACTGGGACGCGCTGGCGCGACCGAGGCAGACCGTGGTGGTCTATATGGGGTTGCACGGGCTGGATACCCTGTGTGCGGAACTGGTTGCTCATGGCATGCCGGATACCACACCGATTGCCATCGTGCAGCAGGGCACCACGCGAAACCAGCGTGTGCTCACCGGCACGCTGAATACGCTGCCCGGCATCGCTGAACGCGAGAAGCCGCAGGCACCGACGCTGATTATCATCGGCGGTGTGGTTACGCTGAGAGAAAAGCTACAGTGGTTCCATCCGCAAGGATGATGAATACCGGCTCATGATTCATCATCCATAACGGACCAGTGCGGAGAACGGGTTAATCACATGAATGAGCTGTTAAGTGTGACACGCGCGGCAAGACTGGTCGGCGTTACCCGCGCAGTGTTGCAAAAGAAGATTCAACTCGGAGAGATGGCCTCTTTTGACGGGATGGTTACGGTTGATAGTTTGCTGGCCTGCTACCCGGATGCGCAGCTGGAAGATACCGCTGAATTCAGGCGGGTAGCGCAAATCAAGGAACGGGCTTTCGGCAAACGGGTGTTTGAGCGTGCCTTGCCGGACCCGGAAGTGTTGGCTGCCAGGCTTACCGAGCTTAGTAAAACGCTGGCAGGCAATCAGGCGCAAGTCAGGCAATTCAATGTGTTGTTGAATAAGCTGTGGGATAAGCTCGGCGAGATCGGCGAACAGGGCCACGCCGATACTCATGTGGCGATGGAAAACCTGAAGTTATGGATCAAACATGAGGTCGCATCAGCTATGGAACCAGGTTTTAGCAATCCTCTGGCGGTCAGGGACAATATGCTGCGTGTCATGGCCGCCCAGGTGACCGTGTTGCCCAGCAGGCACGATTTTCTGGTCGAAGGCAAAGACACGCTTCTCGAAGCCGCGATGCGATCCGGCATTCCGCTCAGTTACGGTTGCAGCGGCGGTAATTGCGGCCTGTGCAAGGCAAAAGTGCTGTCGGGACAGGTCAAAAAAACGCTTAATCATGATTTCGTCATTTCTGAGGCAGAAAAAAGCCAGGGCTATGTCCTGTTGTGCAGCAATACGGCGGTCAGCGATGTGGTGCTTGAGGCCCCGGTGGCGGACAGCGTGCAGGATATTCCCTTTCAGCAAATAACCGCCAGGGTGAAAAAAATTGATGCTCTCGCCACAGACATGCTACTGCTGCACCTGCAAACGCCGCGCACCCAGCGTCTGCGTTTTCTTGCGGGGCAGAGCGTGACTTTGCGTGTCGGCCTGTCCTTTACTGCCGAACTGCCGGTTGCCAGTTGCCCGTGTGATGATCGCAACCTGCTGTTTCATCTGCGCAGGCAGCCCGGCAATCTGTTTTCAGACTATGTTTTTGATCGTCTCAAATGCAACGAGCCGGTCGAAGTGGAAGGGCCGCAGGGCGAATTTATTTTGTACGAGAAGTCTCCGCGTGCGCTGTACTTTTTTGCGTTCGACGGCGGTTTTGCGCCGGTCAAGAGCCTGATCGAACATGCCATGTCACTGAATGCGGAGACTATCCATCTGCACTGGATAGGATCAAATCGGGAAAATATTTATCTGCCGAATGTGGCGCGCGCGTGGGCCGATGCGCTGGATAACTTCCACTATGTCGAACACATCGCCGGATTCGATTTACGCGCAGTAAGCGGCAAGCGCGAAGAGAGTCTGCTGGACCAGCTTAACGAGATAGTCGGCAGCGATGCCGAACTTGCTCAAGGAGATATTTATCTTGCCGGGCCCGAATCGGCATTGCTTGTTGCCGAGCCGTTTTTTCTGGGTCTTGGCCTGCCCAAGACGCGTGTTGCTGTGGCGATAACCAAATAGGATCAGTTTATTTCAGGCGAGATGAAAATATTTACCCGTAATTACCCGCAAACCAACCCCAAGCAAGGAGAAACACGATGAAATTCAAGAGTATGTTGCTGTCTGCATTGCTGATGTTCGTAACGACGGGTGCGCAGGCCGCCGACGTGTTGCTCAAACCTTTTGTGCTGGCCTCGAAGAGTGCCGGGACGGTCGCCAATAAATCCGCTCAGGTGAAAGCCGCATTGCTGGGGGGCGGATACACCGTGGCCGGAGAATATACCCCTTATGCCGGAGTCAATATCATCATCGTCACTAACGATGAGTTGAAGAAAAATGCCGCCGCGTCGGAACAGGGCGGCTATGGTGCGGTGCAGCGGGTGTCGGTCAGCGAAGCCGGTAATGAAGTACAGGTTAGTTATACCAATCCGGTGTATATGGCCAATGTTTATCGCATGAGCGGTGATCTGAGCAGTGTGGCAGCCTCGTTGGCGAGCACGCTGGGCAAGATGGAAGAGTTCGGCTCCGCCAAGGGCATGACCGCGAAACAGGCGCGCAAATACCATTACATGATAGGCATGGAATACTTCGACGAACCCAGCGTGCTGGCTGAATACGGCAGCTATGAAGAGGCGGTGCAAGCGGTGGATGCGAAACTGGCGAACAACAAAAACGGCGTATCCAGAGTCTATCGCGTCGATGTTCCGGGCAAGAAGGAAAGCGTCTTTGGCGTGGCAATGAAGGGCAGCGGCGAAGGTAAATACATGGACGATCAGTTCATCATGAACGAGATTGATTTTCGCAATCTGAAGTCTGCCGCGCATCTGCCCTACGAGGTGCTGGTATCGGGTAACAAGGTCTATGCGCTGTATGCCCGCTTCCGTATCGCGATCAATTTTCCCGACTTGAGCATGATGGGCAAGAACAGCTTTATGAATATCATGGATTCGCCGGAAGCGATTCGTAATGCATTACAAAAAACGCTAAAAAAATAGTCTGTGCAACGAGCCAGATCACCGGTTCGTTGAGTGATACCAGTCAGGAGAAGCGCATGTTTACAAAGTTGCTTGAAGCGGTGAAAGCGGGTGAGATTGCGGCGGTGCAACAGATGTTGGCCGCCGGTGCAGATGTCAATACTCGCGGTGAAGAAGGGGATACGCTGTTGATGCTGGCTTCGTACAGAGGCGATTTGCCTGTGGTGAAGGCGCTGCTCGAAGCGGGCGCAGACATCAATGCCGGCAATGAACGCGGCTGGACACCGCTGAGCAGAGCGGTTTTTAACGCCGAGTTGAAGCGCGGGTTTGCCGACGTAGTACAAACACTGATTTCCGCCGGAGCCAACATCGAGGCGCCCGTCAGCTATGGTGTACGACCGCTGATGCTGGCTGCGGGATACGGTGAAACCGATGTGGTCGAGGCTCTCCTGACAGCGGGCGCCGACGTGCAGGCGCGCAATGAGGGAGGATACACAGCGCTGATGATGGTGAAGCAGAAGCATTATGTGGATGTCATCAATCTGTTGCACGAAGCCGAGCAGGATGCCGGAGTCGGCGAAGGTAGCTGCGTCAGTAAAAATGCCCCCGGTTCCAGCGTCATCACTTTTTTGAAACGTCCCGAAGCGTAACGCAGCACTACTTTGACAGGAAGCAAACGAGTTAACCATGCCTTACTTTATCTATCGCATCACCGCGCAGCCCATACGGCTCCTGAAAAATCTGGAGCAGCACGATAGTTATCGTGAAGCATCGGCGAGAGTCAAACAGTTGCGTGCCGAACTTGCCGGGGGATCGACCGCCCTTATTAAAATGATTCATGCCGATTCGGAACTGCATGCCGAAGATTTGCTCAACGAAGTGCGTGAAGCGGCGCCCGGACCGGGCGACGATTAAACTCGGATTGGCAGGAAGGGGGTGAAGGGCAGGTTCGGCAGCGCTCGGAGCGCATCCGGCACGGCTGAAGCTTATCTTTCGCAGAACAGCGTACATCCGTTACAATGCCGACTGTTTTAGTCAACTGAATTCGGGAGCGTCCCGAGCCTTTATCAAACAGGAGTAAATGATGAGTTTTACCGAAATTGATGTACAGAATGCATTGAAGAACCTGATCGACCCGAACACTAAAAAAGATTTTGTGAACGGGAAATCAGTGAAAAACGTCAAGCTCAATGGTAACGATGTTTCGCTGGATATTCTGCTCGGTTATCCGGCGAAGAGTGTATGGGGCGAGATCAAGGCGATGGTCGAAGCGCATCTGACATCCGCCTTGCCGGGTGTGGGTAAAGTCAGCGCCAGCGTGTCCAGCAAAGTCGTGCCGCACGCGGTACAGCGCGGTGTGAAACTGGTAGAGGGCGTGAAAAATATTATCGCCGTGGCCAGCGGCAAGGGCGGCGTGGGCAAGAGCACGACCGCAGTGAACCTGGCGCTGGCGCTGGCAGCCGAGGGCGCGCGAGTCGGTGTGCTGGATGCGGATATCTACGGGCCGTCGCAACCAACCATGCTGGGTATTTCCGGCCAGCCCAATTCTGCGGACGGAAACAGGCTGGAACCGATGAGCAATCATGGAATTCAGGCCATGTCTATCGGTTTCCTGATTGATGGCGAGGATACGCCGATGGTATGGCGCGGCCCGATGGTCACGCAGGCGCTCGATCAGTTGCTGCATCAGACCAAGTGGGACAACCTTGACTATCTGGTGGTGGATTTGCCGCCCGGCACCGGCGATATCCAGTTGACGCTTGCGCAAAAAGTGCCGGTCACGGGCGCGGTAATCGT
Source organism: uncultured Gallionella sp. (assembly GCA_964385275.1). GTDB lineage: Bacteria > Pseudomonadota > Gammaproteobacteria > Burkholderiales > Gallionellaceae > Gallionella. The sequence goes on along the minus strand of CAYLOK010000011.1, from coordinate 24,016 downwards.
CACCACCCCGCAGGACATCGCGCTGCTGGATGCGCGCAAGGGGCTGAAGATGTTTGAAAAAGTGGGCATTAAAATCGTCGGCATCGTCGAAAATATGAGTACGCATATCTGTACTCAGTGTGGACATGAAGAGCATATCTTCGGAGCGGGCGGCGGCGAGAAAATGTGCGCCGATTACGGCAGCGAATTTCTGGGCGGATTGCCGCTGGACATCCGCATACGCGAACAGGCCGACTCCGGTATGCCGACCGTGGTGGCTGACCCGGAGGGCAACATTGCCCGCGTCTATAAGCAGATTGCGCGACGCATCGCGGTCAAGGTGGCGGACATGGCGCAGGACCACAGCGCAGCCTTCCCCAAGATCGTCGTTCAGAACACCTGAACGTGCCGGATGGGCGGCGATTCCAGTTGCACGCCCGGACCGCACAAGAACCAGCCATTCCTTAATTCCAAACAATCCATTGGGAAATTCTTCCCGCATCCCCCTCCAACTCCCCCCTTACCCGCAAGGGGAGGGGTGGGGAAGGGTTAAACCCAAATAATCCATTAGGGGCGTCATTCCCGCGAAAGCGGGAATGACGAGTTATGATGCCAATGGATAATCTGGGTTAAATTCAGCTAATGAATAATCCGGGTTAATCTCTTCCCAATCGAGACGCTCCACTGACCGCGCAGGCCGGAATTAGAGTATATTTGCCGCCAACCGCATTTTTTCAGGCTGGAGAAGCAGATCAACTTCAGGCTGTTTTCCGAAATGAATCGCCGCGCGAGTTTCACGTTAATGGAGCGAAAATGAGCAATAAAAATCCGGGTGAAGTCGAGCGACGCGATAGCGCCGATTTGCGTGCAGCCGTTGATGAAGGACTCGCCCGTGCCGGGCAGAAAATCGTGCCGCCGGGCCGTCCTGCCGGGGAGCTTTTACACTCGCTGCACGTGCATCAGATCGAGCTGGAAATGCAGAATGAAAACCTGCGCCAGACCCAGGTTACGCTGGAGGAATCACGCGACCGTTTCATGGATCTCTATGATTTTTCTCCGGTCGCTTATCTTACCCTTACCGACAAGGGCATGATTTCCGAGATCAATCTTACCGGCGCCAGGTTGCTCGGTGTAGAGCGCAAAAAGCTGTTCGACAGCCGCTTTTCCAGATTCATCGCACCTGAATACATCGGCCAGTGGCACGTGCATTTTATGGAAGCCTTGAAAAACAACGGCACCCACAGTTGCGAACTGGTGCTCCAGCGCGGCGACGGTTCGGTTCTGCTTGCCCGTATGGACTGCCTGCACGTGGAAACCGGCAAAGGCGCTCACTCTGTGCGCATCGTGCTGACCGATTTCAGCGAACGCAGGCGTATGGCAACCGAGATCGAGCAATCCAGGCGAGCGCTGGATGACGAGCGGCTGATGCTTCAGTCGGTACTCGACAATGCGCCGATAGGCATCTGGATGTTGGGCGTTGATAACAAGCTGAAATTTATCAATAAAACCTTCTGTAATGCGGTGGGCATTCCGGAAAGCCGGTTTCTGACCGTAAACCATTATTCCGAGCTTCTGCCGCCACCGGTCTCGGCCAGTTGCATAAAATCCGACTGTGAATGTTTCGAACGGGAGGGCATTCATGTTTCGGCGGAATGGTTGCCTTTTGTTGATGGCAAAGCGCATTTGCTTGAGATTACCAAGGTAAAACTGTATGACCATGAAAGACGCACCATCGGATTGATCGGATTGGCAGCCGACATCACCGAGCGCAATCGTGCGGAAACCTTGTTGCGTGAGTCGGAGGAAAAACTGAGTGTCATTTTTGAATGTACACTCGACGGGATTTTGCTGGCGGATGCCCAGACCAGGCAGTTTTTCAGCGGCAATCCGGCGATCTGCCAAATGCTGGGTTACAGCCATGAAGAACTCGTTCGACTCGGTGTTTCTGATATTCACCCGTTGCCGGATTTGCCTCACGTTATTGAACGGTTTGAAGCGTTGTTGCGCGGCAAGGCCAAACTTGCCGAAAACATACCGGTCAAGCGCAAGGATGGGTCGGTGTTTTACGCTGATGTCACGGCGGTCCCTGTGAATATTGGCGACAAGGTTTATCTCGTGGGTATTTTTCGTGACATCACCGAACGCAAGCAGGCAGAAGAGATACGGCGGAGCAGCGCGCTCAAACATCAGGTGCTGTTCGAAAGCTCGCGCGATGCCCTGATGACACTGGCGCCACCCTTGTGGAAATTCACCGGAGCGAACGAAGCGACCCTTAAATTGTTCGGTGCATCCGGTATGGACGAATTTACCGCGCTTGCACCGTGGGAAATTTCGCCGGAGCGCCAGCCGGACGGACGTCTGTCAAGCTTGAAGGCGCAGGAAATGATCGCAACCGCCATGCGTGAGGGTTCATGCTCTTTCGAATGGGAACACCGGCGACTGAACGGACAGCCGTTTTCCGCCGATGTGTTGCTGACCAGAATGGCGTTGGGAAATGAATTATTTGTGCTGGCCACCGTGCGCGACATCACAGAGCGCAAGCGCACAGAGAACAAACTCGGCGAATACCACCAGCTATTGCGCGAACTGGCGGCTCAGGGCGCAGCATCGCGCGAAGCGGAGAGCAAGCGTATCGCCCGCGAAGTACATGATGAGCTGGGACAGCTTTTGACGGCGCTGCGCATGGATATTTCGTTGTTGCGCATCGAGTTTGGCGAACGCGACCCGCTGCTGATGGGCAAGATACAAGACATGCTGGTGCTGGTGGATAAATCCATTCAGGGGGTGCGCGATGTGACCGCTAATTTGCGTCCGGCATCGCTGGATATGGGAATTGTTCCCGCCATCGCGTGGCTGTGCGATGAATTTCCCGATCGTACCAATACAGCGTGTACACTGCGCGTCGTCGATGAACCGGTTGGACTGGATGATGCGCGTACCGTGGCGCTGTTTCGCATTGTGCAGGAGTCGCTGACCAATGTGGCGCGTCACGCCGGTGCGAGCAGTGTTGAAATCACGGTCAGAAAATGCGAAGACGACATTGCCGTGGAAGTGCGCGATAACGGCAAAGGCTTCGATTCTGCCGCCAGGTCGGCGAAAAAATCTTTTGGCTTGATGGGGATGCGCGAACGTGCCATTGCCCTGGGTGGCAAGGTTGAAATTGCCAGCACACCATCGGCAGGGACGGTCGTTTCCGTCCGCATTCCAATATTTCAAACTCACCCGGGAAGGAGAATTAATGATTAATCTGTTGATTGCCGACGATCACGCCATTGTGCGTGAAGGAATTAAAAAAATTCTTGCCTTGCGCCCTGACATCAAGGTGGCAGCAGAGGCAGTCGATGGCCCGGGGGTGATTCAACAGCTGCATGGCACGGCAATTTTTGATTTGCTGCTGCTGGATCTGACCATGCCGGGTGTCAGTGGCATGGACCTGATCGGGCGCGTCAAGGCGTGTCGTGCGGCTTTGCCTATTCTTGTTTACAGTATGCACAACGAGCCGCAGGTTGCGGCCCGCGCGATCAAGGCAGGGGCTGCGGGCTTTATTTCCAAGGACAGCGACCCGGAAATTCTGCTGGAAGCCATCTGCCGCGTAGCCGGCGGCGGCAAATATATTGATCCGGTCCTGGCCGAACAGCTGGCATTTGACACTCTGCTTCCCGAACAGCGCGCGCCGCATGCACTGCTTTCAGACCGGGAATTTGAAGTGTTCAGCCTGCTGGTTGTCGGCAAACGGGTCAATGAAATTGCCGATCAGCTTATTATCAGCAACAAGACCGTGAGTACGCACAAGCTGCATTTGATGGAAAAAATGAAACTTGGCAGCACGGCGGATCTGGTGCGCTATGCTGTCGATCATAAGCTGTTCCAGGACTGATTCTTATCTCGCCGTGGTGTTCATAGCCTCAACTATGGACACCACACGACTCCTCGCTGCGCTCTCCCCGTCTCCTGCCGCACTAGGAAAATTCCTATAATCAATAAGCATTGCATAGGTGCAGAATCAGCATCCGCCGATGGTGCTGTCAGAATGGATCTGTGCATAATCAGCCCCCTTGAAAGCGTCGCCAAAGCGACGCATCAATAGTGTTTTTCCTATTAACCAAGTCTGCAATTTTCCGAGGGAAAAGCATTGTGAAACTGGAAGTCATACGCAATATTGCCAAGTCGCACGGCATCAATCCGGGCAAACGTTCAAAAATAGATTTGATTAAATCCATTCAAACAGATGAAGGCAACTTCGACTGTTATGCCACTGCGTACGATGGCGAATGTGATCGGGGGGACTGCCTCTGGCGTGAAGACTGTTTCGGTGCGGTTAAATAAGCATCGCGCAATGTCTGCCTTGTCCCTCTCTTCTTTCATCGGGGGGTGGAAGAAGAGGGGGTAACAGGGCGGCAGCATTAAGTGAGTAGCGGGAAAATTTTAATTTTTTAAAGCAAGGAGATAGTCACATGGCAACAGGTACAGTTAAATGGTTCAACGACGAAAAAGGTTTTGGTTTTATCGCTCCCGACGATGGGGGCGATGACCTGTTCGCACATTTTTCCGCAATCAACATAAATGGTTTCAAGTCACTCAAGGAAGGCCAAAAAATCAGTTTTGAGGTGGCGCAAGGCGCCAAGGGCCGGCAAGCTGCCAATATCCAGCTGGTGTAATTGATCGTTTCCCGGAAAAACGCAGCATGGCAGCCGCATTGGCGATAAGGGTCAATGAGGCTGCCGGTACTGCAACCGGCACAGCCGACAAGTTTCGCGGCGTGTCTTTATTACCGGCTTTAAACAGCGTGACTCTTTTTATGAATTTTCCCGTTTTTTTGCGTCTGGCAACAAGTTGCCGCAGGCGTTTTGCCGCCAGTCGCCAGATACAGGTTTTATCGGCGCGGACGGTTGTATTGCTGCCCATGCTCACCTCGCCGGGGGCGGAGGCGGCGTGACATTGACGAGGAAGCGCTACAGTATTCGCCAGCAAGTCACTTTTTTGACACTCATCCCAATGCTGGTCATGACGGTCAGTCTGGAAGCGTTTTTCCTGCATACCCGTTTCTCCGATCTGGACAACGGCTTGCTGGAACGCGGCAAACTTATCGCACGCCAGCTGGCTTCCAGCAGTGAATACGGCGTATTTTCGAATAACCGTCCGTTTCTGCAAAACATCGCCAACGCTGTTTTGCAGGAGCCCGATGTGCGTGGAATCGTCATTTTGAATGCCTCTTCCGAACCCATGATAGCGGCTGGCGGACTTTCCGGTTCATTTGCAAATGCAAGCGTCGAAGCGGGCGACTTCAAAAATCAGCCCCAATTTAATCGCATCCGCGAAGTTAAAAACTCAGTCAATTTGCTGGCCACGATACGTCACAATCACGATGGCTTGTGGATTTATCAACCCATCATTCCGGTGCAAGTGGTACTGAATGAATTGGAGGCGAATGAATTGGATGTGCGCCCGGCCGTTCTGCACGTGGGTGCGGCCATCGTGGAAATGAGTAATGCGCGCGTACTGAAAATCAAGAACCAGATGCTGATTTACACCACACTGGCGACATTGCTGTTTTTTTCTTGTGCGCTTTATCTGATACGTCTTGCTGGTCGCTGTATTACCAATCCTATCCGCAAACTGAGCGAGGCCATACAGACGATAGGCAAGGGTAATCTTGAAACGCGCGTTTCCGTATTTACGCGCATAACCGAGCTGAGTACCCTGGAGCGCGGCATTAATGACATGGCGGAACAATTGCTGCAAGAACGTGCGTTTTTGCAGCGTCGGGTAGCTGAAGCGACCTCTGAATTACGCGAAAAAAAGGAGGACGCCGAACGCGCCAATCATAACAAGAGCCGCTTTCTGGCGGCGGCCAGTCACGATATGCGCCAACCGATACACGCTCTGGGGTTATATCTCGCCGAGTTGCGGCGCAAGATTTCCGGCGAGGAGCCGCAGCAGTTGATCGGGCAAGTTGAACACTCTGTCGATGCGGTTTCTACACTGATAAATGCTTTGCTTGATATTTCCAAACTGGATGCGGGGGTGGTCGTGCCGCAGAAGCAGGTCTGTGATTTGTCCGCACTTCTGGAACGGATCATGGCAGATTTTCAGATGCTGGCACGCCTGAAAAATATCCGGTTGCTGGTTCGACCTTGTCACGGGTATGTAATCAGCGATCACGTTCTGCTGGAACGCATATTGATCAATTTGTTGAGCAATGCGTTACGCTATACCCCGCCGGGCGGCATTGTCCTGATCGCTTGCAGGAAGCGTGGCGACCAGTTGCGCATTGAAGTGCGCGATAACGGCATAGGCATTTCCAAAGCCGACCACGCCAATATTTTCCGTGAATTTTTCCAGCTGGATCACCACCAGCTGGATACACAGAAAGGAACAGGGCTGGGATTGGCCATCGTTGACCGATTGGTCAAGTTGCTCGGTCATCGCATTGAATTACGCTCGGCGCCCGGCCAGGGATCCTTGTTCGCACTGGAGCTTGCCGCCGCTCCAGAACCCGCTGTTTATCCTGTTGCGGGAGGCGTTACTGCATTATCTGCATCCGGGCAACACAGCGATAGTTCGCCGTTGGCAGGAAAAAGATTGCTGATCGTGGATGACGATGCGCTGGTGCTGGATAGCACGACAACGCTGCTCGCCTCCTGGGGATACGAAGTGTCAGCGGCCTCTTCGCTCGAAGCCGTGCAAAGTCTGCTCGGCGAGGGGGCCGTTTGGGATTTGCTTATCAGCGACTATCGGCTGGGCGATGATGCGACCGGCCTTGATGTTATTGCATCGGTGCGTCAACACCTGGGCAAGCTGACACCGTGTATTCTGATTAGCGGCGATCCCCGTCCGGCAGTCCTGAAATTGGCGGATGCCGCCGGATACCCCTTGCTGCACAAGCCGGTCAAACCCGCAAAACTGAGATCTCTGGTGCAGTATTTGTTGAAAGAAACCGGCCCGCATCAGCTTTAGGGTAACGCTGATTTATTCGTCATCTCCGCGAAAGCGGAGATCCAGCGCCTTGATTTAACTGGGTTCCCGCCTGCGCGGGAATGACAAAACCGAATAAATCAGCCCTTCCTTAGATTACGTAATGCCTGCTGGTATTAGATGTTCCTCCCGTATAGAATCGCCGGGTTACTTTTTTCCGGGAATACCGTTATCCGGTTTGAAAGGGAGGAACATGGGCAAGAGCAGCATGATGCGGTATCTGGCTGCGCCGGATGAGGCTTCCGTCGAGGCGGTCCTGGCACAGTGGCAGGCGATTTATCCCGGACTGGGCGTGTGCGCCTTGCTGCCGGAAGCTGAAAAGGAAAACGTCAGTATGTTGCAAACAGCCTGCGGGCGGAGCAAGGCGCCGCTGGTTGGAGGCATCTTTCCCGCGCTGGTCAAGGACGGCGAGTTCCTTACCGGAGGCGTGTGGCTGCTGGGCTTCGAGACTATGCCCTATTACGCGTTGTACGATAATCTGCCCAACGGCGGCGGTGTGGAGGCGGAGCAGGTTGCAGAAAACATTGCTGCCGAACTGCGCGAGCAGATTGATCATCTTCCCGACATCACCTTGTTCATGCTGTTTGATGCGATGCTGCCCAATATCGGCACGCTGCTCGATGCCCTTTATTTGAATCTGGCCAATCGCGTCCATTACGTCGGCGCCAATGCGGGCAGCGAGACTTTTCAGCCCATGCCCTGCCTGTTTGACGGACAGCGGGTAGTGCAAAACGGTCTGTTGCTGATGCTGTTGAAGCCGCACAAGGGCGCGATTCTGGAACACGGCTATCGCGCGCCGCAGCGTACCGTGTATGCGACTTCGACCGAGGGTAACAAGATTTCGCAAATTGACTGGCGTCCCGCTTTTGAGGTGTACCAGGAGTTGGTACGCGCGCAATACGGCGTGGAAATCAATAAAGATAACTTTTACCAGCATGCAGTGCATTTCCCCTTCGGCATCATTCGCGCCAACCACCACGTGGTGGTGCGCATTCCGGTGATGCTGGCCGATGACAGCGGATTATTCTGCGTCGGCGAGGTTCCGGCCAATGCGGTGCTGACGTTGCTGGAGCGCCCGTCGGTGGATAGCCACGAGACTTTGCGCGTGCTGGTTGATGGACTGAACGAGCTTGACGGCGATCCGGCGGGCAACGAATTGCTGTTGTTCTATTGTGCGGGGCGGCGCATGCATCTGGGCATCGAACAGGCCACGCTCGAACTGGGCGAGTTTGTCAAAGAAACCCGTGCGGCACAGGTCGGCGGCGCGTTGTCGCTGGGCGAGATCGGCGGCTCGACGCTGCACGGCTATCCGCTGTTCCACAATGCGACGCTGGTCGCCGCGCGCTGGTAACCATGGAGCGCGATGAAATCCTGCCGGTGCTATATGACCTGGTCGTGACCATAGGCAGCGAGACCCGTCTCAAGCCGCTGTTGACGCGCACCTTGCAGCGCCTGCTGTATCACACTTCGTATTCGGCGGGTTTCGTTTGCCTCGATATGGCTCATTGTGACCGGGCCTGCACCGAGATCAAGGCGAAAATAGACGCGGCGGTGGGTGATTACGAGCTGATTGGTCTGATCGGAAAACAGGTCGAGTTGCCATGTGAGCTGGTTTGTCGGCCCATCGGCAGCGGAGTGGTTCAGAACGAGCCGATATTTCCGGTACTGGGGCTGGCGAATTATCGTTCCTGCCTCACACTTCCCATTAATCACACCGGGATTATTGTGTTGCTCGCTGCCGACAAGCCCGAGACCCGGTTGCCGCTGAAGCAGATGTTGCAGCCGGTTCTTGCGCACCTGGCAAAGGCGATTGTCCTGTGCAGCAGCAACGATGCCCAACTTGCCCTGGCGGCTGAAAAACAGGCACAAACCGAGCAATCGCTGCGTCAGAGCGAGTCTATTTTTAACTCGCTGATCGAGCTAAGTCCGATAGGCGTGGGGATATCCAGTGATGGTGTGACTGTCAATGCGAACCAGATTTTTCTCAAGATGTTCGGTTACGACGCGTTGACCGAGCTGCGCGGCAAGCCACTGCTGGAACTGATTGCGCCGCAAAGCAGGGAGGCCGTGTCAGAACGTGTCAAAAGGCGCGCCCTCGGGCTGCCGGTGGAAAATCTCTATGAAACGATGGGGTTGCGCCGGGATGGCACGGAATTTCCGATGCTGGTATCGGCGAAACGGATGGAAACGCCGGAGGGACCGCGAACCTTGTCCTTTTTCATCGATCTGACCGAACAGAAGCGCAACGAGCAGGCCTTGCAGGCAAGCAATGACATGCTTCATACCGTGATCGAGAATGCGCCGTTGCGGATATTCTGGAAAGATCGTGAGTCGCGTTATCTGGGCTGTAATACCGCGTTTGCCCGCGATGCCGGATTAAGCAGCCCGCCGGAGCTGATCGGACGGGATGATTTTCAGATGGGCTGGCGCGATCAGGCAGCGCTTTATCGCGAAGATGACAGGCGCACCATGGCCTCCGATATGCCGAAACTGGCTTTTGAAGAGCCGCAAACCACGCCGGATGGCAAAGAAATCTGGTTGCGCACTTCCAAGGTGCCTTTGCACGATGCACAAGGGAGCGTGATTGGCGTACTGGGTATCTACGACGATATTACCGAGCAGAAAAAAACCGGGGCGCAGATACACCAGCTGGCTTTCTTCGATCCCCTGACCGGCTTGCCGAATCGCCGTCTGTTGCTGGACCGGCTGCAACAGGCGTTTGCGGTCGGAGCGCGCAATCAACAGCATGGTGCGGTGTTGTTCATTGATCTGGATAATTTCAAGACGCTCAACGATAGCAAGGGGCATGATGTCGGCGACATGTTGCTGGTGGAGGTGGCCGACAGGTTGAACAGTTGTGTGCGTGACGGCGATACGGTGTCGCGTCAGGGCGGGGACGAGTTTGTGGTGGTGCTGGAGTCGCTGAGCGGGCTGCAAGCCGAAGCGGCGACACAGGCGGATATAGTGGCCGAAAAGATACGCAGTACCCTGGGATTGCCGTATCAACTGAATGAGCATCTGTTTTACACCTCGCCCAGTATCGGCGTGGTGCTGTTTTTGGGGCATGAAAACAGCATGGAGGCGATACTGAAACATGCCGATACGGCGATGTATCAGGCCAAAGCCGCAGGACGGAATGCCATACGTTTCTACGATCCGGCCTTGCAGGTTGCGATTGAGGCGCGTATCGAGCTGGAAGATGAGCTGCGTCACGCGCTCGATAAACAACAGTTCCAGCTTTATTACCAGGTACAAGTGGACAGTTTGCGTCGCCCGCTGGGTGCGGAGGCGCTGCTGCGCTGGCAACATCCCGAGCGCGGTCTGGTTTCGCCCGCACAATTTATTCCACTGGCCGAAGAGATGGGAAGCATCGTTCCTATCGGGCTCTGGGTATTGCGTACTGCGTGCCTACAGATAAAAAGTTGGCAGAACGATGCGCGCAGCCGCGACCTGACGCTGGCCGTGAACGTCAGCGCGAAACAGTTCCGCAGGCCGGATTTTGTTGCCAACGTACAGTGCATTCTGGCGGAAACAGGCATTCAGGCCGCGTTGCTCAAGCTCGAATTGACGGAAAGCGTCGTGCTGGAGAATGTCGAAGACACCATCACCAAAATGCGCGAACTCAAATCTCTGGGCGTGAGCTTCTCGATGGATGATTTCGGCACCGGCTATTCCTCGCTGCAATATTTGAAACGCCTGCCGCTGGACCAGATCAAGATAGACCAGTCTTTTGTGCGCGACATCGTCCACGACCCCAACGATGCCGCCATCGTACAGACCATCATTGTGATGAGCGAGATGCTGGGGCTGAGCGTGATTGCGGAAGGTGTGGAGACCGAGGCGCAACGCGAGTTCCTTGAGCTGCGCGGCTGCCACGCCTTCCAGGGTTATCTGTTCGGCAGGCCGGTGCCGATTGCCGAATTTGAAGCCGGGTTGTTCTAAAAACCTTTTTTTAAGGTTTTTTGATTTTAGCCGCGTGTATTGGACTGGCTGCCAAACTGGCTTAATTCCACAAACGGCGCGGGTTGCCAGCCTTCTTTGCGATGTTCGGCAACCACATTGGTGAAGATGCCGCCGCGCACGTAAAACTTGGCCGTCAGGCGCATGAAGCGCGGGGCGGTGGCGGCGACCAGATCATCCAGAATGCGGTTGGTGACATCTTCGTGGAAATGCCCTTCCTCGCGGAACGACCACATGTACAGCTTCAGGCTCTTCAATTCCACACATTGCTGATCGGCGATGTAATCCAGAACCAGCGTGGCAAAATCCGGCTGGCCGGTCTTGGGGCACAGACAGGTAAATTCGGGAATCTCCATGTGGATGTGGTAATCGCGTTGCGGATTGGGGTTGGGAAAGGTTTCCAGTGCTTTGCCGGGTCGAGTTGTCATTTGGTGAGGTGTCCTGCTTCAGTTAATATGGCGGGCATTATATCGCTGTGACCGCCAAATTGCGCCTTTCTCAAATCAAGTTAGCCGGATTCAAATCCTTCGTTGACCCCACGCACATTCATCTGCCGGGTCAGATCGTCGGCGTGGTGGGGCCGAACGGCTGCGGCAAGTCGAATGTGATCGACGCGCTGCGCTGGGTGCTGGGCGAGTCGAAAGCTTCTGCATTGCGCGGCGAGACCATGCAGGACGTGATTTTCAACGGTTCCGGCAAGCGTCGGCCGGTGGCGCGCGCCAGTGTAGAACTGATTTTCGATAACTCGCTGGGCCGTGCGGCTGGTCAGTGGTCAGGTTATGCGGAAATTTCCATCAAGCGCGTGCTGATGCGCAACGGCGAATCGAGTTACCACATCAATAATCAGAAGGTGCGCCGCCGCGACATTACCGATATTTTTCTCGGCACGGGTCTGGGTGCGCGCGCCTACGCCATCATTGAGCAAGGCATGATCTCGCGCATTATCGAGGCCAAACCGGAGGAATTACGCGTTTTCCTCGAAGAAGCGGCGGGTGTCTCCAAATACCGCGACCGCCGCCGCGAGACGGCGCAACGGCTGGGCGACACGCGCGACAACTTGCTGCGCATCGGTGACATTGTGCAGGAAATGGATAAGCAACTGCTGCATCTGGGCGTACAAGCCGAAGTGGCGCGGCAATATCGTGAACTGGAAGCCAGGCGCGATACTGCGCAACACTTGTTCTGGCTGGTAAAAAAACAGGAAGCCGCTGTTTCGCGTGCAGGTTTTGTACGCAGCATTGAGCAAATGCGCACTGAACTGGAGGCACGGACTGCGAGTTTGCGCGAAATCGAAAACCGGCTGGAAACGGAACGCAACGGTCATTGCCGGCTATCCGATACGCTGCACGCAAGGCAGGGCGAGCTATACGGTGCAAATGCCGAAATTGCGCGGCTGGAACAGCAGATCAAGCATGCCGCCTCGCAACAGCAGCGACTACAGCAGCAAATCGGCAATAGCCAACGGCAAATCGAACAGCAACGGCAGCAACGTCAAACCGCCATTGCTACACGGGATCATTGGATGCATCAGCAGCAGGAGGCGGCGGTCAAGCTGGTTGAGGCTGAGGAAAATGCACAGGAGCAGAACCTGCCGCAGGCGGAGGAGGCGGCGCGCAGTGCGCTGGAACGCTACAACGGATTGCAGCGGGAACAGTTGCAATTGCAACAGCAACTGCAACTGGCCGATACCCGGTTTGCCAACGTGCAGCGCAATGTTCAGCAGATGGAGTCGCGCCGCTCGCGCCTGTTGCTGGAGAAGGACAATCTGCCTCGTTCCGATGGCGCGGCACTGCAACAGGCGCAGGAGGAATGGGTCGAATTGGAAATGGCGCGCGCGGAACAAGAGGAAAAACTGGCGCATTTGCAGAAACAACTGCCACAGGCGGACAGCCTGCGACAGCAACTGCGCGCCGCCTTGCATCAGCAGGAACGCCAACTGGCGCAGAGCGGAGCGCGTTTGCATGCCTTGCAGCAATTGCAGCGGCAACTGGATAACGATAAGTCGCTCAAGGAATGGCTGCGACAGCATCAGTTGGACGGGTTGCCGCGTTTGTGGCAATCCATCCATATCGAAAACGGCTGGGAAAATGCGCTGGAAGCGGTATTGCGTGAGCGCCTCAACGCCGTGGCCTTGCCTGCCCTGGCGGATGCCGCCGCCTGGCCGGATGTGCCGCCGGGCAGGCTGGCGGTGTTTGAGCTGAGTACGCCTGAGTCTGTAGCAGCGGGTGGAGGGGCAGGGCCGCTGACGCCTTTGTTAAACTACGTGCAGTGCCAGGATGAGCAAGTGCTCCCGGCGATAAGTGTATGGCTGGCTGCTGTTTATGTTGCGGCCGATGTGGCATTGGGCTATGCGCGGCGTGAGCAGTTGCCGCCGGGCGGCTGGTTCGTCACGCCCGACGGTCATCTGATCGGCAGGCACAGCCTGCTGTTCCATGCGCCGGACAGCCTGCATGGCGTGCTGACCCGGCAACGCGAGATCGAACAACTGGAGCATGACACGAGCGAACAGAAACTGGCGATTGCCGACTCGCAGCAACAACTGGCCGATGCGGAAAACGCCCACCGCGCACTTGAAGTGCAAATCCCGCCGTTGCGCAGCGCAGAAAATCAATCGCAGCAACGTCAGCATGCGCTGCAAATGCAGATTCTTAAATTGAATCAGGCGTACGAGCGCAGTGCGGAGCGTGGCTTGCAGATAGAGCGCGAGATGCAGGAAGTGGCGGAGTTGCTGGAGATAGAGTATCAGCAGCAGCATGAGAATGTCGCGTTGATGGCGAGTCTGCGCGAAGAACTGGCGGTTTTCCAGACGCAACTGGATGAGGCGCAGCGCCAGGCGAATAAACAGGATATGGCCTTGCGCGAACAGCGCGGGCGAGAACAGCAGGCGCAACGCGCCTTGCAGGAAGCGCATTTTTTCTGCCGGACTTGCTCGGAAAAAATCGCCGATTTTCATGACAGTATTCAGCGGGTCATGGCCGTTCTCATTCAGTCCGAAGAAAACCTGGAGCAGTTGACCATCGAGCTGCTCGGTTGCGAAGACGATACGGCAACACGGCAATTACAGGCCGCGCTGGAAGTGCGCCAGGGCGCCGAACTGGCCCTGAATGAGGCGCGCGTGAGCCTGGAAAATGCGACGGCTTATCTGCATGATATGGAACAGTCGCGCATGTCCTGTGAGCACCAGCTCGCAGGCTTGCGCGAGAAGCTCACCGAGCTGACGCTGAAGGAGCAGGAAGCTCGTCTGTATTTTGAGCAATGGACAGAGCAGTTGCAGGGAGTGGATGAACAGGCGTTATTGCCGCTGTTGTCCGGCAGCAAACCCGGCAGCCTGCAAAACGAGTTGCAGCGTTTGAATCGTGCCATCGAAGCGTTGGGCGCGGTGAATCTCGCCGCCCTCGAAGAATTGCAAACCGCGACCGAGCGCAAGCTTTATCTGGATGCGCAGGCGCTGGATCTGCAACAGGCGGTGGCAACGCTGGAAGAAGCGATACGGCGCATAGACCGCGAATCGCGCGATTTGCTGATGGATACCTATAATCAGGTCAATCAGCACCTGTCGGAACTTTTCCCCATCCTGTTTGCCGGTGGTGAAGCGCGTCTGGTGCTGACCGGCGAAGAGATTCTCGACAGCGGTGTGCAGGTGATGGCGCAGCCGCCCGGCAAGAAAAACAGTTCCATTCATTTGCTGTCGGGCGGCGAGAAGGCGCTGACCGCTATCGCGCTGATATTTTCTCTGTTTCAGCTCAACCCCGCGCCATTCTGCCTGCTCGACGAAGTGGACGCGCCGCTCGACGATACCAACACCGAACGGCTGTGCGCGTTGATCCGAAAAATGGCGCTGCACACTCAATTTGTGTTTATCAGCCATAACAAAATTACCATGGAAATGGCGCAACAGTTGATTGGTGTGACCATGCAGGAAAAGGGGGTGTCGAAAGTGGTGTCAGTGGATATTGAAGCGGCGCTGCGCATGCGCGATGAGTTGCCTGTTTCACCAGCCGGTTAAAATATTCGGGAAGGTTCGAAACTGGTACAATTTTGGCCCGTTGCGGTTATCATTGCCGTTACTTAAAATTATGCGAAAAATCCGAGGGGATAACTATGCAGCAAAGAAGGTCTGCCGACCAAAGCCATCAAAACTATTACGACATTGAGAAAAATGCCGAGTTGGCGCTGGAAGTTTTCAACTCCTACTATCGCACGCATAATCATTCCGGGAAGTTTTACGACGAGTTCCCGGATTTTTTTCTGGTAAAGCCGGAAGTGCTGGAAGGTCGGGAAATCGCGACACGTCCGTCCGAGAAATTGTTGCTGGAGGACTGCATCAAGCGGGCTCGTGCGCGCAATGGTCATATCGGTGTGTCCAAGCATCGCAACCCCAAGCTGGGCTATTACTGGCTGGAGTTGTCAGTTCAACCCTTTCTGCTGGGTGATGCAGTTACGGCTGACAATAAAGGCGAGTTTTTCTTCATACTTACCAAATTCATTGAGTTCACCAAGCTACATCCAAAAATGTATGGCAATTTGACTGCCGATATTGATACGGATAAAGATCTTGCTTTAATGTTCAATGGAATCAATAGCATGGCGCAACGTTTAAAAGAAACGCTTGATATTTACCCGGAAAATATACTGGTGTCATTCAATCCGAAATGGCCGGTTGCGCAAGTCAAAAAATTACTGCACTCGCTCAAGGACAACGACCAGGAATGGTGTGAGCTGTTCTTTGAGTATCTGATTTATGTGATGGGAAATAAGTCTAAGGCATGATTTTTAGCAGTACCAGCACGGCGCCGCTCCCGCCCTCTCCGGGTGACGCAGTGCAAAATGCCAATACCTGCGGATGTTGAGTCAGCCAGTTACGTGTCAGCATGCGTAATACCGCCTCGCCGCCCATGCTGTTCATTCCCTTGCCATGGATCACCAACACGCAGCGCAACTGGTTTTGCACTGCTTCATGCAGAAATTCCTGCAACAGTTTACGCGCCGCATCGCCGGAGTTGCCGTGCAGGTCCAGACTGTCCTGAACGGCGCTGCGCCGCAGCTTGCGTAACGTCAGGCGCGACAAGCCGTTGCGCAGGAATTCTTCCGGAGAATTGGCGGATGACCAATCGGATAGTGTGTCGGGTACTGCGTGGCGTGATGCAGGAGCGCGAATCCTGGCATGGGTCGTCGCGGCGGGCGGGGTGATACGGTTTTGATCTGCCAGCGGCGTAACAATGCCGATAGCAGCACGGAACAAAACAGCATCCCCGTCCGATTCGCTACTCATGTGGACTACAGGTTTACAGCTTACCGATAGAGGCCAGGTATTTGTCTGCATCCAGCGCCGCCATGCAGCCGGTCGCCGCACTGGTTACGGCTTGACGGTAGATTTGGTCCTGCACATCGCCTGCGGCGAACACGCCGGAAATGCTGGCTGCCGTGGCGTTGCCGTTCGAACCGCCGCGCGTGCTGATATAGCCGTTGTTCATTTCCAGTTGCCCGGCAAAAATGTCGGTATTCGGCTTGTGGCCGATGGCGATGAACACGCCGGTCAGGGCGATGTCCTGTTTTTCGCCGCTTTGCACATTTTTCACGCGCATGCCGGTCACGCCGCTGGCGTCGCCCAGCACTTCATCCAGTGTGCTGTTCAGTTGCAACGTGATTTTTCCTTCCGCCACTTTTGCCATCAGATGATCGACCATGATGCGCTCCGCACGGAAGGTGTCGCGGCGGTGTACCAGCGTGACGTGTTTGGCGATATTGGCCAGATACATCGCTTCTTCTACAGCGGTATTGCCGCCGCCAATCACCGCCACATTCTGTCCGCGATAGAAAAAACCGTCGCAGGTCGCACAGCCTGAAACACCGCGTCCCATATATTCCTGTTCTGAGGGCAGGCCGAGGTATTGCGCTGATGCGCCGGTGCAGATAATCAGTGCGTCGCAGGTGTAGCTGCACGCATCGCCGATCAGCATGAAGGGTTTTTGTTGCAGGCGGGCCGTGTGGATGTGATCGGAAATAATCTGGGTGTTGAAACGTTCGGCGTGCTGCTGCAAACGCGCCATCAGTTCCGGTCCTTGCACGCCTGCCACATCGCCGGGCCAGTTATCCACTTCGGTGGTGGTCATCAGTTGTCCGCCCTGCGCGATGCCGGTTATGAGTACCGGACCCAGGTTGGCGCGTGCCGCATAGACGGCGGCGGTATATCCGGCAGGTCCAGAACCCAGAATAATGAGGCGGTGATGTTGAGTCGTTGTGGTCATGATGACGCCTTTAACAGTTATGGACAGTGGTCTGACCGATGTGTATATCAAACAAGGGCGAAATTTACCAGCAATGACAGTAAGCTGTCGAGCATAGGTTAAAATATCTGCCATGAAAAAACGTTCACTTTGCATTTTCCCGCTGCTCGCATGTCTGCTTGCGATGCCGGCTTTTTCAGCGACGCTGCCCGGCATCCCGGATTTTATTGATGAAATGGTGCTCAGGCATGACTTCAAACGGGATCAGTTGACAGCGCTGTTTGCGCAGGCTGAACACAAGCCGGAAATTATCGAGGCCATTTCTCGCCCGTCCACGCGCAAGCCCTGGCTGGAATATCGTGCTGCCTTCGTCAATCAATATCGTGTCAGGCATGGTTTGGCTTTCTGGAAAAAGCACCGGCTCGATTTAATACGTGCCGAAAAGAAATATGGGGTTCCGCAGTCCATCATCGTCGCGTTGATCGGCGTGGAAACTCTCTATGGCGATAAAACAGGAAATTTTCGCACGCTGGATGCGTTGACCACGCTGGCGTTCGATTACCCGCGCCGGGCGGAGTTTTTCCGTGATGAACTGGAAAATTATTTGTTGCTGGCGCGTGAACAACAGTTTGACTTGCTGGAAGTGAAGAGTTCCTATGCCGGTGCGATGGGCATACCGCAATTCATGCCGAGCAGCTATCGCAACTATGCAGTTGATTTTAATCGGAATTCAAGCATTGATCTGCGCAACGAGCCTGCCGATGCGATAGGCAGCGTGGGGAACTATCTGAAAGCCTATGGCTGGATTAAAGGCGGGCGTGTCAGTGTGCGCGCTCAAGTGGCCGAGGAAAGCAGCCTGGGCACCCTTGATGCGCCGCGCAGTCCGGCCGAATGGGCTGCGGCGGGTGTGACGTCCGGCACGAAAATAAAACGGGAAGACTCGGCGCGTTTGCTGGATTACACGGTGGCAGAGGGTCGCGAATTCTGGCTGGGCTTCAATAACTTTGATGTCATCACGCGATACAACCACAGCGACTACTACGCGATGACCGTGTTCCAACTGGCTGAAGCACTGAAGGTGGCGCACCAGAAAAAACGCTAATTCGCAGCAGAAGTACCTTGGTCGGGAATCTGAGTCTTTGTTGCAGGATATTGAACGTGCTAAGGATGTGCTGATTTATTCGGTTTTGTCGTTCCCGCGTAGGCGGGAACCCAATTAAATCAAGGCGCTGGATCCCCGCTTTGCGAGCAGCCGCTTCGCGACTTGCCTGCTTACCCCTCTGCGCGGGGATGACGAATAAATCAGCGTTTCCCTAAAGCACAAGGGGCATCGTTAAAGGCGATACTTGCTGAACGCCAGCGTCTTGTTGCGATGCTGGATGCCGGTGGCGCTTCACTGGAAAAAGGTAGGCCCGCAAAAATACTTATCAGCATGGCGGATGCCGGGCTTTTTTCCTCTGGTGGTGTACTGGTTGGTTCTTTTGCCTATTCATGCTACAACACGGCGCGCTCAAGTAGCTGGTCAGGTCGGCGGGGTACTATTAAAATATTGAGCTATAACATTAGAATGCTTATGTAAGCATTTGTTTTAAATTATTTTTTTAATAAAATGCGTCGTGCGCCGTTGTAGCGCGTGCTCCAGTACTTGTCATCCAGTTTGGCTATCATGATGGCTTTGCCGCTGCGGGGCGAATGTACGAAACGGTTTTCGCCGATAAAAATCCCGACATGCGAGTTGGGCGTGCGGGTCGTGTTGAAAAAGACCAGATCGCCGGGTTTTAATTGTCCGCTCGCAAGCGGTGTGCCTATGTGGCTC
The DNA here is from genome assembly GCA_964385275.1 of uncultured Gallionella sp. Classification (GTDB taxonomy): domain Bacteria; phylum Pseudomonadota; class Gammaproteobacteria; order Burkholderiales; family Gallionellaceae; genus Gallionella. The sequence goes on along the minus strand of CAYLOK010000011.1, from coordinate 5,059 downwards.
ATCTCGGCGCTGGTGCGCGGCAGTTGCAATCCCAGCGAATTCTGGAATACGAACTGCACAAAACCGCTGCAATCAAAACCGTTGACACGCGATTTTCCGCCATACTGGTAGGGTGTGTCATACAGGCTCATCGCATAAATCGCCAGATTGCTCATCTGTGCTTCGTCGTTGCGCGGCGCAACCGGCGCAACCGCGTCATGGCGCGTCGTGCCGCAGGCGCTCAACAGCAGTAAGGAAAGTGTCAGGATCAGTTTCATGGGTGTGAATTTACGGTAGAGTGGCTGGGCTTGTAAAGGGGAATTTGTGAAAAGACTATTGATTTTATTGATGTTGTTGCCGGTAACTGGCGTATATGCCAATGAAATTGAGATTATCAACCTCAAACATCGCACTGCTGAGGAGTTGCTGCCGGTCATCCGGCCTTTGCTGGATAACGACGAAATGGCCAGCGGCATGAATTATCAACTCATCCTGCGTGCGTCCCCGCGCAACATCGGGCAAGTCAGGCGCTTGCTGGACAATATTGACACTTTACCACGCCAACTGAAAATCACCGTGATGCAGGATGTGGACAGCGATACGGTCGAACGCCTGACCGAAATTTCAGGCAGCGTCGGCTTGGGACGCAATGCGCGCATCACCGTACCGGGAGGTGCGAATGCGGGCGGCGTGAGTGTCGGGCAAGGCGGCGTGAATGCCCGAATCATCAGCACCCGTTCGCTCGAAGACGACAAGAAAACCCAGCAACTGCAAGTGACGGAGGGCAATCGCGCACGCGTAGTGGGCGGCCGGAATGTTGCCGTGCCGCAACGTCAGGTGGTACAAACCCCCTGGGGAACGCAGGTGATAGACACCACCGAATACCGCGAAGTCGCCAGCGGCTTTTATGTGTTGCCGCGCCTCAACGGTGATCAGGTGACGCTGGAAATCAGCACGCAAAACGACTCGCTCGTACCGAATCAAAATAACAATCCGGCGAATGGCTATCCGGTCACGCGCATACAAAACACGTCCAGCATCGTGTCGGGACGGCTGGGCGAGTGGATCAATCTCGGCGGCCTGGGGCAGCAAAGCAACCAGACTCATTCGACCCTTTCCTCGCGCAGCACCTCACGGCTTGACGAGCAGCACAATGTGCTGATCAAGGTAGAGCTAAGGAAACGCTGATTTATTCGTCACCCCCGCGCAGAGGGGTAAGCAGGCAAGTCGCGAAGCGGCTGCTCGCAAAGCGGGGATCCAGCGCCTTGATTTAATTGGGTTCCCGCCTACGCGGGAACGACAAAACCGAATAAATCAGCACATCCCTAAGTTGAACTAAACCGCTGACGCGGTGGCGGGAGTCCACAGTCCCCGCATTCTGCTTTGGACCAGACTTGCATTTGAGGTTGTTGAGGTGAAACCTTGTCGGTGGGGAATTTTCCCTTCTTTCAAGGAGAATATCATGACACCCTTACGCCAGAGTATGCTTGATGCCATGCTGCAACGCGGCTTTGCCAAGCGCACCCAAGCGTCCTATGTCGAGGCCATTTATCGGATGGCCAAATACTATCGGCGCGATCCGGCCACGTACAGCGCAGAAGAGGTTCAGGCTTATCTGTTGCACATGGTCAAGGACTGCCACCTTTCCTACAGCACCATGAATCAGGCCGCGTGCGCAGCCCGTTTTTTATTTGAATCCGTGCTGGGTAAAGGGCGCTCCGTTTTTCAAATACCCATGGCCAAAGTTCAGGCCAAACAACCCGAACTGCTGGCACGCGAAGAAATCGTCCGGCTGTTTGCATCCTGTGAATCCCTGCTGCACCGCGTACTGCTGCAAACGGTCTATGCCACCGGCCTGCGTGTATCCGAGGTCTGCGCCCTGCGCGTGAAAGACATAGACAGCGCGCCGGATCGCATGTGTGCGCGGGTAGAATGCGGCAAAGGCGGCAAAACCCGCTATACCTTATTGTCGCCTACGTTGCTGACGCAACTGCGGCTTTATGTCTGCGCCTATCATCCGCGCGACTGGCTGTTCTGTAATCGCAGCCGGACGCAAGGTGTGGATATCAACACCGCCCAGCGCGCCTATCAGGGCGCCCGATCACGGGCGGGAATCACCAAGGTCGGCGGCATTCATACGCTGCGCCACTGTTTTGCCACGCATCTGCTCGAAGGCGGTGTTGATTTGTACACCATCCAGAAATTGCTGGGCCACGGCCACATCAGCACCACCAGTCGCTACCTGCATCTGATCAGCCCGCAGTTTCACCCGCCCAAGGAGATAGATCCACTGGATCTACTGGCCGGTCTGCCCAGGCTATAGGCCGGAACCGGTCATGCGGCCATGACCAGCCTGGCCGATGTGCTGCGCCAGTTTGGATATCGCTATCTGGACCAGCACACCCTGAGTGTCACGCAGGCCAAAGCGTGGCGCGCCATTGTTGCCTGTCGCACCTCCGCACTGGGCGGACAGCGCTTGAGCTGCGATTCCTGCGGACACAGCCACTGGCAATACCACTCATGTCGCAACCGGCATTGCCCACAATGCGGCACACGCGCCAAGGATGCCTGGCTGCAAGGGCGACTGGCCGAGGTATTGTCAGTGCCTTACGCGCATCTGGTGTTTACCCTGCCTCACAGTCTGAATGGCCTGTATGGTGTTCATTCCCGCTGGGTGATCGATACGCTGTTTGGTTCTGTCGCACAAACCCTGTCCGAATTTGCCGCCAGCCCGAAGTGGATGGGTTGCAAGAATGGCTCACCGGCATTCAGTCTGGTACTGCACACCTGGACACAAGACCTGCAGCGTCACCTCCACGTTCACGCGGTGATGGCGTGTGGTGTGCTAAGGAAGTGCTGATTTATTCGTCATCTCCGCAAAAGCGGAGATCCAGTGCCTTGATTTAACTGGATTCCCGCCTACGCGGGAATGACAAAACCGAATAAATCAGTAGCTCCCTAAACCCGCAAGGGCAATGGTCAACGCCTGCGCGCAAACCAGATTTCCTGTTTCCCGTGCATGCGCTATCACGGGTGTTTCGCGGCAAGTTCATGGCCGCATTGGCGATCGCGCATCGTGAAGGCAAAATCGAACACGATCCGCAAGGACAGGATGCAGAATGGCGCAAACGGCAAAAGGCGCTGTACCGCCATGACTGGGTGATTTATGCCAAAACGCCATTGGGTGGCGCGGCTCAGGTGCTGGAATATTTGAGCCGCTATACGCATCGTACGGCCATCAGCAATGAACGCATCCGCCCGCTCGACGCAGAGCAAGTGGTCTTCACGGTACGCGCTGACGACAAAGGGGGCAAGCGCATGCGCAGGCTGGAAGGCACGGAGTTTGTGCGGCGTTTTCTGTTGCATGTGCTGCCCAAGGGCATCAAGCGCCTGCGCCACTACGGGTTGCTGGCCCCCGCCTGCAAAGGGGTCAAGCTGGGCGCGGCGCGGCAGGCATTGCAAATGCCCGCCCTCAATCCTCGTGCTGTGGAATCGGCTCGGGACTTCATGATACGTGTGGCGAAAGTCGATGTGATGGTGTGCCCGTGTTGCAAGACTGGGAGGCTGCGGGTGATCGAAGTGCTGACAGGAAATGGCCGTTTGAGCCTGTCTGCGTGCGGACACGCACAGGCAGGTGCGCCTGGCGGCGTGGCCCTACAACAAAGTCGGGGACCTCCGTGATGCGAAACCCGGATAACAATCGAAGCGGCTTTCCTGCACCGGAATCAGTGTGGAGGGGAGGAATTGGCTATGCGTGTCAGTCCTCTCACTGCGTCAAGCCCAATGCGCGCATAATCATCAGCCAATCAGATAGTTATTTGCGCTGGAAAGACCGTTTATAACGCCGAGTACAAAATTCCCGGCTATAATTTGCCCACATCGGGTGGAAAGAAACAGATCAATCCCCTATACCAGACCTTCACGCTTTCCGGGAGGCGGTTCAGTCCAACAAGGTTTATCTGCCGCGTATGAGTTCATCGCCATGTTCAAGTTGCGCTGCGCGGCAGATAAACGCTATACGTTATGCGTCTCGCAATCACTAAACCTATGCGTATTCTCAGTCTCTTTGTGTTCTCGCTTGTTTTTGCTCTGTCCGGCTGCACGACCATTCAGCGCACCGCCCACATGTACGGCAGCGAAGCGCCTTCTCCCCTTTCCTTTCAGTACAAGGACGGTGGTTCAAGCATTTACTACTCATTCACAGTCGGTAACGCTTCGCAGCCAGATACCGCAGTCTTCTTCTATGGCGCGACGGGTTGCCCCAGTTGGAAGTCCGTGATGCCTGGTTACGTCAACGGCCTTACGGTTAGTGCCCATGTTTTCGTTCTCAACAAGCGTTTTGTGCCTGACCGCTCTATCGGCCTACTGGACTGTGGCCGAGAATTTCATCTCGCAAACAACCCAGACCAATGGGTCGCCGACTATTCAGAGTTCATTGCGGCACAATTGGGCACCAACGCGCCCAAGTTCAAGAATGTTGTTTTGGTTGGTGTCTCGGAAGGTGCGTTGCCGGCAACCAAGGTTGCCGGGCTGTCCCCCGCAATTACCCATCTTGCAATCATCGGCAGCGGCGGCGACTCAATGCGTAAATCGCTCGCCACTCTCAAGCAGAGCGGCGCCATATTGTTCGATGTCGAGTCGGGCTGGAAGAAGATTTCCGCTGATCCTCGCAGCATCGAAAAAGATTGGTACGGCAACCCCTATCGTTGGTGGTCAGATGTTATGGACATTGACCCGCTACCTGACTTCCTCAAGCTGAACATTCCTATCATCGTCGGCATCGGCGAAAAAGATGAGAGCGTTCCCGTCAAATCTGCACTTTTTTTGGAATCGAAATTCAAAGAGGCGGGTAAAAACAATCTCATCCTCAAGGTTTACCCAAAATCGGATCACCGATTAAACGGCAACGGAATTTCTCATCGCAATGAGTTCTTCGCAGAGCTATCTCGTCTACTCCAACAAACGCATAACCCGGCAGTCAACGCGGACGCTGCGCGATAAAGCCGCGCAGCGCCGGTTACTTCTACGTGTGTGCCGGGCATGGCACGTAACTATGTCGGTGAAAGTCCGGCAGCCAGGT
>CAYLOK010000010.1:0-69542 GCA_964385275.1 uncultured Gallionella sp. | reverse complement strand
GTTTGGTTCACGGCACGATGCAGCATGAACAGACTTTTTCTACAGCTTCGTTAGGCGATGCAGACAAAAATGAGCTTCTGGCACAGCAACGGGCTGAGCAAGTCAGCCTGTTGCTGACAAGCGGCAATATCCGTATCGAGAATATCGAAATCACTTCACACGGCAAACGCAACCAGCTGGTTCACACGCCGGATAACACCGACGAACCGCGCAATCGTCGGGTTGAAATTACCGTCCGTTAAGAATTTACCCCGGCCGGCGGCTATTTTTCAGTCATCACGATCAAGTCTCCGGTCTGTCCTTGCTGTAGTCTCCGCAAGTGCAGCTGGACTAGCGCATCGTTCGGGCGGGACTCGGCAAGCCGGCTAAATGCGGCCAGTGCGCCGGCCTTATTGTCAGCCATCAGCGCATAGGCGGCTTCATACGCTGCATCGCGCACTTCAAGGGTATCCAGGCCGTCATGCAATGGCTGAAACACCCGCAGTGGCTTGGATTTGCCCTTGAGTAGCAGTTGCCCGACCGGTCTGACTTTGGCATCGGGGCATCCTGCCAAAGTGGCTTCTGAAATACAAACGCGCGTACCCAGATGTTTATTCACACTTTCCAGGCGAGAGGCCGTATTCACCGGGTCGCCCAGCGCCCGGTAATCGAAAATGGTCGAGCCGCCGAAATTGCCGACGATGACCTCCCCGGTGTGTACGCCGATACGGGTATGGCCAAACGCAATCCCCCGGCTCGTGATCTCATCCGAATAACGGCTGGCATAGCGCTGCATTTCAAGTGCGCAAGACAGCGCACGGCTTTGATGATCCGATTGTTGCACGGGGGCAGAAAACATGATCGCCACCGCATCGCCTACGATACGATCCAGCGTGCCCTGATAGCGAAAGGCGATTGAGATCATCTCATCCAGATAAACATTGAGCAGTGCGACGGCCTCGGCGGGGTCGATTTTTTCCATCAGGTTGGTAAAGCCGGCCAGGTCGGTAAAGATGAAGCTGCACTCCTGACGGCGACCGCCCAGTTCCAGTTTGTCAGGATGATCGACGATATAGGAGACCAGATTGGGCGATACATAGCGGGAAAAGGCGGCCTTGACCCAGCGTTGGCGTTTTTCACTGGAGAAGTGCTGCGCGATGCTGGACAGTAGAAAGGCAATAAACACCCCAAGCGCGGGCGTCACCGGGTCAAGCAGCAACTGGTGCTCGGTGAAAGCGAACCAGCCTCCCCAGACGATCAGGGCGATGGCAATCAGGGTGGCCGCAGCGGAAATCAGTGCGCCCGTTGTCAAGGCAAGTATTCCCAGCAGCAGTCCGCCGATGACGATGGTCAGGGCTTCGATGGCACTGGCCCAGCTTGGCCGGTAGAGAAAGTTGTCGGTCAGCATCTGTTCGAGCATCTGGGCATGCGCCTCGACGCCGGGAATAATCCCGCCCAACGGACTGAAACGCAGATCCATCAACCCCTGGGCAGAACTGCCGATCAGAAACAATTGGTTCTGCAATTGGGCATCGGGAATTTCGCCTGCAAGAATTTTCCAGGCGGGAATGGTTCGTTCAGGCGTGGCTTGAGTGAAATATACCCAGGCTTCACCCGATGCGGTGGTGGGGACGCTGATGTTGCCGATGCGTATCTCTGCAATGCCGGCGCCTTGTGCGGGGGCGGTACGCACCATATAGTTTTTCGCCCCCTGGCCCACACGCAGCATTTCTGCCGCCAGAGAGGGGACCAGCGTGTCATTGAGTCTTAACACCATGGGCACCCGGCGCAGCACGCCGTCGTTGTCCGGGATAAAAGTCAGCGCACCGTTACCCGCTGCGGCGCTGTTTAGCATCGGCAAGGAGGAGACGACACTGGCAAAGGGTGAGACAAACGGTAGCGGCGATTCCCCCATATTGATGTAGCGAAAGTCCTGCGGCGGCAAAGCCGAAGGCACCCCACGGCGTTCGAGCGCAAAGCCAAGTACCACACCGCCCTGGCGCAGTGCCAGAGCTAGCGCTTCGTCATGATCGGGCAAGTGTTGCAATTGCCGGCGAACATCGGGCGATACCTGCCATAAGTCAAGAATAGCCTTGGGCGAGGTGCGATCCGGCTCGGGGAAAACCACGTCGAAGCCGATGGCTGCCGCCTGTGCGTGTTGCAGTCGCGTGACCATCTGAGCCAGACGCGTGCGCGGCCACGGCCATTGTCCGATTTTGGCCAGACTGGCTTCATCAATGTCGATGATGTGAACCGGCGCGGGTTGATAGCTGCGCGGGTGCAGGCGTTGGTACTGGTCGAAAGTCGCATTGCGCAAGGTTTGCATCAACGGCGGGTCAAGCAGCAACAGCCCGGCGCCAAGGAGTACGGCGACGATGGGCGCTAAAAAAGTAGCCTGCCATTTGAATCTCAGACGCATGATAATTCCAATAAGCTGTAGTGAAACTTTGAATTTAGACTTGCTGCTATTTTCCGTGTCATTTGATGCTGCTTGCGACGAGGCGGGGTGTTGGGTATGGTCAAAATCTGACGCAGTTACGCCCGTCTTCCTTGGCGCGGTACAGTTGCGCGTCGGCGGCGGCGATGAGGGTTTGCGGGGTGGAGTCGGGTTGGTTCACTGCCAGTCCGATGGAGATGGTGATGCCGGGTAACGGCGCGCCTGCGGCGCTGGTGATGGTTTTCTTTTCTACGGCCTGGCGGATGCGTTCGGCTGCCGCGAGTCCTTCTGCCTGGCCGGTGTTGGGCAGGATAACGAGGAATTCTTCTCCTCCGTAGCGTGTGGTGAAATCGTAGGGGCGCACGGTGGTTTTTAGAATTTCACCCATGGCGATGAGTGCGCAATCTCCGCTGACGTGTCCATGCGTGTCGTTGTATTTCTTGAAATGATCAACATCGATAAGCAGGATGTATAAGGACTGCGCGCCTTTGCTTGCCTGCGCCAGCAGACGGGAGAACATGCTGTCCAGCCAGCGCCGGTTGTAGAGTTTGGTTAATGCGTCCACATTGGCATGATCGGTGAGTTCCAAAATTTGCATGCGGTCTGTTACGATGCGTTGCGTGTTGAGCTTCATCCACTGGGTCATCATGCGCAACATATTGCCCGCCATCGGGCTGGTGTCGGTGACCAGGCTGCACAGCAAGTCGCTGTGGATGGGAAAGACGCGGCTGACTTCTTTGGCGACGATGTAGGCAGAAGGCGGTGTGCCATCAAAAATTGACATTTCGCCGACGGAAACGCCTTTGCCCAGCTCGCGTATCTCAGGCGAATCCAGCGAGCCGAAATGAACGCCGAGTGTGCCGGAGAGCAGTAAATAAATGTGCTGGTTTTCCTGCTCGGTCGAGAGCAACACTTCACCTGCCGCCAATTGCAGGGGAGCTGCATGCGCTAAAGCCAGGTTGATTATGGCTTCCGGCACGCCACGAAATAATTCGGTTTGTGCTAACTCTGCGGTGATAAGGTTCATAACGATTCGATACTTTCCTGTGTTAAATCAAAACAATCCGTCCGTCTTTCAAGCCCCCTCATGTTGTCAGCTTTCGCAGCGCTTTAAAGTCCAGCGTCAAGCTTGCTGTCGCGATTCCGGCGACGTAGGAACGATATTGCGGATATTGCGCACTAAAAATTTCCAGCCATTCCGTGATGTCGGTCACCGCACCTTGTTCAATCATCGTTTTTAGCGGCGCCAGCAATTGCATCGGCGGACGATGGATGATATCCGGCGGCTCTGTATGGATTTCTGCTTTTGTCGTAATCCATTCTACGGCGAGAATTTCGCCTATCGTATTCAGCAACGTGTTTGCATCGAGGGGCTTGAGTTGGATGCTGGCAAAGCGCAGCGTTTCCGGCAGGTTTTTCGGCCTGTCGGGCGGCGTGGCGGAAAGCAGGATGAGCGGGATATTGCGCGCAGACCAGTCCAGCAACACGCTCCAACCGTCCCCGTCCGGCATGTATTGGTCGGTGATCACGAGGTCGATCGCCTGCCCGCCGAGGAATTGCCGCGCATCGTTGCCAGACTTCGCGGTGATTACCTTGAAACCGTAATCTTCGAGTAGCATGGTAAGCAGGTTGCGGCTGTTTTCATCATCTTCCACCACCAGAATAACGCGCGGCTCAAGTGCGACAGCCTGCTCCGGCAGGGTGGCTGTCCGGGGAGCCGCCTCGGCCAGTTCGCACACGATAGAGAAGAAAAACCGGCTGCCGCGTCCGGGTTTGCTGTCCACGCAAATTTCACCCCCCATCAGGGTGACCCACTGTTGCGCGATGACCAGACCCATGCCGATGCCGTCGATCCCGCTGGACTTTCCGGCTGTGCCGCGCACGAAGGGTTGGAAGATGCGTTTCTGCTCTTCCTCTGCAATACCCCGCCCGGTATCGCTGACCATAAAGGTAAAGCGGCGATGCCTGCTGCCCACTGGCGCACTCGCGCAGGTGAACGTGACGCTGCCGCCTTGCGTGTAGCGATTGGCGTTGGATAACAGGTTCATCAACACGCCCTGCAAGCGGAGCTCGTCAACCAGCACGGCCCGGGGCATGTCGCCTTCCAGTATGAGTTGGAAATGATTGCCGCTATCAAGCATCATGGAGGCACTCTGTTCCAGTGACTCGATGAAATCCTCCCAGCGAAGCGGTGCCAGGCGCAGCGAGATTTGTCCCGATTCGCCGCGTACATGATCGAGAATGTCGTCGATCATGCCCAGCAGATGGCGGCTGCTGTTTTTGATCGCCGCAGCCCCCTCCTGTACCGAGACCCGCGCACTGCCCCGTTGCATAAGTTCCGCGTAGCCCAGCACCGTATTCAGCGGGGTACGGAATTCATGGCTCATCTGCGCAAGAAATTTCATGCGGGTATGGTTGTCCTGCCGCAGGGAAATTTCCAGCATCTGTTTTGCGTCTGAAAGCTCCTGCGTGCGTTCGGCAATACGTTGCTCCAGCGTTTCGTTCAGTGACCTGAGCGCCTCTTGCTTCCGTTGCAAATCCCGGTAGAGCGTGTTGTTCTGCGCGATTGAGAGATGCAATTTGCTCAGTGTTTCATTCAGCGTATCTGCCAGAAAGTGCAGTTCGTGCCGCGCCCGATCTTCAAGTACGAAAACCCGGTCGCCAATGTTGTCGAGCTTTAGTTCCTGGACGAAACGGGTTAATTGGGTTAACGGGGTGCCCAGCCAACGCTTGACCACGAACAGGAAGATAAACCACAGTGCGATCGTCTTGACTACCGCGTTCACCAGAATCAGGAAAAATCCGTATTGGACTCGCTTGATAATCACGCTCTGGTTTGAATACACGGCCCACTTGCCGACGGTTCGTTGCTGACCGTTTTCGTTGGTAAAAACGACGGGGAATACTTGGCTGAATGACTTGCCGAACAAGGGTTCTCCTTCTTTGACTGATGAGAGGCGTCCGTTGGAGTCGGCAAGCAGTCCAGCTCCATTTTTATCCTGAACCCTGCCAATTGCATGCAGCAAATTGCCTTTTTCGTCCTCGATCGTGACCCCCACAACAATCGGCAATTCCTTTATTCCGCGCAGAATACCCAGCAGGACATCATCCTCGTAGCGCCACATGGCGTTGGCAATACCAGGCCCGAAGGTCTGTTGCATGGCCTTGATTTCTGCTGCAACGCGGGTTTCGGTGTCGCGATATTCGGCAATCAGTTGGACGCAGGTCAGTAATAGCGTGACGATGAAGTAAGCGCCGAAAATGATCCGGAACAGACGGCCGGCAATCGACGTCATTTTCGGTGGCGAACCGTCAGGCATGTTAAGTGAGTGCTTCGTCACATCCCCCATTTAAGCAGCACTTTTTCAAAAGTACCGTCTTTCTTGATTCCATTTAAGGCTTTTTTGTATTTCTCAACAATTGCATCATTGGTGCGCTGACTAAATGCCAGATTGAGGTTCGCCTGAACCCCTTCTATAAAATAGGCTTTTTCAAAATCAGATGCGTTCAGCCCTAACTCTGCTGCCCAATGCTGGAAGTTTAATTCCTCGGCGACAACCAAATCCAACCTGCCCGAATTTAACATTTGTACCAGTTGCTTTCCCCCGGTGAATGCGGTCAGATTTTTCCCCTGGATAAACCCTTGCCGGATTAAATACTGGGTACTGGCATCTTCATTTTCTCCCCCAGTTTGATAAGATTTTGCCGCCTCAATACTGTCAATGTGAATATCGGAGCGTCTTTTTAATTTGAACATCCAGAGTTTCAACGGAAAGACCGCTCCGACCCATTTGAATAATTTTTCTCGCTCCGGCGTTCTATATATGGTGGGCAACAGAATATTTTTATCCTCCAAGCCCATTTTGTAGATGCGCGCCCAAGGGTACACTTCTACAACATAAGGAAGCCCTGCTTTTTGGGCGACTATCTGCGTAATTTCAGGAATGATCCCGGTAATGTTTCCGTCCCTTTTGAAAACATAAGGTGGGATTATATTAATCGCAATAATGATAGGTTCTTCGGCATAAGCACGCCCTCCTGAAGCCGTCACGCCTATCATTGCCAAAATCAAATAGATAGCTGCTTTTTTCATGGTCATTCCTTACAACAAGTCAGGTGCGTTCAATAATCAACCGCAGTAACGGGTCGAGATGAAAAAGCAGGAAAGTTTGCAACGCTTCGGCCAACTTATCAGTTTCCTTCGATCTCTTTTTGTTGCCAGCCTCTTTGCAGCTCTACACGCAGCTCGCGCGGCGAACAGTCGAAGCGCTCGCGGAACGCCTTGGAGAAATTAGCGCCACTGGAATAGCCCAGATGCTCAGCGATGTTCGAGATCGGCGTTTCCGTCAAGGCCAGCAACTCGCGGGCTTGACGCAGGCGCTCTTCGCGCAGCCAGGCAAACACCGGCATGGCGAACTTGTCCTGAAATGCCTGATTCAAATATTTTTCGTTCGTCCCCAGTATTTTTGCCAGCGCTTCGGGCGAGGGAGGTGAGCTGAGATATTGGCGCAGATAATCGGTCGCGCTGTGAATCAAAACCGTATTCCGTCGCGCCAGTCCATCACCCGCATCCGACTCATCCGGATTTATTGGGGAGGGTTGCCGCTGACGCAGCAGATTAAGATGTATTCCCACCCGCGCGATAACTTCCTGTTCGTTGAAAGGCTTGCCGATGTAATCCACCGCCCCCAATGACAAGCCCTCGATGCGCTTCTCCACCTCGTTGGCAGCGCTCAGGAAAATCACCGGGATAGGGCGCGTGCGTTCGTTGTTCTTCAGCATGCGGCAGGTAGCGAAGCCATCCATCACCGGCATGGACACGTCGAGCAAAATCAGCTCCGGTTGCAACAGCACCGCCTTGTGATAGCCATCCTGCCCGTTGAAGGCGACGTTCACCCGCATCTGGCGTGAAGACATCAGCTCCATCAACACACGCAAATCAACGGTCGAATCGTCGATTAACAGGATGTTGCATTTTTTTTGTGCATTCATGGTCGGGGAAAGGTCGCTGCGCCAACGGAAACGTTTCAAGTGCCGCAGGATAACAAATAAAGCGCTGGCTACAAAAATACCGGCACAAATAAATAATCTGTAGGACAAGTTTTATCCGCTGTAGGAAATTCCGTCTTTAGCCATTCGTGCAGAATGGCTAAAGTTTGAAATATTGATCACACGGAGACTGGATAAATGCTGTTGCCACAACGAAAAACTTACAAAGGGATAGTCCAATTGCAGGGCGGCTCGATAAACAGCCCCGGTAAAGATACACGCAAATTCTCAACTATTCGTATTGGTCAGCAAGAGCTGCATAACATCGAGGTCTCTCAATATTTTGAGCAGCTGTTGGTGCGGGGTGAAGAAATTGAACTAACACTTACCTGCGCCAGTTCTGCGTCATTTATCTTCGCCATTATCGGCGGCATTTTGTATTCCATGGGAAGCACGTCAGATTTTAGCGAGTTGCTCATAATCGGGCCCATCGTTTTCCTGGTAAGCATATTCTATTGGTGGGTCTCATTTATTAAATCAGGTCATGGGATTTACTCTATAAAGGCCAATAACAAACTATATTATGGCGACGCGGGTGTCCGGTATGAAGCTTCTGCGTCACCTGCAACCAGTTTGTCAGCTGGTGTCCGCTATGAAGAGTCTGCGCTACCTATAACCAAGTCGCCAGAAAAAGCGGTAGTTTATCCCCTGGCGTCGAAAAACACACCGGCACCGAGAGAGGGTGAGCGTTCAGAAGAATTTGACTTGTTAGCTGGTTTCAGTTCACGCATCCCTGGTGTATCTAAACTGGCCTGTCCAGAGTGCGATACCGAGGCTTTGGTTGTGCCTGAAACCAATGTTATTTGTGGAGATTGTAAGGTATCGATGCAAGTTGATAAGTCATGAGCAGGATTTGCCAATGGTTGTTATTTGTGAAATTGCACTGCACAAAGTTACTCAAGGAAGTGCTAGAATCAAAAGAATTGTATTTTGACGTTTTATGGTGTTACTCGGGGGGGTGGAAATGAACGATGCAGAAGAAAATTTGGGGTATTTCGCAAAACGTCAGTGTTCAATCCAATGGCAGGTGTTTTTAAGCGCTTTTGCCGGCGAATTCGGGCAGCAAATTCCGGTAGCTGAGTTGCGCGTCCTGATGGCGCGTCTGGGAACGTCCATGGCGCAGAGCATTCCTGCTCCCGTCGGCGACACCATTGCCGAGCTGGAGGAATCCATCAATGCCATCTGGTTTGATATGGATTGGGGTTGGGTAAGTCTGGTCGAAAAAGATGACGGCTTGTTTATTGAGCATCATGTGGCACCCCTGCAATGCGCGTTTGGTGAAGATGCGCTGTCCTGGTCTCCTGCAATTCTGGAAGGTATCTACGCACATTGGTTCTCCGTCATCAGCGGCGACTCCCGATTGAAGCTTGCTCAGGTTGAGCCTGCTCAATACAGTGACTTTTTGCTGGTTTTCCGGTTAGGCCGGCCAGCATGAATGGGTTGCAGTTTTACACGGGGAGGAATTCATTATGAAAAAGCCAGCCGATGCTGATATTCGCAATCTTTTCCGCAGATTTGGCGGTGATGCAGAAAGTTATCAGGAAATTCAGCAGGAGTATATTGACGACAAGGCGGGGCAAAGCTGGCCTATTGTCAAAGCCATGGAGAAGGCGCGTGCCAGTGCGCCAACGCTTAGAGCTTCCGTTGTGAGGCCGGATGCTTCGGCTCAGAGCGCTCCTGTTTTAAGGCAAGGTTTGGCTGTTGCGCAGCATAGCGCGCCGGTTGCAGCACATCACGCGCCGGTTTCGGCGCCTGATCATCAGGCGGCGGGTAAGCAAACGGGCAGTTTGTCCGCTTTGTTTTCCAGGCCCGAACCTGCGCCTTCGGCATCGGTTGCACCTGTGCGTTCCCTGTTCGCTGCCTTGAGTTCACCGGTTAAATCCGAAGCAATAAATTTGCGGGAGAAAATCGGGCCGGTGCCAGTTAGCAACCAGCCGGTTCAGATCCATCGCTCGGAAAATGATCCGCTTAATTCTGTATTTTCACGTCTGGCCGGCCAGCCGGACAACACGAGTTTGCCGGAAAATAATTTGCGTAGCATGTTCGGATTCCTGAAAAAACAATGACCGTAATAGCCGTAATTTCGCCCAAGGGGGGCGTGGGGAAAACGACCGTTGCTGTTAATCTTGCCAGTGCTTTGGCGGAAAAAGGGCGTGTCGTCAGACTTGTGGATTTGGATCCGCAAAATGCGTTGCGCCTGCATCTTGGCGCGGACCCGGGCGATGCCGGGGGGCTGGTTCATCAGACCCTGCAACAGACCAGTTGGTATTACGCCGAATATGACAGTGCTTATGGGGTCAGCTTTATTCCTTACGGCAAGGTGTCGGAAGTGGAGCGGATTACCTTTGAGGCGCATCTCACGCAAACACCGAACTGGCTACGCGACAGCATCGCGGAGCTGGATCATGATTCAGACGGGTTGACGATCATAGACACGCCGCCCGGGCCGTCGGTGTATGTTCAGCAGGTGCTATCCATTGCGAATCTGGTGCTGGTTGTCATGATTCCAGATGCGGGTTCGTATGCGACGCTGCCTGCCATTGAAGGCTTGCTTGATTATTACTGCGCCAATCGTAGCGATTTTTACGGTTCTTACTACGTGTTGAACCAGTTTGACGCCGAACATCCGCTCAATCGGGATATCAAAAACGTCATGCAAAAGACGCTGGGCGAACGCCTGGCTCCTCACAGTATCCACCGCGACGAGTCGCTGAGTGAAGCGCTCGCGTTTCAGCAGCCTGCCCGCGAGTACGCTCCGTACAGCCAGTCGGTTGATGATCTGGCGCAGCTGGCAGTGTGGCTGGAGAATAAAGTGACGCGGGTTACCAGGTGAGCAGCCCTCAGCCTGGAGATAATTCTGTGAATTCCACCGGCAGGCAGGGGGCGGGCAGGCGCAACACTGTTCGCGGGCCTGCTCGCTATAAGTTCGGGCGGCTGAACAGATACGCGACGGCGATGATTGAGTGGTATGGCTGGGAGCACCGCTATTGGCGGGCTGCCGCAATGGTCGTGATGCTGGTGCTGTTCGGTTTCAGTATGATGGTTCCGATGAGCCTGGCATTGCAGGCCGTTTATGCTGGCACTGTTTTTGGTATCGCCTTGTTTCTGCGCCGCTATACCGGCACCTTGTTTACCCTCATCATGGTCGTGTTTTCGGTCAATCAGTCCAGCCGTTATCTGTACTGGCGGATGACTGAAACGCTGGTGCTGGATAATTGGGTGGACGGTACTTTTGGCGTCATTCTCCTGTTGGCCGAAATATATGCCTGGATGGTGTTGCTGCTGGGTTATGCGCAGACCATTTGGCCGTTGAGGCGCAAACCTGAACTCATGCCCGAAGATACTTCGTCCTGGCCCAGCGTGGATATTTATATCCCGACCTACGATGAGCCGCTCAAAGTGGTTCGCCCAACCGTGTTGGCTGCACTGGCAATAGACTGGCCGCGCGAAAAATTAAACATTTATCTTCTCGATGACGGGCGTCGTGAAGAGTTCAGGGAGTTTGCCCAAAGCGTGGGCGTTACTCACTTGACGCGCGGCGACAACCTGCATGCCAAGGCCGGTAATATTAATGCCGCACTCGCTAAAACCAGCGGTGAGTACGTCGCCATTTTCGATTGCGATCACATTCCTGCACGGTCTTTTCTGCAAATGACCATGGGGTGGTTCTTGCGCGACCCCAGGCTGGGCATGATACAAACGCCCCACCATTTTTTGTCGCCGGATCCGTTTGAACGCAATCTCGGTACTTTCCGCCGCGTGCCTAATGAGGGGGAGTTGTTTTACGGGTTGATTCAGGACGGTAACGACCTGTGGAATGCCACTTTCTTTTGCGGTTCCTGCGCTGTATTGCGGCGTACCATACTGATGGAAGTGGGCGGTGTGGCAGTGGAAACTGTTACAGAAGATGCGCACACTGCATTAAAAATACACAGGCTGGGTTATACGACCGCCTATATTTCCGTGCCGCAAGCGGCGGGACTGGCGACCGAGAGTCTGTCCAGGCATGTCGGGCAGCGCATACGCTGGGCGCGCGGCATGGCGCAAATTTTCCGGGTGGATAACCCATTGTTTGGCAAAGGCCTCAGTCTGATGCAGCGGCTGTGTTATTCAAATGCCATGCTGCATTTTTTCTATGGTCTGCCGCGTCTGGTGTTCCTGACGGCGCCGCTGTCTTATCTGTTCTTTCAGGCTCACATCATTAATGCCGAGGCGCTGATTATTGCAGCGTATGCCTTGCCCCACCTTGCCCATGCCAATTTGACCAACTCGCGTATGCAAGGCGCGCATCGTCACTCGTTCTGGGCGGAGCTATATGAAGCGACTCTCGCGTGGTATATCCTCAGGCCCACTCTGGTTGCGCTGATTGACCCGAAGTTCGGCAAATTCAACGTTACGGCCAAGGGTGGTCTGGTCGAAAAAGAGTTCCTGGACTGGCAAATCGGCGCACCTTATCTTATTATGCTGGCGCTGAATCTCGCCGGGCTGTTGATCGGTGTGGTGCGCTTGTTCTGGTGGAATTCCTTCGAGGCGCAAACCGTTATCCTTAACCTGATATGGACTATCTACAATCTCGTTCTGCTGGGTGCGACCATGGCCGTTGCAACCGAAACCAAGCAGATTCGGCAGAATCATCGCGTTAACTGTAATCAGAAAGCCATGGTGAAGCTGAGCGGCGGCCGAAGCGTTGTTTGTCGTGCCAGTGATTATTCCGAAGGCGGCCTGGGATTGATCATGCCTGACGCGGAAATGGTGCCGTTGCACAGTGAGGTGCGTGTTTCGCTTTTTATGGGCATTCGTGAATTCGTTTTTCCGGCGCGCGTGGTCTCTGCACGGGATACCATCGTGGGCGTTGAATTCGAAGGGCTTAGCCTGCAACAGCAAATGGACTTGGTGCAGTGTACGCTCGCGCGTGCCGATGCCTGGCTGGACTGGACCGACAATCGCGTTGTTGACCGACCGCTAAAGGGACTGCAGGAGATATTGTTCCACAGCTTGAAAGGCTATGAACACCTGGCGCATTATTTGCTGGAACGCGTGGTCAGCGTGACTCATCAGGGTGTTGAAGACAAAAAACCTGAACAAGACGTCTTTTATCACAATCTATCTAAAAAAATGACCGGTAAAAGGCACAAGGAAACGATGCTGCATAAACTGAGTGGTTTCGCAAATAGGGGTCGTACCATGTTGCAGAGGTCGAGTGGCTCTGTTCGTGCGAAGTTTGCAAAGAACAGGACGTAACAGGTTTGCTCTGGTGTTGTGTGGGCGCGTGAGCGATTGTTGATTAAAAAATTGTGAGTTAATTATGGAAAAATCACATAACAATATGAATTACAAAAATATATTTAACTCCGGCTGTATGCGGAAAGTGCTGTTGGGCTTGTCACTTGTCGCCTTCTCCGGTGTGTCCGGAGTCGTTTATGCGAAGAAGCAACCCCAGCCCGCCCCGGTTGAAGTCGAATCCATCAGTGTGATTGATCCTGAGGCGCCGGTGAATGAAAGTTCGGATGAGTTCAGCCGATATTCATACACCCTGGAGGAATTGGGTGCGCTGAGCCCTATTGAGCTGCACAGCGTGGACGGCAGGCGAAACTTGTCGTTTTCGATGCGCAATGACGAGCTTATCACCGCAGCAAAATTGAGGCTGAACTACGCCTGGTCGCCTGCGTTAATTCCTGAATTGTCGCATTTGAAAGTCATGTTGAATGACGAACTGATGACGTCATTACCGCTTCCGCGCGAGACCAGTAACGGGCATACGAGTGAGGTTACGCTTGATCCCGGTATGTTCATCGACTTTAACAAGCTGACGTTAAATTTAATCGCGCACTATACGCGTGATTGCGAAGACCCGATGCACTCGACGCTGTGGGCGAACGTCAGTAATCAAAGTAAACTCGACCTTACTATCCGGCATTTGAAGCTGCCCAATGATCTTGCGCTGTTGCCCGCGCCGTTCTTTGACAGGCTTGATAACCGTAAATTGATCCTGCCGATTGTATTTCCGGCACAGCCCAACAACGAAGTGCTGCATGCGGCAGGGGTTGTCGCCTCCTGGTTCGGCGCGCTGTCCAGCTATCGCGGCGCGCAGTTCCCGGTATTACTGAATACCTTGCCTAAAGGCAATGGTGTGGTGATGGTTGCGGGCAGTGCCGCCCCCGCAGGTCTTGATCTTCCCTCGATCAATGGCCCCAGTCTGGCTGTGATAAGTAATCCGCTCAATCCCAATGCCAAGCTGCTGGTGGTTATGGGACGTAATGCAAACGAGCTGGATATTGCCGCGCAGGCATTGACGCTGGGTAAATCCACTTTGACGGGGGGTTACGTCAGCGTCCAGCAGATGGCAGACATCCCGGCGCGCAAACCCTACGATGCGCCAAACTGGATACCCACCGACCGCCCGGTTCATTTTGGTGAATTATCCAAGCCAATGGAATTGCAGGTTGAGGGGCTCACCCCGGACATGATCAAGGTCAACTTCAACATACCGCCCGATATTTTCCCCTGGCGTAGTGCGGGCGTTCCGATGGATCTGCATTATCGTTATACACAGCGTCCGGCGGCCGACAGGTCAACGTTGAACGTCAATATCAACAAGCAGTTTGTCCAGTCCATGCCGCTTTTCAGTGTGCTCAGCAAGCTGGAAAAAAAGGTAAAGTTGCCGTTGATGGAGGATGGCAAGGCGATCAGAAATGAAGTCGTGCTGATTCCGCACACTGATATTTTCGGGCAAAACCAGCTGCAATTGCATTACTTCTTTGACTATACCAAAGAGGGTTCTTGCAAGGATGTCTTCCTTAATAATGAGCGGGGCGTGATCGATCCTGAATCAACCATTGATTTCTCGTCCTTTCCTCATTACACGGCACTGCCTAACTTAAGCTTTTTTGTTAATGATGGTTTCCCCTATACACGCATGGCCGACTTGTCTGAGACGGCTGTGGTTATGCCCGATCACGCTGCAGCGGGGGAAATGGAAACTTACCTTACAGTGATGGGCCGCATGGGCAAAGTGACGGGCTACCCCGCAATACGGCATAC
The DNA here is from genome assembly GCA_964385275.1 of uncultured Gallionella sp. GTDB lineage: Bacteria > Pseudomonadota > Gammaproteobacteria > Burkholderiales > Gallionellaceae > Gallionella. The sequence goes on along the minus strand of CAYLOK010000010.1, from coordinate 55,036 downwards.
GATCATCTCGGCGGCCAATGTTGAAGCGCATGCCAGCAAGGATCTGATCCTGATTGGCACGGCGGGCAATCAACCGCTGCTGGAACGATGGGCGGATAAAATGCATCCGCTACTGGAAAAAGGCACGCACAATCTCAGGTTGCCCGGGCCTTTCGAGCGCCTGTTGTCCCGCTGGGAAAATCGCGATCTGGAAGATGCCATGCATCGTGCGGGCGATTTAATCAGCAAGGGTGATGGCGGCCTGGGCGCATTGGTTGCCTTTGAATCTCCACTGAAAAATGGACGCAGCGTGGTGGTGTTCACCGGTGATAACGCCGAACAGATTTCTGCACTCACCGCGTCCATGATCAATCCGAAATCCAATGCATATTTCCATGGCGATCTGGTGCTGCAAAGCGGAAAACGTATTGATGGCTTCCAGATGGGACCGACCTACTATGTTGGAAATCTGCCCTGGTGGACCGCAATGAGTTGGTCTGTATCCAGGCAGCCGTTTGTATTGGTATTGGTGATCGGACTACTGTCGCTACTGGTAGCGGTGATGGCCTTCCGTTATTTACGCATGCGTGCTGCAAGGCGATTAGGGAAATAATTTATGTCTGCCTCGATCGGTCAGCAAGCCAGTCGTGGCGCGAGTCTGCTCGTTTTGTGCCTGATGCTGGTGGTGCCGACTTCGCACGCTCAGTCGTGCGTTGACTGGCCGTTATGGCGGGCATTCAGCGGTCGTTTTATTCAGTCGGATGGGCGCGTGCTGGCCGATGAGAGCGAGCAGCGCTACAGCACATCGGAGGGGCAGGCCTACGCGCTGTTTTTCTCTTTAATAGCCAATGATCGCAACACATTTGACCGGATACTGTCATGGACTCGCGACAATCTGGCCGAAGCGGATTTGGGTGCGCGTTTACCGGCCTGGCAATGGGGAAAAAAGCCTGATGGAAATTGGGGGGTCGTCGATCAGAACTCCGCTGCGGACGCAGATACCTGGTTAGCCTATACGCTGCTCGAAGCGGGGCGATTGTGGCGCGAGCCCGGCTACACGGCGCAGGGAAACCTGGTGCTGGGTAATATCCGTGTTCATCTGATTCGTGATTTTCCGGGCATGGGCGCGATGTTGTTGCCGGCTCAGAAGGGTTTCGATCTGGAGCAGGGCGGCATCCGCATCAACCCCAGCTATTTGCCCGTGCAGTTATTGCGGACTTTTTCAAAAGCAGACCCGTCAGGACCGTGGAACGATGTTATTGAGAACAACCTTAAATTGCTTCAAGTAGCGGGCGTTAAGGGTTTTGTGCCTGACTGGGTGGCGTATGTTCCCGGCAAGGGATACATGACCGACCCACGGCGCGGAGCCGCCGGTGCGCATGATGCAATCCGTGTCTATATGTGGTGGGGTATGTTGTCCAAACGCGATCCTGCGGCTGCGCGGCTGAAGAAAACCCTCTATGGCATGAATCAACTGATCCCAAAGTACGCAATCAGCCCGCCGCTGACTGTGGATACGCAAACCGGCGCACTGTCCGGTATTAGCCCCCCGAGTTTTTCGGCTGCATTGCTGCCCTATTTTGCGACGATGGGAAATAACGGGGCATTGCGTTTGCAGCGGGATCGCCTGCTGGCACAACGGGACGCAGCGACCGGTCTTTTAATAGGTCAGGACCTGCGCTATTACGATCAAGTGCTTACACTGTTTGGCCAAGGCTGGATGGAGCATCGTTTCAGTTTTTCTTCGCAAGGACAACTTGCCGCACAGTGGAAGCAGCCATGTTCAGCAACAAAATAGTCTGGATGACACTGTTCGCCATTTTGTCGATGTCCTCGCACGCGCAGGAAAATGCCAATTCCGGCACGAAAATATTGATGGAACGGGCCCATTATTGGGACAAACTGGGCCGCAGCGACATGGCTGCTCGTGCCTGGCAGGATTTGTTGCTGATCGAGCCTGCCAACGCGGAGGCGTTGGCCGGACTGGCCAGGCATCAGGCATCGCCTGAAAACAAAAATGGTCAGGCGAATTCCAGTGATCAGGATCGTGCTCATTCGGGAGCCGGCAATGCCGTTCGCGATATGACCGCAGTTTCCGAGCACGTCCAGTCGGGAGGGGAAGCTAAGAAAGTTGAAGACTGGGCAGATCTTTATCAGGGTGGGGTGAAAGAAGCTGTATCGGCAGATGAACCGGATGCCGATACAGGACGCGCTGCCGCGCTGTCGGCTAATGATCAGCCTTCAAACCCAGAGGCGCCTGATGCCACTCAAATTTTGCAAACCGATTCGGCTGTCAAGGCGGAAAAGCAAAAAATCCCGGCGGAAGCAAAAAATGCCGCCATCGCGGTGAGCGAAAGCAATAATACCTCGCCCGCCAAGCCGACAAGCCGGGCACCAACTGCCACGGCAGCGCCGTCAGGCACGGGCCAGACTGAAAAGTGGACCGACTTCTATATGCGCGGGTTTAAGGCGGCTTCACCCCAGGATGAATCGAATGCAACACCGGAGCCGACCGGCTCACTACTGGTTAACGAGAAGCCGTCAAAGCAGGAATTGCTGGATCGTGCGCAGTATTGGGAGAGCCGGGGGCGCGCTGATTTGGCTGCCAAGGTACGAAGTCACACGAGCCCGCCAGAGCCGAAACAGGCCGATGCGGTAGCCGACAACAAGCCGGTGACGGCCTCCATAAAGTCGGCAAGCACGGATAAGCCGAATGCTGATTCACCGGCAACCGGCAAGCCCGAACCCGTGCGTGCCGCTGCGCTGCGTAGCGCGACAACAGACCGGAAAACGGTCAGCAATCCTCTGAAAACAGACAGCCATGCACAAACAGAAGCTGTTCCGGCAGAAAACATTCCGGCAATCGCCGCTGTAAAGTCTGGCAGGCAAGAGTCGCTTGATCGGGCGCAGTATTGGGAAAGCCGTGGCCGCAGCGATCTGGCCGCTCAAGTACACAACCAGTCAAACCCGGCGGAACCGAAACGGGGTGAGGCGGCCTCAGGCAAAGGTTCGGTTGGCAATCAACGTATGGCGCTGGCGGAGCGGCTATTGTCAAAAAATACACCGGCCTCGGATACCCCCGAGCAAACCGGGCCGGGCGCGTCAGAAAATAGCCCGTCATTGGCTGGCGCAACACCCACCAGGCAGGAATTGGATGAACGGGCGAAATACTGGGAAGCGCGTGGTCGCGCTGATTTGGCGGACAAGGCGCGCAATCAATCAGGGCCGATGGACTTGAGGCAGGGTGCGGGCACAGGCAGGGAGGCTAATGCACGCGTCGCGCTGGCCGAGCGGCAAATAGCAAGAAATATTCTCGCCTCAGACAGCCGTTCGCAGAGAGAACCCGGTACGCCGGAAAATGGCCCGACACTGGGTGGCGCAACACCCTCAAGGCAGGAGTTGGATGAGCAGGCGCAATACTGGGAGGCGCGCGGCCGCAGTGATTTGGCCGAGCAGCTAAGGAAGAAATTGCAGTCGCTTGAGCCTGCAACGGGCATCTCCAGGCGTGCCGGTCGCGAAACGACTCAAGGCCAGCCATTGCCTGCGGTAAAAGCCCGGGATAATGAGGGTGCCTCACGGTCAGCACTGGAAGACAGTCTGTTGAGAAATCCCAACAGTCTGAGTATTCGGCTGGATCTCGCGAAAATTTATCTGAGCGCAGGCGAGATGACGAAAGCGCGTACGCAGATAGATAGTGTCCTGGCGGCCAGCCCTGACATGCCGGAGGCGCTTTACGCCAGCGCCCAGTTGTACGCGGCACAGCGCTTGTGGTGGGAAACGCTGCATGCGCTGGAAAAAATTTCGTCCGTTTCGCGTACAACGGAGATGGGAAAATTGCAAAAAACAGCCTGGGCTCATGTGCAGATCGACCGCGCTGATGCACTGGTCAGGCAGGGAAACAATGCCGAAGCCGAGATTCTGCTGCGCCAGGTTGCTGCGGAACTCGCCGTCAATTACAACCAGGCACGTCAGGCCGAGCCGCCGTCCCTATGGAAGAGTGCGGCAGGCAACAGTAAAAAAGCTGGCCGCTAGTTTTAAGCCCCTGCCGAAGTTGAAAAACGGGGGCAGGTTTATCCGCCATGATTTTTCTGGACATCAATACTAGCTGCACTTAAACTTGTCGCTGTTTGTTAATCGGCATAAAGGAATTAATCATGAGCTTACTTCTTGCGGGTCTGACCGTTCTGGTTATCGGCGACAGTCATTTGTCGACCAAGGACTATTTGATTACCACGTTACACGATGAATTAACGCAACAGGGCGCCAAGGTTTACTCCTACGGCGCCTGTGGCACGCCCTCTGGCGCCTGGATGAAAACGATACAGCCGCCCTGCGGCAGTGCTTTCAGGCTGGATGATGGCCCCTTGAGGCTGCGCGCGGGTGAAGCAGGCTCAACCCGGCCATTGCCGGAATTGGTTGATAAGCATCATCCCGATTTGATCGTGGTGGTCAACGGCGACACCATGGCGGGTTATAAAAATCCCGCGCTGCCTAAAACCTGGATATGGAATGAAGTCAGCATCCTGACCAAAGGCATTAAAGCCAGCGGCGCAAGCTGTGTCTGGGTGGGACCTGCGTGGGGCAGCGAAGGCGGCAAGAACGGTAAAAATTTTACGCGCGTAAAGGAAATGTCTGATTTCCTCGCCGAGATCGTTTCACCGTGCATTTATGTTAATTCACTTAACATGTCCAAGCCGGGCGAATGGGGTACGCTGCCAGGCGACGGACAGCATTTTACGAATGCCGGTTATCAAGCCTGGGGCAGCGCGATTTCCAAAGCGATTGTCTCGTCGGATATTCTACAAAAAATCAAACACTGAGGCTGAGATGAGAAATAACGTGCACCGGTTTGTCGGGTTTTCCCTGGTATGCATTTGTGCCGGTTCTGTCTTGGCCTATGCGGAGCCGCAACTCTACGAAACCGGGCCGTCAGAGGAGTCATCCTATGTTAGATTTGTGAACGCAACCGGTAATGCCATTGCGATCACTTCATCGCAAGGTTCGGCGAAAGTTGAGCTTACTACCGGCGCAGAAGGGCGCGCATCACGCTTCTTCCCGGTCAAATCCGGCTCAAAATTATCTGCAACCATTCAGAGTGACAGCCGTAAAGTTTCGGTGGATGTGGTAGGGAAACCCTGGGAATACATCACTATTGCCGTTTTGCCCAGCGGCGCCACCCAAATCAAAACATCGTTGGTCAGGGAAACACCGACAGACTTCAATGCCATGCGTTCGTCGCTGGCGCTGTTTAATCTGGATGCCAAGTGTGGCGGCGCGGTCATGCAGGGCGGCGCCAAGAGTGTCACGATACTGGAAAAGGTTAAACCTTTTTCCGTTCAGCGCCGTCTGGTTAATCCCGTTAAACTGACTGCGGCCATCGTCTGTGACGGGCAGGCTGCGGGTACAGCAGTTGATTTGTCGCAGCTTCAGGCCGGGGAACGCTACAGTGTTTTTCTGCTGACCCTGAAAAATGCACGGCAGGCGTTTTTTGTACGTGACGCCAATTAGGACGGGCGACACTCAGTAGCCGGCCCGATAATTGGAAAACTCATTGTAAAAATCGTGTTTTGGCGAGTTATTGCCCACCGGGCAATATCCCTGCGAGAACCTATTGCGAGTTATTGCCCACAGGGCAATATCCCTGCGAGAACCTATTGAAGTTTTTCATTAAACCGCATTATTACGGAGTCATAGCTTATGGTATTCGCGTCCCTGGAGTTTTTGACGCTTTTTTTGCCCGTTTTTTTCGCGTTTTACTTTCTCACACCGCAAAGATTCCGCAATCACACGATGCTGTTCGGCAGCTGGTTGTTCTATGCCTGGTGGACGCCAAAATTTCTTATATTAATCATATTCTTAACGATTGTTACCTGGCTGGCGGCGATACTGATCGACAAGTCTGCTTCCGAACAATTCAAGACGCGCATCATGGCGGGCGCGATTATCGTCAATCTGGCCAGTCTGGCCTGGTACAAGTACGCCAATGTGGTGGTGAAATCCATCAATGAGCTGTTCGGCGGTCAGGATCATCCGCTGATTGCCTGGGAGACGGTGTTCCTGCCGATTGCGCTTTCCTTTACCGTGCTGCATGCGACTTCCTATCTGGTGGATGTGCGCCGTGGCGTGGTGCAGGCGCAATATCGCTTCAGCTTTTTTTCCGCCTATATCGCGATGTTTCCGCATCTGATCGCAGGGCCTATCGTCCGTTACAAAGTGATCGAGAAGGAACTCAGGGAGCGCTTTTTTTCGGTGGAGGAATTTGCCACCGGGGTGCGCCGCTTCATGATCGGTTTTTCCATGAAGGTGCTGATTGCCGACCCCTTGTCTCCGTTGGTCGATCTGGTTTTCAAACAGGCTAGTCCCAGTCTGATTGATTCCTGGATAGGTTGCGGCGCTTACACGATACAGCTCTATTTCGATTTTGCCGGCTATAGCCTGATGGCGATCGGTCTGGGCCTGATGATGGGATTCAAGTTTGAACCGAACTTTAATAATCCCTATCTATCTGTTTCTATACAGGATTTCTGGCGTCGCTGGCACATGACGCTGTCCTCCTGGCTGCGCGATTATCTGTATATTTCCCTTTTGGGCGGCAACCGCAGCAGTCGGACGCGCACCTATGTCAATTTGCTGCTGACCATGTCTATCGGCGGTCTCTGGCATGGCGGCGAGAGCTGGAATTTTCTGATCTGGGGCGTGATACACGGTTCGGCGCTGTGTGTTGCCCGTGCCTATAACAATCTGGGCTATTCGATGCCCGATTTCTTTTCGCGGCTGTTGACCTTGCTGGTGGTGATGCTGGCCTGGACGGTATTCCGCGCGGCGGATTTTTCCGCTGCCCTGACCATGTGGGGCGGTCAGTTCGGTCTGCATGGCGTGGCGATGGGCGATGAAGTCGCCCTGGCGTTGCGCCCGACGATCTATGCCTCTTTCATTATCGGTATCGTGTGTATCGTTTATCCCGCGACACGTTACGCCCAAACGGGTTGGGGGCTCTTCAGCACCAGTATCTGGCGCGCCATCTGGCCGGCGCTGGCTTTTGCCTATGCGCTGATTGTGCTGACCGGGCAACAGTCGCCGCCATTCCTGTATTTCCAGTTCTGACAGGGAGAAGCCATGATTAATCGTAAATACCTGGTAGCCGTTCCCGCCGTAGCCTTCGCCGTCTTGCTGATTGCCGGTCTGGTGGTGTCTGTTCTGTCGCTCAAAGCCGTGCCTGAGAAGGACTGGGAGGAGCTGAAGGATAGGGACAAGCTGCTCAGTGGCGAGTCCACCCGTCGTTTTACCAAGTTGCTGAATCAGCATTTTATTCTGGGCCCGGCGTTCAACCAGATCGAGCGCGGCATTCTCTGGAATCTGACCGGTGATTTCGGGCCGGGTGTGAGGGGGGGTTGCGGCGATTGGCTGTTTCTGGCCGATGAGCTGGCCGTTCATGCCGACCGGGAAAAATCGGCGCAATTTCGGGCGATGCTGGCGGCCAGCTTGAACACCCGCCTGAATGAGCGTGGCATCAAGTTGTTGATGGTGGTCGTGCCGGATAAAACCCGTATCGAAGCGGCGCATCGCTGTGGTCTGAAGCGCGCCGTGGTGTTTGATAAGCGCATTGTCAGCTGGCTGGACAGCCTGAAATCGCAGGGCATTCAAACGCTGAATCTCACCGCGACGCTGGAAAGCCTGCCGGGAGAACGCTATTACCGTACCGACACGCACTGGAATGAGTCCGGCGCGAATATTGCCTCACGGGCGGTTGCGGCCAGCCTGTCTGAACTGAACTGGGTCGATGCCGCTCAAGGTGCGGCGGCGACGTTAAATCCGGCGCGTGTCGAACGTTCCGGTGATCTGATTCATCTGGCCGGGCTGGACGGCTTGCCCGGTTTTTTGCGCCCCAAACCCGAGCAGGCGCAGGTGACCGTGGTGCCGCCCATCGCGGTGGCCAGTGATGACCTGTTCGGTGACGCAGGCTTGCCTGCCATCGCGCTGATCGGTACGTCTTATTCGCGCAACAGTAATTTTGTGCCGTTTTTAGAGCATAACCTGGGTGAACCCGTAGCGAATCTGGCAAAAGACGGCGGCGATTTCGCAGGCGCAGCGACTAGCTATTTCAGTGGCGCGACCTTCCGCAGCAATCCACCCAAGGTGATTGTTTGGGAGGTTCCCGAGCGCGTGATCGAAATGCCGGTAAAAGATGCCGAGCGAAAATGGCTGGATACCCTGGTCAAGGGTAAGTTGCAGGCGATGTAAGTCTATTGTTGGTGTCTGCTTTGAGGATGCGGATAAGAAAAGTAGGCTTGGTTGTTGATGCACACTGCAAGCGGCAAGCTTGCCAAGATTGATTGCGTTCCTGCATGCGAGTATTCTGCCCAGACTTTGTTGAAGGGATAAATCAGAATGCTTGACGCAACTTCCCGTGTAGCCTTGGCCGCCTTCCTGCATGACCTGGGCAAACTAGCCGAAAGAGCCAAAATTGAGGTCAGCCAAAATGATCTGGACGGCAACAAGCAGACCTATTGTCCGCAGGCACCTAAAGACAAAGGCGGCTATCACACCCATATTCATGCGGCCTATACCGCTATCGCGTGGGACGAGCTGGAGAAAACGGGACACTTCCCTGATCTAAAGCGCGACTGCGAACCTTTCAAGGTGCCGGAGTGCGATAGCAAATTCCCTGACTCTGCCGTTAATGCGGCGGCGGCTCATCACAAACCGGAGACTTTTCTGCAATGGGTCATCGCGACCGCCGACCGGGTTGCATCCGGCTTTGAGCGCGATAAGTTCGATGTCGAATACAATAACCTCAAGGAACGCGATAACTATTACTGCGCCCGTTTGCTCACGCTCTTCGAGCAGATCGGCAAAGGCGAAATCAGGGAAGGCGCACTTGAGTGGCGCTATCCGCTCAAGCCTCTCTCGCCTCAAGCTCTGTTTCCCAAACAGGACTGCACGCCTGCCGACAATAAATCGGCACAGGATGAGTATAAGGCGCTGTGGAATCAGTTGCTTGCCGGATTAGAAGACATTCCAAAATCCCACCGCGACAACCTGCCACTCTGGCTGGATCACTTCGACGCGTTGTGGCTGACTATGACGCACGCTATTCCTGCCGCGACCGCATTTGGTGTGAAGCCGGAAGTCGCGCTTTACGACCATTCCAAGGCAACGGCGGCAATGGCGGCGGCACTGTGGCGCTGGCATCACGCTCACCAGTTGGAAACGGCAGACTCACTCAAGTCCGGTTGGAATGATAAAAAATTCCTGCTGGTACAGGGCGACTTTTTTGGTATCCAGAATTTTATTTTTGCCGAAGGTGGGCAGACCAACAAACACGCGCACAAACTGCTGCGCGGACGCTCGTTTCAGGTTGCCTTGCTGGCGGAATGCGCGGCGCTCAAGTTGCTGGAAGCACTTGAGTTGCCGCCCACCAGTCAGATCATCAATGCGGCGGGCAAGTTTCTGATTGTCGCGCCGAATACCAAAGCCGCACAGCAAGCGGTGGAACGGGTACGCACGGAATTCAATGACTGGTGTTTACAGCACACCTACGGCGAAATCGGTATTGGACTGGCGACCACGGGGGCCTCCTGCAATGACTTCAGCCGAGGCAATTTTGGCGCACTGCAAAAGAAACTGTTCGAGGAGTTGGACAAGGCCAAGCATCACCGCTTTGACCTATGCAACACCTCTGCGCCAGCCGTGTTTGATGGTTTTCTCGACCAGTTCGATAACGATGTATGTCAGATCAATGGCCGTTATCCGGCGAATCCTGTCGCCAGCGCAAAACGAAAGTATGCGCTTTGCAAACTGGCCGATGACCAAATAACGATAGGCGAAGCCCTGACAAAAAAGAAGCGCGTACTGATTACCCGTGACGTTGACAGCCTGTCTAAAGATAATCTTTCGCTGGATTACTTTGGCTGGCGGATTGCCTTCGTGCCTGAAGACGACGTTTCCGGCAAATACGGGCAACTGGCGAGCGAGCGCAAACTGGTTCGTTGCTGGGATTTTGACTTGCCGGAAGCCGATGGCAGCGTATTTCACGGTTATGCAAGGCGCTTTGTGAATACCTATGTGCCGCGCTTTGATGAGGTGGATGCGCAAACTGCTGATAAATATGGCAAATGGGAGAGCGAAGTTGAATTCGACCGCGAGTATCCAATCAAGACCTTGCATCACATCGCCTGCGAAGACCGCAAACTTTTGGAAAACGGTCAATGGCGCGGTGAAATCGGTTTGGTCACGCTCAAGGGGGACGTGGACAACCTCGGCGCGCTGTTTCAGCAGGGTCTGGAAAAGCCGACTTTTGCCAAAATGGCTTCGCTGTCACGCCAGGTGAATCTGTTCTTCGCGCTCTGGTTGCCGTGGTTTTGCGAACATGGCAAGGATGGACAGGGTGTGGCGCGCTATCGCAATACCTACACCGTTTTTGCCGGTGGCGATGACTTCTTCCTGATTGGCCCGTGGAAATCAACCATTGCGCTATCGGGAAAAATACAGCGGCATTTCTCCGCTTATGTGAGCAACAGCGGTATTAGCGTTTCAGTCGGAATGGTGATGACCAAGCCTAAAGTGCCAGCCAGACAATTGGCACGCTCTGCTGAAATTGCTCTTAAAAAATCCAAAAACTACGGTTTAGACACAGATTCTGCTGCAAAAAAAAATGCGGTTACACTCTGGAACGATACGGTAAGTTGGGAAGATTGGTTTGTTTTGATGGTTGACCGGGCAAAAAAACTGCAAGCGCTGCTGGACCAAGCCGAAGATCATGATGCGCCGCTGTCATCCGGTATGGTTTACTCGTTATTGCAACTGGCCGATAAGGCGGAACGCGAAAAAACGGGCCTGTATCCCGAAGACAGCCTGTGGCGCTCACAACTGTCCTATCGGACAGCTCGTCTAACCAAGGATCGCAAACTAGCTTCGGCATTGAATGTTGAAATTGCCGAGGCCTTGCGTGAACATCGAGGTGCGTACCGTTTGCCCTTATCGGTGTTGTTGTATGGTCGTCGAGAATAAAAAGCGTTCGAATGAATTCGAACCCACTAAACAAAATCAGCTACTTCTTGTGGGTGCGAATTCATTCGCACAAAAAATCAAATGCCCTACAACGAACTTCTTAAAGGTCGCTTTAGTGAACCGGGACGAGCCTATTTTGTGACGGTGGCATTGGATGACCGCAAGCAGCGCTATTTTGCTGACTGGCATTGTGGTCGTTGCATAGTGGCTGAGATGCGGGCATTGCATGAGAATGCAGTCGTAAATTCGTTGGCATGGGTCATCATGCCGGATCATGTTCACTGGCTATTTGAAATGAGAGACAAGATGGAGCTGTCGTCAGCCATCAAACGTTTCAAGGCACGTTCCGCGCGGCGAGTGAACGATTACCTCAAACGCGGCGGCACACTGTGGCAAAAAGGGTTTTACGATCATGCCATTCGTCAGGAAGAGGATATTCAGACTATTGCCCGATATATCGTTGCCAATCCCTTGCGTGCAGGGCTGGTCAAGCACATTGGAGATTACCCGTTGTGGGATGCAGTATGGGTATAAATGTAAAACGTGCGATTGAAATCGCACCCACAGGGCGAGGCCAAACTGTTTCGTGGGTGCGAATTTATTCGCACATCAGAGACACCCGCAAGTGAAATGGCAAGCTTGCCAAGCAATATTGTTTGCACAGAACCACATACAATTCGTTTGAAAATCGCAAAGGGGATCAGCATGGCACAAGCACCATTTCAGCAAGGCAGGCAACGCGAAGAATCACCAGACAAGATTGTCAGCGAGACTATTAAAGAAAATGTAAAAAAGCTGAAGTTTGGGGAAGAAATCATCCCCGCCGATCTGTTCGACTCGGTGGCCAAATCTGTCGCCGATGAACTTAATAAAGCAAAGGATAAATTCAACAAGCCCACTCAGATACGTCGCTTTTACGATGAACTGGTAGGTTGGCAACAGCGTATCAAAGGTGACAATGATGACGAACGCAAAGCAGAGTTCGAAAAATACAACGCCTTCATTCGCATGATGAATGCCAAAGTGGCTTATGCCAAAGGCCGCGAACTGGTTGATGCAAATTTTGAATACTGGTTTACGGCAGCGAATAAAGCCACAACCAGTGCCAAAGCCCTCGACCACTTCCGCCTGCACTTTGAGGCTGTTTTGGGCTTTCTTAAGGGGATGAGAAACTGAAATGAACCCAATTAATCCATTAAACTGTTCGAAATGAATACATCCCACATTGAGATAGATCCGCGCGCTGTTCGTGCCTGGGTAGCAGGTCGGATGGTGTTTGTTGAATTAACGGATGGCAGGCAGATCGGTTTTCCGGCTGATCGCTTTCGCCTGTTGTGCGAGGCGAGCGAGGAACAGCTGGCCGCGTTGACACTGCGCCTATCCGGTTCAGCCTTGCGCTGGGAAGAGATTGACGAAGACATTACCGTGCGCGGCATCGTTGAAGGACGCTTTCAGCTTCCCTTGCCGACTGACCGTCTTGCCGCTTAACTGAAAGGACTCACCATGCAACTCACCCAGATCAAGCAAATTACCGGTACGCTGGTGCTGAAAACCGGCCTGCACATCGGTGGTGGCGACACTGAAATGCACATCGGCGGGATTGATAATCAGGTCGTCAAAGACCCGGTATCCGGCCTGCCCTATATTCCCGGTTCGTCGCTCAAAGGTAAGATACGTAGCCTGCTGGAGTGGAAGCTAGGGCTGGTACTGGCCTCGAATGGCAGCACCTTCTCGTTTAAGCACTTAAAGAGCAACGAAATTGATTCGGATGCAGGCAATTTGCTGCGCCTGTTCGGTGGCGCGCCTGACAAGGAGACTGACGAGAAGATCAAAGCCATTGGTCCGACCCGTCTCGCATTTTGGGATTGCCAGCTAAATTCCATTTGGGCAAAAGAATTGCGGGACAATCGAAATTTGTCTCCTACTGAAGCCAAAACTGAAAATAGTATTGACCGCATTTCTGGCACTGCTGCGAATGGTGCTATCCGGCAAACCGAGCGTGTCATCGCCGGTGCGAAATTCGATTTTCGCCTCAGCCTCAAGGTGCATGACGGCGAAGACTTGCTGCCCCTGTTGCTGCAAGGCTTGAAGCTGCTGGAACTCGATAGCCTGGGCGGTTCCGGTTCGCGCGGCTACGGCAAGATCGAATTCAAAGACCTCAAGATAATAGATGGCGAGGCGCTGACGCTTCCCGATAACCCGTTTGCAGAAGGAGCATCATCATGACACTTGCAGAAGCCTTTCAGCGTGCTACCGCGTTGCCTCAGGAAAAACAGCAGGAACTGTCCGAGTTCATCGAGTTTCTTTTGTCTCGCTCCAAAACGAAGCGTGTCCAAACAGAAAGTACTGAACTAGAACTCGACAACCCCTTCTTCGGCATGTGGTCAGACCGACCGGAAATGGCCGATAGCGCAGCTTATGTTCAAGCCTTGCGCCAACGTGAATGGGAAGGCCGCCATGCTGCTGATTGACACGGACATCATCATTGATGCTGGCAGAGGTGACGTGCAGGCCAAAGAATTTCTGGGGCAGGTTGCAGCGCAGCATATTCTGGCTATTTCGACCATTACTCGACTAGAGCTACTCGCGGGATGTCGAAATCCGCGCGAATGGAATTTGACCCAAATCGCTGTGCGCCAATTTACTGAACTGGAATTGACTGCGGAAATTTCTCGGATTGCGGTAACCCTATTTGAGCACTATCGCCTGAGTCACGGCATCGCCCTGGCAGATGGCTTGATTGCAGCCACGGCACTCAGTAACGGGACTCCGCTGGTTAGCAAGAATCAACGGCATTTCAGATTCATTGAAAATCTCAATCTGTTGCCCTATCCGCCAACACCATGACTACCTTCCGCGCCACGCTCAAACTCCACACGGCTTTCGGTACGCCGCTGGCTGGTGACACCCTGTTTGGTCAACTGTGCTGGACAGCGCGCGAGCAACTGGGGGAAGCAGAACTTGCCCGGTTGCTCGAAGGCTACACATCAGGCAATCCCTGGCTGGTCGTCTCTGATGGTTTTCCTTCGGGCTACTTGCCCAAGCCCACGGTTCCAGCATCACTCCTTGTGAGTGAAGCGCCTGTGGGTGCGAATTCATTCGCACAAAATAACGCGCAGCAACGCAAGGCCGAAAAAGCCAAACGCTGGATTCCGCTTTCCGAAATCGGCAAACCCTTGGTACAAATGCTGGCAGTGAATGACAAAGAGGCATTCGCCAACGGCAAGCCTGTCGAAGCGCCGCAACCGCATAACACCCTGAACCGTCTTACCGGCACCACGGGTGAAGGGGAATTCGCGCCTTACACCCAGTCGCAAATATTCTTCGCAAGAGATCAGCGCGTGGACCTGTATTGCGTGTTGGACGAAACCCGCATCTCATTGAAAACATTTCAAACTTTGCTGGAAGCCATAGGCAGCCACGGCTATGGCCGTGACGCCTCCATCGGACTGGGGAAATTCATGGTCGAAGCTATTTGTGCGAATGAATTCGCACCCACGAAAACCGTCTGTCCTCCTGTGGGTGCGAATTCATTCGCACAGGGAAACACCGCCATTGCGGGTGCGACAGATTCGCACAATGTCATCGAAAACTGTTCGAATAAATTCGAACCCACGGCCTATCTCACCCTTGCCCTCTGCGCACCGCAAGGACGGGGCTTTGATGGCGACAAAAGCTACTGGCGCGTCATCACCCGTTTCGGGCGGCACGGTAATTTGCACGGCCTATCCAGCAAGCCATTCAAGAATCCCGTACTGCTCGCCGCCACCGCTGCGGTATTTGTGCCGCAAGATGCCTACACTCCCCGCCAGTTTATCGGTCAGGGCTTGGGCGGAGACGGACAATTATCCAAAATCGAACCCGCCACCGTGCAGCAAGGCTACGCGCCGGTCGTCGGCATCAGAATGGGGGATTAACATGGAATTCATGCAAATCAAGCCAATTACCATCAGCACACTGTCGCCGCTGCATATAGGCTGCGATGAAGATTATGTGCCGACTAACTTTGTCATAAAAAACAAACTGTTGCATTATTTTGATATTGTGAGTCTTGCCGATGAATTAACGGAAGCTGAACGCAGCACGCTGGGCAATCAGCAAACCATTGGAGCTGTTCAGCAATTTTTTAAATCTAGACGTGAGCGTTTAACGCCACTTGCTTCACATCTGGTTGAAATTGCACCCGACATAGCCACCGAGTACGAAGACAAGGCTGGCAAACCCACTCAACAGGGCGCAGGTGGATCACCCACCTACAACCTGTTTCCCATTGCACGCACCGCTTATAACACGTTGGATGCATCACCCTATCTGCCAGGCAGTTCACTCAAAGGCAGTATGCGGACAGCATGGCTGAACGCAGTCAATAAAGGGCAGTATTTGCAGCCGACAGACAAGATTGACAAGAAAAACATCAATCGCACCTTGCAGCAACGCCTGCTCGGCTACACCAGTGGGAAATTTGAAAATGACCCGTTGCGCCATTTGCTGGTGGCGGATGCTCACTACCCGGAGGATGGAGAACCCGCACCCGCTCAGGTGTTGTATGCTGTCAGCAAGAAAAAACGTCTCAGTGAACGCAGTACACCGGAATTAAAGGTGTTTTTGGAATCTGTACACGGCCAGCTATCTGATGCTTTCACCGGAGAAATTCGCTTCACAGGTGAAAAAATTTCATGGGCTAAGCTATGTGACGCCTGTAACAGTTTTTACTTTCCGCAATTGCAGGCTGAGGTGGATCACCCTCATCTTTCCTCTATGCTAGATACAACGTGGCGCGCATTACTGAATGGACTTCTCGGTGATGAGTTGAACGAGCTGCGCCAGCATCGACAAGGTTTTTTATTGCGTGTGGGTAAACATTCGGGAGCGGAATCCGTCACATTGAATGGCGTGCGCGACATCAAGATATTGGGTAAGCAAGGTGAGCCCCCCAGCTATCGTCCAGAAACAACCGAAAAACGCTTTGCCAGCCAAACGAAAAGAGCAGAAAGCGGACTCCTGCCATTCGGTTGGGTATGGGTGGAATGCTGTGACGATGGTTATCAGCATATATCCAGAAGTTTCCGAGACAAGCTGCAACCCCACGCAAGTAAAGTACGCGAGGCACAACGCGAACGGTTACAGCACGTGGAAGAAGCGCGGCAAATTCGCGTTCTTGCTGCACTGCGTGTCAAGCAACAGCGCCAGCAAGACGAAGTCGCTGAACGCGAAAAAGGCGAGTCTGAAGCCGCCCGTCAGTCGGCACTGACCGCCATGTCACCCAACCAGCGAGCAATTGAGGAGCTGCGCGCCGAGATCGAAACCAAGCTCAAGGGTGGCAAGCTTAAAATCTCCGACGCATTCTGGGGCGGGCGCATCAGAAAACTGGCTGAACAAGCATTGGCCAGTGCGGATTGGAGCACAGAAGAAAAGATCGCCCTCGCCGATATGTTGCAGGAATGGGCTGGCAAGCTGATGGCACTCGATGTTAAAGACCTGCGCAAGCAACTCAAACTTGCGGCGCTGCGCGGGCAAGTTTAATATACACAATATATTGATTATTAAGGAAAAATTATGACAAGCTATTTTGACGGACGGATCACACTTGATCCTGATATTTGCAATGGCAAGCCTACTTTGAGAGGCAAGCGCATTGCTGTACAAACTATCCTTGGCTTTCTGAGTGAAGGGGATAGCGAGGCAGAAATTCTTGAACAATATCCAAGCCTGGAAGCCGAAGACATTCGCGCCTGCCTGCGGTTTGCCACACAAATCGTGGGACAGCGTTACGACTTGGCGATGGTCGCCTGATGGCTCGGTTTCTGATTGACGCAAACCTGCCGTATCGCTTTGCCTTGTGGCAAGGCGAAGACTATTGCCATGTTTTTGATATTGGCGATGATTTACCCGATTCTGCTATCTGGCAGTACGCGCAGCAGCACGATCTCATTATCGTCAGTAAAGATGCCGATTTTTCTGACCGGATCATGTTGTCTGATCCACCGCCCCGTGTGATTCATTTGCGTATTGGCAATATGCGCATGCGCGACCTGTTTGCGTTTTTGCATCGTGTCTGGCCGCAAATCATCGAAATCAGTGCCAGTCACAAGCTGATCATCGTGCGCGAGTCGTTGATTGAGTGCATCGCATGACATTGACTTACCCGCTCGCCCGGTATCGCTTTGACTTTGAAGTGATTTCTACCATTCGTCTGCCGGACTATGCCGGGTCAACCTTGCGCGGCGCATTCGGTCACGCCTTGCGGCAACTGGCTTGTGTCACGCGCGCCAAGAACTGTACGGGTTGCCTGTTGGCGGCAACTTGCCCCTATACCAGCGTGTTCGAGCCGCAGAAATCGGCCTCCGCTACGCTGGCACTCGCCACCCCTCCCGTGCCTTACGTCATCGAACCGCCGGAATGGGGTGCGCGGCAATATGCGCCGGGTGAAACGCTGGCCTTTCATTTCACCATCGTGGGCCGGGTTATCGACCAGTTGCCGCTGTGTATCATGGCCTGGCGGCGCGCCTTTGCGCGCGGAGTAGGGGCGGGCGATGGTACGGCGGAACTGCTGAATGTGGCGTATGAAGAACAGACAGGAGTTGTTCCTGCTGTGGGTGCGAATTTATTCGCACAAGAAAATCAAAACCGTTCGAATCAATTCGAACCCACAACAACCAACAAACTTATCTATCGTCCCGGCGAGACGGTGGCTGAGCATCCGCGCCTGCTAACGCTTGCTGTGCAGGACGTGCCCGCCGCTGTCACGCTGGAATTCCTTACCCCGCTGCGCTTACAGGAAAACGGCCATGCCTTGCCGCCTTCCCGGCTGACACCGCGTCCGCTGCTCACCGCGCTGATGCGCAGGGCCAGCCTGCTAGTCGAGCATCATCACGGGCAGCCGCTGCTCACACCGGCGCAATTTACTGAACTTTCCTATGCCGCCAACGGCATCGCAGGCCAGACGCACATGGAATGGCGCGACTGGACTCGCCGCTCTGCGCGCCAGCAATGCACCATGCAACTAGGCGGTTGCATCGGCACCTGGACGCTGACCGGCGACCTTGCGCCCTTCTGGAATTTCCTGCGTCTGGGTGAATACCTTCATGTCGGCAAGGAAGCCTCGTTCGGCTTGGGACAATACCGGCTTCTGCCAAAATCGTTCGAATAAATTCGAACCTACAAAAATCACACCGGTTCTCGTGGGTGCGACAGATTCGCCATGCCATTGAAAAACGTGCGGATAAATCCGCACCCACGAAGGAATTCCTACACCTACACGGCAAGCTTGCCATACCAGACTAGCCCGCGCGGCATCATTACACTGCCTGCATGAGTTACCGCACACTTTATCTGGTCTGTTATGACATCTGTTCGCCACGGCGTTTGCAGCAGGTGCATCACTATCTGCTGGGTTTTAAGGTGGGCGGGCAGAAATCGTTTTTTGAATGCTGGCTGACGCCACCCGAATTACGCGGCGTGCGCGCCACACTGAGTGAAATGATCGACACAGCTACAGATCGCGTGCATATTTTTCAGCTCGACCCGCGCATGAGCAACGAATGTTATGGGCAGGCCAGCACCAAGGCGCTCAATGCCCCGTTCATGGTGCTGTAACAGATATGTGGGTGCGACAGATTCGCACATGCCATTGAAAATCGTGCGAATACCCACAGGGTACAAGAACCTCTGCGAGGTAAATTCGCACCCACAAAACCAATCGCACAAGTAACGGGAGAATCGCATGAGCAGCCTCTATATAGACCGTCGCGGCGTGGAACTCGAAGCCGATGGTGAAGCGCTGGTATTTCGTGAAAATGGTGAACGCATCGGCACGGTTCCTCTGGCACCCTTGTCCAGAATATTCCTGCGCGGTGATGTCAGGCTGCAATCCAGTCTGCTGGGCAAATTGGGTGAGCGCGGCATTGGCTTGATTATTCTGTCCGGGCGTAAGGCCGAACCCACGCTGATGATGGCGCGCCCGCACAATGATGCGGCCCGCCGTATCGCGCAATATCGCCTGTCGCAAGACCCCGCCTATTGTCTTGATTTTGCGAAAAATCTCGTGCAGCGCAAACTGGCAAGCCAGCATGCCTTTCTTGCCGCGCGGCGCGAACATGATCTGGAACATCGTTACGAATTGACGCTCGCTTTGCGCAAGCTGGACGGCATCATGGCGCATGTCGGGGAAAAGTCCACCATCGCCGCTTTGTTGGGAATTGAAGGTGCCGCCGCTGCAGCTTATTTTGAAGGGTTGGCCGCAATTGCGCCGCCGCGCCTGAAGTTTAGCCAACGCAATCGTCGTCCGCCGCGTGATCCGCTCAATGCCTTGCTGTCATTGGGCTACACCCTGTTGCATGCCGAGGCGGTACTGGCGCTGTATGGCGCAGGGCTTGATCCGTTCATCGGCTTTTATCACCAACTCGATTTTGGCCGCGAATCGCTCGCCTGTGATGTGGTCGAGCCTTTACGTGTCGAAGTGGATGCGTTTATGCTCGACTTGTTCCGTAAAGACATCCTGAGAGTCGAAGATTTTTCCACCACCGAATCTGGTTGCCTGCTTGGGAAAAATGGCAGAGCCAAGTTTTACGGTGCTTGGGAAACACTCGCTGAAAAATTGCGCAAGCAGTTGGGCGATCAAGTGGACGAAATGTCTGAACAATTCATGTAGTTAAATGGCATTTGTGGGTGCGAATTCATTCGCACGCAATTAACAATGAGGAATTTTGACCATGCCCAGCTGGCTAATCGGTTATGACATTACCTCACCCAAGCGCTTGCAACGCATCTACCGTGTGATGCTGCGCCACGCCACCCCGCTCGAATACAGCGTATTTCTGTTCACCGGAACCGAGCGCGGCAAACAACGCTGCCTCGATGAACTGATCGCGCTGATCGACCCAAAAACAGACGATCTGCGCTGTTACCCGCTACCTGAACGTGGCTTGCAGGAACGCATTGGCCGTGCCACCTTGCCGGAGGGCATACACTGGAGCATCCTGCCCAGTACGTTGTGAGGCTGACCGATGGCAAGGCAAATCTGCTAGTATGGCGCACGGAAAGGAAAAAATAGAAATGAAACGATATATCTCTATCGCTATACTGAAATACTGCGAAACCATTTTTCAACCCATTGTGAACAAAGGAGAAAATCCATATCCACCAAGACCCCCCCAGCCCTGAATAAAAGGGATTGAGACTTTATACACTTCTTAAGTGACGCCCTAGTGTGTTAAGACCCCCCCAGCCCTGAATAAAAGGGATTGAGACTCGCAGTCATGATGCCTTGGGTGGAGCCAGAGTGTATGGAAGACCCCCCCAGCCCTGAATAAAAGGGATTGAGACTCCGCAGCGACTGCGAACAACCGATCGCCGTAAAAGACCCCCCCAGCCCTGAATAAAAGGGATTGAGACTACAGCCCACGTATGGGGCTTTCCAGCCGTGGCTACTAAGACCCCCCCAGCCCTGAATAAAAGGGATTGAGACCCCATACGAGCGACCAGCTTGGCATAAGCCGATAATGCAGTTACTATACAAAAAATATTTTGTATAGTAACCGTTTGATATTGGGGTACGGATAATGTTTACTGAACTCAGCTTGTCGGCACAAGCGGCCTATGCGGAAATTCTCGATCAAACCAGGAGCAAAGCGATAGATTCGCTTTCGTCACTCTCCGGGTCTTTTCATGCCCGCACGATCAAAGGTAAATCCTATGTTTATTTTGGATACCGTGACGTAAACGGTGCAGGAAAAATGATTTACATCGGCCCCAATGATGACAGGGTAAATTCATTGATTGAGAGATTCAGGACGGAGAAAACCTACCAAAAAATATCGCCACTGGTTAAATCGGCAGAAGTACTGGGTTGCCAAGGCATGATGCCTAAACATTTCAAAATAACGCAGCAGTTGGCTAATTATGGATTTTTTAAGGCGGGTGGGATTTTGGTAGGAACACATGCTTTTTTAGCGATGGGTAATATGCTGGGTATTAAATGGGCATCAGGAAATAAAACCTTCGATGTCGATTTCGCCCATGCCGGGAAAAATATTTCTATTGCGTTACCTGCGAATATGACTATTTCGGTTCATGATGCTTTGACTTCACTAGAGATGGGACTGCTTCCTATTCAACAGTTTTCCGGGATGGCAGGCGCTCAATATCGCAACCCGAAAGACCCTGAATTGCGCGTTGATTTTCTGACCTCCGTGGGTCGGGAAAAGGATAATGTGGTTGTGAATAATCTGGGCCTATCCCTGGAGCCACTAAAATTTATGGAGTTTTCGTTAGAAGGCACTACGCAAGCTGTCGTCCTGGGGAGAAATGAGGCTTGTTTAGTGAATATTCCTGCGCCGGAAAGATTTGCCATTCATAAATTAATTGTCTATGGCGAACGTAAACTCGAAGAGCGAGTTAAGTCAGTTAAGGATGTTGAACAAGCGGCTGCCTTGATTAGTTGGCATGTGAATAACGGACTTTCAAGTCTTATTGCAGAGGCCAGGGAAGATGCAATGTCACGCGGCCCAGGTTGGAAATCAAGACTACAGCAAGGACTCGAATTTATGTTGCTGCGTCACCCGGAGTTACGAATAGCTGAACTTTCGCCCTGAAATCGCCGAGGGTTTACGCCAGGCCAAAAATTGGCAAGCTTGCCGTTGCTGATCTACCCGCACTCATCTTCTATCATGCGCTCAGTCAAACACATGCCATCGGGCATCATGGTGAGGAGATAAAATGGGATTCGTTTCAGGTTTGTTGAAAGTAGTGACAGGCGCTGCCGCCGGAGTGGCCGCCGTTGCTGCCTTGCCGGTATTCGGCGCGGTCGGCACGATTACCGCTACGGGAGTCGCAGTGGGCTCAGTGCTCGGCGCGGCAGCAGGGGTTGCTGATGAAATCAACAGCCGCAAAGACAAATAGCGCCCAGATCATGGCTGTGTGGTTTGTTTCGCGTCATCCCGGCGCTGTGGATTGGGCAAAAATCCAGGGGATCACCGTCGATCATTGGGTGTCGCATCTTGCTGCGGATGAGGTGGAGTCCTGTGATACAGTGATCGGCACTTTGCCGGTGCAGTTGGCGGCAGCAGTGTGCAGCCGGGGTGCGCGCTATCTCAATCTGTCGCTGGATCTGCCGTTTGAGTGGCGCGGCAGGGAATTGAGCGCGCAAGAGTTAGTCGCGGCGGATGCGCGGCTGGAAGAATTTGTGATTTTTCAGGGAGCAAACACATGAAATTTGATACGCATCTATGCCTGGTATCGGCACAAGCCACGCCAAATTTGATTCCGGTAATGGACGCAGCCACAGCCCCTCGACGGGTGGTGCTGGCAGTGAGCCCGGATATGAAGCCGCGCGGTGACTGGTTGTCTGCGGTGCTGCGTCGGCACGGCACTCAGGTTGAGGTGTTAAATGTGCCGGATGCCTATGATTTCGATGGTTGCTGGGAGATTTTTTCAGATTGGCTTATCGCGCAGTCGGTTGATGTGGCGTTGAATGTAACCGGTGGCACCAAAGTGATGGCGATGGCGGCACAGGATGTTTTTCGCGAAGCCGGAAAACCTGTTTTTTATGTGAATGTAAATAACGACTCGGTGTTGCGGCTGGATCGCGGAGAGCAACCTTTTGTTTTACCTACAAAAATCAAGTTGCGCGAATACCTGGAGTCGCATGGTTATTCTGTGGAGGGAGAGGTGCAGCGCCCGAATATTACCGGGGAACAACGCGATTTTTTGGATCGGCTGGCTTATGAAAGCGGACGGCTGGGCAGCTCGCTTGGGCGTTTGAATTGGTTGGCGCAACAGGCTAAAGGCTCGTTGGTCTCCCCGCTGGATGCGGGAGACGGGGGCAGCCGCGCGTTGGATGAGCTGCTGGGTATGTTTTCTGCTGCGGGTTGGTTGTCACTGGCGGAAAATAAGCTGGTTTTTCGCAATGAGGCGGCACGCCAGTTTGTAAATGGTGGTTGGCTGGAGTTTCTGGTGTATCAATCTTTGGCTAACCTGGCCTCGAAGTTTGAGTTTGCTGATTATGCCATCGGTTTGAAAGTGATTGCGCCGGACGGAAAAACCCGGAATGAACTGGACGGGGCGTTTTTGTATCGCAATACCTTGCATTTGATCGAATGCAAATCAGCCAATCTGGCGGCAAGCGGTAAAGTTGAGGAAAGTTCTGGAACTGAGGCGCTGTACAAGCTGGATGGTTTGCGCGATATGGGTGGCCTGCGGACAAAAGCGCTGCTGCTTGATTATCGGGGAAGTTTGAACGATGCAGATAAGCGACGCGCCGCTCAAATGAAGTTGCAGATTATTTCAGGATCTCAGTTGCGCGATCTGACAGGCGCATTAAAAAGCTGGTTGGCGTGAATACGAACCAGTTTCCCCGCCGTATTCTGCTTGCCGTGACCGGGCTAACCCCACAGATTGTCACGGAAACGCTGTTTGCGCTGGCGGTCACTGCCGAAGAGAAGTTTGTCCCCACCGAGGTGCATGTCATCACCACGCTGGAGGGCGCACAAAGGGTGCGGCTATCCCTGCTGGACGAAGACTCAGGGCAATTTCATGCGCTTTGCCGGGAGTACAATTTACCTGCTATCAGCTTTCCTGCCCGTCATATTCATGTGATTCCCGATCCGTCCGGGCAACCGCTAAGTGATATTCGCACCCCGGAAGATAATTTGCGCGCCGCCGATTTTATTTCTCATCTGGTGCGCGATTTTTGCCGCGACGATCAGGCCGCATTGCATGTTTCCATTGCCGGCGGGCGCAAGAGCATGGGATTTTTTGTCGGTTATGCCTTGTCGCTGTTTGGTCGTTCTCAGGATGCCTTGTCGCATGTATTGGTGAATGATCCGTTTGAGTCGTTGCCCGATTTCTTTTTCCCACCCAAACAAGGCAAAGTGCTGCACGCACGCGATGGTCGTCCGGTACATACCGATGATGCGCGCGTCATGCTGGCCGAAATCCCCTTTGTTCGCCTGCGGGGTGGCGTTCCGGCTTCGTTGCTGTCGGGGAATGTTTCCTTTGCCGAGACGGTGAACGGGGTTCAGTCCGGGCTGAATTTCATTTCATTAAATTTCGATACTCAGAAGCGTGCTGTTGGCTGCGGCGGCAAATGGATCGTTCTACCGCCTTCCTTGTTCGCGTTTTACCTATGGATAGCCAAGCGATGTCTTGCCGGATTACCTGATGGCGGTGGTATCTGTTGGCACAAAGCCGATCCTGCCGATTTTCTGGCGGTGTACGCAGAAGTTGAAGGGGGCAAGTCTGATCGCTGGGAAACCACCAGAAAATCCTTGCAGCAGGGATTCGAGAATGGCGAGTTTTTTGAACAAAAGGTCTCAAAAATCAATGCCATCCTCAAGAAAAATCTGCCCTTGGATGCGCATGCGTATTTGATTGCATCCTTCGGGAAAAAACCTTCCCAAAAATATGGGCTAAGACTCCTCCCTGAACAAATTTCGGTTTGATGTCGGTCGATGATGGTAAGTCAGGCTGCATGTATTGCCAGCCTGACCCCCGTTTAACCCGGATAGTTCATTAGAACAAAACCCGTCATTCCCGCGAAAGCGGGAATCCAGATGATAGAAAAATCCCCCGCAAAGCGGGTCAATATCATGTTTGGCCGTTCCTCGAAACTCGCCGCAATGGGTTACAGGCCCGTTTTGTCAGCTTCGCTGGCACTTTTTCTTGCTGGATTCCCGCTTTCGCGAGAATGACAAAGCTAATGGATTATTTGGGTTTAATACTGTGAATAAGGTGTGACAGGATCGGGTTTCAGTTTTACCGGGCCTGTTTCAGGATTAAACATGTATCTCAGGTAAACCAATATAGAGTTGGGTGCGTAATAAGCAGAGCGTTCGATGTTGAAGCGTCCGCCGAAGGCAAAATTGGGCGTCACGCGATACTCTGACATTCCGCGCAAGCCATAGCCAAAGCCGCCCCCCGTTCCGCCCGGATAGATGGGTTGATTATAGCCGGAGGGGAAGAGCAGTCTGGAGCCCGCCAGTGCCTGCAAGCCGGGGTCGGTCGGATAGAAGAGGGCGGAATCTTCTCTGGTGCGTGAATAGGAGAAGTTGGCTCTGAGTTGATAAGAAAGCAAATCTTCCCGGCCGCTTAATTCGATGGGCAGGCCGAAACTCAGGTTGCTTTGCGGGCTGTAGTAACCCCCGTGACCAAAGGTGTAAAACGATTCGTTCTTTGAATGGCGCGTGTAATTGATATTCAATCCTACATTTAACGCCATGTCATCTGTGCTGTAGATGTCCTGATCAATCGCAGCACGCAAGTACAGACGGTCATTGTTTAACACGTTCTTGCCGCGCAGCAGGCTATATGAGGCTATCGTACCCACGTTGAAATTCTTCAGGGCGGTGGACATATAGAGTGACAAGCCGGTGTTGGTAACTCCCCCCCATACGGTACCCGTCACAGGATCCCGGGCGCCGGCATAAGAAAGCAGCGAGCCGGTATAAGGTCTGCGAGCCAGATTAAGCGAGTAGCTCAATCGACCCATGTCACCCCCTTTGCGCAGGCCGCCCACCACATGCATGACCGGGAAGCCTATCCCGACCACGCCGATGTCGGCTTTCACGGACTCCTGTTCATAGCCCAGGCCTACCGAGGTGCCTGAAGCCGGGGGCGTCAGTGGTTGGGCAGGCACAAACTGGTATGCCTGAATCTTGCCGAACAGAGCGGCATCATTAAAATTGGAAGAGAGTGCGCCGGCATCAATATTGACCAGGTCAACCTGTACGGTTCCATGCGCCTCATAGCCAATGGGAAAGCGGGCGAGTATGGGGATTTCTGTTGCGTTATAAGTCGAAGTGCCATTAGTGGCGGATTTGGTTTGAATATCCAGCCCCGCTTCGACTTTTGCCGAACGCCGCGATTCGATGCTGGCCATTTCCTGTTCGGCATAAGTAACGGCGTTACGGGCAGTGGGTTTGTCCTGAGCGACGTTGCTTGCCAGGGCCGCACGGTAAATGGCCTCACTCTCTTTTGTGCTCACCAGGGCAGGTGTAGCAACTGATGCGGATGGTTTGTTTGGCAGCAGGCTAAGCAGTACGTCTGGCGGCGTTTCTTGCTCGACCAGTTTTTTCGGACTTTCGGGTGTCGCCGCTGGTTGCTGCGCACGTTCTTTGCTTAGCTGGAAATACCTCATTGCTTCGTTATAGTTGCCATCATGACGCGCAATACTTCCGGCCTGCATCAGTAAATCAGTGTTGTTGGGATATTGCGTGACCAAATCATCAATAACCTTCTTGGCGCTGGCACTGTCGCCCATGTTTTGCTGCAACCCGGCTACACGCATGCGCATGGCGAAGTCGTCGCCTTTCGTTAAAGTCAGCAACTCCTGTAATTCCCGTTTTGCATTGTTGTTCTGTTTGGACTGGTAGTAGGCATAGGCAAGATCCCAGCGGATGCTCAGATCATTCGGGTAGAGTTCCTTTTCCTGTTCCAGCAGCGGAATCGCATTTTCGGGTAACTCTGAACGGGAAAAATAGTTCCGGTGGTACTTGAAATAGTCGGCGTTACTCAGTTGGCTGGTATCGAGAACGGTATCAGCAAGCTGTTGTGCCTGTTCTTTTTTGCCTGCCTTCAATAATTTGTCGAACTGCCGGCCAGCCATCGCGAATTCAATGTCCTGAAGAGTTTCCCTGTATTTTTGGCTGGTTACATCGTTGCCCTCGGGAACGCGCAAAGAGGGCAAGTACTCAGCGAGCTCCTGATCCTGCTTCGCACGGTTAAGCAAGGAAGCAAAATATACTTGCGTGCCAAGCGGCACCGGTTGGGGCAGCTTGCGCATCGCACTGAGCCCCTGCTTTTGCAGGTCAAGTCCGAACCACCCTTCGGCGACTTGTTCTGTCGCTGAATAGTTGTTTCGCGCCTGGGTTTCGACGATGGACATGATGCGGATGGCTTCTTTGCGATTGCCCTGAGCCAGCTTCTTTTCAGCCTGCTGGAAATGATATTGAATCAGTGCGCGATTCCAGGTTTCCCGCATGGGCTTGGTCATCTCCGCATCAGGAATCCGGGCCAGACTGTCAAGACCTCCGGCATAGTCATTCAGGCTCAGCAGCACCAGTGCCCGAACATAGAGCATGTCTGGATCTTTTGGGGACAATGCGACGCCCTCTTGCAGAACCTGCATCCCCAGCGGGGTGAGATTCAGGCTGATATATAACTTGGCCAGCGAAAATCGAACCCACGCATTTTTGGGTGCGAGCACCACGGCCGTTTCAAGTGCCTGAATCGCGTGGCTGG
The DNA here is from genome assembly GCA_964385275.1 of uncultured Gallionella sp. GTDB lineage: Bacteria > Pseudomonadota > Gammaproteobacteria > Burkholderiales > Gallionellaceae > Gallionella. Next base: position 27,811 of record CAYLOK010000010.1, on the reverse strand, counting down.
GGCGGTGTGCGGCGATGTACAGGTCTGCCTCTTCCCGCAACAAACCGGCTTGATGTTCAGGGCTCTTGTTCAGCTCATCCGGATAGGTTACAAAAACCTGTTCCAGCAGTTCCAGTGCTTCCGCGCTTCGTTGGGTGCGCGACAATAAACTGGTCAGTCCGCGTATCGCGGAAACGTTATAGCCTTCTTTTTTAAGCACTTCACGATACAGACGTTCAGCCTCGACGAGATCATTATTGGCAGCCTTGATGTTGCCCAGCAATGCCATTGCGTTGGGATCATCCGGTTGCAGGAGCAGTGCTTGTTGAATGGTGGATTCCGCTTCCTGCAGCCGGTTTTCTTCGAGAAGCTCGTCTGCCAGGCGCATGTTTTTCCAGAATCCTGCTGTTTTTCCCAGGCTCGTCCATCTTCCGATGTTATTCTCGTCTGACACGCGCAAGGCTTGGGCAAACCAGTTTTCGGCTTCGCCAGGCTTGCCCTGTCTTAGTTTTACCATGCCCAGTCCGCCCAATACTTCCGGGTCTTGCGGCCTGCGTTTGAGTATGTCTGACAGGGAAGTTTCGGCAAGCTCCAGGTTGCCATCATCCAGCGCATCCAGTGCGTCACTGCGCGCAATGATGTCAGGATCGGGAGGCGCGCTGGCGACTTCTTTGACTGCCGGTTGTTCGACTACCGGTTGTTCGGCTACCGGTTGTTCGGCTATTTTTTGCGGTTTGGCTTCTTCGCGCGGCTGTTTTGCGGCGAGCTTGGGTGCGGATTTTGTGGAGGCCGTTTTTTGTGGCGGCGTAACTTTATTCTCGGTTGGCGCTGCCTTTTGCGCCAGGGTGGCTTTGTTTTCAGCCGGGGCTGTTTTTTGTGGTTTTGCGGCCTTGTTGTCGATCGCGGCAATGGTTTTTGGTTTTGCGACAAAGCCTTGCGCCGCAATATTTTTTTGGACATCACCCAATAACTCAATCATCTCCTTGTCGTTAGGATAGGTGGTCAAAAAATTCTTGATTGCGTTAAGTTTGTTGGCGTTGTCGGGATATTTATACAGGTCGCGCCGCCAGTTTTCCTGAAGGCGCTGAGTATTTACATTGGAATGCCTGGATAATTCTTCGTAGCCACTAATGGCTGAGGCCAGATGTTCTGGCCGGTTGGCTTGTAATTCAAGCTGGATCAGCCGATAACGCGAGTCACCCGTTTCCCTGTATAAGGCGGAAAGTTCATTTTGTGCTTTGTCAAAACCTGTTTTTGACGAGCCGACAATACGGTAATACTCCACGCCCAACTCACCTTTTGGGGGTTTGCCGGGGAAAATTTGCGCGAGCACCTTCTCAGCCTCGGCGGCTTTGCCCGCTTGAGCCAGTGTACGCATTTCTTCCAGTGAGGTTCTGTCCGTGGTCGCCAGGCGATAGGAGGCGCTCAGTTCCTGCGTGCGCGGGCTGTTGGGTGCTGTTTGCTCCAGAATGCGCAAATAGCGCAGTGCTTCAGCATGTTTGCCATCCGTCATCTCAATATTGCCCAGCATGAACAGGGCTTCTTGAGAGTTTGGTTCAATCAGGATCAACTTCTGCAACAAGTTTTTCGCGAGATCAGGCCGGTCTTTTGCGGCCCATTTTTTTGCTCCGCGTAACAGGAATTCAGTAGATTGATCCGGCTGCGCGGCGGCCAGCACAGGCGCGGAGATTATCCCCGCGAGGACGAGAACAATAGATAAGGCACGTAAATTTATTGGCATGTGGACATCCAGCGAGGAGTAAGGTTTCCGTTTAATTCAAAGCGGTACAAGTTGTCATGCCAACCCAGCGCGTACAAACTCAACACCTGATTGTAATAACTATCTTCTGATATGGGCTGCGCTTCAATACGTGCCAGCTGTTCTTCGGCGGCTTTCTTCATCCCAGCCGCTTGCAGGAAGGGTAACATGGCGGCGGAAAAACCGCTTGGCCCCGGATTGCTTGCGGCACCCGTCAAAATATTGATGGATTCGGGAGGCGAGCCATGGCTTGCCACAAATCGCGCCATTGGCCTTAAAGCATCTATCAGTTCGCGCCGGTCGGGATCGTCGGGATTCAGCATACCTGCCCATAAATAGACGCGAATGGCATTATACGAGCCGAGGCCGCGCCTTTCGTCATCATCATCAAGCATGAATCCTTTGTCATAGTCGTAAATAGTCCATTCAGGCGCATAGCCCTCTGGCGCCGAGTCCATTATCAATTGCCGCGAGGAGTTAAGCAGTGATGTCCAGCGCGGGTCTTTACCGTGCGTCGTAAACCAGCGCATTAATTGCATGGGCGCATAACTTGGATTTAAACGTACCCTCGTTGCTGAAGGCGTGAAACCGGTGGCTCCCGGCATTAAAACAAGGCCCAGTTTGGGGACTTCAATGGTTTCCGTTGCCAATATGCGGTTGGCCAATAGCGAAGACATTGCGACGAGCCGACGGTCAGACCACAGTCTGCCGGCCTCTCCCAGGGCGTAGGCCATCCACAGGTCGGCATCGGAGGCGGAATTTTCATCCATAACCCCCCTGGCACGCTCTTCTTCTCCCCCCCACTCCCAGGATGGCAGACGGTTCGTCAGGTCGTATGCCGCCAGATTTTTCTCGGTCCAGTTCAGAAGTTTGTTGAAAGTTGCGCGATCATTGGCTACGAGCGAAAAAAACAGTGCGTAGGCCTGTCCTTCAGAAGTGGTGATCATTGCATCCGAGATGCTGTCCACCACGCGACCTTCCTCATTGATAAGGTTTCTCTTGAACTCATCCCAGGCCGGCCACGATTTTTCACAGGCCGTCGGCGCGGCATGAGCCATTGCGAATGAGCTCAGGTTGAATATCAGCATGAAAGCCAAACAACGCAGCGTTCTGTGAATAAACCTGGAATTAAATAGCATTCAATGACGGCCTTGAAGTTTATTTTTTAAGATGCGAAAAAAACATTGATAAAAGTAAAAATCTCACAGATATTCAATGCAGTAAATGGCGGTGCTTGTTGGGTTTATGGTTTTACTGCCGGATGTTGTTTTGAGTGTCCCGGCGCACGGCATATTTTTAGGGAAACGCTGATTTATTCGTCATCCCCGCGAAAGCGGGGATCCAGCGCCTTGATTTAATTGGGTTCCCGCCTACGCGGGAACGACAAAACCGAATAAATCAGCACATCCTTAGCAAAAATCAGGCAATTTCGTCGCCACTGAAACAACGCAATAATCCACAATGGCGAATACTACGCAACGTGCGCAGACTTTGCAACGCGTCGTGCCGCTATCGCCTCAATGCAGAAAAATTTAGAGTAAATCAGGCTTGATACTTCGGATTTTTGTGGATGAAATGTTTTTTTGGTTTTATCAAGTTGGGCTGTGCCGAATTCCCGCGCAAGTTAGAATGCGCGTCTTATCGGCATATCAAAATCAGCAAGTGAACCAGGCCAAAAACTACTACTGGCGTATCGCCGGATTCTATTTTTTCTATTACGCCTTCATAGGGATGTTTGCGCCCTACTGGAGCCTGTATCTTCAGTCCATACACTTCAACGCGGTCGAAATTGCCATACTGATGTCGGTGCAACCGGTGATGCGCATGCTTGCGCCGAATATCTGGGGCTGGCTGGCAGACTATACCGGCAAACGTCTGCTGGTGGTGCAGCTCGCCGCGATGCTGAGTGCGGTGTTCTACCTCGGCGTGTTCATGACTACCAGTTTCTGGGGTATGTTGCTGGTGCTGGGGTTAATGAGTTTTTTCTGGAGTGCTTCAATGCCGCTGGTCGAAGCGACCACGCTCAGTTATCTGGGCAAACATGTGGCACGTTATGGCCGCATCCGTTCCTGGGGTTCAATCGGTTTTATTGTTTCGGTGGTCGGGCTGGGTTATGCCTTCGACTACATCGCCATCGCCTGGCTGCTGTGGGCCGGATTGATCTGCGAGTTGGGCATCCTGATTTTCTCGCGGCAGATTCCGGCGACCCCCGTGCTGGCGCATCACACCGATCATCAGTCCATCAGGAAAATCCTGTGCCAGCCGCGTGTGCTGGCGTTGTTTGGAGCGTGTTTTTTGATGTCCGTTGCGCACGGCCCTTACTACACTTTTTTCTCCATCTATCTGGTCGAACACGGTTACGCTAAAAGCGCAGTGGGTGCGCTGTGGGCACTGGGCGTTATTTGTGAAATTGCGGTGTTTTTCCTGATGCCCAGGCTGATGCTTCGTTACGGGTTTACCCGCATTCTGGTCGCCAGCTTCGCTCTCGCCGTGGTGCGCTTTATGCTGATAGGCTGGGGAGTGGATTTTCTGTTGCTGCTGCTCATCGCGCAAGTGCTGCACGCTGCGACGTTTGGCGCGTATCACGCCGCCTCGGTGGGGCTGGTGCATGAGTTTTTTCAGGGAAGGCATCAATCGAAGGGGCAGGCGCTGTTCGGCAGCCTGACTTATGGCGCGGGCGGTATGTTGGGCGGTCTGGTCAGCGGCCCGATCTGGCAATACTACGGCGCGAGCGTATTGTATTCGTGCAGCGCGGCCATGGCGCTATTGGGACTGCTGCTGATGAGATGGAAGCTGGGCATGGCGAAAGTTTAGCCTGAACGGCGTTTAACGTAAAATTCACGCGGCAATTTGCCGACGCCCCTTGCCCGCCGGGAGACAACGACCACTTGTTCGCTTGCTGATTTGGTGGCTCGGCTAGTATAGTTCTGCCGGGGTTGGGTTTGGGCGCGCGGGTATGGCGAGTTTTACTGTCATGAGGGGTCGTGTCGTTGGTTTCGATTCGACCGGCTTAAATTAATCAATGCGGGGTTTTATGCGTCCGATTATGTTGCGTATTTTTATTCTGCTGGGTTTGCTGCTTTCCGTGTTCGCGGAAGCGGTTGCCGCGCCCAAATTCGTCTATGTGGCCAATTACGCTTCGAACAATGTCTCGGTTTATACCATCAACCCGTTCACGGGCGCATTGACCGCCGGAACGCCTGCGGCGGCGGGAACCGGCCCGCTTTCGGTCAGCGTTGATCCCTACGGAAGGTTCGCCTATGTGACCAACTTCGGCGCTGGCAATACTGTTTCGGCATACAGGATATCCCCGTTGACCGGTGCGCTGACTGTGGCCGGTGCGCCTGTGATTACCGGGATTGCGCCCAGATCGGTGAGCGTTGATTCTTTTGGTAAATTTGTTTATGTGGTGAATGGCGGCTCAAATACTGTCCGTGTCTATGCCATCAACCCGTCCACCGGCGCATTAACGGCTGTTGGAACTCCGCTGCCCACCGGGAGATACCCCATCTCGGTTGCCGTTACTCAGGCCAGACAATTTGCCTATGTGGCCAATAATGATTCGGGCAATGTTTCCGTTTATGCCATCAACCCGTCCAGCGGCGCATTGACCGCTGTCGGAACACCCGTGGCGGCGGGCTCCTTCCCCTATTCGGTTGCCGTGGTTTCCTCGGGGAAGTTTGCTTATGTTGCTAATTTTGGATCGCACAATGTCTCGGTCTATACCATCAATCCGACTACAGGTGCGTTGACTGCCGGCACGGCGGTGGCAGCGGGAGCAGGTCCGACCTCGGTCGGCGTTACGCCTTCCGGAAAATTTGCATACGTGGCCAATTATCTGTCGAATAACGTCTCGGTCTATACCATTAACCAGACCACAGGCGCCTTGATTGCCGGAGCCACGGTGGCTGCGGGAACCAGCCCCACCTCGGTCGTTGTGGATGCATCAGGAAGATTTGCCTATGTGAGCAATCGTGGTTCGAATAATGTCAATATCTACGCCATCAATCAAACTACCGGTGCATTGACTGCCGCCGCTACCGTCGCTACGGGGAAAAGTCCGTTTTCGGTCGCCACAACCGGCTGGCCTGCTGTTCCCGGTGCGCCCGCCATAGGCACGGCCACGCCGGGCAACGGGCAGGCCACGGTGGCTTTTACCGCGCCCTCAACCAATGGCGGAGCGGCCATTACCGGTTACACGGCCACTTCCAGTCCAGGCGGCATCAGCGCTACGGGTAGTGCGAGTCCGATTGCCGTCACGGGGCTGAACAACGGCACGAGTTACACCTTTACCGTCACCGCCACTAATCGCATCGGCAGGAGTGCGCCGTCCGCCGCCAGCAATGCTGTTGTTCCGGCCAACAAAACCAGCCAAACCATCTTCTTTAGCGCAGCGCCGACGCTTGTAGTGGGGGGGGCGGGGATCGTCTCGGCTACGGCCAGTTCCGGTCTTGCGGTGAGACTCAGCTCACTGACTCCCGGTGTATGCAGCGTCACCGGCAGCACTGCACGGGGGCTTGCGGCAGGTCATTGCATCATCGCCGCCAATCAGGCGGGCAATGCCGCCTATTTTCCCGCGCCCCAGGTAACGCAGAACATCACGGTAATCCTGGCAGGGACGAAATTTGCGTATGTGACCAACTCCTTCTCAAACAACATTTCGATTTATAACGTCCATCCGACCACGGGCGCATTGACCATTGTCGGTTCACCGGTGGCGGCGGGGACGACTCCGATGTCGGTTAGCCTTGCACCCTCCGGAAAATTCGCCTATGTGGCCAACGCCAGCTCAAACAATGTTTCGGCCTATACCGTCAGCCTGGCCACAGGCGCGCTGACGCCCGTCGGAATGCCGCTGGCGGCGGGTAGTATCCCGATGTCGGTCGGCGTTGCGCCTTCCGGCAAGTTCGCCTACGTGGCCAATTACGTTTCGAACACCCTCTCGGTTTATATCATCAACCAAATCACCGGCGCATTGACCGCCGGAGGGGCCGCAGCATCGGGAACAAGCCCCCGCTCCATTGCCTTTCATCCTTCCGGAAAATTTGCCTATACCGCCAATGGCAACTCCAGCAACGCATCGGTTTACAGTATCAATCAAATCACCGGCGCCCTGACCGCCGGAACGCCTGCGGCGGCGGGAGCAAACCCCATCTCGGTTGGCGTCGTGCCTTCCGGTAAATTCGCCTATGTGGTCAATTATGGTTCAAACGATGTCTCGGCCTATACCATTAATCAGAGCACGGGCGCCCTGACTGCCGTCGGAGCCCCGGTGGCGGCGGGAATCTATCCTTACTCAGTGACTATTCACCCCAACGGTAAATTTGCCTACGTTGCCAATGCCTATTCCAACAGTGTCTCGATATATATCATCAATCAGGTCACCGGCGCGCTGAATGCGGTGGCGCAGGTGGCGACGGGGGCCAGTCCAAGGTCAGTGACCATTCACTCAACCGGTAAATTTGCCTACGTTGTCAATGCCTATTCCAACGATGTTTCGGTATATGTGATCAACCAGGCCACGGGCGCCTTGATCGCAGCACCGTCTGTGGCGACGGGAACAAGTCCGAGCGGGATGGTCATTACCCCGTAACACCGGCTGTATTCGTGCCATCGGCAGGCGTTTTTGCTACTATCTGCCGATGCCTGCCCACGGGGGTTAGAATCTGTTGGACGCTGCTCTGCCCGGACAATTGCCGGGTGTCGGTTCCTGAAATTGAAATCGCATTATTTGGGGTGTCATAGTTGAATCGTTCTATCAAACAGGAAGCCTCGAATAATCATCTTCGCGCGTCGGGCGAGGCGCACACCATCGGTGACAGGAGGGCAGGTGTCAGGCGAGATCGCGAGTCGCTGGGCGAAGGCAAAGCTGCCGTGAATCCTGCGGCCCGCTCGCTGCCGGAAAATCCGTTCGCAGCGCCGGATTCTCAAGCTTCGCGGCAGGCAATGCCCTATTGGTCAGCTTACCTTGCGCGACTCGGACAGCAGGTGAAACAAGCGGCCAGAACCGAACTCTGGCCGAAGGTGTTTGCGAAACGGGGGGGGGCGGGAAGCTCGCACGAATCGGGGCGCAAGACAGATACGAACCACGTCGCGCCGCGTTACCGGGTCAGGGATTCCCGTGGTGACAGGCGGATGAGCCCCGAGCAGCGCCGCGAGTTGATGGCGCAACCGCTTGCCCAGGCGCCCTTGCGGAATATGCCCTACTGGTTTGCCTACATCGCCCGGCTTGGTGAGCAGTTGAAACAGAACGCCATAAAAAAACAAGGTTTGAGTGCGGCTCCCGGGTCGGAAGTGTCGGGAAATGTCGGCGGCGCGCGTGGAGCGCCGCAATTGTGGCATGCCGGGCAGATGGATGAGGGAGAGGTTGCCGCGCAACGCGACCAGCCTGCCGCGCCGCGCGACCCGGTCAGGCGTCCCATCGGGGACAGGAGGACAGGCCCCAGACAACGCCGCAATCGTGCTGTACAGCCCGATACACAAAATTCACGAACCTCCTCCTGGTCGGCCCTGCTGACCTGGATAGATCCGGTTGCTGAATTGCGACGAGCGCCAGGCGGAGCGGAGCCAATTGGAGTTGCGCCAATTGAGGACAGCAAACCGCGCTATAGCAGATTTTTATTGGGAATATGGGCTTATTACTTCATTGCAAAATTAGCCCTGTTCGGGATGGATTTAATTGCTTTTCATCCGCTGGAAAATATTGCTTTTGCCGCGTTCATTTTGTTTCCTGTGGCTTCCCGATTCTTGCGCAGGGCCAAGGGAGTCATCACCTTAGTGCTTGCGCTGGCCTTGCTCTACTACGATTCGTGGTTGCCGTCCATCGGCCGTGTCATGTCACAAGCCTCGTTGTTGAGCAATTTCAGTTTTTCTTATCTGATTGAATTGATTGCCCGTTTTGTCAGCCTGCCCGTGCTTGGCGTGTTGGCCGCCGTTTCGCTGGCGTACTGGATTTTGTCACGCCGGCTGAATATGGGCGCGCTGATCATGGCCGGTATGCTGGGCTTGTGGGTCGTTCTGAGTCCGGTATCCGACTTCGTTGTGCGTGCATTCAACGGGTCGGAGAACCGTGTCGAGGATAAGGCTATGCCGGATATGGATAAGGCTATGCAAGCCTTTTTTGCCGGAGAAGCAAAACGTTCTGTCTTGTTTGCCATGCCGAAGGCCAATGCGGTCCCGTTTGACGTGATTTTTATCCATGTCTGTTCGATGTCATGGGACGATGTGCGGTCGGTCGGTTTGGAGCAGCACCCCTTGTGGCAGCGGTTCGACTTTCTTTTCAAGAACTTTAACTCGGCTGCCTCTTACAGCGGGCCCGCCGCCATTCGCCTGTTGCGGGCCACCTGCGGGCAGCAGGAACACGGCAAAATGTATTCGTCTACCGTGCCTGAAAAATGCTATCTGATGAACAGTCTGCTGCGCAGTGGTTTTGAGCCCGAGCTGGCTTTGAACCACGATGGAAAATTTGATGATTTTCTCGGGCAGGTGCAAACGGCCGGTCGCCTGACGGTTCCCCCCATGACGCTGGACGGACTTGAAGTCGTTCAGCAGTCATTTGACGGCGCGCCCGTTTACGATGATCTGTCCGTACTTAATCGCTGGCTGGAGTTGAGGAAAAAATCCGTCAGCCCGCGTGTTGCGCTGTATTACAACACGGTCAGCATGCATGATGGCAATCATTTGCCTGATACGCATTCCAATCCGAACAGTCTGGAAACTTACAAGGCGCGGTTGACGGACTTTCTGGACCGTACCGAGCAGTTCATGAAAAGTCTGGATGAATCCGGCAGGCGGGCGGTTGTGGTGATGATTCCCGAGCATGGCGGGGCGGTGCGCGGCGACAAAAAACAAATAGCCGGCCTGCGTGAAATTCCAACGCCGAACATTACGCGGGTTCCGGTCGGGATTAAAGTCATCGGCGGCAACGTGCAGCGTGAAGGCGGGGCGCTGTCGATCGACCAGCCTGCCAGCTACTTGGCTATTTCGCATGTCGTCAAACGCATGCTGGAGAAATCCCCTTTTACCGCCAACAGCTTCTCGCCCTCCGATTATGTTGAGGATTTGCCGGTCACCCCGTTTGTTGCGCAGAATGAACAGATGACGGTGGCCGAGTACGAGCACGGCTATTATCTCGGCAGGGGACCGTCTCAGTGGGAAAGTTACACCGAATTCAATACCCCAGCAGGAGAGCCGTGATCATCGTGGCGAAAAAATTTAAGGTTTGCCTTCTCTGACATGGAAAATCCGCATAAACATCAGCCTGGTTTGACTCATGCGTGGCGTGCAACGGGGATTGCGCTGCAAGGCCTGCGCGCAGCGCTGGTGCATGAAGACGCCTTCCGTCAGGAAGTGCTGGTTGCCGCGATTGCCATTCCTGCCGCACTGTTTTCATCCGTCAGCACAATAGGGAAAGCCCTGTTGGTGAGCAGTATTTTTTTGGTTCTGCTCGTGGAACTGCTCAATTCCGCACTGGAAGCCGCCGTCGATCATACTTCCCTGGCGCACCATCCGTTGGCGAAGCGTGCCAAGGATATCGCCAGCGCGGCCGTGTTGATGAGTATCGTCAATGCGGCAGTAATCTGGGGGCTGATCTTGCTGTTTTGAGCGACGGTGAGGCGCTGCCAACCATCCTGAAATGCCCAAGCCGCAGCCGTTGTGGCATAATCGCGCGCTCTAAAATGAGTATCGGGCAGGCGAAACACGATGAACGCACAAACTTTATACGACAAACTCTGGAATTCCCACGTGGTTCGGCAGGATGCGGACGGCACGGCGTTGATTTATATCGACCGTCAACTGGTTCATGAAGTGACCAGCCCGCAAGCCTTCGAGGGCTTGCGACTGGCAAAGCGTCGCCCGTGGCGTATCGCCTCGTTGCTGGCGGTGCCGGATCACAACGTGCCGACCACTAACCGTTCGGCGGGTATTTCCGACCCGATTTCACGCATTCAGGTCGAGACGCTGGATGCAAACTGCGCCGAGTTTGGCATTACCGAATTCAAGATGGGCGACATCCGCCAGGGCGTGGTGCATGTGATGGGCCCGGAGCAGGGCGCGACCTTGCCCGGCATGACGGTGGTGTGCGGCGATTCGCACACCAGCACGCACGGCGCGTTTGCCGCGCTGGCGCATGGCATCGGCACCTCCGAAGTCGAGCATGTGATGGCGACGCAGTGTCTGGTGGCGAAGAAATCAAAAGCGATGGAAGTGCGCGTCGAGGGTGTGCTGGGCCACGGTGTGACGGCAAAGGACATTGCGCTGGCGGTAATCGGCGAGATCGGCACGGCAGGCGGCACCGGTTTCGCGATTGAGTTTACCGGCAGCACGGTACGCGCCCTGAGCATGGAAGGCCGTATGACCTTGTGCAATATGGCAATCGAAGCGGGCGCGCGCGCCGGGATGATCGCGGCGGACGACACCACCTTCGACTATCTCAAGGGCCGCCCTTTTGCGCCGCAGGGCGAACAGTGGGAGCAGGCGGTAGCCGGGTGGCGCGATTTGCACAGCGATGCGGGTGCGGTATTTGACGCGACGCTGGTGCTGGATGCGGTGAAAATCCGTCCACAAGTGACCTGGGGGACGTCGCCGGAAATGGTGGTGGCCGTGGATGGTTGTGTTCCTGATCCTGCAACCATGAACGCGGACAAGCGCGAAGGCGCGGAACGTGCGTTGGTTTATATGGGATTGAAGGCGAATACGCCGATCAACGAAATCCAGATAGACAAGGTGTTTATCGGTTCCTGTACCAACGGGCGCATCGAAGACATGCGTGCGGCGGCGGCGTTTGCCAAGGGTAAAAAGGTTGCGGCGAATGTGAAGTTGGCGATGGTCGTTCCCGGTTCTGGTCTGGTCAAGCTGCAAGCCGAACAGGAAGGGTTGGACAAGATTTTCATCGCGGCAGGTTTTGAGTGGCGCGATCCGGGTTGTTCGATGTGTCTGGCGATGAATGACGACAAACTGGCCGCAGGCGAGCGTTGCGCCTCGACTTCCAACCGCAACTTCGAAGGGCGGCAGGGGCAGGGCGGACGCACCCATCTGGTCAGTCCTGAAATGGCCGCAGCGGCGGCGATAGCCGGGCATTTTGTCGATGTCAGCAAACTTTAATTGGGGGATGGCGATGAAAGCGATTGCATTGTTGTTTGCCGTATTCGTTTTAGTGGGTTGCAATACTGTGGAAGGTATCGGCAAGGACCTGAAAAAAGGCGGCGAAAAAATTGAAAAGGCGGCGAAATAAATGGACAAGTTCACACGGCTAAATGGCCTGGTAGTGCCGCTGGATCGCGCCAATGTAGATACGGATGCGATTATCCCCAAGCAATTTCTCAAATCCATCAAGCGTTCCGGTTTCGGCCCCAACGCGTTTGACGAATGGCGCTATCTGGATCACGGCGAGCCGGGGATGGATAATTCCAAGCGCTTGATTAATAAGGAATTTATTCTTAATAAGCCGCGCTATCAGGGTGCGCAGATATTGCTGGCCCGCGAGAATTTCGGTTGCGGCTCTTCGCGTGAGCATGCGCCCTGGGCGCTGGAAGATTACGGTTTTCGCGTCATCATCGCGCCCAGCTTCGCCGATATTTTCTTTAACAACTGTTTCAAGAACGGCCTGTTGCCGATCAAACTGGCTGCCGATACGGTGGAGGCTTTGTTCAAAGCGGAAGCCGCGAATGCGGATTTCAAGCTGACCATAGACCTGGAAGCGCAGACCATTACTCAGCCTGACGGTACGGTGTATCCGTTTGAAGTGGATGCGTTCCGCAAGCATTGTTTGTTGAACGGACTGGACGACATCGGGCTGACTTTGCAGCATGTGGACGAGATTGCCGCGTTCGAAACCAAACACCGCGCGGCGCAGCCCTGGTTGTAAGGCTTACCGGCGATTGGCTGAATTACAGAATTTATTAGGATATTAAAATGAAAATCGCAGTTTTGCCGGGTGACGGCATAGGATCTGAGATCGTGGCGCAAGCTGCGAGAGTGTTGGATGTATTGAAGAGCGACGGCTTGAAGATCGAGACCGAATACGCGCATATCGGCGGTGCCGGGTATGATGCGGCGGGAGATCCGTTTCCGGCTGCGACAGAGAGTCTGGTCAAGGCGTCCGATGCGGTATTGCTGGGTGCGGTGGGCGGTTATCAATACGACACCTTGCCTCGCCCAATGCGTCCCGAGCAGGGCTTGTTGCGCATACGCAAGTCTTTGAATTTATTTGCTAATTTGCGTCCTGCGATGGTCTATCCTGAACTCGTGAATGCGTCCAGTCTGAAGCCTGAACTGGTGTCCGGTCTGGATATTTTGATTTTGCGCGAACTGACCGGCGACATCTATTTCGGCCAGCCGCGCGGTATTCGCACGCTGGACAACGGCGAGCGTCAGGGCTTCGACACCATGCATTACAGCGAGTCGGAAATCCGCCGTGTGGCGCATGTCGGTTTTAAGAGCGCGATGAAACGCAGTTTCAAACTGTGTTCGGTGGACAAGGCCAATGTGCTGGATACCAGCATGTTCTGGCGCGAGATCGTCACCGATGTGGCGAACGAATATCCAGAGGTCGTGTTGTCGCACATGTATGTCGATAACGCCGCGATGCAGCTGGTGCGTGCGCCTAAACAGTTCGATGTGATTCTGACCGGCAACATCTTCGGCGATATTCTGTCTGATGAAGCTTCGATGCTGACCGGCTCCATCGGCATGTTGCCGTCTGCGTCGCTCGATGAGAACAATAAGGGCTTGTACGAGCCGTGTCACGGTTCTGCACCGGACATCGCGGGTCAGGACATCGCCAATCCGTTGGCGACGATTTTGTCGGTGGCGATGATGATGCGTTACACCTTCGCACGCGAAGATGTGGCACTGCGCATCGAAGGCGCGGTGCGCCGCGTGTTGCAACAAGGCTTGCGCACCGGCGATATTTTTGAACCGGGCATGCAAAAAATCGGCTGTACGGCGATGGGCGATGCAGTGGTCGCCGCGCTGTAACAGTGAAAAGTGAAACACAGTGCCCACGTTTCACCTAAGCCGCATAGCGGCGCGTCACATTTCACGTTTAAATAGTAGTCAGAGTTTTGGAGAGTATTAAATGAGCAAGCAATTCGATGTATGTATCTTAGGTGCAACCGGCGCGGTGGGCGAGGCGATGCTGGCGATACTGGAGGAGCGCAAGTTCCCGGTGTGCAATCTTTATCTGTTGGCTTCCAGCCGTTCGGCAGGGACTGAAATCATGTTCCGGGGCGAGGAACTCACCGTGCTGGATGTGGAAGGTTTCGATTTTTCCCAGGCGCAAATCGGCTTGTTTTCAGCCGGTGGCAGCGTGTCGGAAAAATATGCGCCGATTGCGGCCGCCGCCGGTTGTATCGTGATCGACAATACCGCGCATTTCCGCTACGACCGCGACATTCCGCTGGTGGTGCCTGAAGTCAATCCGCATGCCATCGCGCAATACAAGAATCGCGGCATTATCGCCAATCCCAATTGCTCGACCATCCAGATGATGGTGGCATTGAAGCCGATCAAGGATGCGGTGGGTATTTCGCGTATCAATGTGGCGACTTATCAGGCGGTGTCCGGCACCGGCAAGGAAGCGATAGACGAACTGGCTGCGCAAACGCGCGCCTTGTTCAGCTCGCAGGATGTGGAAGTCGAGGTTTACCCGAAGCGTATCGCCTTCAACGTGTTGCCGCAGATCGACGTGTTCATGGAAAACGGCTATACCAAGGAAGAAATGAAGATGGTCTGGGAAACCCGGAAGATCATGGAAGATGACTCCATTATGGTGAATCCGACTGCGGTGCGTGTGCCGGTGTTTTACGGTCACTCCGAAGCTGTGCATATCGAAACCAAAAAGAAGATTACGGCGGCTGAAGCGCGCGCCTTGCTGGAAAAAGCGCCGGGCGTGATTGTGATGGACGAACATGTGCCGGGCGGCTGGCCGACTGCGGTTGATGCGGCGGGCAAGGATGCGACTTATGTTGGCCGCATTCGCGAAGATATATCGCATCCCCTGGGCTTGGATATGTGGGTGGTGAGTGATAATGTGCGCAAGGGTGCGGCTCTGAACAGCGTACAAATCGCTGAGATTCTGATTGCCGACTATCTGAATTAGTTGCCGAATATCTGAATTGGATTCTTGTCCGGGGTGTGTGACCTTGTTTTGACAGCCCCTTGATGTTACTTTTGTCACCTAATTAACAAAGTGAGGCAATACCGTGCGAAAAACACTGGTTAGACTAGCTGTTCGATCAGGCCGGGCAACAACGCTGGCCAAACCGCGACTGATGCTGCAACTGCTCGGCATGACGGCCGGTTTGACACTCAGTGCATGGGGACATGCTGTCGGACTGGGTGGGATCAATGTGGTCTCTGCGCTGGGCCAGCCGTTAAAGGCGGAAATCGAACTGGTGGCGGTCAGCAAGGCGGATAAACCCAGTCTGGTTGCGCGCCTTGCTTCGCCTGATGCTTACCTGGGTGTCGGGCTGGACTATCCCTACGGTGTTAAATACAGCTTCCAGATTGAAAGTCGCGCGAATGGTGAGCCTTATTTGAAGCTCTCCAGCAATCGGGAAATCAACGATCCTTTCGTCAGCCTGCTGGTTGAACTGTCCTGGTCATCCGGCAAGTTGATGCGCGAATATACCTTTTTGCTCGACCCGCCTGGCTATGTCGCGGTTCAACCCAAATCCGCAACGGTACAGGCCGTTGTGCCGGCGGCGGTGCAATCCGTTCCGCTGACTGCGGTCCCCAAAAAACAGGAAGAAGAAAAGCCGGTTGCCAGGATTGTTGAACGGCCCGTTGAAAAACAGGCTGCTGCGGCACCCGTGGAGCCTGAAAAAACCGGGGTGGCAACGGGCGCTATTACCGTTAAACGTGGCGATACATTAAACATCATCGCTGCGCGTATCAAACCGGATGACGTCAGTCTGGAACGCATGCTGGTCGCGTTGTATCGCGCCAATGACCGCCAGTTTGACGGAAAAAACATGAATCGCATCAAGTCCGGGAAAATCCTGCGTATGCCGGATCAGGATGAAGTGATGAATGTGTCGCAGTCCGAAGCGGTTCAGGAAATCCGCGCTCAGTCAGACGACTGGAATGCCTACCGTCAAAAGCTTGCCGGTGCGGCGACCACCAGTCGGCAGACTGACGCAACCCGGCAAGTCGCCACTGGAAAAATTACCAGTCCGGCCACCGATAAAACGCCGATAGCGGCTGAATCCGCCAAGGAAGTGTTGCGTTTGTCCAAGGGTGAAATACCCGGCGACAAGGCGGGTGCGGTCGGTCGCTCCGCGCAAGGCAAGCACAATGCCGCTGAAGAAGAGGCGATTGCAAAGAGCAAGGCAGTCGAAGAAGGAAAAGCCCGTGCCGCGTTATTGGAAAGCAATCTCAAGGATATGGAGCGCTTGGCCCGGCTTAAATCCGAGGCGGCAGCGCTGGCTGCGGTTGCATCACAGGCGGTGGCTGTCTCCTCGGTTGAGGGTGAAGTTGCAATAGCCAGTGAGGTTGCCGCAGCAAGCGAAGTGGCTGCCGTAAGTGAAGTGGCCGCTGCAAGCGCGGTCAAACCGACACCCGTAGTCGCGGAAGAGCCGTCATTGGTGGATCAGTTGTTGGCTTCCCCGCTCGCGATGGGAATAGGTGCGGCCGTCTTGCTGGCTCTGGGCGGTTTGGGTATTTTCCTGGGTCGTCGCAAGCCTTCGCCGGTGAAGGCCGTTAAACCTGCTGATGATGAGGGTGCGACAACAGGTCATCTGACCAGTCCGGTTGCGCCTTCACCCGATACGGGCGATTTTACGGCGGCCACCGGCAGCGCAGAGGAAATTACTCATCAGCCTGATGACATTGATCCCATTAGTGAAGCTGAATTGTTCCTGAATTTCGGCCGTGATGAGCAGGCGGAAGAAGTTCTGAAAGATGCTTTGCAACGCAACCCGGATAATCACCAACTGTCCCTGAAGCTGCTGGGTATCTACGCCAATCGTCAGGATGCGGATGCCTTCTCGGTTATTGCTCGCCAGTTGCATGATTCAGGAAACGCCGATGCGATGCAACAAGCCGCCGCGATGGGCCGGAAACTGGATCCTGACAATCCGCTGTATGCCGAAGAAACGGGCGTTCAGGAAGCCGATATTGCAGAAGCCAGTATTGAAGATGCCGGTAACGCTACGATACTGAGACCGGCATTCAATGCGGAGGATTCGGGTGAGCCGGTTGTTCCTGAGGGGGATGCACAGGATGATGAAAATGCAGTTGCCCTCTCAGCTGCGGAGCGCGCGATCGATCAAACGGCAGAGATTGATTTTGACGTGACTGCAACGCATCCGCTTGTTGCTCAAATGCCGGAGGTGGATTTCGATGTGACTTCGACCAGCCCTTCCCTGACGGCGGCGGACATGTTGGATTTTGATATTTCCTCAAATGAACCGGAATCGGCTGAGGTTGACCGTCAGGAAGATGAAGCGACGCCCAATCTCGACGATTTGATTTTTGATGTGATGTCGGCTCCCGCGTCTGAAAGCAAAGATGAAGCGATAGCCGAATCGTCTGCCGGGAAAGCGGAAAACGATGACAGCATGGAATTTACGCTGGACTTCCCGCTGGATGACCTGCCGGAAACTGCCGCGCCCCAGCATGCTGCAATCAATCTGTCGGACATCAGTCTGGAAATGGACGATGTCAGTGTGCCAGAGGTTGCGAAAACTGAAGCCGGTGAGCCTGTAGCCGACGTTGAGGCGGCTGTAAATAGTGAGCAATGGCAAGAGGTTGCGACCAAGCTGGATCTGGCAAGGGCTTATCAGGAGATGGGCGACGAGGTAGGCGCACGCGAAATTCTCGATGAAGTCATGCTGGAGGGTGATGCGGCGCAACAGCAGGAGGCGCAGTTAATCATCAGTCAACTGGGTTGATGGGGTGTTTTTAGGCTACGGCAGCTCACAGTGAGCTGCCGTTTTTTTTGGAGTAAACGGTGAAATTTCACCCCGCGACACAAATATTTAGCTGGTGCGTGCTGGTTGCCGCAATGCAATTTCTTACGCCCGCCCGCTTGTTCATCGCGGGCGGTCTGGTGCTGGTGCTTGCCTTCGTGCTGTCGCGACACAAATTTGTTCACTTGCTGCGCCGCACGCGCTGGATTTTATTTTCATTGTGGCTGATATACGCATACAGCACGCCGGGGCAGAGGTTGTCGGACGCGCTGGGTATCTTCAGCCCCAGTCTTGAAGGATTGCTGGATGGGGGTTTGCAACTGATGCGCTTGCTGGTTGCCCTGGCCGGATTGGCGATATTGTTGGATCGCCTGCACAGGCAACAGTTGATAGCCGGACTTTATGCGTTGTTTGCGCCGCTGCAATGGCTGGGGCTGTCGCGCGAACGGCTGGCGGTGCGTCTGGCGTTGACTTTGCATTATGCCGAAGTCGCGATGTTGCGCGAAACACACAACTGGCAAGACAGGCTGCATGGACTGTTTGAATCGCACGGCGAAGTCAGCAAAACCGTTGAGCTGCCTGTGTATCGTTTTGCTCCCGGCGATGCATTGCTGCTGGCGGCTGCGGCGCTGTTGCTATGGCTGGCGATGCGATGAGAATCGCACTGGGGGTGGAATACGACGGCAAACCTTATTGCGGCTGGCAGAGCCAGGCTGAAGGGTTGACCGTGCAGGATACTGTTCAGGCCGCCTTGAGTCAGATTGCCGGCGCGCCGATTTCCGTGATCGCCGCAGGGCGCACCGACACCGGCGTGCATGCGCTGGAGCAGGTGATTCATTTCGATACAACGGTTGAACGTCCGCTGACTGCCTGGGTGCGTGGCGCGAACGCACTGCTTCCCGACAGCATTGCGGTGCGCTGGGCGCACCCGGTGCCTGACGAATTTCATGCGCGCTTCTCGGCGCACGGGCGCAGCTACCGTTATCTGCTGATCAATCGTCCGGTGCGCTCTGCCATTCATGCCGGGAAAGCGGGCTGGTTCCATGCGCCGCTGGATATTGAAGCGATGCAGACGGCGGCGCAATACCTGCTCGGCGAGCATGATTTCAGTGCCTTCCGTGCCTCGCAGTGCCAGGCCAAATCTCCAGTTAAGTATTTGAATAATATTGATATTTATCAGGAAGGCGAAATGCTGGTATTCGAGCTATCTGCGAATGCCTTTTTGCACCACATGGTGCGCAATATCGTCGGCTGTCTGGTGTATGTCGGCAAGGGGAAATATCCGCCACAGTGGCTGGCCGAAGTGCTGGAAAGCCGCGAACGCCGCCTGGCCGCGCCGACCTTCGCGCCGGATGGTTTATACTTGCGCCGGATTTCTTATGAGGCGAAGTGGGGATTGCCTCAAATACAGGAGATATAACGTGGTTCGGGTAAAGATTTGCGGTATCACCCGCGCCGAGGATGCGCTGGCGGTGGCGATGAGCGGGGCGGATGCCATCGGACTGGTGTTTTATGAGAAGAGCCCGCGCTGTGTGAGCGTCGCGCAGGCCGCAGGGTTGCTGGCCGTGTTGCCGCCGTTCGTCACCGTGGTGGGGTTGTTCGTCAATGCGTCAGCCGGTTTTGTGTGCGAGGTGCTGGCTTCCGTGTCGCTGGATGTGCTGCAATTCCATGGCGATGAGACGCCCGAATTTTGCGGGCAATTCAATAAACCTTATCTCAAGGCAATCCGCGTTAAAGCAGGAGTGGATTTGTTACAATGCGCGGCGCAATTTCACGCTGCTCAGGGTTTATTGCTGGATGCTCATGTGGAAGGTATTCCGGGCGGCACGGGCACGGCCTTTGACTGGACCTTGATCCCGGATAACTTGCCATTGCCGTTGATTTTATCCGGCGGGCTGGATGCGGAAAATGTCGCCGATGGCATCAGACAAGTGCGGCCCTACGCGGTGGATGTATCCAGCGGGGTCGAGGCGGTTAAAGGAATAAACACCCTAAAGGGTGTAAAAGATGCGGCGAAGATCGCCCGTTTTATGAATGAGGTAAGGAATGTATAACTATCCAGACAGCACCGGCCATTTCGGTCAATTCGGCGGCACGTATATGGCGGAGACGCTGATTCCGGCCGTGGAGGAGCTGGCGACACAGTATTTGCGTTATCAGAACGATGCCGAATTCAAGGCGGAACTGGCTTATGAATTAAAGCATTACGTCGGTCGCCCCAGCCCGGTTTATCACGCCAAACGGCTGTCCGAGCATCTGGGCGGCGCGCAGATTTATTTGAAGCGCGAAGATTTGAATCATACCGGCGCGCACAAGATCAACAGCGCGATGGGGCAGGCGCTGCTGGCAAAGCGCATGGGCAAGAAGCGGGTCATCGCAGAGACCGGCGCGGGTATGCACGGCGTGGCGACTGCGACGGTGGCCGCGCGTTTCGGCATGGAATGCATCGTGTATATGGGCGCGGAAGACATTCAACGTCAGGCGCCGAACGTATTTCGCATGAAGCTGCTGGGCGCGAAAGTCGTGCCGGTTACCAGCGGTTCCAGGACGCTGAAGGATGCCTGCAACGAAGCGATCCGCGACTGGGTCACCAATGTGGAGACGACTTTTTACATCTTCGGCACGGCTGCCGGCCCGCATCCCTATCCGATGATGGTGCGCGATTTTCAGTGCGTGATCGGCAATGAGGCCAAGGTGCAGATGCCCGAAATGATCGGTCGTCAGCCCGATGCGGTGATCGCCTGTGTCGGTGGCGGATCGAATGCCATCGGCTTGTTCCATCCTTACATCGAAGTGCCGGACGTGCAGATTATCGGTGTGGAAGCGGGCGGTTTCGGTATCGAAACAGGCAAACATGCCGCACCCTTGACAGCGAATGCCAAGGTCGGCGTGTTGCATGGCAACAAGGTTAATCTGATGCAGGACGAGAATGGTCAAATCACCGAGACGCATTCCATCTCGGCAGGGCTTGATTATCCCGGTGTGGGCCCGGAGCATTGTTTATTAAAGGAAATAGGGCGCGCGCAGTATGTCGCCAGCAACGACGACGAGGCGATTGCCGCATTTGATGCGCTGTGCCGCTTCGAGGGGATTATCCCCGCGCTGGAATCCAGTCATGCGCTGGCGCATGCGATGAAAATTGCCCCGGCTATGAGTCGCGACAAGGTGCTGCTGGTCAATCTTTCCGGTCGCGGCGACAAGGATATGAACACGGTGGCACGCATCAAGGGAATCACGCTATGAGCCGTATCCAGACTGCCTTTGAAAAACTCAAACAACAAAACCGTAAAGCGCTGATTCCGTTTTTTACTGCGGGTGATCCCAATCTTGCTACGACTGTGCCGCTGTTGCATGCGCTGGTGGAAGCGGGTGCGGATGTGATCGAATTGGGTGTGCCGTTTTCCGACCCGATGGCGGATGGCCCGACCATACAGCGCGCTTCCGAACGGGCGCTCAAGCAGGGCATGTCGCTGCGCGGCGTGCTGGAAATGGTGGCTGAATTTCGTCGCAGCAACGACACGACGCCTGTCGTGCTGATGGGCTACGGCAATCCGATCGAGGCGATGGGCTGGGAAGCGTTTGCCCGGCGTTGCGCGGAAGTCGGCGTGGACGGCGTGCTGACGGTGGATTTCCCGCCGGAAGAAAGTCACGATGCCTTTGAACATCTGCAACGTCACGGCATTGATCCGATTTTTTTGCTGGCGCCGACCACCGTGGAAGCGCGCATTGCACAGGTCGCCAAACTGGCGCGCGGCTATGTGTATTATGTGTCGCTTAAAGGCGTGACAGGGGCGGGCAACCTCGACCTGTCCGCCATCGGAGAAAAGATTCCGCAACTGCGCAAATACATCCAGCTGCCGATTGGCGTCGGCTTCGGCATACGCGATGCGGCGACCGCAAAAGCGGTGGCGAAGCTGTGCGATGGGGTGGTGGTAGGTAGCCGTATTGTGCAGGAAATCGAGGATTCTTCTGAAATAAACGTGCTTGCCAATGTAACCGCATTGGTCAAGGAATTAAGGTTGGCAATAGATCAGGCGTAAGTCGGGCTACGCCCGACACGGTGGGCGTAGCCCACCCCTACCTAATAATGTCATAGAGGAAACACCATGAGCTGGTTTCAAAAATTATTACCACCGAAAATCAAGCGCCGCGTCGGCGATGCCAAGAAAAATGTGCCGGAAGGCTTGTGGAGCAAGTGCCCTTCCTGTGAAACGGTGCTGTATCACTCCGATCTGGAAAAGAATCTGGGCGTGTGTCCTAAGTGTAGTCATCACCACCGCATTTCCGCACGCTGCCGTCTGGACTGGCTGCTGGATAGCGAATGCTTTGAAATCGGCGCAGAGGTTCTGCCTGTCGATACGCTCAAGTTCAAGGATCAGAAGAAATATTCGGATCGTCTGATCGCCTCCAAGAAAAGCACCGATGAGGATGACGCTCTGGTGGTGATGCAGGGCAGCATACGTGCCGTGCCGGTGGTGGTGGCCGTATTCGAATTCAGTTTCATGGGCGGTTCGATGGGTTCGGTGGTGGGCGAGCGTTTTGTGCGCGGCGTGCAGGTCGCGCTGGAGCAAAAATGCCCGTTTGTGTGTTTCGCCGCCAGCGGCGGGGCGCGCATGCAGGAAGGCTTGTTGTCGTTGATGCAGATGGCCAAGACCTGCGCGGCGCTGACCCAGTTGTCTGAAGAAAAACTGCCGTTCATCTCGGTGCTGACCGACCCCACCATGGGCGGCGTCTCTGCCAGTTTCGCCTTTATGGGCGATGTGGTGATCGCCGAACCTGGCGCGCTGATCGGTTTTGCCGGTGCGCGGGTGATTCAGCAGACCGTGCGCGAAACCCTGCCGGAAGGCTTTCAGCGCGCCGAATTTCTGCTTGAGCACGGTGCGGTGGACATGATTATTGACCGGCGAGAAATGCGTAACCAGTTGGCGACATTGATTACGTTGTTGACCAAACAACCAGCGGTGGTGGAGCTGGAAGCGGCCTAATTCGCGAGGGGTCAGGTCTCCCAAATTGCATTTCCCTCCGTGTTTATGCAATTTGGGAGACCTGATCCCAAGACCGCTCAAAATCAATATGCCCACGAACCTGGCCGACTGGCTCACCCATCTCGAATCGTTGCACCCCAAGACCATCGCGCTGGGGCTGGAACGCGTGGCTGAGGTAAAGCGACGGCTGAATCTTTCGCCTGATTTTCCGGTCATTATCGTCGGCGGTACCAACGGCAAGGGTTCGGTGTGTGCGATGCTGGAATCTATTCTGTATGCCGCCGGATACCGCGTCGGCTGCTACACCTCGCCGCATTTGCTGCATTACAACGAACGCGTGCGCATAGCCAAACAACCGGCGGGCGATGCGGAGTTGTGCGCTTCGTTTGAGAAAATCGAGCAAGTGCGCGGCGATATTTCCCTTACCTATTTTGAATTTGGCACGCTGGCGGCGATGCAGTTGTTCATCGAACACAAGGTGGACGTCGCGATCCTTGAGGTGGGGCTGGGCGGCAGGCTGGATGCGGTGAATGCGTTCGATGCCGATTGCGCGGTGGTGACCAGCGTGGATATTGATCACACTGATTATCTGGGCGAAACACGCGAACAAATTGCGTTCGAGAAGGCGGGTATTTTCCGTCAGGGACGCGTGGCGATCTGCGCGGATAGCAATGCGCCGCAGGCGCTTATCAAACATGCCGAAAAAATCGGCGCGGAACTGTGGCGCATAGGCCGCGAGTTCGGTTTTACGACGCATCAAAATCAGTGGGATTGTCGCAGCAAGATAGGTGTACGCAATGCGCTGCCGCATCCGGCCTTGCGCGGTGCATTCCAGTTGTACAACGCCAGTGCGGCGCTGGCGGCGCTGGATGCACTGAAATGGCGTTTGCCGGTGAGCATGGAAGCGGTGCGGCACGGTTTGCTCAAGGTGCAACTTGCCGGGCGTTTTCAGTTCGTTCCGGGCAAACCGCAGGTGATCCTGGATGTGGCGCATAACCCGCATGCGGCACGTACACTGGCACAGAATTTGGTCACCCTGCCGCCCTGCCCGCACACCTATGCCGTATTTGCCATGCTAAAAGACAAGGATATGGCGGGCGTGGCGGCCACGCTTAATCCTCTTGTTGATACATGGCTGGTGGCCGGCCTCGCGGCGCCTCGCGGCGCCAGTGCTGAAGAACTGGTTAAAGTGCTGCATCATGCCGGGGTGCGCGGTGCGGTGGTTCGTTTTCCTGATATTGCACATGCCATCTCGCATGCCTGCAACGTGGCAGGTGATAATGATAGAATCGCCGTCTTTGGATCGTTCCATACGGTGGCGGAAGCGATGCAGGCAAGAGGAGTCAGTGTTGTGTGAGCGCGTATCTGACCCTGAAAGAACAATGGGATATTCAATCAGACGGCAGGTAGTGGCTGATTTCGAGGCCGGGCAGGGGATTTATTTTGGCGGGATCAGGTAATGGCAAAGCAACGAACGGAAGATGAACTGAATATCAGGCGTAAGGCGCGCCGCCGCCTGATTGGTGCAGTCGCGCTCGCGCTGGCGGTAGTGGTGATCTTGCCGATGGTGCTGGACAGCGAACCCAAGCCGACCGGACAAGATATTGATTTGCGCATTCCGGCCCCGGACAAGGCGGGTGAATTCGTTCCCGGTGTCGCGCTGTCCGAAGTGCAGGAAGTGACCGCTGAATCCGCCGTGCTTGCCGACACGGCAGCGGTTTCCGGCGTGCCTGCCCCGGAGCCGAGCATAAAATTGCCTGCTGCCGCGCCGGGCGTTGCATCAGGCCACCTCGTTTCAGATACGGTCAGGCAGGAAGTCAGGGCGCCGGTGGCTGCAAGCAAACCACCCGAAGTCAGTAAACCCGAAGTCAGGCAACCCGAAGCAAAATCAGTGGAGAAGGCAGTCGGCACGTATGTTGTGCAGGTTGGCGCCTTTTCCAACGCCGCGACGGCCAGTCAGGAAGCGGACAAGTTGAAGGCACAGGGCTTCAAGGCTTATACCGAATTGATTAGCGGCACGACGAGGGTGCGCGTCGGGCCCTATGTTGATCGCAAAAAGGCAGATGAAGTGCGGCAGCTTTTGGAAAAACACGGCCTGCATCCGGCTATTACGACCATTAAATGACGGGCTTTGATTACGCCGTTATAGGCATCATGCTGGTATCGCTGTTGCTGGGATTGTGGCGCGGCCTGGTTTATGAAGTGCTGTCGTTGTTGGGTTGGCCGCTGGCGTTTGTGCTTAGCCGGATGTTTGCCGGTGACATCGAACCGTTGCTCCCGGTCAGCCAGGAAGCCGCCCGTGTGGCTTTGGCTTATGCGCTGGTGTTCATTGCGTCCCTGATTGTCTGGGGCATGCTGGTCTGGTTGTTCGCGAAACTGGTCAGGGCGGTCGGTTTGGGCGTGCTGGACAGTCTGCTGGGCGGCGTGTTCGGACTGTTGCGCGGTGTTTTGGTGATACTGGTTTTAGTCTGGCTGGCCGGGGTGTCGAGTATCCCGGAGCAGACGTTCTGGCGCGATGCGCAATTTAGCGAGGCAGCAGAAGATGCGGCTTTATTAACAAAAGTCTGGTTGCCAGACAATATTGCCCGGCGCATCCATTACAGAAATAGAAATTAACAAAGGATAAAAATATGTGTGGCATTCTCGGAGTGGTATCGCATACCTCGGCTAACCAGCTGTTGTATGACGGCTTGCAGGTTCTACAGCATCGGGGGCAGGATGCCGCTGGAATTGCGACCATGGATGGCGACACCATTCATTTGCACAAGGGTAACGGGTTGGTGCGCGATGTGTTTCGCACCCGCAATATGCGCGCCTTGCAGGGCAATACCGGCATCGCGCATGTGCGTTATCCGACTGCCGGCTCTGCGGTGGATCACAATGAGGCGCAGCCGTTTTATGTGAATTCGCCGTTTGGTATCGTGCTGGGACACAACGGCAATCTGACCAATGCCGAAGAACTCAAAAAGCAACTGTTTGTGCAGGACTTGCGTCACGTCAATACCAATTCCGATTCGGAAGTATTGCTGAATGTGCTGGCGCACGAGTTGCAGGCCAAATCCAAAGGCGTGCGTCTGGATGCGTCCAGTATTTTTGACGCCGTTTCCAGTGTTCATCAGCGTTGTCGCGGCGCCTATGCGGTGGTGTCTATCATCGCCGGTTATGGTCTGTTGGCTTTCCGCGATATTCACGGCATTCGTCCTCTGGTGATCGGCGTAAGCGAAACCGCTGCGGGTACGGAATATCTGATTGCCTCGGAGAGCGTCGCGCTCGATACACTGGGCTTTAAATTCATGCGCGACATCGCTCCCGGTGAAGCGGTGTTCATCGACTTTGAAGGCCGTTTGCACAGCAGGCAATGCAGCCAGGTCGCCAAGCTAAGTTCTTGTATTTTCGAATATGTTTATTTCTCCCGCCCGGATTCGGTGATAGACGGCGTGTCGGTGTATGAGTCGCGTTTGTATATGGGCGAATATCTGGCCGACAAGCTGGCTCGCATCTGGCCTCAGGTGAAAATAGATGTGGTGATACCCATCCCCGATTCCAGTCGTCCCAGCGCCTTGCAACTGGCCAACCGGCTGGCTATTCCGTTCCGCGAAGGTTTCGTCAAGAACCGCTATATCGGTCGCACCTTTATCATGCCGGGGCAGGCGATGCGCAAGAAATCGGTGCGTCAAAAACTGAACGCCATCGGTCTGGAATTCAAGGGCAAGAATGTGTTGCTGGTAGATGATTCCATCGTGCGCGGCACCACCAGTCGCGAGATCGTGCAAATGGCGCGGGATGCCGGTGCGCTGAAGGTGTATTTCGCCTCCGCCGCTCCGCCGGTGCGTTACCCCAATGTGTATGGCATCGACATGCCCAGCCGTGCCGAGCTGATCGCGACCGGACGCACTGATGAAGAAATCTGCCGCGAGATCGGCGCCGATGCCCTGATTTATCAGGATTTGGCCGATTTGAAGGCGGCAGTGCGCAAGGCCAATCCGGCCATCGTCGATTTCGAGGCTTCCTGTTTTGATGGAAGTTACATTACGGGCGACATTACCCCTGCCTATCTGGACAAAGTCGAGCGGGGTCGTGCAGGCGGCAAGGCCAACAAAACGGAAGACGACGACCAGATGGAGCTGGAGCTGGCGATGAGCGCTTCGTCGATGTAGGAGAAGCAGGATTGATGCCGCAAGGGCATTCCCACGAAACTATGGAGCTGAAGCTCCTGTTTCTGAGTGAAGGATTGAGGATTGAGTAAAAAATGAGCGAAGAAAAGTATCAACCTGAAACGCTGGCGGTGAGGGCAGGGACGGTGCGCAGCCAGTTCGGCGAACATTCCGAGGCGCTGTTTCTGACTTCCAGCTTTGTGTTCGAGAGCGCCGCGCAAGCCGCCGCACGATTCATCGGCGAGGAGCCGGGCAATATCTACGCGCGCTTCACCAATCCGACGGTGACGATGTTTGAAGAACGGCTGGCGGCGATGGAAGGTGCGGAGCAGTGCATCGCCACCTCCTCCGGCATGTCGGCCATCCTCGCATGCGTGATGGGTGTGTTGAAAGCGGGCGATCACATCGTCGCGTCGCGCAGTCTGTTCGGTGCGACGGTCAATCTGTTCAACAATATCATCAAAAAATTCGGCGTCGAGACGACTTATGTCTCCGCCACCGACGTGTCCGAATGGCAGGCAGCGGTGCGTCCGAACACGAAGCTGTTTTTCCTGGAAACACCGTCCAACCCGCTGACCGAAATCTCCGACATCGCGGCCATCGCGGTCGTGGCGAAGGCTTGCGGCGCGTTGCTGGCGGTGGATAACTGTTTCTGCACACCCATATTGCAACGGCCGATTGAACTGGGTGCGGACATCGTGATTCATTCCGCTACCAAATATCTGGACGGGCAGGGGCGCGTGCTGGGCGGTGCGGTGCTTGGCAGTAAAAAACATCTGGAAGGGGTGTACGGTTTCCTGCGTACCGCAGGGCCGACCATGAGCGCGTTCAATGCCTGGATATTCCTGAAGGGCATGGAGACGCTGAAACTGCGCATGGATGCGCACAGTGTCGGCGCTTTGGAACTGGCGAAGTGGCTGGAAGCGCAGCCCAATGTGGCGCGGGTATTCTATCCGGGCTTGCCTTCGCATCCGCAGCATGAACTGGCGATGCGCCAGCAAAAAACCGGCGGCGGCATCG
>CAYLOK010000009.1:0-88264 GCA_964385275.1 uncultured Gallionella sp. | reverse complement strand
CAGCACCGTTTTTTCGATGTCGCGCCCGTAGCGCACCAGATCGTCCACCGTGTCGCCGTGATCTATACGCACCGTGTCCTGTTCGATGATAGGCCCCGCGTCCAGCTCGTCGGTGACGTAGTGGCAGGTCGCGCCGATCAGCTTCACGCCGCGCAGATAGGCCTGGTGATACGGCTTTGCGCCGACGAAGGACGGCAAAAAACTGTGATGGATGTTGATGATCCGCCCCGGGAAACGCTGGCACAGGAAGGGCGGCAATATCTGCATGAAGCGCGCCAGCACCATGGTGTCGCCCCGGTATTCGTCGAACAAGGCGGCGATTTTTTCAAAGGCGGCCAGCTTGTCCTGCATATCCACGCGGATAAACGGAATGCCGTGCCATTCGACGAAGCTGCGCAGGTCTTCGTGGTTGGAGATCACGCAGGGAATATCCACCAGCAATTCGCCGCTGCGCCAGCGATGCAGCAGATCGTTCAGGCAATGGTCTTGTTTGCTGACCAGGATCACCAGACGCTTGTTGCGCGCGGAATCGGCCAGCTGCCAGGCCATGCCGAATTCCTCCGCCAGCGGCGCAAAACGGCGGCTGAACTCGTCCGCATCGAACGGCAGCGAATCGGCGCGTACCTCCTGACGCATGAAGAAGCGCTGCTCCTCCTGTTCGGTGTGATAACTTGCCTCGACGATGAAACCGCCGTGCTGCGCGATGAAGCCGCTCACCGCCGCGATAATCCCCGCACGGTCGGGACAGGAAATGGTCAAGGTGTAGTGGCGGTTGGTCATTGCGTGTTACCAGAAATAAACTGCAAGGATTTTAACGGATAAGCTCGGCGTGTTCGTAAAAAAGTGAACTCAGCTCTCAGTCTTCTTCAGCCTTTTTGCAGTGCTACCCGTCAAGTTGGCACACAAGCGCCGTTGGGTAGTGTGTCTGAAATTGTTTCACCGCCAGGTGATTTGGAAATGAATATTTCGGAATGGGATGTTGACATTCGTCATCAAAAATTTATTTCCCGGGTGAAAAGCGCTCTTCCAGAAAACGAGAGATTGAATGCGTTCAAACTTGTTGCTCAAACGGGTGAATATCCTGAAAAGTTTGACTGTGTGCAATAAATCAGGCCCTTCCAGCATCTGCACAAGCTGATCCTTGAAAGAACTCATTGATTAAGTTGATGGATTTCAGGCGGACTCCAGCTCGATTCTGAATTTTTTGCCCAGCACGGAGGCTGCACTGGACAGGGTAGTGAGGGTCAGGCTGGTATCAGTCGCGTCGAGCAGGCGGTTGAGTGCCGCACGACTGGTATGCATCTTCTTGGCCATTGTGGTTTTGGTCAGGTTTTGCGCTTTCATTTCCTGGTCTATCTGCCAGGCGATTACACGCTTGACGGCCACCGCCGTTGCCTCGTCCAGGAGTGCCTCTTCCACCAGAAAGTCATCGAAACTACTGCCGATATTTTTTGTTTTCATTATTCACTCCTCATTCTGTCAGTGGCCAATTTCAGATCGGGTTGCGGCGTTGTTTGAGATTTTTTAACAAAGCCGTGCAGTAAAACGATCGTCCCGTTTGATACCGTGAACAGTACGCGCGCAATACGGTTTTCCAAATGGATGCGCACTTCCCAAAGGTCTTTGCCCATTTTGCGTACCAGTGGCATACCAAGCGGCCAGCCAAACTGCACTGTCTTGATGTCTGCACCTATCGTTTTTCGGTCACTGGCAGACAGTTCACGTAACCAGTCGCGCACAGGTTCTGTGCCGCCATCGGTCTTGAAGAATCTGACTTCGAGTTTGTGCATTTGCGAAATGTATCAATAATGGTACGCGCAAGCAAGCTTCTTTGAGTTTATTTGTAGTGGTATTGGATAGTGTGCTTTGTTCACGGTGATGTTGGAATGGGAATTGTTTTCAGTTTGATGCCGAACTGCCAAGTGGGTACTGACAAGCATTTCGTCCAATTTTTGTAGCACTCCTGCCACAGAATAATATTCACCTGTTTGCCGCGCCTCATCGCGTGCAGCTAATCCATACGACAAAAATTCCTGCTGTTGTAGGCTTGTCATTTTCAGGCAGCTTCCTCAAATGGTATTTTTCATCCGGGGAAAACCAATACGGCAGGGTGGCGGCGGAGCGCGTGCGCCAGTATTTTTGCCCTCTCGATGCCGAAATTGACGCGGCCATTTTCGATGGCGGAAAGGGTTGCTTGCAGATACCGTCAGGCGCGGGGCGCGGGGCAGTGTGTTGCTCAAAACCTGTGAATACGATAGTGTGCCGGTGGAATATCCGGCATGAAGTCATATCTGCCGGATATTGTTGTCCACGAATTTGTCACCATTGATTGAAAGCACTGCCATGAAATATTTGAAGTCCGAGTTGCCCATCGCCATCGCGCTCATCCTGCTGGGATTGGGTTTTGCACTTGAACACAGCGCCGTGGAACAGGGCGGCGCGCTGCTGTGGGGGCTGTTGCTGGTGATTCTCGCTGCGGTCATCGGCGTGGCGTTCCGCATCGCGCATCATGCGGAAGTGTTGGCGATACGCTTCGGCGAGCCTTATGGCACGCTCATCCTGACCACCGCTGCGGTATCGGTGGAAGTGGTGATCCTGGTCGTGTTGCTGCAAGGCTCGCCGAATCCGACACTGGCGCGCGATACCGTGTTCGCAGCGATAATGTTCGACATCAACGGTATTCTCGGCCTGGCCGCCATCGTCGGCGGACTCATGCACGGCAGCGCCAAATACAATGTGGATTCGGCAAATTCCTTTGTCGCCATGCTGCTGGTCGCGATTGGCATCGGTATGTTCATCCCGGACTTCGTTCCCGATGAGCAATGGCTGGTTTATTCCGCTTTCTCGGTGTGCGTGATGGTGGTGATGTATATCGCTTTCCTGCGTTTGCAGACGGTCGAACATCGCAAATTCTTCGAGTATTCGACCGAAACCGAAGAAGAGGCGCACGACGAAGTACATAGCCCGAATAGTCTGCATATCGCGATGATGCTGGGCGCAGTCGTGCTGGTCGGTCTGCTGTCGGAAGTGTTATCCGTGTTGCTGGATGCCGGGCTCTCAGGCAGCAGCTTGCCCAAGTCTATCCCGGCGGTGCTGGTGGCGCTGATTTCCGCCAGCCCGGAGATACTCACGGCGCTCAAGGCGGCGCAGCAGAACCGCATGCAGACCACCGTCAATATCGCGCTCGGTGCTTCGCTCGCCACCGTGCTGCTGACTTTGCCGGTGATCGAAGCCATCGCGTTGTTCAACGGCGAGCGTATCGAGATGGCATTGACGCCGGTGCAGGGCGGCATGCTGTTGCTCACTTTTCTCGCCGTGATGAATAATCTGCACGACGGTGAAACCAATGCCATCGAAGGCATCAGTCACTTTGCCCTGTTTGCCGCGTTTATTGCGCTGGTGATGATGGGAGTGATTTAGCCCAGGGAAACGCTGATTTATTCGTCCTTAGCAGCCTGAAAACGCGGGCGGCAATTGCCTTGTACTGACGCCTTCGCCCCATAACACCGACATGATGCGGGAAGCTTGCGCCGCGTCGCCACTGCTCCAGAACTGGACGGAAGCATCGCCGCTGCTGCGTTCAGGCAATTCGGCCCGGAGGCGGCGTTGCAAATGCCGCGCGACGGCTGCGCCGGTATCCACCAGCACGACGCCCTCGCCCACCACTTCGCGAATTAGCGGGGCGAGGAAGGGGTAATGGGTGCAGCCCAGAATCAGCGTATCTGCGCCGCGCGCCAGCAGGGGCACGGTGTAGCGCGCTATCAGATCACGCGTTTTTGCGCCGTGCAGCTCGCCCAGCTCCACTTGTTCAACCAGGCCGGGACAGCCTTGCGTGACGATCTCGATCTCTCCGGCATAGCGTTCCAGCAAGGCGGCGAAGCGTGCGCTTTCCAGCGTGCCTGTGGTCGCCAGCACGCCGACCACGCCGCTTTTCGTCGCCGCGACGGCGGGCTTGACGGCGGGTTCCATGCCGATGACGGGGCATTTAAAATCCCGGCGCAAAGTGGCGGCTGCGGCTGCGGTGGCGGTGTTGCAGGCAATGACGATGGCATCTGCGCCTTGGGAAATCAGGAAACGGGTGAGGGCTGCCGAGCGCTGTTCGATGTAGTGCGGTGACTTGTCGCCATAGGGCACATGAGCGGAATCGGCGATATAGATCAGGCGCTCGTCCGGCAGAATCCGGCGGATGTGGTGCAGCACCGACAGCCCGCCGACCCCGGAATCAAAAACGCCGATTGCACCGTCCATAGCTGATTATTCCGCAAATATAACAAGGCTTTTATCCGCAGATTACGCAGATTAACGCAGATTGATAAAACCTAAATCATAATAACAACCAATGAATTATTGTTTTTAAACAATAGGTTGTGTGTTTTTTGTCTAATCCGTCTAATCTGCGTAATCTGCGGACAAAAGTTTTTGAAGTCGTTAAATCGCCATACCCTGATCGCGCAGATATTCTTCATAGGTGCCGTGGTAGTCGGTGACGCCCTTGGCAGAAATTTCGATAATGCGCGTGGCCACCGATGACACAAATTCGCGGTCATGGCTGACGAATACCACCGTGCCCTTGTATTCGAGCAGCGCGGTGTTGAGCGACTCGATGGATTCCATGTCCATGTGGTTGGTCGGTTCATCCATCAGCAGCACGTTGTTGCGTTGCAGCATCAGCTTGCCGAACAGCAGGCGTCCCTTCTCACCGCCGGACAGCACGTTGACCGGCTTATGCGCATCGTCGCCGGAGAACAGCAGGCGTCCCAGTGTGGCACGCACAGTCTGATCGTCGTCATTCGGGCCGCGCCAGTAGGTCATCCAGTCAGTCATGATCTTGTTATCAGCAAATTCGGAGGAACTGTCCTGCGCGTAGTAGCCGGCCTTGGCCTTGTCCGTCCATTTGATGACGCCATAATCGGCTTGCAGATCGCCCACCAGACAGCGCAGCAGCGTTGTTTTACCGATGCCGTTAGGGCCGATGATGGCGACCTTGTCGCCCGCATCGATGCGGAAATTCACATTGGAGAGCAGCGGGCGGTCGAAGCCCTTGGAGAGATTTTCAACTTCCACGGCGGTGCGATGCAGTTTTTCGCGTTCGTCGTATTCAAAACGGATGAAAGGGTACTGGCGGGTGGAAGGCTTGATGTCCTCGATCTTGATCTTGTCGATCTGGCGCGCGCGGGAAGTGGCCTGCTTGGCTTTGGAGGCATTGGCCGAGAAGCGTGCCACGAAGGCTTTGAGTTCTGCGACTTTTTCCTTGGCCTTGGTGTTATCCGCCGATAGCTGTTCGCGCGCCTGCGCGGAAGCCAGCATGTAGTCATCGTAGTTGCCGGGGAAGGTGGTGATTTTGCCGTAGTCCAGATCGGACATGTGGGTACACACGCTGTTCAGAAAGTGGCGATCATGCGAAATAATGACCATGGTGCAGGTGCGTGCGTTGAGGATATTTTCCAGCCAGCGTATGGTGTTGATGTCCAGGTTGTTGGTCGGCTCGTCCAGCAGCAGAATGTCCGGGTTGGAGAACAAGGCCTGCGCCAGCAGCACGCGCAGCTTGAAACCGGGTGCGACGGCGCTCATCGGGCCTTGATGCAAATCAATGGCGATGCCCAGTCCCAGCAATAACTCACCGGCACGCGCTTCGGCGGTGTAACCGTCGTATTCGGCGAATACCGCTTCCAGATCGGCGGCGCGCATGTAATCCTCTTCGGATGCATCCGGGTTGGCATAGATGCCGTCGCGTTCCGACATTACCGACCACATCTCGGCATGACCCATCAGCACCACATCCAGCACGCGATTGTCTTCGTAGGCGAACTGATCCTGACGCAGCTTGCCCAGGCGCTCACTCTTGTCCAGCATCACCTCGCCTGAACTCTGTTCCAGATCGCGGCCCAAAATTTTCATAAAGGTGGACTTGCCGCAGCCGTTTGCGCCGATCAGACCGTAGCGGTTGCCGTCGCCGAATTTGACGGAGACGTTCTCGAACAGGGGCTTCGCCCCGAATTGCATGGTGATGTTTGCGGTAGATAACATGAGGAGCCTCACAAAATAAGCCGCGTATTCTACCACTGCTTGCCTTCTGTATTTCAGGCAATGCGCAAAGGGCGGAAATGCTATATGCTTGAAACAGACTACTTTTGTATGCATCTTGAGGGTGTGCGTGATTGTTTATGAGCCATTTTCCCCCCTACCTTTTTGTGGTGATTTTGTTGCTGCTCTGGCCGTCGTCGCATGCGCATGCGCTGGACTCCGTTACGCTGCAACTGAAATGGACGCACGCTTTCCAGTTCGCCGGCCATTACGCAGCAAAGGAGCAGGGCTACTACCGTGAGGCAGGGCTGGATGTCAATATTGTGGAAGCCTCTCCCGGCATTGATCCGGTCAGGAATGTTCTGGACGGGAAGGCGGAATTCGGTGTAGGCACGAGTTCGCTGCTTCTACAGCGAAAAGCCGGTAAGCCGGTGGTGGCGTTGGCGGTCATTTTTCAACATTCGCCCTATGTGCTGATCGCACGACAGTTTAGCGCCACTCAGACTATTCACGATTTTGTCGGCAAGCGCGTCATGCTGGAACCACAGGCCGACGAGCTGCTGGCCTATCTCACGAAAGAAGGCATTCCGCTCAGTCGCATTACGCAGGTTGAACACAGTTACGATCCGCAGGACTTGATCAGCGGCAAGATTGACGCGATTGCCGGCTATGCTACCAATCAGCCTTTTTATCTTGATCATGCCCGCTTCCCCTACCATATTTACACGCCGCGTTCCGGCGGCATAGATTTCTACGGTGACAACCTGTTTACCACCGAGCAGGAACTTAAAGCGCATCCAGAACGCGTTCAGGCCTTTCGCATGGCCAGTTTGCGTGGCTGGAAATATGCCGTGGAGCACCCGGAAGAAATGGCGGATTTGATTCTTGCCAGGTATTCTCAACGGCACGGTCGCGATTATTTTTTATTTGAGGCGAGGCAAACGATAGCCCTGATCCATCCTGAGCTGATCGAGGTAGGCTATATGAGTGCGAGCCGCTGGCATCATATCGCCGATACCTATGCCGACATAGGCATGCTGCCGCGCAATTTTTCACTGGACGGTTTCATTTATGATCCCAATCCCCAGCGCGACCTGACCTGGCTGTATCGTAGTCTGGCCGCCACGTTGTTGCTGAGCATCATTGCCGGTATTTTGATCATTCTTAATAAGTCCAGGCAGATGAACCGGAATCTCGAAGCGCGGATTACCGTTGTCCAGCAAACACTGGCAGCAAGTTTTGACAGTCGGCGTGCGCTGGAAATCAGTAATGCGGAAGCCGGCGAGCGGGAGCGCATTTATCGTGACTTGCACGACGACGTTGGCGCAAAGCTGCTTGGCCTGGCGATTTCGGCGGAACGCGCCAATCGGCCGCACGAGGCTGATCTGGCTCGCTCGGCCTTGCAGGATATGCGCGATGTGGTATCGCGTTCAGCTCAGGTAGCAACACCGATAGGTGATCTGCTGGCCGACTTGCGTGCCGAGACCGAGCAACGTGTCAATGTGTCGGGGCTTGTGCTGGAGTGGCATTTGCCGGAATGTGATACCGACATCACCGTGAGCGCGGAAGCCGCGCTGAACCTGAGCCGCATCCTGCGCGAGGCAGTGACCAATGTATTGCGCCATGCCGCAGCCGGCCGTATTGAAGTTGTCGCACGATTGACCGGGGATCGTTTTGTTCTGGATGTGATTGATAACGGCGCGGGATGCCCGATGTCCGAAGTTAAACCGCATCGTGGCATGATCGGGATGCAGGCGCGCGCTGCGGCGCTGGGCGGTGGGCTGAACTGGGTGAGGGTCGAGCCGAACGGTTGCAAAGTGACGCTGGACGTTCCGCGACAGGGGATCATGTATGAACACGCGGGCGATGTCCGTGACAAAAAGGCTGCGGCAAGGTGAGCGACGGATTTCTCGCCTGGAGCGCGGTGATGGCAATGCACGGTCATTTGATCAATTTACTGCTTGCGCTCTGGCGGGCGCAGTTTTAAACCGGCGAGGAATCAGGATGAAAACCGCACTTATTCTCGATGATGTTCCCGAATCGCAAATATGGCTCAGTCAGGCGCTGACAGCCGCATTCCCGGACATCGCCCTGCATTGCAGCGGCAGTCTGGTTGAGGCGCGTCACTGGCTTGCATTCCATCCTGCGCCGCAGCTTGCATTGATTGATCTGGCGCTGCCGGATGGCAGCGGGGTCGAACTGATCGCCGAGTTGAATCGTGTGGCCTCGGAAACGCTATGCATAGTGGCCAGCATTTTTGACGACAACAAACACTTGTTTCCCGCCTTGCGTGCCGGTGCGCAGGGTTATCTGCTGAAAGACCAGCCCCAGGCGCAAATCATCGAGTTGCTCAAGGGCATTTCCGAAGGCCGCCCGCCCTTGTCGCCCTCCATAGCGCGAAAAATGTTGGGCTATTTTCAGCCTGACCGGCAGCCTGAACATCAGAAGCTGACCGAACGCGAAAATGAAGTGCTGTGCTGTATTGCCAAGGGCATGACCATGCCGGAGACCGCCCGGCTGCTGGGCATCAGTTTGCACACGGTGACGGGCTACGTTAAAGGTATTTACCGCAAACTGAATGTATCTTCGCGCGCCGAAGCTGCACTGACTGCGCATCAACTGGGTCTGGTCTGATCTGTTTCCGGCGGGTGGCGCGCTGTACCTGTGTTTTCAAATCAACAGTCTGAATCCGAATGGCCGACCGGACGCTCGTCCGGTTTCTTATCCACCCCCTGAACAGGGGATTGTGGCCCTTGGCAACTTCTTGTAGTCTGATCCCGTACTTTCTCCGCTCTTTGGGCGATCATCGTGATCGCCCATTTCCTTGTCTGCCGCCCCGGGACCGGGGATGGTTAAACGCAGAGGACATCTTCAGCGTGTTTGGAAAAATGATCAATACAAGTGAGGTTGTTATGCGTAATTGGGTGCTTCGTGCGGTGATGTTGTTGGGTTTGCTGTTTCCGGTGTTGGCCACGGCTTTGTCCGTGCCGAAGTTCGCTTATGTGGCGAATTACCTATCCAACAACGTTTCCGCCTATCGTATCAATGCCACTACTGGCGCGTTGACTTCACTCGGTGCACCGGTGGCCGCAGGAACGAACCCATACTCCGTGACCGTTGCCCCGAACGGCAAGTTTGCCTACGTGGCGAATCGTAGCTCAAACGTCTCGGTCTATACCATCAATCCAAGCACAGGCGCGTTGACCGCAGGTACAAGCGTGGCAGCGGGAACGAACCCATTTTCAGTGGCCGTTGCCCCGAACGGCAAGTTTGCATATGTGGCTAATAATGGGTCAAACAATGTATCGGTGTATACCGTTAACCAGAGCACAGGCGCATTGATGGCTGGTACAACGGTGGCGGCAGGAGCAAACCCATTTTCAGTAACGGTTGCACCAAACGGCAAGTTTGTCTATGTGACCAACGTCTCTTCAAATAATGTTTCGGTCTATACCATTAACCAAACGACAGGCGCATTGACGGCAGGTTTGGCGGTGGCGGCAGGAACGAGTCCCTATTTGGTTACCGTTACCCCTAATAGCAAGTTTGCATATGTGGCGAATGGCAATTCAAACAATGTCTCAGCGTACAGCATCAATCAAACAACAGGCGCATTGACCGCAGTTGTAACCGTCGCGGCGGGAACCTTTCCTTTTTCTGTCACAGTGACACCGAACGGCAAGTTTGCATATGTAGCGAATTCCACTTCAAACAATGTTTCGGTCTACACCATCAACCAGACCACAGGTGTGTTGACCGCAGTTGCAACCGTGGCGACAGGAACAACTCCTTATCCAGTCACTGTTGATCCATCAGGCAAATTTGCTTACGTGGCTAATTACATTTCAAACAATGTTTCGATCTATATCATCAACCAGACCACCGGCGTATTGACTGCCGCAGGAACGGTTGCAGGAACGGGTACAGGTGCTTTTGCGCTTGCCATCGCGGGTACGCCAGTTGCTAACACTGTCCCCGGCGCGCCCGTCATCGGTACGGCTACACCCGGCAACACTCAAGCCACGGTGCGTTTCACACCGCCCGCCAGCAATGGCGGCGCGGGAATTACCAGCTACGCCGTGACTTCCAAACCCGGCAGCATCCGGGCAACGGGCAGGGTCAGTCCGATTGTCGTCACGGGTTTGAGCAACGGCACCAACTACACCTTTACCGTCACCGCGACCAACAGTAAGGGGACGAGCGTTCCCTCAGCGGCCAGCAACGCCGTCATCCCGCTGAACAAAGCCAGCCAGGCCATCACTTTTGGCGCAGCGCCGGCATTGAACGTGGGCGGCACAGGCAGCGTTTCAGCCGCTGCCAGTTCCGGTCTGGCCGTTACCCTGACCAATCTGACTACCGGCATCTGTAGTTTGACTGGCACGACCGTGCGCGGACTGGCGGCGGGCAGATGCACCATCGCCGCGAATCAGGCGGGCAATACCAGTTACTTCCCCGCCCTGCAAGCCACGCAGAACATCGCAATCAACCCGCTTGTCGGTCAGGCGGGCCGTTTTGTCTATGTGGCAAACTGGACTTCAAATAATGTATCGGCCTACCGCCTCAACCCGACTACAGGTGCGTTAACCTCCATAGGCGCACCTGTGGCAAGCGGAACGAATCCCTATTCGGTCACCGCCACCCCCTCAGGCAAGTTTGTCTATGTACCGAACTATACGTCAGGCAGCGTTTCCGCATATCGCGTTAATCCGACCACAGGGGCGTTGACGGCGGCAGGTACGGTGGCGGCGGGAACGAGTCCGCGCTGGGTTGCGGTTGACCCGCTCAGTAAATTCGCCTTTGTAGCGAATTTTGGGTCAAACAATGTCTCGGTATTCCGCATCAATCAGACTACGGGAGCTTTGACATCAGCGGGAACAGTTGCCGCAGGCACAGGACCTTTTTCGGTCACGGTCAGTCCCTCAGGCAAGTTTGCTTATGTGACAAACTGGAGTTCTGCTAATGTCTCGGCTTACCGCATTAACGCTACCACGGGGGCGTTGACCGCAGTGGGCACGGTAACGGCGGGCAACCAGCCGTCTAATGTCAAGGTTGATCCTACCGGCAAGTTTGCCTATGTAAGCAACTACAGCTCGAACACTGTCTCGGCCTATCGGATTAACCTGGCCACGGGGGCGTTGACGGCGGTCGGCACGGTCGCAGCGGGTACAACTCCGTTTTCCGTGGCGGTGACGCCGTCCGGCAAGTTTGCCTATGCCTCCAACCTCAATTCGACCCTTTCGGCCTTCAGCATCAACCCCGCCACCGGTGCGCTGACCTCGCTGGGTTCGGTTTCAACTGCAGGCAGCGCTTACGCGATCTCAGTTGATCCTTCCGGAAAATATGCTTATGCGGCGAACTACAGCACAAACAACGTTACAACCTACCGTATCAATCCCACCACGGGCGCATTGACACTGCTATCAACGGCAGCGGGAACCGGGGCGGGGGCGGTTGGCATCACCGTGAGCCGATAGCTTAATTACGATTGCTGCCGCTGGCCAATCGGTCGGCGGCGGATTTTTTGAGCATGAAGGGAGGGAGATTCAATCAATAAATCAACAAGTTGGATTTTCACGGCATTACCCGCAGCAAGCACTGGCACGAATGCCAATTACATTCCATTTAGGAGAAATCAATGAAAGCGATCTTCAAATTTTCAGCCGTAGCAGCCTTGTCTCTCACCTGTCAAATCGCCCAGGCAGCACAGCCTGTTACGCTGTTTTCCTTTCCGCCAGCGCAACAGCAGGCTTCCGGTCAGGCGGTATCACCTAGCTACACAATTCCTAATCAGGGTACATACATGATGTATGGTATGGGCGGCAATGCGTTTTATATTAAAAGCATCCGCGCCGCCGGAGTGCTGGACATGGTTCTACAGAAATCAACCAACAAATTCAGTGCGCGCAGTGTTTCTGGACAAAGAACAATGACCCAGACCTGTTCAACCGAATTTCGCAATCCGGTTAGCGGTGCGCTGGTTTATGCCACGCCCAGCCAGTCGCTGACTTCGCCGCTCACTACGTCGGCTTGGGGCTATTGTGGTGCTGCTCCGGCGACTCAAGCGGGTAATCCGCTGGGATTGATCGTTGACTTAATCTTTTTGAACTCTTTTGGCGTGTCTTCTAGCAGTTCCCTGAAAATGCGTGTCATGGACGGCGGGACAAAAGCCATCAAGTGGACTGGCACATTCAATACCACGGCCACGCTGGGTTCCCCTCAAATGGGCGAGTTGATTGACGTCAATAACGATGGCACAGACGAACTGACCATTACTTACTACAAGGATGTTACTCCCATTGGTTTTTCAGGCACGCAAATAAAGTACAGCAGAGAGTTGCGAAATCTGTTGACGGGCACACTGATGTCCACCTATAGCCGGGTTGAAACATGGGCTAGGTAAAAGCGTTTATTTGAGGCGTCCCGGACTGCCGGGGCCTTGAACATTGGCGCCATGCGAGACCATTCTGCTCATCGGAGAGGGTAATAATGGTTTTGCGTGATATAACGATACGCCCGCCTCGCGCGGGCGGTTTCGTTTTGTACGGACGCATAGGCTAGAATGCGCGTAGTTTGTTAATGGTTGGAATTCATGGTCCCTCATCTCACTACTGCACTCAACGGCCCGTTGCTCGATCTGGAGCGACGTTTTCTGACCGCCATGCCGACCATAGAGCACTGGTTTCGCACGCAATGGCAGGAACATGCCGTGCCGTTTTATGCTTCGGTGGATTTGCGCAACAGCGGCTTCAAACTGGCGCCGGTAGATACCAATCTGTTTCCCGGCGGATTCAACAATCTCAATCCCGACTTTCTGCCCTTATGCGTACAGGCGATGCAGAGCGCTGTCGAGAAGATTTGTCCTGAGGCGCGCGGGGTGCTGCTGATCCCGGAAAATCACACCCGCAATATGTTTTATCTGCAAAACGTCGCGCAGATTGTCACTGCGCTCAGGCAGGCCGGGATGCGGGTGCGGGTGGGCAGCTTGTTGCCGGAGATCACGACGGCAACGGAAATCGTCCTGCCCAATGGCGGCACATTGACTCTGGAACCGCTGGTGCGGCGCGGTCATCGCCTGGGTCTTGCGGATTTCGATCCGTGCGTGGTGTTGCTCAACAACGACTTGTCGGGGGGCGTGCCGGATATTTTGAAAAATCTTGAGCAGACGGTTTTGCCGCCGCTGGTCGCCGGCTGGCATACAAGGCGCAAATCGCAGCATTTCGCCGCCTATGACCGAGTGGCGACGGATTTCGCCGGGCTGATCGGCATTGATCCGTGGCTCATCAATCCCTACTTTGCCACGTGCAGCCAGATCAATTTCCAGGAACGGGTCGGCGAAGAATGTCTCGCCTCGCAGGTGGATGGCATTTTGCAAAAAATGCGCGTGAAATATGCCGAATACGGCGTCAAAAATGATCCTTTTGTCATCGTCAAAGCCGATGCGGGAACCTATGGCATGGG
The DNA here is from genome assembly GCA_964385275.1 of uncultured Gallionella sp. Classification (GTDB taxonomy): domain Bacteria; phylum Pseudomonadota; class Gammaproteobacteria; order Burkholderiales; family Gallionellaceae; genus Gallionella. The sequence goes on along the minus strand of CAYLOK010000009.1, from coordinate 74,782 downwards.
TATCATGACAGTCAAGGACGCCAGCGAAATAACCGCTCTGAATCGCAAACAGCGCAACAAGATGGCGGTGGTGAAGGAAGGGCTGGAGGTCTCAGACGTGCTGGTGCAGGAGGGGGTCTATACCTTCGAAAACATCAATCAGGCGGTGGCCGAGCCGGTGGTGTATATGGTGGATCACTTTGTCGTGGGCGGATTTTACCGCGTGCATACCGGGCGGGGCGTGGACGAAAATCTCAACGCGCCGGGCATGCACTTCGTACCGCTGGCCTTCGAATCCTGCTGCACCTTGCCGAATCCCGCTTGCGCACCGGACGATACGCCAAACCGTTTTTATGCCTACGGGGTGGTGGCGCGGCTGGCCTTGCTGGCCGCCTCGCTGGAACTGGAGGGGATGGGCGATGAGGATTGAAGATTGAGGATCGGGGGTTACAGTGGCATGACATCGTGGGACAGGCTCGCCAGGCTTTTCCTGCTGCTGCCTGTTTTTTGTCTGCTGGTTTCATGTGGCAAAGAGCCGCTGTATCAGGAGCAGGGCTATGTGTTCGGCACGCTGGTGGAAGTCAGCATTTATGGCGAAACAGAACCGCATGCCAGGCAGGCTGTCGCGGAGGTGTTGCATGAATTTCAACGCTTGCACGATCTGCTCCACGCCTGGCAGCCCTCCGAACTGAGCGGGCTGAACACGGCCTTTGCCGAAGGCAAGAGCAAAACGGTTACACCGGAATTCGCCGCCATGCTGCAAGAAGCGGCAGCCGTGTCGCAGCAATCGCAAGGCTTGTTCAACCCGGCCATCGGCGGTCTGGTGCAGCTGTGGGGCTTTCATGCCGATGAATTCAAACCGGTGCAGCCCGATGAAAAGCTGATTGCGCAGTGGCTGAAGGCGAATCCGCAGATGAGCGATCTGGTGATAGGCGCTAAGGTTTTCAGCAACAATAAATTTGTGCGGCTCGATCTGGGCGGTTATGCCAAGGGTTATGCGCTGGACCGGGCGGCGGAACTGCTGCGCAAGCAGGGCGTCACTAACGCGTTGATCAATATCGGCGGCAATATTCTCGCGTTGGGACAGCATGGCAAACGCGCCTGGCGGGTCGGTATCCAGCATCCGCGCAAGTCCGGTGCGCTGGCCACGCTGGAGTTGCACGACGGTGAAGCTATCGGCACCTCCGGCGATTACCAGCGCTATTTTCTGCTCGGCGATAAACGCTATTGTCACCTGATCGACCCGCGCAGCGGATATCCCATGCAGGGAGTTCAGGCCGTGACTATACTGACGCGCGGGATTCATGCCGGGGTACTGTCGGACACGGCATCCAAGCCGTTGTTTATTACGGGTGTGAACGGCTGGCGGGCGGCGGCTGCCAGGATGAATTTGCATGAGGCGATGTTGATAGACGCGCAAGGGCGCATTCACCTTACAAGTGCGTTGCAAAAACGGTTGGAATTTACCGACAAGGAAGTAAAGCTACAGGTGGAATAAGGGAGAGTTTGAATTGGTCGGAATCTTATTGGTAACACACAATGGTCTGGGCGCCAGTCTGGCGGATTGCGTCAAGCATGTATTGGGCGAGATGCCGGGAAATCTCAGGGTGCTGTCGGTGTGGGCGGAAGAGGACCCGCAACACAAGCTGGCCGAAGGCGAAGAGATTATCAAGGAGCTCGACAGCGGCAGCGGCGTGTTGATTCTGGCCGATGTGTTTGGCGCTACACCCAGCAATATCGGGCGGCGGCTTTGTCATGCGGAGCGCGTGGAGGGGGTGGCCGGGGTGAATCTGCCGATGTTGTTGCGCGTGGTGTGTTCGTCGAACAAGTCACTGCCGGAATTGGCAAGCATCGCCGTTGAAGGCGGACGCGAATGCATCGTTCACATGGAGCATTGACATGCAACAAGACGCCATTATCATCAACAAACTCGGTTTGCACGCGCGCGCCTCGGCCAAACTAACCCAGCTGGCTTCCAGCTTCAAATGCGAAGTAATGCTGTCGCGCAACAATCGCCGCGTGAATGCCAAAAGCATCATGGGCGTAATGATGCTGGCGGCGGCCAAGGGTACGACCATCAATATTGAAACGCTGGGCGAGGATGAAGCCGCCGCGATGCAGGCCGTTTTGCAGCTGATCAATGACCGGTTCGGGGAGGAATCATGAGTTTTACGCTGCATGGCATAGCGGTCTCCAGCGGCATTGCGATCGGCTATGCGCATCTGCTTTCCCATACCTCGCTGGAAGTCGCGCATTACGTATTGCCCAAGCGGTTTATCAATGAGGAGATCGCGCGTTTTAATGCCGCGTTGCAGGCCACGCGCTGCGAGTTTTCCAGCTTGCGCAGCAACCGCCCGAGTTACGCTGCCGCCGAGTTCGATGCCTTCCTCGAACTGCATCAGATGATTCTGGATGATCCGCTGTTGAGCGTGGGGCCGCGCGAAATGGTGGAGCGCGAACATTGCAATATCGAATGGGCGATCAAGGTGCAGACGGATGCTCTGGTGGCGCAATTCGATGAATTCGAAGACGCCTATCTGCGCGAGCGTCAAACTGACGTGAAGCAGGTCGCCGAGCGCCTGCTCAAACAGCTTTCCGGTCAGCCGGGACATCCTCCCTCCTCTTTGCGCCACGATGTCGAGACGATACTGGTCGCGCACGATTTGAGTCCTGCCGATCTGATCCAGTTCAAACCGCAGCAATACGCCGCATTCATCACCGATGCAGGAAGCGCGACATCGCATTCCGCGATTGTCGCGCGCAGCCTGAATACCCCGTGCGTGGTCGGCTTGCATCATGCGCGCGAGCTGATCCGCGAAGACGATCTGCTGATTCTGGATGGCGAGCAGGGCATACTGATCGTTAATCCCGACAAGGCCATTCTCGCCGAATACAAGCTGCTGCAAAGCGAATGGGAGCTGGAGCGCAAAAAGCTGAAAAGGCTGCGCACCGCGCGCGCCAACACGCTGGACGGCGTGGATATCGAGTTGCACGCCAACATCGAAAAGCCGGAAGACATCGTCGAAGCCAGGGAAAATGGCGCAACCGGCATCGGCCTGTTCCGCAGCGAATTTCTGTTCCTGAACCGCGACCAGTTGCCGGACGAGGAAGAGCAATTCGAAGCCTATCGAGCGGTTGCTACGGGCATGAAGGGACATCCTGTCACCATTCGTACCTTCGATCTGGGTGCGGACAAGCAAATCAAGGGCGCCGAGCGCGTGGCCAGCAATCCCGCGCTGGGATTGCGTGCGATTCGCCTATGCCTGGCCGAGCCGCAATTGTTCCGCACCCAGTTGCGGGCTTTGCTGCGCGCCACGCACTACGGCAACGTGAAAATACTGGTGCCGATGTTGTCCTGCGTGTCTGAACTCAACCAGACCTTGCAGTTCATCGCGGCAACCAGGCAAGCGCTTGATAATGAAGGTATTCCATATGATCGCGAGGTAAAGATCGGCGGCATGATCGAGATTCCCGCCGCAGCCATTTCATTGAATGTGTTCGCCAAACGGCTCGATTTTCTGTCCATCGGCACCAACGATCTGATCCAATATACCCTGGCGATCGACCGCACCGATGAAGATGTGGCGCATCTGTATGACCCGCTGCACCCTGCCGTGCTGCATCTGCTGTCGCATGTCATCGGCACGGCCAACAAGCTGGGCGTACCCGTTTCGGTGTGCGGTGAAATGGCGGGCGAACTGGCGTATACGCGGTTGTTTCTCGGCATGGGACTGCGCCAGTTTTCGATGTCCTCCGCTCAGGTGCCGACCATCAAACAACGCGTACTCACCACCAGCCTGCCGGAAATCGCTGTACTGACACAGAAAATTCTGCGCACCGACGACCCGATGAAAATTCGCGAGTTGCTATATAAACTGAATGCCTGATAGAACAGAAGCACGTAGCCTGTAGCTTCTGTTTGGTCTTCAGAAAGGAAAAATGCCGCTCTATGATCGCTCAATCTGCTGGTTTCGCCGCGATTTACGTCTGGCAGATCATGCCGCTCTGTATCACGCGCTGAAAAATAGCCGGGCGGTGCATTGCGTGTTTGTATTTGACACCGAGATACTCGATGCGCTGGAGGACAGACAGGACCGCCGCGTGGAATTCATCTGGCATAGCCTGCACGAATTGAACGAACGCTTACAGGAGATGGGCGGCACGCTGCGGGTTTTATCCGGCAAGCCGGTTGACGTCATACCTGATTTGGCCCGAGCGCTGGATGTGCAGGCTGTTTTTTGCAATCGCGATTACGAGCCGGATGCGGTGCAGCGCGACGTTGCGGTAGCGCAGGCGCTATCGGACATCGAATTTCACCACTACAAGGATCAGGTGATTTTCGAGCAGTCGGAAATTTTAACCGGCGGCGGTACGCCTTACAGTGTGTTCACGCCCTACAAGAATGCCTGGCTAAAAAAGCTGGACGAATTTTATTTGCGTGGCTATCCCACTGAACGCTATTTTTCATCCCTTGCACCATGCGCCGCTGTCGCGTTGCCGACACTGGCATCGCTGGGTTTTAGGCCGGGTAAGCTCAACCGTGATGCCTTACCGACCGGGGAATCGGGCGCGGCAAAATTACTGGATGATTTTACCGGGCGTATCGGAGCGTATCAGGAGGCGCGCAATTATCCCGCCGTGAAAGGCGTGTCCTATTTGTCCGCGCACCTGCGTTTCGGCACGATTTCCATTCGATACCTGGCCGCAACCGCGCATCACACTGGCGGGGCAGGCGCACAGACCTGGCTATCCGAGCTGATCTGGCGCGAGTTTTACCAGATGCAACTGCATCATTATCCACAACTGGCGCGAGGGTTTGCCTTCAAGCCGCAGTTCAATGCAATCGCCTTCCCGAACGACGAAGCGAAATTTGCCGCATGGTGCGATGCGCGCACCGGATACCCGTTGATCGATGCGGCGATGCGTCAGCTCAATCAGAGCGGCTACATGCACAACCGCTTGCGCATGGTGGCGGCATCCTTTCTGGTAAAGGATCTGCACATAGACTGGCGCCGGGGTGAGCGCTATTTCGCCGGTCATCTGCTGGATTTCGATCTGGCGGCCAATAATGGCGGATGGCAATGGGCGGCATCCACCGGTTGCGATGCGCAGCCCTGGTTTCGCATCTTTAATCCCGTCACCCAGTCCGTAAAATTTGATGGTGAGGGCAGGTTCATTCGTCGCTATCTGCCTGAATTGTCTCGCTGCGCCGACAAGTGGATACATGCGCCGTGGCTGATGCCGGTTACTGAACAGCGGCGTTGCGGAGTGCTGATCGGGCAAACTTATCCTGCACCGCTCGTCGATCATGCGATTGCCCGTATTAAGACGCTCGCGCTGTTTCAGGAAGCGCCCAGTCGCTTGCAGCCAGGCGAGACTGAAGTCGGCGACTGAGCCGTGCGCTGATTTTGGAAAATCTTTTCGATAATTTAAGGAAATGAGTATGGAACTGAACAACTTTTTGCAACGACTGAACGACGCGCCCGACAGCATCGCGTTCAATGAGGTCATTGCGCTAATCGAATCGTTGTACGACTTTACGCCGACCTTCTTTAGCAATGCTGGTCTGGTCAGCGAGGCCGGGCAGAATTCCGGCTCGTGCAAGATTTTTTCATTCGCACAGCTGCACGGCCTGTCACAGCAACAAACCCTGTGCTGCTTTGGCGCATATTACCGCGATGATGTCCTCAAACATCCTGAGGGCGAGGATCACCGGAACATCCGCAATTTCATGAAAACCGGCTGGGCGGGAATCAGCTTTCAGGGTGAGGCGCTGAGCGCGAAATAACCGGAAAATCAGCCTGTTGGTATGCCAGCAAATTGACATGACGGAATAAATCGCGGAAACTGCGCCCTGTGCCGATTTGACATCAGCTTGCGGGGCACGTTAAACATTCCAGCTAAAGCGTGGAAACCCGTTTTGGCTAAGCTAAACGGGTTTTTATTTTGGAGCTTGCTTTGGGTAATTCTGTAGGCATCGTTAAAGCGTTGCGCGCACTATTCGACACTCCGCTGGCGTTTCGCAGCGGTGCGGTGTTGCCGCGCTACGAGCTGGTGTATGAGACATACGGCACGCTGAATGCCGACAAATCCAACGCCATCCTGATCTGCCATGCCTTGTCCGGGCATCACCATGTGGCGGGCTATTACGCCGATGATGCCAAAAATATCGGCTGGTGGGACAACATGGTCGGCCCCGGCAAACCGATGGATACCGACAAATTTTTCGTCATCGGCTTGAATAATCTTGGCGGTTGCCACGGTTCGACCGGCCCTTCCTCCCTCAATCCCGAAACCGGCCGCCCTTACGGCGCGAGTTTTCCGGTCATTACGGTGGAAGATTGGGTGGAATCGCAGGCGCGGCTGGCCGATCTGCTCGGCATTCGGCAATTCGCCGCCGTGATCGGCGGCAGTCTGGGCGGGATGCAGGCGCTGCAATGGTCGCTGTCTTACCCGGAGCGGGTGCGCCATGTGCTGGCCGTCGCCTGTGCGCCGCGCCTCACCGCGCAGAACATCGCCTTCAACGATGTGGCGCGCAACGCTATCCTGACCGATCCTGATTTTCACGGCGGGGATTATTACCAGCACGGCGTGGTGCCGACACGGGGCCTGCGGCTGGCGCGCATGCTGGGACACATCACCTATTTGTCGGATGATGCGATGGCCGATAAATTCGGCCGCCAGCTGCGCACCGAGCAATACAATTACGGCTACGAGGTGGAGTTCCAGATTGAATCCTATTTGCGCTATCAGGGCGACAAATTCGCCGCTTACTTCGATGCCAATACCTATCTGTTGATGACCAAGGCGCTGGATTATTTCGATCCCGCGCACGATTTCGGCGGCAACCTGAATCATGGTTTTGCACGCGCCAAGGCGGATTTTCTGGTGATTTCCTTCACCACCGACTGGCGTTTTTCGCCACAGCGTTCGCGTGAGATTGTGCGGCCTTTACTGCATAACCGCCGCAACGTCAGCTATGCGGAGATTACCTCCACGCACGGGCATGATTCCTTCCTGATGGAACACCCGCATTACTTCGATGTGGTGCGCGCCTACCTTGCCAACGTAAGCCGGGAGGTGTCGGCATGAGCATTGCATCCCTTGCCGCCGAACGTCCCGATTTCGCCGCTATTGCCGCCTGGATACCCAAGGGCGCTTCGGTGCTGGACTTGGGGTGCGGCGATGGCAGCCTGCTGCGCTATCTCAAGGAAACACGGGGCGTGTGCGGTTACGGCGTGGAAATCAGCGATCTGGATATTGTGTCGTGTATCGCCAACGGCGTGAACGTGATTCAGAACGACCTCGACTCCGGCCTGTCCGATTTCGAGAGCGACGCATTCGATTTCGTCATCCTGTCGCAGACCCTGCAAGCCACGCGCCATACCGAGCCGCTGATTCAGGAAATGCTGCGCGTCGGGCGTGAAGGCATCGTCAGCTTCCCCAATTTCGGCTACTGGAAGACCCGCCTTGATGTGCTGCTGGGCAACATGCCGGTGTCGCGCGAATTGCCCTACCAGTGGTACGACACGCCGAACGTGCATTTGTGCACCCTGGATGATTTCGAGCGTTTTTGCCGCGAGTACTGCGTCAGCGTCACCGCGCGCAGCGTGATGACCGGTGGGCGCGAAGTGGGCCTGCTGCCCAACCTGCTCGGCAGCACAGCGGTCTATCGCTTCCAGCGCGGAATATGAAATGAAAGCGGGTGCGGCGTGACTGAAAACCAGAACCCCGAACAAAAAGCCCGCGATACCATCGACGCGCTGCTTCAGCAGGCGGGTTGGGTTGTGCAGTCTTCCAAGAAGATCGACTTAAATGCAGGACTGGGTATCGCTGTTCGCGAATACCAGACTGATGTTGGCCCGGCGGACTACGCTCTGTTCGTGGACAAAAAAGCAGCGGGCGTGATCGAGGCCAAACGAGAAGAAGAAGGGCAGCGGCTCACCGCGCATGAAACACAGACTGAGGGTTATGCCGCCGCCAAGCTCAAGTGGGTCAACAACAAAGAGCCGTTGCCCTTCCTGTACGAGAGCACCGGCATCATCACCCGCTTCACCGATGGTCGCGATCCCAAGCCGCGCTCGCGCGAGGTGTTCAACTTCCACCGTCCCGAAACGCTCAAGGAATGGCTGTCCCAAGATGCCAGCTTGCGCGAGCGCTTGCACCATATCCCGCCGCTCAATCCGAATCACCTGCCCGCCAAAGAATTGCGTCTGCGCGATTGCCAGGAAACGGCCATCACCAATCTGGAAACCTCGTTCAAGGCTGACCGTCCACGCGCCCTGATCCAAATGGCAACGGGTGCGGGCAAGACCTACACCGCCATCACCTCCATCTATCGCCTGCTCAAACACGCGCGCGGCAAGCGCATCCTGTTTCTGGTGGACACCAAGAACCTCGGCGAACAAGCCGAGCAGGAAATGATGTCTTATGTGCCGATTGACGATAACCGCAAGTTCACCGAGCTGTACAACGTGCAGCGGCTCAAGTCCTCGTTTGTCGCCAGGGATAGTCAGGTGTGCATCAGCACCATCCAGCGGCTGTATTCCATCCTAAAGGATACGCCGCTCGACGATGCACTTGAGGAGATTAACCCCGCAGAACTATATTTCAACCGTCATTCCCTGTCACCCTCGCGAAGTGCCTGCCCCCGCGAAGGCGTGGGGCGGGGGGCAGAGCCTGTCCCCGCGAAGGCGTGGGACGGGAATCCAGTCCAAAAGAACATTCCGCGCAGCGGGCAAAGCCAAGGGGTTGAAACAAACTCAACGTCGTCATCCCCGAATGATTTTATCGGGCCGTCATCCCCGAATGTTTCTATCGGGCCGTCATCCCCGAATGTTTCTATCGGGGATCCAGAATTTCAACGGGTTAAAAATTGGATTCCCGATCAGAAGCACCTCGGGAATGACGGGGGGTCTGGTTTATGGCAAAGCAAAACTCCTTTACCCGTCGTCTATAACGAAAAAGTCCCGCCGGAATTTTTCGACTTTATCTACATCGACGAATGCCACCGTTCCATCTACAACCTGTGGCAACAGGTGATCGACTATTTCGATGCCAGCCTGATCGGCCTCACCGCCACGCCGGACAACCGCACCTACGGCTTCTTCAAGAAAAACGTGGTCAGCGACTACAGCCACGAAAAAGCCGTGGCCGATGGCGTCAACGTGGGCAATGAAGTCTATGTGATCGAAACGCAGATCACGCAGGGCGGCGGCGTCATCCCCGCACATATACAAGTGGAACGCCGCGAAAAACTCACGCGCAAAAAACGCTGGGAATTGCAGGACGAAGACGAAGCCTATTCCGCCACGCAACTGGATCGCAACATCGTCAACCCCGACCAAATCCGCACCGTCATCCGCACCTTCCGCGACAAGCTGCCGGAGATATTCCCCGGACGCCTTGAGGTGCCCAAGACGCTGATCTTCGCCAAGACCGACAGCCACGCCGACGACATCATCCAGACCGTGCGCGAGGAATTCGACGAGCGCAATGCGTTCTGCAAAAAGCTCACCTACAAAACCGACGAAGACCCCAAGTCGGTATTGCAGCAATTCCGCAACGAGTATTACCCGCGCATCGCCGTCACCGTGGACATGGTCGCCACGGGCACGGACGTGAAGCCGCTGGAATGCCTGTTGTTCATGCGCGACGTGAAAAGCCGCAACTACTTCGAGCAGATGAAAGGGCGCGGCACGCGCACGCTGGACATCGACGACCTGCGCAAAGTCACCCCCTCCGCCGTCAGCGCCAAGACCCACTATGTCATCGTCGATGCCATCGGCGTCACCAAATCACTCAAGACCGCCAGCCAGCCGCTCATCACCAAACCCACCGTGCCGCTTAAAGATTTGGCGATGCAGGTGATGATGGGCGCGACGGACGAAGACACCGTGTCATCTCTGGCCGGACGCCTGGCGCGGCTCAACAAACAACTGGATGCCGACGACCAGCGCATGATTCGGCAAGCCGCAGGCGGGTTGGAACTCAACCAACTCGTCGGCCAGCTATTCGGCGCGATTGATGCCGACAACATCGAAGCCCGCGCGCTGCAACTCGCAGGCCAGCCAATCGGCACAGACCCCGGCGACGCAAAACGCGAACTGGCGCAGCAGCAATTGGTACAAGAAGTCGCCAGCGTGCTGAATGGCGAACTGGTGGAACTGCTCGACACCATCCGCCGCGACAAAGAACAAACCATAGACCACGACACACTCGACACCGTGTTGGGCGCGGGCTGGGAAGCGAACATGGCCGACCACGCGCAAGCCATCGCCGACGAATTCGCCGAATACTTAAAGGCGAACCAAGACAACATCGCCGCCCTCACCATCTTCTTCAGCCAGCCGTATCGCAGGCGCGAACTCAGCTACGACCTGATCCGCCAGGTGCTGGATAAACTCAAAACCGACAAACCCAAGCTCGCCCCCTTGTATGTGTGGCAAGCTTATCAACGCTTAGAAGCCCAAACAGCTCGTCATTCCCGCGCAGGCGGGAATCCAGTCAGTGAGTTGACTGCACTCGTGGCGCTCATCCGCCGCGTGTGCGGCATGGATGAAACGCTCACCGACTTTGATGCCACCGTGCGCCGCAACTTTAGAAACTGGATTATGAAACACCACTCCGGCGGCACAGAAAAATTCAACGAGGAACAAATGGACTGGCTGCGCATGGTGCGCGACCACGTTGCTATTTCATTTCACATTGAACGTGATGAGCTTGAAGATCCACCATTCGGACAGGGCGGGCTGGGCAAAATGTATCAGTTGTTCGGCGCGAAGATGGATACGTTGCTGGATGAACTCAACGAGGTACTGGTTGCATGAATATATGTAGGGCGGGTTTTAACCCGACTTGCCGCTATAAAATGCGGCTTCCTATCTGCCGGCACGGATAGCTTGCTACAATCCAGATGAACCTAGTTTGAAAGGAAAACCGCCATGCACGCCCTCGAATTCCCAGTGGAAATTGATTTCAACCAGCAAATTCATTTGCAATTACCCAAAACGATACAAGCACATAAAGCGCGAGTAATCGTCATGTATGAAGAAATCGCACAGCCATCTAAGCCCTTAAAATTGGGATTATTTCAAGGGCTTATAAAAATGAGCGATGACTTTAATGAGCCATTGCCAGAAAGTTTTTGGTTGGAAGGCAAGTTATGAAGTTGTTGCTGGACACCCACGTTTTTCTCTGGCTCAACGATGACCCTGAACGACTTTCCAAAACAGTGCAGGACTTATGCAGCTCGGGCGCGCATGAATTTTATTTGAGTATGGCTTCGCCTTGGGAAATGCAAATCAAAAGCCAGCTCGATAAATTATCATTAGCCATGCCAATTGAAGAGTTGGTGAATAAAAATACGCTTGAAAATAACATAAAATTATTGCCGATCGAGTTATCGCACATAAGCTATCTGGAACAATTACCACAGCATCATAGAGATCCATTTGACCGCCTGATCATTGCCCAGGCCGTTGTGGAAGGCATGACCATCGTCTCTGTCGATCATGCGTTCGCAGCTTATTCAGTTCCGGTCGTGTGGTGATGAGTGAAGTGGAGCTGCCAGATGGCTGGTCTATGGCTATTCTTGGCGAAGTGGCTGATGAAGCTGTGGACCGGAGCGGGCCAGTCAGTAGTGAATTTATCTATGTTGATATAAGCAGCATAGACCGTGAGCAAAAACGTATCTCAGATGCTAAGGTTCTAGAATCAACAGCCGCACCAAGCCGAGCTAAGCAAGTGCTTCAAAGCGGAGATGTTCTCATCTCAATGACCCGTCCAAACCTGAATGCAATAGCAATGGCAACATCTGAGTTTCATGGTGCGATTGGTTCGACTGGATTTCATGTTTTGCGCTCGAAAAGGGTTGAGCCAAAGTTTCTATTTTATCTGGTGCATACGCGGGAGTTCATAGAGAAGATGTGCCTATGCGTACAAGGTGCACTCTATCCGGCTGTGCGGCCTAACGATATTGCTTCGTTTTCTTTTCCATTGCCGCCGCTTCCCGAACAACACCGCATCGTCGTCAAAATCGAGGAGTTGTTTTCCGAGTTGGACAAGGGCATTGAGAACCTGAAGACCGCCCGCGCGCAGCTCAAGGTGTATCGCCAGGCCTTGCTGAAACACGCCTTCGAGGGCAAGCTCACTGCGCAGTGGCGCGAGGAACGCCGCACTAAAAATTCCGTCACTCCCGCGAAGGCGGGAGTCCATGCGAATGAAAAACTGGATTCCCGCCTTCGCGGGAATGACGATATGGGTTTGGAAATCGCCGATGCCCAGCCTGCCGGCGGGCAGGCCTTGCTCAAGCGCATCCAGCAAGAGCGCGCGCAACGCTACCAGCAACAACTCGCCGACTGGCAAGCCAACGTCAAACAAGGCAGCCTTGTCCAGCGTGCTGGGAAACCCAAAGCCCCGAAACCCCTGCCGCCACTCACCGCCGAAGAGCGGGCCGAATTGCCAAAACTGCCGCAGGGGTGGGGATGGTGCAAATTGGGTGACTTCATTGAGTCGATTGATGCGGGGAAAAGTTTTAAGTGTGACGAACGCGAACCACGTGCAAATGAAATCGGAGTCGCGAAAGTAAGTGCGGTGACGTGGGGCGAATATGATGAATCGGAAAGCAAGACTTGCACTGACGCATCGAAAGAAAATGAAGCCTATTTAATTAGGAACGGTGATTTCATTCTAAGCCGAGCAAACACCATTGATCTCGTTGGAGCCTGCGTCATTGCAAGGAAGGTAACCAAGAAAATCATGCTGAGCGATAAAACACTTCGCATCAGATTTGATGGCTTCTCTCAGGAATATTTCCTTCAGTATCTTGGCAGTCGCTTTGGGCGCAAACAAATCATGCAGCTATCGACAGGCAATCAAGAGTCCATGCGCAACATTGGGCAAGAAAGAATTCGATCAATAGTCGTGCCCATTTGTTCATGTGCTGAATCTGAAGTGGTTATTGAAAGCCTTGCAGCAAGGTTGTCCGAAGTTGACCAACTCGAACTAACCATCACCACCTCGTTGCAACAAGCCGAAGCCCTGCGCCAGTCCATCCTGAAAAAAGCCTTCTCCGGCCAACTGGTGCCGCAAGACCCGCACGACGAACCCGCATCGGCACTGCTGGCGCGCATCAAGGCGGAGCGGGCAACTGCCGGGGAAAGCTCGGCGGTTGGCAAAAGGAGCAAGCGTGGTTAGCCATACTTTGCACGCCTATAACGTCATTCCCGCCCCCGACAAATTCATTCGAGGGCAGGCTCCGGCGGGAATCCAGTTTTTGAATCGCATGGACCCCCGCCTTCGCGGGGGTGACGAAAGAGGGCGCGGGAATGACGGGAAGGAGTCCTGACCATGCAACCTCAACCAGCCATTTTTGAAGAGCATAAAATCCGTCGCGTGTATGACGAGGCCACGGAAACCTGGTGGTTTTCGGTGGTGGATATTGTGCAGGTGTTGACCCAGCAGCCTGATTATCAAACAGCGCGCAAATATTGGAACAAGCTGAAAGAGCGACTGAGCAAGGAAGGCAGTCAGTCGGTGACAAATTGTCACCGACTGAAATTGCCTGCCGCAGATGGCAAGAATTACCTCACCGATGTCGCCACTGCCGAGGCTTTGCTGCGGTTGGTGCAGTCCGTGCCCAGCCCGAAGGCGGAGCCGATTAAGTTGTGGCTGGCGAAGGTGGGCTATGAGCGGATGCAGGAGATGGCTGACCCCGCCCGTTCTCTGGATCGAGCCCGCGAGACCTGGCAGAAGCACGGGCGCAGCGAGAAGTGGATACAGCAGCGCATGACGGGGCAGGAGACGCGCAACAAGCTGACCGATTACTGGAAAGAGCATGACATCAAGGAAGGCGAGGAATACGCGATCCTGACCAACATCATTCATCAGGAATGGGCGGAAGTGGATGTGAAGGCGCACAAGGAAATGAAAGGCCTGAAGTCGCAAAACCTGCGCGATCACATGAGCGAAGCCGAATTGATTTTTACCGCGCTGGCAGAGCTTTCCACGCGCCAGATCGCCGAGAGCATGGATGCCACGGGCATGAATGAGAATGAGGCTGCGGCGAAGACCGGCGGCGGTATCGCCAAAAAAGCGCGGCTGGAGCTGGAAGGCAAGACGGGCAAGAAGCTGGTTTCGGCTGAAAACTATTTGCCTCCGGCGAAGAAAAGTTTGGCGAAGAAATAAATGACACCTTGAGCAAAGTCTAAGCCGTCATCCCCGAATGTTTTTATCGGGGATCCATGGTTTTGGTGGGTTAGAAGCTGGATTCCCGATAAGAAGCGTCTCGGGAATGACGGGGTTGGAGCCGTCTCGGGAATGACGGGGTGGGAACGCTTCGGGAATGACGGGGTGTGATAGCTTCGGGAATGACGGGGTGTGATAGCTTCGGGAATGGCGGGGTGGGGTCACTTCTGGAATGACAGATTGATGGAGGTTGTGCAATGGAGAAACAGCCTGCGGTTTATATTCTGGCGAGCGGATACAACGGCACTTTGTATATCGGTGTAACCAGCAATCTGATTCAGCGTATCTGGCAGCATAAGAATGATCTGGTTGAAGGGTTCACGGAAAAATATACAGTTCACTCGCTTGTGTATTACGAGTTGCATGAACAGATGCTGACAGCGATTGAACGAGAGAAGCAACTTAAAAAATGGAACAGGCAATGGAAAATAGATTTGATCGAGAAGATGAATCCGACTTGGAAAGATTTGTGGGAAGAATTGGTTTGAATAGCCCAGCCGATCTTTCGCAGCCAGCCCGTCATCCCCGAATGTCTTTATCGGGGATCTATTGTTTTTGCCGGTTAAAGGCTGGATTCCCGATCAGAACCGCTTCGGGAATGACGGGGGTGAGAGCTTCGGGAATGACGGGGGTGAGAGCTTCGGGAATGATGCACTTAATTTCTCGCGGGCGATTGATACCAAACCTATTTCCGAATGGCGGCCTTCTGGAGGAAAACCCATGAACGCAACCGCATCTATCGTTTCCAAAGTCTGGAGTTTCTGCACCACGTTGCGCGACGACGGCGTAGGCTACGGCGACTATCTGGAGCAGCTGACTTATCTGATCTTCCTGAAAATGGCAGATGAATACAGCCAGCCGCCGTATAACCGCAAGGTGGGTATTCCTGACGAGTACAACTGGCAGAGCCTGAAGGCCAAGCGCGGTGCGGAGTTGGAGGTGCATTACGTGACGCTGTTGCGCGAACTGGGCAATAAGCCGGGCATGCTGGGGACGATTTTCACCAAGGCGCAAAACAAGATTCAAGACCCGGCCAAGCTGTATCGCCTGATCGATATGGTGAACGAAACGCAGTGGGTGACGATGGGCGCGGATGTGAAGGGTGACATCTACGAGGGCTTGCTGGAACGCAACGCGGAAGATACCAAGTCGGGTGCGGGGCAATACTTCACGCCGCGCGCGCTGATCCGCGCGATGGTGGAATGCGTGCGCCCTGAGCCAATGAAAACCATCGCCGATCCAGCCTGTGGTACGGGCGGCTTTTTTTTGGCGGCCTATGATTTTCTGGTGTCCGAACACAAGATGGACAAGACGCAGAAGGCATTCCTCAAACACGATACCTTTAACGGTAACGAGATCGTGGCGGGTACGCGCCGCCTCGCCTTGATGAATATGTTTTTGCACAACATCGGCGAGATCGACGGAGACAGCATGGTGTCGCCCAACGATGCGCTGGTGGCCGATGGCGGCAAACGTTACGACTACGTGCTGGCGAATCCGCCCTTCGGCAAGAAGAGTTCGATGAGCTTCACCAATGATGATGGCGAGCAGGAGAAGGATGATCTGACTTACAACCGCCAGGATTTCTGGGCGACCACTTCCAACAAGCAACTCAACTTTGTGCAGCACATCCGCACCATGCTGAAGACCACCGGACGCGCGGCGGTCGTCGTGCCGGACAACGTGCTGTTCGAAGGTGGCGCAGGCGAGACAGTGCGCAAGAAGCTGCTGGAAACCACCGAGCTGCATACCATCCTGCGCCTGCCCACCGGCATCTTTTACGCCAACGGCGTGAAGGCGAATGTGCTGTTTTTCGATAACCACGCCGCCAGCAAAGAACCGTGGACGAAAGAGGTGTGGTTCTACGACTACCGCACCAACACCCATCACACGTTGAAAAAGAAACCGCTGCGCTTTGAGGATTTGCAGGATTTCATCGCCAGCTACAACCCGCTCAACCGCCATGAGCGCAAAGAAAGCTGGAACGAAGCCGCAAACCCGGAAGGGCGCTGGCGCAAATTCAGCTACGAACAAATCATCGCGCGCGACAAAACCAGTCTGGATATTTTCTGGTTGAAGGACAAGAGCCTCGCCGATCTGGATAACTTGCCGGAGCCGGATGTGCTGGCGGGGGAAATCATCGAAAATCTTGAAGCGGGTTTGAATAGCTTCAGGGAAATTGCGGCTGCGTTGTAATCTATTCAATAAAGGCTTTTATGTCCGTCTGGCAACAACTCTTTACCCGCCGCATGCTGATATGCGTGTTCACCGGATTCGCGTCCGGTTTGCCGCTGTATCTGTTGTTCAATCTGGTTCCCGCCTGGCTGCGCAGCGAGCATGTCGATCTGAAAACCATTGGCCTGTTCGCGCTGATCCAGTTTCCCTACACCTGGAAATTCATCTGGTCGCCGTTCCTCGACCGCTACGCCTTGCCGATGCTGGGGCGGCGGCGCGGCTGGATGGCGCTGACCCAGGTCGGGTTGCTGGCGGTGATCGCGATGATGGGCGGTTTTTCGCCGAGCAGTGATCTTGCCACCATCGCGTGGATGGCGACGTTGCTGGCGGTGTTGGGCGCCACGCAGGACATCGTGCTGGATGCCTACCGGCGCGAGTTGCTAAGCGATGCCGAGCTGGGGCTGGGCAATGCGGTGCATGTCAACGCCTATCGCATCGCCGGGCTGATACCCGGCTCGCTGTCGCTGATTCTGGCCGATTTCCTGCCCTGGGATCTGGTGTTTATCATTACCGCGCTGTTCATGCTGCCCGGCATCGCGATGACGCTGATGATTCGGGAGCCGCATCTGGCCGCCGCGCCCAAGACCTTGCGCGATGCGGTAGTCGAACCGTTCCGCGAATTCATCAACCGGCAGGGCTGGCGCAGCGCGCTGCTGATTCTGGCCTTTTTGCTGTTCTACAAGCTGGGCGACAGCATGTGTACCGCACTGGCCACGCCGTTTTATCTGGACATGGGTTTTTCCAAGACCGACATCGGCCTGATCGCCAAGAACGCCGGGCTGTGGCCTGCGGTGATCGGCGGCATGCTGGGCGGCTTGTGGATGGTAAAAATCGGCATCAACCGCGCGCTGTGGTTGTTCGGTGTGGTGCAGGTGTTGTCCATTTTCGGTTTTGCGTGGCTGGCGTCCATCGGCTATCACAGCGAGATCGGCGCGCTGGAACGCACCCAGCTGGCGGTGGTGATCGGCCTGGAGGCGCTGGGCGTCGGGCTGGGCACGGTGGCCTTCGTCGCCTTCATCGCCCGCACCACGCACCCGGCCTATACCGCCACGCAGTTCGCGCTGTTCACCAGTCTGATGGCGATACCGCGCACCTTCGCCAACGCCGCCACCGGCTGGCTGGTCGAGGGGATGGGCTGGACGGGTTTCTTTCTGCTGTGCGCAGTGCTGGCCGTGCCGGGGATGGTGCTGCTGCTGAAGGTCGCACCGTGGAATGAGGCCCCTTCAGAAGGGTTGCGGGAATCAAGCTGATCGTATTTGCAAGTTATTGATTAATATCAATTATTAAATAATTCAGCGGTTTTCGTTCGGTGCAGGGTGCAGCGTACCTTGCCTCATTCGCGCAGGGGGCCGCGCCCGTCCAGATACCCGGCTATTTTGGCAAATTCCGCCACCGACAGGTTTTCTGCACGCAACTGGGGATTGATGTCCAGTTGTTCAAATTCGGATTCATTCAAAAAACTGCGCAGCGTGTTGCGCAATGTCTTGCGGCGCTGGCCGAAGGCGGCGGCGACTATCTGAGCGAACAGTACTTCATTTTTCACCTGAATTTCGCCGGTCGGCAGCGGAATCATGCGCACGATGGCGGAATCGACTTTAGGCGCGGGACGGAACGATTCCGGCGGCACGTCGAGCAGTTTTTCCATATAGAAACGGTATTGCAACATCACCGAAAGCCGTCCGTAAGCGGGCGTGGAGGGATCGGCCACCATGCGCTCGACCACTTCGTTTTGCAGCATGAAATGCATGTCGGTGATGCGCGCGGCATAGTCGGAGAAATGAAACAACAGCGGCGAGGAGATGTTGTAAGGCAGATTGCCGACGATGCGCAGCGGTGCATCCAGCGTGGCGAGATCAAATTTCAGCGCGTCTCCGGCATGGATCACCAGTTTGGCATTGGGCTGAGGATAGTCGCTTTCCAGACGCGCGATGATGTCGCGGTCGATTTCCACCACATGCAATCGCTTTAAGCGTTTGAGCAGCGGCCGCGTCAGCGCGCCCAGACCCGGGCCGATTTCCACCAGATTATCGTCCGCTTCGGGACGGATCGCCGCGACAATGTCGGCGATGATGTTTTCATCCACCAGAAAATTCTGGCCGAATTTCTTTTTTGCTTTATGCATTTTAAAAAACCGTTTTTCCGCATCAATGATTGCAAGAAAAAACTCTTCGCAAGAATTGAGTAATTTTCAGATTAAACAGAGAGCCTGAGATTAAAACGATACAAAATAATCTGCGTAATCTGCGTAATCTGTGGATTGATTGTGAAGTTATGACGCCAAGCGTTCAAATTGTGCCATTTCAGCCGCGACCTTGATCGCTTCCAGCAGGCTGCCGCCGTCGGCCTTGCCGGTTCCGGCCAAATCCAGCGCCGTACCGTGATCCACCGAAGTGCGGATAATCGGCAGACCCAGCGTGATATTCACCCCCCCGCCAAAACTGGCGTGCTTCAACACCGGCAGCCCCTGATCGTGATACATGGAAAGTATGCAATCGCATTGCGCCAGCTTGTCCGGCGTAAACAAGGTGTCGGCGGGCAGCGGCGCGCTGACATTGATGCCCTCGGCGCGCAACTTGTCGAGCACGGGAATCATTACCTCGATTTCCTCGCGCCCCATATGTCCGCCTTCGCCCGCGTGCGGGTTTAGCCCCGCCACCAGAATACGCGGCTGCGCGATGCCGAAGCGGCGCTGCAAGTCGCGATGAATAATGCGCAACACCTTTTCCAGCAGCGGAGCGGTAATCGCATCCGGCACATCGCGCAAGGCCAGATGCGTGGTAGCCAGCGCCACACGCATCCCGCCGCCCGCCAGCATCATCACCACCTGCGGAGTTTGGGTCAGTTCGGCTAAAAATTCGGTGTGTCCGGTAAACGGAATTCCGGCGTCGTTGATGATGCCTTTGTGTACCGGGGCCGTCACCATGCCGGAAAATTCGCCCGACTGGCAGCCCTGTACCGCACGGCGCAAGGTCGCCAGCACGTAATCGCTATTGGCGACATTCAGCACACCCGCAACAGCAGGTACGGCAAGGGGGACATGAATGACATCAAGGGACGGGGGGGCGCGATGCGCATACCCTTCCCCCTTCTCACTTTCCACTTTCACGCAATAACTTGGGGCCCGGCCCCTTAGTTGTGCGGGGAATGCCCCTGCGGCATCCCAGTCTCTTACTTCCAGGTTGATGCCCAACTGTTGCGCGCGCTGTTGCAGCAGATGCTTATCGGCAATTACGACGATCCCGCTCGCGGCAAGCTGGATGCATAATTCCGGGCCTATACCCGCCGGTTCACCCGCAGTGATGACCAGCGGTGCGTATTTTGCATACACTTATTTCAACTCATCTTCGAGGCGGTACTCAACAAACGCACGGTCACGCAGTTGACGCAACCAGTCCTGATACAACTCTTCGGATTTAAAGGTGCCGATGGAAATACGCGCCTGCTGACGTTGCTGCTGTACGCTGACATCGGTATTGCGCCGTTCCAGCACCTGAACCAGATGCCAGCCGAACTGGGTTTGCGCCATGCCGATTTCCCCGATTTGCAATTTGTTCATGGTCTCTTCGAAGCCGGGCACCGTCTGCCCCGGCGATAACCAGTCCAGATCGCCGCCCTGCTGCGCGCTGCCGTCCTGCGAATAGCGTTTGGCCTGTTCTGCAAAACCGGCACCGCCATCAATGCGCTGCCTGATTTCCATAATGCGTTTTTTGGCCTCGGCCTGCGCAACGATTTCGCTGGTTTTGATCAGAATGTGTCGCGCATGGGTTTCCGTAATCACCACCGGCGCGCTGCTGCTGCGTTTTTCAATCAGCCTGAGGATATGAAAGCCGCTCGGACTGCGTAACACTGCCGTATTCTGGCCGGATTTCAGCGTTTGCAATTCGTTCATGAAAAGCGGCGGAATACGGTCGCTGGGACGCCAGCCCAGATCGCCGCCCTTCAGCGCGTCTTTCGCATCTGAAAAGCCTGCCGCGACTTGCGCAAAATTTGCGCCGTCCGCGAGTTGCGCCAGCGCCTGGTCGGCGCGATCACGCGCAGCGCGGATTTTGTCGGCACTGGCTTGCTCAGGTACGACCACCAGAACATGCGCGAGGTGATATTCCTCGTTCTCCGTGCCCATCTTGGCCTTGTTGGCGAGGTAATTGTCCACTTCGGTATCGCTGATAATCAGCTTGCTCTCGACTTCGCGTTCGCGCAGCCGGGTAGAAACGATTTCGGCGCGGATCTCCTCACGGAATTTCCTGATATTCACGTTTTCAGCTTCGAGTTTGGCCAGAAATTCAGACAGCGTGGGGAAATTATTTTGCTGGGCGATGCGCGTCATGGCCAGATCCAGCTGCGTATCGTCCACTCGCACCCCGCTTTCCTTCGCGTATTGCGCTTGCAGCATTTCGGTAATCATGCGTTCGAGGATTTGCTTTTCCAGCACGCTCTTCTCCGGCAGCGGCGTGCCCTGTTTGCGCAACTGGCTGATGACTGTACGCAACCGCTCGTCCAGTTCATGGCGGGTGATTACGTCATCGTTCACCACCGCTGCGACGGAATCTATCATCGCTACCTGCTGCTGCGGATCTATTGCTTGTTGTTCCATGGCCGGGACAGGGGACGCGGCCAGCAACATGGCGCTCAAGAAAACAGGGAATTTGATTTTTGACATAGTCATCTCTCGGGATTAATTAACGCAAGACGGAGCTGTTTGCGGGTTTATCGTTTAATTTTGTGTAACCAGGCACGCTTTGCTTGAGCAACATCAAGGGATCCGAGCCTACCTTCACCAGATCATTCAATTCAAGCTGTACAAAAATCCCCGTGCTGGTCTGGTTCGTGCCGACCGTAAAACTGTGCGCCACCAGTCTCAGCATCCAGCAGCTTTGATTGTATTCAAGTCCGGCGATTCCGCTCAAAAGCCGATTATCCAGGAAAGAATAGTTCCACTGTCCCACGGCATGCCAGCGACTGGACAGCGGCCATTGTCCTGAAATATTTATTTGCCGCAAGCCGGGCGAGGCGACCGAGTAATTCCTTCCGCCTATCGTAGTGTAAGGTATCCCGCCCGTTGTGGGATAGAGTATCCCGTTGATCCTGATGAAACCGGTGGGAGTAATCACACCGGGAATCAATGTTCCAAGCGAATCGCCGATGTAGCGGTAGCCCATGCTGAGTACCTTGCCCGCTTCGGGGCGATAACGCGCCATGATGTTGTAATGTTGAACCATTGCCAGGCCGGGGGTGTATTGCAACTCGCTGTCAAACGACCACGCCTGGCTCACACGACCCGATGCGGCCAGCAGAATATCCGATTGGTTCGTCGTCGTCGTGGGCGCGACCAGATTCACTTGCGGGGTGCTCAAGCTGAAACGCTGGCCCAGCGTGAATTTTAAATGCTCAGTGCCATCGTCCTGCCCCAGAAAACGCGAGATGACAGCCAGTGTGACCTGATTTGCATCGCCGACCCGGTCATTGCCGAAAAAACGATTATCCGTAAACATTTGTGTAAAGCTGAACGGGGCCTGGGCCGTATCGTAAACCGGCAACAGATTCTGTTCCTTGTAAGGCACGTACACATAGTAGGCGCGAGGCTCCAGGGTGTTCAGATAATTATTGCCGAGCAGCTTGATGTCGCGCTCGAACACTGCACCGCTATCCACGCTCAGCATCGGCAGGATGCGCGATGAATCCGGCAATGCCGTCGCGTTATTAGCGCCCATCGCATAGCTGGTGGCGTGCATCGAAAGTTTGGGGGTGAGAAAATAGGCCGGCGCACGAATCAGCGGATAACTCACGCCGGGATTGATTACCAGTCGCTGCCCGTTCAGCGCCGTGGGATGGCTAAAATTTACATACTCACCGGAAAAAGTAACATTTGCCCCGGCATAATTCTGTGCCGCAGTTAAGGTGAACTGCGGCAAACGCGCATAAGGCACACTGATCGGGGCGAGTGAATCTTGCAGGGTCTGGTAACGTTGCAGGCGTGCCGTACTGCTCCACCAACTTGCGCCATAGCTCAAGGACGCATCCTGCAACAGGTTGACCTGCGAAGTGACACTCACCGCATCGGCCAGATCCCGGTAATAAGCGTTATCCGAGACGCGGTTAAAGTTGAGCTGTGCGTTCAGTCCGGCGCCAAACGACTGGCCGTGCTTCAGTCCGACACGGGCGCGATTCTTGTTGGCAAGCGCGTCACTCGGCAATACATCCACATGCAATTCACCGGCATAACCCGGTTCCAGATAGCGAAACTCATTGTTGAACATCAGCCCCCGCTTGGACATCAGGCGTGGTGCAAAGGTCGCATCGAGATTCGGCGCAATATCCCAGAAAAAAGGCAGCGTCAGTTCAGTGCCGCCCTTGGTCGTGCCGCCGACAATCGGCGCCAGAAAACCGGATTTGCGCTGGCTCCCCAACGGAAAGTCCATCCAGGGCGAATACAGTATAGGCACATCCATGAATTCCACGCGGGCGTGACGAGCCACGCCCACTTGCTGGTCGCGGTCTATTTCCAGGCTGCCCATTTTCACCAGCCAGTCCTGATCATCGGCGGGGCAGGTGGTATAAGTCGCGTTATCCAGCGTGTAGTGTTGCTGATCCTGAATATGCAGCATATCGCCGGAGCCGCGACCGTCATTTTCCTTCAGATAGAAAACCGGCTGCTCCATGAATCCGGCATGCGTATCCATATTCAGCTTGAGATTCGGCCCGCTCATCGTGCTGCCTTCCTGCTCCACCACGACCGAGCCCAGCCCTTCCACATCGCCCGTTTCCTGGTCATACAGCAAGCGATCCGCACGCACAGTCTGATTGGATTTGAGCAGGATGGCATTGCCACGGGCTTCGACCTGGTTCTCATTGTCGCCCGTCAGCTTGTCCGCCTCGATAAACACGGGTTCTTCCTGCGCCGATGGCGTAACGACGGGCCGATCTTGCGCGCGCGCCTCTTCGGCCACGGCAGGGTGGGCAAAAACACAAAGCAAAGTGAGCACAACAGACTTAATACGGAACCGCATAATATTGGTAAGGTGGTAAACTTTTGCAAGTTTACCATTAAGAACATTTTAAAAGCCCACTATGCAACGTCTGCAACAACTTACCCTATGGCTGCAAGGCCAATTCCCCGGTGAAACATTCAGTCTCGCCCCAGCTTCTGCCGATGCCAGCTTCCGCCGTTACTTCCGCGCCACCTTCGCCGACGGCGCAACGCGCATCATTATGGATGCCCCGCCCGAGCATGAAGACTGCCGCCCGTTTCTGCATGTGGCTCAATTATTCGAGCAGGCAGGAACCCATGTGCCGCATGTGTATGCACATGATTTAAAACAAGGTTTTCTGCTGCTGTCCGATCTGGGCAACACCACCTATTTGCAGGCATTGACGGCAGAGCGCGCACGGGCGCTGTATGGCGCGGCTACCGATGCGCTGATCAAGATTCAGCTCGCCTCGCGTGAGGGCGAGTTGCCGGCTTACGACGAAGCGCTGCTGCGCCGCGAATTGAATCTGTTTCCCGAGTGGTATATAGGCAAACATCTGGGCGTGACGCTGAACGATAAGCAACAGGCCAAACTGGCACAGGTATTTGACCGCATCCTCGCCAACAATCTGGCTCAGCCGCGCGTGTACGTGCATCGCGACTATCATTCGCGCAATCTGATGGTTCTGGATGCGCCCTCTCTTCAATCTTCGCCCGGCATCATTGATTTTCAGGATGCGGTGTATGGCCCGATCACTTACGATCTGGCTTCCTTGTTCAAGGATGCCTATATCAAGTGGGATGAGGAGCTTATCATCGACTGGCTGATCGGCTACTGGCAAAAGGCGCGCAGTGCCGGGCTTCCGGTGCATGACGATTTCGGCCAATTTTATTGGGACTATGAGTGGATGGGCGTGCAGCGCCACATCAAAGTGTTGGGCATATTTGCACGCCTGTGCCACCGCGACGGCAAGGACGGCTACCTGAAAGACATGCCGCTGGTGATGGACTATCTTCGCGCAGCCGCCGCACGCTACGTCGATCTAAAGCCTTTATTAAATTTACTCAATGAGTTGGATCCGCCGCAAGAAGCACCTACGGGATACGGATTTTGAAGGCCATGCTACTTGCAGCCGGGCGCGGCGAGCGCATGCGCCCGCTCACCGACCACACGCCCAAACCGCTGCTGGAAGTCGGCGGCAAAGCGCTGATTGTCTGGCATATCGAAAGATTGGTGAAGGCGGGCATCACCGAACTGGTCATCAACCACGCCCATCTCGGCGCGCAGGTCGAAGCCGCGCTGGGTGATGGCGACCGCTTCGGCGCACGGATTCGATACTCTCCCGAAACCAGCGCGCTGGAAACCGCTGGCGGCATCGCCTATGCGTTACCGTTACTCGGCGACCAACCTTTTGCCGTCATTAACGGCGACATTTGGTGCGACTACGATTTTGCCCGATTGCCCGAGCGCGCCGCTAGGCTGCAAGTCGGCGGCGACATGGCGCATCTGCTGCTGGTGGATAACCCTGAACATCACCCCAATGGCGATTTTCCACTTCACAACGGACGCATCGAAGTTTGCAACGACTTACGTCTAACCTTTAGCGGCATCGGCCTCTATCATCCCGCCCTGTTCAGACATATCCCTCGCGGCAGCGTCGCCCCGTTGGCGCCCTTATTGCGCGAACAAATTGCACTGGGCAAAGTCAGCGGCGAACATCACACAGGCCTCTGGGTTGATGTCGGTACGCCGCAACGTCTGTATGAACTTGACCGGCAAATCAGCGCGCTTTGCTAATTGAAATTCCCGCGATTATCCAATGATGATAGGATGCGCCAGAGTCCATCGAGGCTGGACAATTTGGTTAACTTTGAGACGGGTGAGCAGATGTTGAACGGCGATATTTCCTGGCTTTCCGAGCCAAACACGCATGACCTGCTCACCCAGTTCCCGCTACCACTGGCCATTGTCGGCAAAGAGGGCGACATCAAACTGCTCAACCGAAGTTTTACCGACAGCTTCGATGCGTCCTGTCTCAAGTCGGACGGCCTGCAAAAGATAATGCGTGATCCGTACGCTTACACTCACGCGCCCGTTGCGTTGCAATGCAACGGCTGCATCTCGCCGATTTTTGTACGGGCCGTCAATGTCGGCGGCAACACTATTCTGGTGTTCGAAACGGTCGCCGAATCCGCGTATGACGCTGAGCTGTCTGAAATGCACAATCGCATTTCCGAACTGGAAAAGCTAAGCTCGACAGACCGCCTGACGGGCGCATGGAATCGCGTCCATTTTGATAAAACCCTCGCCATCGAATTAAGTCGCAGCGTCCGTTACCGTCAGCCGCTGGCCCTGATTTTCTTCGACATTGACCATTTCAAGCGGGTCAATGATACCTACGGCCATGCCGTTGGCGATGAAGTCCTGCGCGAGCTGGTCAAGATTGTTTCAATGAACATTCGCACCTCGGACACGCTGTTCCGCTGGGGCGGCGAGGAGTTTGTCGTCCTGGCGCCGTCCACCAGCCATCATGACGCAGCGAAGCTGGCCGAAACGCTGCGCAGCAAAGTCGAACAGTGCCCTATCGAGACGGCAGGGAATATCACCATCAGCCTGGGTGTCGCAGAGTACGTTGCCGGCGAGGGCGAACAGGCTTATTTTCAACGCGCCGACACGGCGCTGTATGCAGCGAAGAATGGCGGGCGCAATCGCGTCGTATCCGATCCAAAGGGCAGCAGTGAGCTGTGGGAAGCAGAACAAAATTCCACGATACTGCGCCTGAACTGGCATGATTCCTACGATTGCGGCGAACCTACCATTGATGATGAGCATCGCAAATTGTTCGAACTGGCCAATAAGCTGATTGAGTCTGCCTTCTCGCGCAATGAAAATCCCCAAAAATTCGACGCTGCGCTGAAAATACTGCTCGCACATGTAGTGCAGCACTTCGCCGATGAGGAAGCGATTCTTGCCCGGCATCATTTCGCCGATCTCGATGTCCAGGCACGCGCCCACAGGATATTGATCGAACACGCGCTACAACTTCGCGACGCGGCAGCAGCGGGAGGCGTTACGATAGGCGAGCTGGTGGATTTTCTCGCAAACGAGGTGGTCGCGCAGCACATGCTCAAGACAGACCGCGAATTTTATCCGCTGTTTAAAAAACTGCTTCCCGCGACCTGATTCAAGGCGCTGTCGCGAACTAACCCTACAGACCCGATAAAAATCCCGCACATATGTTTAACCCAAACATCCATGCCCAGCGCCGCGCACGTCTGCTCAAGCAAATGCAGCGCGGCATCGCGATTATCCCCAATGCACCCGAACAACGCCGCAACGGCGATGCCGACCACCCCTACCGCTTCGACAGCAGCTTTTATTATCTGAGCGGTTTTGCCGAACCGGAATCGGTGCTGGTACTGGTCGCCCGCGAGGATGAACCGCCGCAATCCATCCTGTTCTGCCGCGAGAAGGATATGGAACGTGAAATCTGGCATGGTTATCGCTCCGGGCCCGATGCCGCCCGGGAGAGGTTCGGCTTCGACGCAGCGTATCCCATCGCAAAGCTGGATGAAAAGCTGATCGAACTGATGGGTAACCAGCCCGCGCTGTTTTATCCGCTGGGTGCGGATAGCGCCTGGGATCAACGCATGCTCAGACTGCGCGGCGCCGTTCAGGAAAAATCGCGCAGCGGCATCAGCGCGCCGGACGAAATCCGCGATGTGCGCACCCTGCTCAATGAAATGAGATTATTCAAGGACGTGCATGAACTGGACATTCTGCGCCGAGCCGCCGCCATTTCAACTTCCGCGCATGCGCGCGCAATGCAATTCACCCGTCCCGGACAATTTGAATATCAAGTCGAAGCCGAATTGCTGCACGAATTCTGTCGCAACGGTGCGCGCGACCCCGCTTATACCTCTATCGTCGCGGGCGGCGCGAATGCCTGCGTGCTGCATTACGTCGAAAACAATGCCAAACTGCACGACGGCGATCTGCTGTTGATCGACGCGGGTTGCGAACTGGAAGGCTATGCCTCCGATATCACCCGCACTTATCCGGTGAATGGCCGCTTTCTGGGCGCGCAAAAAGCGCTGTACGAAATCGTGCTGGCATCCCAAGTTGCCGCAATCGCTGCCGCACAGCCCGGCAATAGCTGGGAAGCGCCGCATAACGCCGCTTTGCGCATACTGGCGCAAGGCTTCATCGACCTGAAGTTGTGCCACGGCACGGTGGATAGCGTGCTGGAGAGCGAGAGCTACAAGAAGTATTACATGCACCGAACCGGCCACTGGCTGGGGATGGACGTGCACGATGTCGGCGACTACAAGATAGACGAGCAATGGCGTCCCCTGCAACCCGGCATGGTGCTGACCGTCGAGCCCGGCTGCTACATCCGTCCCGCCGACGATGTGCCGATCGCGTTGTGGAATATCGGCATCCGCATCGAGGACGACGTGGTCATCACGGCAACAGGCAATGAAGTGCTGACCGCAGCCGCCCCTAAAACGGTCAATGAAATCGAGGAGGTTATGCGCAATGAATGATTCCAACTACGACATCGCCATCATCGGCGGCGGGCCGGTGGGCAGCGCGCTGGCACTGGCTTTGCGAGACAGCCCACTAAAAATCTGTGTACTGGAAGCGCGCCCGGCGAATGCACCCAGTACGGATGCTCGCGCGCTCGCCCTGTCTTACGGCAGCCGTTTGTTGCTGGAGCGTCTCGGCGTATGGGACAAAATGCAGGAAGTTTCGCCGATACGCACCATCCATATTTCGCAGAAACAAAGCTTCGGCAGAGCCGTATTGCGCGCCGAAGAAATGAACGTGACGGAACTGGGCTATGTGCTGCCCTACCCGACGTTACAAGACGCGCTGACCGATGCGCTCAATAACAGCTCCGCAGCAACCCTTTACGGCGCAAGCGTCACACGGCTTGCCGACGAAACCGACCATGCGCTTATCGCTTATCAGCAGGATGGAATGGATCACATCTTGCGCACCCGTTTAGCCGTGGTCGCTGATGGTGGAAAGTTGCTGGCCGAGCAATTCCCGCCTTCGTTCCACGATTACGGGCAAAGCGCCGTCATCACTCACGTCACCTGCGCCGCCCCCAAGGCCGACACCGCATTCGAGCGCTTCACCCCGCAAGGGCCGCTGGCCTTGCTGCCGTACAAGGACGGCTACGAAATCGTCTGGACTGCGCCGCATCAACGCGCGCAGGAAATGCTGGCTTGGGATGACGCGCAGTTTTTGTCCGAATTGCATCAGCACTTCGGCGACCGGGTCGGCGAATTCCTGGCCGCAGGCAAACGCAGTTGCTACCCGCTGGGACTGAAAAAAGCCCCGAAACAGTCGCCGATGCCGCACACCGTGCTGCTCGGTAACGCCGCACAGACCATGCATCCGGTGGCCGGGCAGGGCTTCAATCTGGGGCTGCGCGACGCATGGGAACTGGCACAGGAAATACTGGACGTCACACCGGAAGTGCTGGGCACTGAGGAAATGCTCGCCGCCTACCGCAGCCAACGGCGCCTCGACCGCGAAGCGGGCATCCGCTTCACCGACAGCCTGGTACGTCTGTTCTCCAACGAGCTGCCGCTGGTAGGCATCGCCCGCGCCGCCTCACTGACTGCATTGGACTGTTTGCCGTTTGCCAAGAAATTTGTCGCAAAGAGAATGATGTTCGGGGCGAATGGTTAGCAGTTAAACTGCCCCGCGCTTCGGCCAATCTACAGCTCCACCACCACCGGCGTGTGATCTGACGGGCGTTCCAGTTTGCGCGGCGCTTTGTCTATCACGCAACTTTTGCACTGCGCGACCAGCGGTTCGCTGATCAGGATATGGTCAATGCGCATCCCCATGTTACGGCGGAACCCCATCATCCGGTAATCCCACCAGCTGAAGGTTTTTTCGGCCTGTTCAAATAAACGGTAACTGTCCGTCAAACCCAGCGCCAACAAGGCTTTGAAGGCATCGCGTTCCGGTGGGCTTACCAGCACGTTGCCCAGCCATGCCACAGGGTCATGCACGTCGCGGTCTTCCGGTGCGATATTGTAGTCGCCCAGCAGCACCAGTTTCGGGTAGCGCAGCAGTTCCTCCTTTAACCAGTCGTGCAGGGCAGCCAGCCAGCCCAGCTTGTACTGGTACTTGTCGGAATCGGGACTCTGCCCGTTGGGAATATAGACATCCACGACCCGTATGTCGCCAAAGGTGGCTGCGATGACACGGCGCTGTTCATCCTCATAACCGGGGATACCGGTTTGCACATCCGCAGCCGGTTCGCGGCTCAAAATCGCCACGCCGTTGTAAGTCTTTTGACCGATAAATACGCTGTGATAGCCCGCTGCCATCAGCGCATCCTGAGGAAAATCAACGTCCTGCTGCTTGGTTTCCTGCAAGCAAAGCACCTCGATCGGGTTCTCCGCCAGCCAGTCCAGCACCTGCGGCAGGCGCACTTTCAACGAATTCACATTCCAGGTCGCCAGCTTCATTTTATTTATATCCACCTGATTATATTGATTATTTCTACAGCCCTTCAAGTGCGGCAGGTTGCCGGGCAGAATTACGCCACGCGCTGCTCTCGCAAAGCCTCATACAACTGCGCGGGGCCAAGCAGTACATCTTTCAATCCGCTCCGCACCTTCTCCGACCCAAGTGCTTGACGGCTCAACGATGAGTGTGCCGACAGCGCATCCATGATGGCGTTCATCAGTTCATTCGCCAGATCGGGTGAGTTGGCAAACTGCTCCTTGGTGTTGTTATTGGCCTGCTGCACCAGTATGTCCGATTCAAGCAGCTTGCCTTTCAACACATGATTCACGTAAATCAGCTTGTCGTCATCGGTTAGTTCACCATCAAACAGGTCGTTCACCTTGGCGATAATCAGCGCGAGGTAAATCTTCTCCTGCTCACGCACCTCGCCGCTACCGGGTTCGGTCAAGGGAGCCAGCTTGGGATATTCACCGTTCACCAGTGCCAGGTTGCGTTTACCCTGATCCTTCAGCTTGTGATGGGTCAACGTCACCTTGGACAGATCAACGCCTTCACGCTCCCGTCCGAACTCCAGCAGCGGCAGCAGACGTTTGAAGAAGATGGCGCGTTTCTCAATGGCGGTGTTGCCGTAGTCGAATATCTGCGACAGGAAGGCATACACCCGCTGGAACGCGCCGAGATTATGTTTGAACAACACCAGCGTGTTCATTTCGTCCTTTGCGGTTTGTTCAGCGTTGGCATCTTTGTTGGCTACAGCGGCCTTAAATGCTTCCTGCGCGACCCTGTAGCGTTTCAACAGTCGATCCGCCACTGGCTCGATAGCAGCGGAGAGTTCAGCCTGCGACGCGTTGGGATTCATCTCCACGTTCACCACGCGATCCACCTCGTTGTCGTCGTAATGGCCTTCCGAGTCCAGTTTGGCGCGCAAGTCATACACCAGATTCGGATCGGTCACGCCGTCCAGCTCTGCCGTTTCAAAGTAAGTCTTGAACGCACTCAGTACCTCGTCAGGATCGTTCACGAAGTCGAGTACATACGTCGTATCCTTGCCCGGATAGGCGCGGTTCAGGCGCGACAAGGTTTGCACCGCCTGAATACCCGCCAGCCGCTTGTCCACGTACATGCCGCAGAGCAAAGGCTGATCGAAACCAGTCTGGAATTTGTTGGCGACCAGCAGTATCTGATATTCATCCGTGGCGAAGGCTACACGTATGTCGTTCCCGTTCAGATTGGCGTTAAGCGTTTTGCTGGTTTCGGACAGTGGGTCTGGATGAGACTCCTGATCGTTCACCTCGCCGGAGAACGCCACCAGCGTGCCAATTTTGTAGCCCTGCGACTTGATGTATTTGTCGATGGCAATCTGCCAGCGCACGGCTTCAAGGCGGCTACCGACCACTACCATTGCCTTGGCTTTACCTTCGAGTAACGGCTGTACGTTCTCACGGAAGTGCTCGACTACCACTTGCACCTTCTGGATGATGTTGTAGGGGTGCAGACGCACCCAGCGCATGATGCCTTTCATCGCCGTGCTGCGTTCCACTTCCTTTTCATCCCACTCGCGTCCTTCGTTGGCGAGTTTGAAAGCCAGCTTGTACGGCGTGTAGTTCTTCAGCACATCAAGGATGAAACCCTCCTCAATGGCCTGACGCATGGAATAAACGTGGAACGGCGCAGGCAAATTGCTATCACTGGCAGGAAGTGCCAGATTGGGGCGACGACCGAACAGCTCCAGCGTTTTGGATTTGGGCGTGGCAGTGAAGGCGACATAAGTGATCCCCGCGTCATTCGCCCGTGCCGCCATGTTTGCGGCCAGTAAGTCTTCCGTGCCGACCTCTCCGCCGTCCGCCAGCTCCTGTATTTCCTCTGCACTCAACAACTGCTTGAGCTTGGATGCGGCTGCGCCCGTCTGTGAGCTGTGTGCTTCATCGGCAATCACCGCGAAGCGTTTTCCCTGTGTCGCAGCCAGCTCCTGCACGGCCTGTAACGCAAACGGGAAAGTCTGAATGGTACACACCACGATCTTCTTACCGCCTGACAGAGCTTGCGCGAGTTCGCCGCTTTTGCTCTGGCTTTCACCCTTGATGGTGGCGACTACGCCAGCGGTACGCTCGAAGTCGAAGATGGCTTCCTGCAACTGCGTATCCAGTACAGTGCGATCCGACACCACCAGCACCGAGTCGAACAGCTTCTTGTGCTGCGCGTCGTGCAAGTCGGCAAGGAAGTGCGCCGTCCACGCGATAGAGTTAGTCTTGCCCGAACCGGCAGAGTGTTGGATCAGATACTTATTCCCTTCGCCCGCTGGCGGGAGAGAGGCTAGGGGTGAGGGAGAATGTTGAGCTAACACCGCCGCCAGCAGTTTTCGGGTGGCATCCAGTTGGTGATAGCGCGGAAAAATCACCGCCTTGATTTGCTTCTTGCTGTCGCGCTTGGCGACGATATAACGCCCAATGATCTCCAGCCAACTTTCCCGCGCCCACACCTGTTCCCACAGATAGGCGGTGCGATGTCCGTTAGGATTGACCGGATTGCCCGCTGCGCCGTGGTCGCCTAGATTGAACGGTAGGAACGTCGTGGTTGCGCCCAGCAGGCGCGTGGTCATCATCACTGAGCTGTTGCTGACCGCAAAATGCACCAGTGCGCCACGCGGGAAATCCAGCAGTGGTTCGGCGGCGGATTGGCTTTTAGGTTTGGGGTGACGGTCGAAACGATACTGATCTACTGCATCGTCCACCGACTGCGTGAAGTTAGATTTCAGCTCTACTGTCGCAATCGGCAGGCCGTTCAGGAATAACACCAGATCAATCGAATTCTCGTTGTGCAGCGAGTAGCGCACCTGACGTACCACGCGTAAACGGTTAGCAGCATACTTCTGTTGTAACTCCGGGTTCATCGCCAGCGCGGGTTTGAACTGCGCAAGCTGCAACGGCTGACGTAAGCCCAGCAATTCGATGCCATGCCGCAATACATCCAGCGTGCCTCTGTCATCCAGTTGGCGGCGTAACCGATCCAGCAAAACGGCTTCTGCTGCTGCGCCGTGACTCTTGTTCAATGACTCCCACGCCTTGGGCTGTGTGGTTTGCACCCAAGCCGCAATATCAGCAGGGAACATGGCACGGGCGCGGTCATAAGTTGTGAAATCGCCGTCCGCATACAGCCAGCCATGTGCCGCAAGATGCGCGCAGATGTCATTCTCGAATTCGATTTCTTTGTGCAGGCTCATGCTCGTTATCCGTTAATAAACCGCATCATGATCGCCCACGTTGACGGGAATGATTTGCCCGTCCTGAATCAGCAATTCCAGCGTAATGCGATACGACAAATTAATCGAAACTGAATGAACGCCTTGCAACTTTCCGCTCAAGGCGTGCAGACGCAACGAAGGGTGAAACGGATTGGCTTCCAGCAGTTGCAAGGTCTTGAGGTATTGTGATCGCAGTTCGGGATGCTTCTTTAACCAGCGCAAAGCCCGGCGATCATAGGATTCCGTAAAAACCAGCACATAACTCATGCCAGCTTTTCCATCCTTGCCAAATGTGCATCTGCCGATTCTTGAACGAAGCGCCCGGCTGCCAAATCAGCGCGTGTTTCAGCTAAGGCGGCTTCCAGCTCGCATTCGCGCAAATAATTGT
Source organism: uncultured Gallionella sp. (assembly GCA_964385275.1). GTDB lineage: Bacteria > Pseudomonadota > Gammaproteobacteria > Burkholderiales > Gallionellaceae > Gallionella. The sequence continues at coordinate 41,232 of CAYLOK010000009.1, read as the reverse complement.
ATTGGGCGATTTCCATGACCACAAAGCGATCTTTGCCGCGCACCGACACAATCGCCTCAGAATGCTGTGCCAGCATGGCTTCGATGGCGGCCACCCCTTTGGTTTTCAAATCATTGGCACTGATGTGAGACATGATGCACTCCTGGTTAAACGTGGTAGAGCGTGTATTAAATCATGTTATAAATCGCACTGTAAAGCGTGCGCTTAAATCCTTGTTGCACGCACATCAATTTTGCCAGTCACGGCAGCGGAAATCAGCGCACTGCGGCGTTCTTGCAGTAGTTCGATGGCGCGGTTGGCTTCAACGATGAGGGTGTCGAATTCAGTATTTCTCGACTTTAGAAATACCGTGATTTCGTCTTGCTCTTGAGCGTTGGGTAGCACCACAATGCATGAACCTAGTTCTTCAGCATTCAAATGAGGCTGCGCTGCTCGCATCTTTTCAAGGTCAATCTGACCCTCCTTCAGATATTTGCTCAGCAGTACGAATTGAATGAATACCGGATTTGCCGAATGACACCGCATAACCATGTCGAAACCAGCGATGCACTTACCATATCCATCGGGAATGATCGCCGAATCTCCCGTATATGCGCCACTTCGAACCACGATGATGTCACCTGCTGACAACCAAACAATTCGTTGCGCAGGAATTTCGGTTGGATCGACAAATACCATCCCTTCATCGAACAGATTGCCCGCATGGACGTTGGTAGCTCTAATAAGTGGCATACCTTCAGCGTGATATTTCGGCGGTTCACCGATTCCATACCTAATTGATGCAACACGTTTGATTCTCGAAACCTCCCAATGCTCTGGCACTTCACCCAGCCATTCGATGCCTGAGTCTTTCATAGGTGCATTGGGGTTCAGGCCCTTGGTGACGGCGTGCGAAATCACCGCCTGCCGCTTTTCCGCCAGCAACTCCACCAGCCGTCGCTGTTCGGCAATTAACGCGTCGATCTTTCCCGTTTCGAGGTCGAGGAAGGCTAAAATTGCGTTTAGTTCATCCGTGGGTGGTAGTGCAATACGTATTGAACCAATTGTGTCCGTGTTCAGATTGAGTTGCGTGCCGAATTTCCCCAGCCCACCATAACAAACACCCGCCTCAAAAATCCGATAAAGAAAAATCGGTGGAATTTGCAAAGTTGGAAAGTAAACGAAGCCATCGTGGATACACGCCTTTATCGTTGAGATGCAAGGCTTGCCGACAGTTCCGGCTATGCTGATAAACAACTCACCGGGATTTATCTTAACGCTGAGCGAACTTCCCAAGTCTGAGAGCCGTTGAGTTGTATCGCGTAACTCTCCGTCTGATGCAGAAACATCCGCAATCCGCACCCAAGCATATTCGCCCTCATCATCGAAATACTTGGGGTCGTCAATGGGACGAGGTGATGCGCCTCGTTGAACAGGAGATAACCACTTAATTGACTTCACATCCCAATGCACCGGCACTTCGCCCAGCCATTCCACACCGCTCGGTTTGTATTCTGAATATCGCGGCAAGCTCATTTGATTAACTCCTTCATGCCCAGTAAGGCCAGTATTCGGCAAATTTGTTACCGCTGCTGGCATCTTTGCGTTTAATCCGCCCAGCCGTGACTGCATCTGCAATCAAATTGGTAATCTGATTTCGTTGCTTCTCGTTTACTTTAAATCTTTCGCGCAAGGTGGTGTTGGTCAGAGTTTGACTGGACAGGTATTGCAAAATCGAATGCTGATAGCAGGCTTCAATACGTTCTGCCTGAGACATCTCCGCGAACTTGCGCGGGGCGAACAGCGTGACCTGAAAAGAGTTCTCTTGTGGAGAGAATAATACTGGCGGAAGGCCAAACAACTCGATATTGGCGACTACTTTCTGGAAGCCGGTGCCGCGCTCTTCGCAGATACGATAACGACGGAATGCTGATGCAAGCACCTCATTCCGTGATTCCGGTGTCGTGCCAATCAGCCTATCCAATCGTTTCCCGGGCAATAAAGTGCCGGGATTGGTGAATGTGATTCGGTCGTCGAAAATCTCTACCGTTGGTCCCGCTCCGGTAATACTGAAATCCTGATGGATAAGTGAGTTTGCAATCAGCTCACGCAACGCGATCTCAGGATATACGGTTACTTCACGCCGTAAGGATTGCTGAATGACTTCAGAGTGAGGCAGGCTGCGTTTAAGATAGCCAATCAATCCTTCAAATCCTGCGGCATACCCTTTTTGCCCCATAAGTTCATCTATGGTCTCTACTTTGTTTGTGCCACGGTAACGAATCACGCGAATACGCTTACGGGCAAGGGTTGCAAATTGTTCGAGTTGCTTTGCTGCGGCAATCGCACCGAAATTAGTGATGTAATAGCCGCTCCCATCAGGGGTGACGATACTTTCATCTATCAGCCAGCGGATAAGTTCATCCTCTTCGGTCGGCAGAGGATGCTGTAGCAGTCTGGCAATTGTTTCCAAGTCTAGCCGCTCGACCACTTCGCTCGCAGATAACAGAGATGAAGCACGTAGTTCCTCCCAACGGGGGGCGTGGCTGTGCAGCATCAACGTACCTATATCGTGACGAGATGCTTTGCGAGTTGTGCCGCTTGAGCGCACCCATGCTTCTTCGATGGATTTGCCGCGTCGATGTACGGGCTTATTTCGGCATTCAGGTATATGAACGAAAAGTAGTGCTACTTGATCGACTTCGACCATCGCGTGATCTAGTACCAAGGGCGGTTCAATTGCGTCACGGCCTAAATTGGTAAGTTGCCCAACTATTTCGACCATTTGCTCTTTCGAGACACCCACCAACGCTGCATCTGGTTCCGCTACACCAAATACGAGATTGCCGCCGTTTGGGTTGTTGGCAAACGCGATAAGATGTTCAGCCATCCGTTCTCTATTATCTGAAAGCCGTGCTTTCCAGTCGAGCTCATTGATCTCATGGGGAATAGGCTCACGACTAGCATGTAATGATGCGACAGCCTGTGCAATCCAGTGTTTATTCATGTGATAGTAACCGCATGATTATAAATAATATTATATGAATTTCCGTTTTCTGGTGTGATAAGAAAACGTATGAAATTCTTCAGGAATCCTAGGGGGCGGAACGATGAAATTCGGAGAGATGTAGTAGTGTTGCTTTTTCCGTCAGCCGCAGTTGTTTCCAAAATGGAAATAACTGCCGACTCCTGCAATTCGTCCGACTCGAAGATGTTCTTCAAATGCTTGTTGATCGCTGGCACTTGAACGCCAAACAATTCAGCCAGTGCTTTCTGTGTCAGCCAAGCCGTTTCATTCTGGAAATAGACATCAACTTTCACAGCCCCATTCGGCGCAGTGTAAAGCAGGAATTGGCTTTGATCGTTCATGCCGACAACCTCCAACGAGATGGAGCAAAGTGGGATTGGTCACACAGCGTGTGACTTATTGCAGAGGGGTGCGTATGAGTTGCACTAATCATGCTGACAGCCCCGCTATCATGCTCAGAATCCGATCTGTGCATTGCTTCAACTCCGCATCAATCGCCGCAAGCGGGCGCGGTGGCTGAAATACATAGAAGTGGCGATTGAACGGGATTTCGTAACCGACTTTGGTTTTGTCTTGGTCAATCCACGCATCCGGTGCATGAGGTAGCACTTCGCGCTTGAAGTAACTTTCCACCTCCTCACTCAACGGCACGTTTTCAGTATCGCGCAGACTACTATCCGATTGCGGCTTGCCTTTCAGCTTGCCCTTTTCGCCCAGCACAATCTTGCCTTGCTCATCACGCAATGGTCGCTCGACGGTGATGGTGCGATAGCCAAAGTCTGCATTCTTGAAGATACGGCTGATCGAAGCGGTTGTAGGTCGGGATTTATCCCGACTTTCATCTTGTCGGGATGAATCCCGACCTACAAACTCGCCAAACAAGCGTGTGACTTCAGCGATGTGCGCATCAGACATTTCCTTACGCTTGCTGCCGAGGCTCTTGCGCATCTTCTGCCACATGCCGGAAGCGTCGATCAGTTGCACGTAGCCTTTGCGCGTTTCCGGCTTGCGGTTGGAGAGTATCCAGACGTAAGTGCTGATGCCCGTGTTGTAGAACATGTCCGTTGGCAGGCCGATGATGGCTTCGACCAGATCGTTTTCCAGCACGTAGCGGCGTATCTCGCTCTCGCCACTACCTGCGCCGCCGGTGAACAGAGGTGATCCGTTTAGCACGATACCGAAGCGACTGCCACCCTCGGCGGCGGGGCGCATCTTGTTGACGAGGTGCAGCAGGAACAGCAGCGAACCATCCGACACACGCGGCAGGCCGGGGCCGAAACGACCGTTAAAACCTTGCTGCTCGTGTTCTTTGCGGATGTCCTTCTCGACCTTCTTCCACTCCACGCCAAACGGCGGATTGGATAGCATGTAGTCGAACTTCTTGTGCAGGTGTCCGTCATCCGACAGCGTGTTACCCGGCATGATGTTGGCGACATCCTGACCTTTGATGAGCATATCGGCTTTGCAGATGGCGTAGGACTCGTCGTTCAACTCCTGCCCGAACATGGTGAGTCGCGCTTCTGGGTTATGCTCTTCCAGATACTCGCCTGCGATAGACAGCATTCCGCCCGTGCCAGCAGTCGGGTCGTAAATGGTACGCACCACGCCCGGCTTGGACAGCACATCATCATCTTCGATGAACAGCAGATTAACCATCAGGCGGATGACTTCACGCGGGGTGAAATGCTCCCCTGCAGTTTCGTTTGAGATTTCAGCAAACTTGCGGATCAACTCCTCGAATACCAACCCCATCTGGCTGTTGCTGACCACATCGGGGTGCAAGTCGATCTGCGCGAACTTCTCGGTGACTTGATACAGCAGGCCGGATTTGCTCAGGCGATCAACCAGTGTGTGAAAATCGAACCGCTCGAAAATGTCACGCACGGCGGGGGAAAATGCCTGAACGTAGCTGTACAGGTTTTCGCGGATGTGATCCTGATCGCCCATCAATTTCTTCATGTCGAGTGCGGACGTGTTGTAGAAACTCTGCCCAGCTTTGCGCAACAGGAACGGTTCAGGATTCAGTCCGGCTTGCTGTTTTGCGTCCAGCTCGATCAAGACGGCAGGTTTAGTCGCTTCCAGCACGCAATCCAGACGGCGGAGTACGGTGAACGGCAAAATGACCTTGCCGTATTCAGACTGTTTATAGTCGCCGCGCAGTAAATCAGCGACTGACCAAATAAAAGCAGAAAGCGAAGTTTGATTCATTAATTGGACAAACCGTTATGCCGCAACAGCGCGTCTATGCTGGGTTCGCGGCCACGGAAGGCGGCGAACGACTGCATCGCTCCGCGCGAACCGCCCACGGCCAGCACTTCAGCACGGAAACGTGCGCCGACGGCGGGGTTGAGCACGCCTTGTTCCTCGAACAGACTGTAGGCATCGGCTGACAACACTTCCGCCCATTTATAGCTGTAATAGCCTGCGCCGTAGCCGCCCGCGAAGATATGCGAGAAGCTGTGCGGGAAGCGGTTGAATTCGGGCGGAATCAGCACCGCGACTTCGGCGCGCACCTCGTCCAACAGTTGCAATATTGTCTTGCCGCCGCCCGCCTCGAAATCGCTGTGCATCAGCATATCGAACAGCGCGAATTCGATCTGGCGCAGGCTTTGCAGGCCGCTCTGGAAATTTTTCGCCGCCAGCATCTTGTCGAACAGGGTGCGGGGCAGTGGTTCGCCGGTGGTGACATGGCGCGTCATGCCGCGCAGCACATCCCATTCCCAGCAATAGTTTTCCATAAACTGGCTGGGAAGTTCTACTGCGTCCCATTCCACGCCGTTGATGCCGGACACGCCCAGATCTTCCACTTCAGTCAGCAAATGATGCAGGCCGTGGCCGAATTCGTGGAACAAAGTGATAACATCGTCGTGGGTAAATACGGCGGGCTTGCCGCCGACCGGCGCTGCAAAATTGCAGTTCATATAGGCGACCGGCGTTTGAATCAGCGCGTCCACGCGACGTCGCGTGATGACGTCATCCATCCACGCCCCGCCGCGTTTGCTAGCTCTGGCATACAGATCAAAATAGAACTGGCCGATCAGCTGGCCTTGCGCATCGCGTATATCGAAGAAGTGCACACTCTCATGCCAGACCGGTGCGGTGGACGCCACGATGTGCAGGTCGTACAGCGTTTCGACCAGACTGAACAAGCCTTTCAATACCGCGTCTTCGGGGAAATATTCCTTCACTTCCTGTTCGGAAAAGGCATAACGCTGTTCGCGCAGCTTCTCGCTGGCATAAGTGACATCCCAGGAATGTAATTCATTCAATCCCAGACGGGCGCTGGCAAATTCGCGCAATTCGGCCAGATCCTTTTCGGCAAACGGGCGCGCGCGTTGCGCAAGCTCTCGCATAAAATCAACCACTTGCTGCGGCGTCTCGGCCATCTTGGCGGCCAGCGACAATTCGCCATAATTGGCGAAGCCCAGCAGACGCGCTTCTTCACCGCGCAGTTGCACGATCTCATCCATCAGTTTTGAGTTGTCCCACTCCGGTTTGCCGAATTCGGAAGCGCGCGTGGCATAGGCGCGATACATCTTTGCGCGCAAGTCGCGGTTGTCGGCAAACTGCATCACCGGCAGATAGGACGGCGCTTTGAGGGTGAACAGCCAACCTGTTTTTTCCACTGCTGCGGCAGCTTCCTGCGCCGTCTGCAACGCGTCTTCCGGCAGCCCGCTCAATTCTTCTTTATTTTCAATAAGTAGCGTGTAAGCGTTGGTCGCATCCAGCAGGTTGTCGGAGAAGCGCGAGGTCAGTTCGGACTGGCGTTCCTGAATTTCCAGATAACGTGCCTTCTTGTCATCCGGCAATTCCGCGCCGCCCAACCGGAAATCGCGCAACTCGTTCTCGATGATCTTCTTGCGCGCCACACTCAGCGTCGTAAATTCAGGTGAATTCCATATCTGTTTGAATTTATTGAATAATTCAAGATTTTGCCCCAGCTCGGCGTAATACTGGGTAATCACCGGCAAGGTACTGTTGTAGGCCTCGCGCAATTCGGGCGAATTCATCACCGCATTCAGATGACCGACCGGTCCCCAGGCGCGCGACAATCGCTCATGCGCATCTTCCATCGGCGCGACGAAATTCTGCCAGGTGGGCGCTTTGTCGTCGGCCAGCAGATACGCGCCCAGTTCGCGGCAATCCGCCAGCAATTTTTCAATCGCGGGTGCGACATGCTCGGGTTGGATCTCCGCAAAACGCGGCAGACCGGTGAAGTCGAGTAATGGATTCATGAGTAAGCTGGAATTTATTAAGTTTTACTGCGGAGCAATACGGCGTTTCATGCGGATTTTGATGCCATTTCCTGAGCGAATGGTCACTCTTCCTATGGGGGCGGGCACATGATTTTCATCCGCATAAATTTGATAGCGCCGAACCAATGAGGCGAGGATCAGTATGGACTCCTGGGTGGCAAAAGCCGCACCGATACAAACACGCGGCCCCTTGCTGAAGGGGATGTAGGCGCATTTGAGCGATTCCTCTCCCGAAGGGGTGTGAAAGCGCTGCGGGTCAAATTCGTCTGGATGACTCCACAGTTCCCGGTGGCGATGAAGGAGCCAGGGAGAGATGAGTACGGGTGAGCCTTCCTGGATTTCCTTGCCGCGAATGCAGTGAGAATGCGCCGCTTCGCGGACGAAGAAACCGACGGGTGGATAGAGTCTGAGCGCTTCGCGAAATACGTCCCAAACGGCAGGCATTTTCTTCATGTCGCTGATTTCAAAATTGCGTTCGCCGACAACGGCAGTGATTTCATCAAGCATTTGCTGCTCTGATTCGGGGGCGTGCGAGATAAGGTAGAGCGACCATGCCAGCGAACTTGCAGAAGTCTCATGGCCTGCCAGAAAAAGCATGCAGACCTGATCGACCAACTCTTCGTAGTTGAAGCTGTCGCCGCTCACGGGGTCTTTGGCTTCCATCAGGCCGGAGAGAATATCGTGGTACTGGTCCGATACCCCGGTGGCGCGCTCCTGAAACCGTTTTGCAACGATCTCCGCCAGGATGCTGCGGATTTTTTGTGCAGGGCGGCGACTTGCGCGAGTCGAGAAATAGGGGGGCATGCGATAAATCATGAGCATCATGGCACGTTGCGCGTGATGAGAAAACTCGACGAAGGCGTCGTAGATTTCCTTTGCCATTTTCCCGTCCAGGCTTTCCGACAGGATGGTGCGAAAAATAATGTCTGCCGTGACATAAGTCATTTCGCCATCCACCTCGAAGGATTCGCCGTCGGCATGCTTATCAAGCCGTGTGAGCAAATCCTGCACGGAGGCGGCCATCAACGGGAACACCTGTTTGAGGCGGGCTTGTTCGAAGGCCATATCGACCAGCCTTCTTTGCCGCTCCCATACCGGGCCATTGGTGGTAAAAATACTATTGCCAAGCAAGGGTTCAAGCATGCGATGCATGAGCTTGTGTTTGGGGTATTCACTGGGGTTTTCGACAAGAATCTTGCGTATCCATTCTGGGTCGTTGACCATAAAAACATCCATGCCGGGCTGGGTGATTTTCCCCATTTTCATGTGATAGCTGCGCTCGAAGAGCACATCCAGCCAGGAGTGCCAGCCGCGTATAAAGCGCAGGAAAAAAGAACTCTTGTTCTTGTGGGGCTTGGGATAAGGGGGCTGAAAAGTCATGGGCTTATGATCCGGAAAGTGGCATGCGATAGGGCCCTGCCGTCATTAAAAAATAATCGTAGTCGGTTTGCAGTTCACTCGACATCAGATACTGAAAATGCAGGCGCAGCTTGTTGCGCCTGAGGGTCTTGTATTTTTCCGGCGAAAACATCCTGAATGGCCGGACAACGTGCATTCTAGGCCATTTTACCGCAGATGAATCAATGTCGAGGGCCTCGGCAGGGCTTATCTGGGAAAAGCACAGCGGGTCGGCGCGTGCTGCCATATCCAGCCAGGGAACGCTGGGATGCTCCGCCAGAGATTTCAGGTCTTGCCGGAATGCAGCCGCATTGGGAACCAGGCTTAACAAGGGGATACACTGCCCCAGCGTGACCAGTATCAGATTGCGGGTTTGATTTTCTGTGGAATTTTCCAGCATGCGGGCAAGCACAGACACGGCCAGAATGCTGCCCACACTATGGCCGACGAGTATCACCTCATCGCAGGCGGCTTCTTCCTGGTCGCGCTTAATGAGTTCTGAAAATTCGATGATTCTCTGACTCAGGCTTTCCGGCATGGATTCGCCCCAGGTAATCACCGCCAGCCCCGTTCTCAATAGCCATAGCACCCCCAAACGGTCGGCCTGCTTCAGCCCCATCCACCCGCATGCGGTCGCGGCGATCAGTCCAAGTGCGCAGGATGTCGCTGCATGTAAGCCGAGGCTGATGCCTGTAACGGCCAGCGCTCCGCCGACAAGCAAGGAAAGAATCGCAATCAGCGCCAGAAAAGCAATCGGATACAACATGCCAAAGAAAGGCCCCCTGTGGGAGGCGCGGATGCGCCCGAACGCGCCGCATGAGGCATATCCCGCATAGCCCATGAGCATGTTGGCGAGGAGTCGGAAGATATTGGTTTCCCAGTTTTGACGGACAATGTCATCCCAGCTCAAGAAACGGTAATCAGTGTTAATGGTGTGCTGGTGCCATGTCGAACGGATGCACCATGAATGCAGGTGCGGCGCCAGTTTGGAACGGGAACCCACCTCCATGCTGACGCCAATATTGGCGCCCTGTTTTTCCGCCTCATCTTTGTACAGCCGGTGGTAATACGCGGCTCCTCTGGGATCGAAGCCGCTGATGTAATACACCCTTCTGCTTTTAATGGGTTCCCGTGACTTTTTGCTGCCATGTTCGGGTGCAGATTTCATTGTTGTCGCCGCATTGTGAACAAAATCAAGGGGATGCTGCACGTTGTTTAGTTTTCATTTGGAATCCTTGGTGACATTCCGTACGTGTCTTTCAGGCGAATGACCTTCTCTTGCAGAAGTTTGTTTATCGGCTCGCGTTCTGATTATGGAAGATTGTGACGTTCAACCCGATTCAAAAAGGTAAATGCACGTTAAAAATCTAACTGGCGCAGTTTACTATGAAACCACGACCGCCCGACTCACCGCCCCTGGCACCTTTCGTGCAGACAGTGCTTTGCGTGCCTGCTGCGGGAATTATTGTGCGACTTTGGCCGCTGTGCCGAGCACCAGTTTGACCGGCACGTCGCGCCCCTCGGCTGTGACTTTCTCGGCTTCCAGCACAGACAGCCGCTCGGCAGGTGCACCGGCATTCTTCAGCGCCGCCGCTGTCGCATCACCGCGTGCGGCTGCCAGCGCCAGCAACTGCTTGTCATCTATACCTACCTTGCTGCGCAAGCGTTCAAACAGAACGACATAAAAATCAGCACCTTTAAGCACGGCGATTTCCTGTTCACTCAGAACACGCTTTTCACGAAACATCCCTGTCAGACCGGACAGCATTTTGCCTGTAGTGCTTTCTTCAAGTTTGCCAGGGTTGGCGCGGCGGAATCCGTCCTTGAGCGCGGCCAGTTCACCGCCGCCCAGACTATCCGAAAACAGCTCTTCCAGCGATGCCTGAACCTTGGGCTGGTGAGTGGCGAGCGGCCCCGGATCGTCTTCCGCATCTACCTGCTGCCCACTCGCCTGCGCCACGGTGCGGCGCAACTGCAAATCCTGCAACGCGACACGATCGGTATCTGCGTAAACGCCGTGTACCGAGATGAATAATGCGGGTCGTTTGGTAAAAACCTCCGCGAGCCGCACCAGTTTCTCCCTCTCAGGCGGAGTTAACCGGGCATTGCCGGCCTCGAATACGATATTTTCGAATTTTTCGTCCCCGCCGAATAGCGCGCCCAGCGCCCGGAAGGGGGCGGTTGCAATCTTGCTCAGTACATTCGTTATCGCCTGCCAGATGATCCCGCCATAGCTGAACCTGGGATCGTCCATACTGCCGGAGACAGGCAGGCCCAGGTCGATTCTCCCGTCGGAATCCTGCAATATCGCGATAGCCAGATCCAGCGGCAAATCACGGGCTTCAGTGCTGTCCACCTTCTCGCCCAGCATCAACTTGTCCATGATGACCTGATTTTTCCCCTGCATCTGGCGCTGCTTGATCTTGTATTCCAGATCGAGGGAAAGCTTGCCGGAAGTGATTTTGCGCCCGGCAAAGGTCGCCGAATAAGGGGTCAGCCCAGCCATCTCGATATTGCGGAACACCACCTTGATGTCCATAAAATCAGTGGGATCGGCAAGATTGATCTGACCGACCGCGCGCGAAATGCCATATTCATCCACCTGGCCATCCAATTCCACCTGACCAATCGCACCGGGTTGCGTAGATAACCCGGCAACCACCCCTTTGAGTCCATGAATGCGCGTGCCAAAAGGCAGTGCAAGCGAGTAATCGGCAAAGTCCATTTCGCCGCGAGCAAAACGCAACCTGTTTATGTTGACGATAAATTTCTGTGCCGCCTCCTGTACAGCGACCGGCGCTTTGGCTGCCACCTCATCCGGCTGTTGCAGGATGCGCTTAAAACTGAGCGACTTATCCTTGTTGATAATCAGTTTGGTATCGAGCCTGTCGACGACCAGTTCATCCATATCCATCCTTGACCGGTTGAGCTGGAGTGAACGACTGCCCAATGACTTCCAGGCCAGGAAAATATTGCCTGTATCGGCTTCGTTGAGCATCAGATCACGCAGTGCGAAACCGCCCTTGAAGCTGGCACCCTGTTTGTTGTAGCTGGCATGACCTTCTGCGGATAAACGTCCGCCAGTCAGCTTCAATCTGGCTAATGAGGATAAATAGGGCTGGGCAGGCTTAAGGTTGAGTTCGGCGAGCTTGAGCACAATCTCGGCTGTCGGCGCACCAGGCACAACACTTCCCTCAGCCTCGAAGCGGCCTCCATCCGTGCCGCTAAAAGAAACTTTGAGCGGCATGGCCACATTCCAGTCCTCGCTGATACCGTCCATTTCCAGCGCAAAATCCTTTAGTCCCAGCTGCGCAGTCGGTGAAACAGTCCCGTCTCTGAACGCAGCCTCGAAGCGAGCTAACTCCATTTTTTCCAGCCGGTAACGCCAGGCGGCCGGTTTATCGGGGTTTGCCGTTTTCGGCTTTTCGGCGGGCGACATTTTTTTCAGCGCCTCGACGACATCAATGTGCCCCTGCGCATCACGAGCAACACGAACATGACCATCAACCAGCGCGATGCGCCCCAGTGTCGCCTGGTGCGAGGCCAGGTTGAGGCTGATGTCATCAACGTCAAGGCTGCCCAACTCCAGCGCATTTTGTCCATGCTGCAAACTCAGACTCCCGCCCTTGACAGTTAGTCCAGCCAGCGAGAACCTGTTCTTTCCCAGATCAAAGCTGCCGCCTTGTGCATCAATTGCGTCAACCTTAACGGATGAACCGGAGCGATGCTCAAGCCCAAGTCCGGTCAGTCTGGCCACAATCTGTTCAAAATTAACTTCCAGCTTGCCGCTGTTAAAGCCTATCCGGTAGTTAGCCGACAACCCGGCCATGCCGACAGGCGGAGAAACTGACAACATATCCTTGAAATAACTCGAAATGGCGGCGAGATTCACCTCATCTACCTTGAAGCTCCCCGTCGCTGCCAGCGGTGCCAGACTGGCTTCGCCCTGCAAAGACAGGTGCGCGCCGTTTGCAGTACGTGCCGAGAACTTGTACTGCCCCCTGTTGCCTTGCAGGGAAGACAAATCGGTAAGCTCCATATCAGCCGGTGCGATGCGTGTGACAAAAGCGGGGTTGACACGGTAGTCGGTAAAATCGAGTCGGGTGTCTGACAGCGTGAAACGATGAATGTCAAACCGGGGCAGGGGAGATTCGGATTTATTTTCAGTGCCTTGCAGCGCAGCTATCAGCGCCGACCAGTTCGTCTTGGTATCATCCAGCAGAACAGCGTTCGCTTCAAGCCCTTCGAGGCGGATACCGTCGAAGACCAGCGCGCCGCGAAACAGGCTGGCAGAGGAAAAATCCACCACCAGTTCACGAAAAGCCAGCAAGGGCTTGCCGTCGGGTTCAGCAAGATGCAGCCCGGAGAGGTGCAGGCTGAGTTTGAAGGGATTGAACTCCGGCCTGTTCATGGTTAGGTGATGGCCGCTGGTCTCTGCGATAAATGCTTCTGCCTGCGACTGCACAATACGAGGGAGAATCAGCCAGAGGAACAACAGACAGGCAACCAGACTTCCTGCGAAAAATATCGCTAATTTCTTGCGAGGGGGAAATCGAAAAGTCATGGCAGGTACGTAGAGGCAAAGAGCGTCAATTCTAGCGGCTGTGCGCACGGTTGCACAGCGTGTCCGGTAACGAGAGTACGCCGGTCAAGGCGGCGCGCTGCGCACAACGTCACCGTCATCAAACCACGCTCGAATAAACCAGCTGCCCGTCCAGCATGGTATATCTCACCCGCCCCTGCATTTCGTAGCCGTTGAAAGGGGTGTTCTTACCCTGACTCTTGAGCGCGGCAGGCGCAACGACCCAGGTCGATTGCGGATCGAAGATGCAGATGTCGGCATGTGCGCCAACCGACAGATGCCCCATCTTCTGCCCCAGCAACTGCGCCGGGCTGATGGTGATGCGCGCCAGCGCGTCCAGCAGCGGTACGCGTTGCTGTTCTGCCCATTTCAGCACCAGCGGCAGCAGTAGCTCCAGCCCGGTCGCGCCCGCCTCGGCTTCGGCGAACGGCAATTGCTTGGCATCGTCATCCACCGGCGAATGGTTGGAACAGATTGCATCTATCGTGCCGTCCAGCAATCCGGCATGCAGCGCAGCCCGGTCGCGCTGGCTGCGCAGCGGCGGCACCAGATGGCAGTTGGCATCGAAGTAGCCGATGTCCATTTCGCTCAGGTGGATGTGGTTGATAGACACGTCGCAAGTGACTGCCAAGCCTTCGCGCTTGGCGGCGCGCAGCATTTCCACACCCGCCGCGCTGGAAATCCGGCAGATATGCAGCGTCACGCCGGTCTCGCGCGCCAGTTGTAAGGCGGTGGCCAGCGCGATGGTTTCGGCGACCACCGGAATCGGCGGCAAACCCAGACGGGAAGCCACTTCGCCGTCATGTGCCACGCCGTTTTTGGCCAGAAAACTATCCTGCGGGCGCAACCACACCCGATAGCCGAAGGTTGCCGCGTATTGCATGGCGCGCAACAGCACTCGCGTGTCGGTGAGCGGCGCATCGGCCTGGCTGAACGCCTTGCACCCGGCATCGCTCAGCTCGATCATTTCGGTCAGTTCCGTGCCTTTCAGGCCGTAGGTCAGCGCGCCGATCGGAAATACGCGCGCCTGATTCAGCACGCGCGCGCGGCGTTTCAACATTTCCACCAGCCCCGGCTCATCCAGCGGCGGATCGGTGTCGGGCGGACAGGCCAGCGAGGTCACGCCCCCCGCAACGGCAGCGTTCATCTCTGATTCCAGCGTCGCGCGGTATTCATAGCCCGGTTCACGCAGCCGCGCCGCCACATCCACCAGCCCCGGCATCACGATCAGCCCGGCAGCGTCTATCACCTGATCGGCAATGAAATCCTGCGGTGCGGTGCCAATCGCGACAACGCGACGTTCAGAGATAAACAAATCCTGTTGCGCATCCAGCTTGTTTTTAGGGTCTATCAGGCGACCATTTTTGATATGGATATTCACTGAACTCCTCAGCTAGCTATCTGCCGTTGATAGGCTTCACGGATTTTATCGAGGAGTGCTCGTGGTGCTGATTCAAACTGAGCAAACTCGCTTACATTACTATCTTTGACGTGTATTTGCCCCTCACCGGTGTTTCCTCTATGCTGCACAGATGAATAGTATTTATTCCCAGCAACCTCTTTAGATGAAAGAACCCAATACCTAATTACGTCTCGCCAAACACCAACCCAAATAAACACATCGCAACAACCGGGTTTGACCTGCTGGAAATTCATGTCGAACCGCAATTTTGAATCTGAGGATAGCGCTTTGACATAAAGCGCCTCGCAGCTGTCAAAATCAACGGCTCTTGATGCCTTAACCTCAATTTTAATTTTTCCGTCCAGAAAGAAATCATATTGTCCAGAGTAAGCAGGGTCTAATTTTTTGGTTGGCTTTATTAGTTCAGGACAGATTTCTTTTAGATGCCCCTGAGCCCAAGCCTCACCAAATCCTCGTGGTGCACTGATCTCAAAGACATACATAAACATATTTCTTGCAATGTAGTCATCTCGAAGCTCGTAGTACTCATCAGTTGATATTTTCCGATACCCCATCAGTGAGGAGATTAGAAACTCATACTCGTTGAATGGATAAACCGATACCAAATCATCCAACCGTTGCATTACATCATCGTGCTTTTCTCCCTCAAGTTCGTGAACAAGGTTCATTAACTTCGCTTTTAACTGTTCCATTTTAATTCCTCACTTCGCGCCTAATTGATGCGGCATCTTCACTCGAAAGATTAAAGGTTAAAAAAACAAACTCATCAACTTCTTCGTATGAGCCACTTCCATCCAAAATTGCCTCAACCATTCCTTCTATTTGATCATGCACCTGTTTGGTAATTACAGGAAATGGGAGTTTTTCCATGTCCCCTCTAAGCACCTTGTGCGTAGAAAACCTCTTCTTAAATACATACTGAAAGACGCTTGAGTTCAAATAAGCAAGCGCAACTTTTATTCTCATATTGGGAATATGTGGAACTAAAATATTCGCGCTATTAAGCGTTAATCTCTGTTTGTCGTCATATGCAAAAACTAATGTTTTTGAAATAAAGCGGTAAACCAGCTTCTCCGGCAATCTGAAAAAACGTTCTGGTGCTACCTGCTGGAAGCTATTTGGCGTGAAATGAATAAATGATTTTGGTTTGCTCAACTGAAATGGCTTTACATCAGACCCGCGAAAAACCGCTTCAGAATTTTCTTCATGATTGTCAAGAATGTATTTTTTGTTGTCGCCCGTAACAATGCCAAGCGCCCATTCCGCATTCTTGAAAAGTGTTAGGTGGTTTGTCGCATAAATTTTATTTAAAATAATTTCCTCATTTGCGCCTATATCTATGTCAAATGCGTAATTGTCATTAAAAAGAAACCTTTCCTGCTCAACGCACGAGGCATTTTTACCATCCTCTATGGAGATCAGCCAACTCGGTATTTGTTTCCCTTTGATGAAATCCAGTCGTATTACAGGCGTAAAAACACCCGTAAATTGTCGTCCAAGTTTCACTATTTTTGAAATTCTACCTTGGTCCAAAAGAACTTTGCGTATATCAGCGTGAGTCTTGATTTTCAAAATTGACTCTGGCAATACAAACGAAAGTTGTCCGCCATCTCTGAGAAGATTCAAGGACTTTGCCAGAAACATGGAAAATGTTTCGCCCGATTTTATCAGATGCGAAAATTGAGGCAACACACCGCCGTTTTTATATGCGCCCCAAGGCGGGTTGGTCGCGATAATGTCAATTGCGCCAATTAACTCGTTGGTTTCACAGAATATTTCTCCAGTTGCCAGCTTTTCGAGAGAGTCCAGGCAGTGGATATGAGGCAAAAACTCATGACTCTTGAATGCTCTAAGCAAATTGATTCGTGCGAGCTTTACCGCAAGCGCATCAATATCAAAACCGTAAATATTTTCTGGCCTAATCTGAAGCAACTTTGCCGCATAAATCAGATACTTTCCCGTCCCGCAACAGGGATCAAGGAAAGTCTTATACTTTGAATTCACATAGTGGCGCAACGAATCTTCTACTATTTTTGATGGGGTATAGTACGCACCCCCTTCTGACTTTTGACCCTCCACAGACAAGCACTGGTACAAAAGTCCCAGATAATCATCACCCTCGGTTGAGGTTAACAAATCGTAAAACGTTGAGTACATGCCCTTGTTCTCGACATTTCCTAATGAGTCACGCCATTGTTCGATTTCGACTTTTGTTGAACGTCGCCGCCAGTGTGTAAATGAATCAGGGGCAAAAAGATCAGTTGTTGATTCCCTAATCATCTCTTCGTCAGCCACTAACAAACGTATAGCTGCCACAAAAAGAACCATCTCCATGCTGAGTTTATTCTGACTAACGAATTCAACTATGGATCTGATATTTTCAATCAGATCGCTGTTCGAAGCGTATTCACTTGGCAGCGTATTTTCTTCAGAACGTGCTTTATTAGCCCGTGTTTTCAGCTTGTGTAGCGTTCCTGAACCCAGTTGATTTTTAAGGCTCAGTACGGCCATTTCCGAAAAGGCAAGTGGCCTTGTCCGCGCAGAGGCTATATGTCCTGCTCTTGCCCAGTTTCTCATCGTGGCCGTTGAGACACCGACAATCTTTGCGGCATGATCCACAGATATTTGCTTCATGTCTGCTTCCAACTTGCATCAAGCGTTGTCTGTTGCCGCATTAGCTTGACCGCCCCGCTAGCGTGCTCATCACCGCCATGCGCACCGCGATACCGAAGGTGACTTGCGGCAGGATGACTGATTGCGGGCCGTCGGCCACGGAAGAATCTATCTCCACGCCGCGATTCATCGGGCCGGGGTGCATCACGATGGCGTCCGGTTTGGCCAGCGCCAGCCGCTCCTGCGTCAGTCCGTAGTATTTGAAAAACTCCTGTGCGGACGGCAGCAGCGCGCCTTGCATGCGCTCGTTCTGCAAACGCAGGGTCATCACCACATCCACGTCCTTCAAGCCTTGCGCCATGTCGTTATAAACCTGTACGCCAAGCTTTTCGACGTGGCTGGGCAACAGCGTCTTGGGCGCGATGACGCGCACTTCCGGCACGCCCAGCGTGGTCAGCGCATGGATCTGTGAACGCGCCACGCGCGAATGCAGGATGTCGCCGATAATCGCGACGCGCAGGTTGTGGAATTCTTTTTTGTAATGACGGATGGTGTACATGTCCAGCAGCGCCTGCGTGGGATGCGCATGGCGTCCGTCGCCGGCATTGATGACGTGAATATCCGGTGCGACATGGCGCGCGATCAGATGCGCCGCACCGCTGGACGAGTGGCGCACCACAAACATATCGGCATGCATCGCGCACAGGTTGTCCACGGTATCCAGCAGCGTCTCACCCTTGCTGGTGGAAGACTGGCCAATATTCAGATTGACCACGTCGGCGGACAGCTTCTTGGCGGCGATTTCAAAGGTGGTGCGGGTGCGGGTGCTGTTCTCGAAGAACACGTTGAACACCGATTTGCCGTGCAGCAGCGGCACTTTCCTGAACTCGTGTCCGTCCGCCTCATCCAGAAAGGTCGCAGCGCGGTCGAGAATGTCGCGCATGATGCGCACTGGCAGGCCTTCCGTACTCAGCAAATGCTGGAGTTCGCCGTGCTTATTTAACTGGGGATTGTTCATTTTTACCTCTATCGGCATTGACGATGACGCAGGCGGCGGGTTCATCAAGGTAGGCCTGCAAAATTTGTTGCGCGGCATATTGGTCGATCAGATTTTTCTGTCCCCTGCCGCGTATGCCCATTTTGTTCAACTGTTCGCTTGCAGCTGCCGAAGTATAGCGCTCATCGACCAGTATCGTGGTCAGGCCAAACCGCCCGTGCAGGCGATTGGCAAAACGACGGCACAGTGCAGTCAATTCGTGCGGAGTGCCATCATCGTTGCAGGGCAATCCCACCAGCAGCGCGCACGGCTGCCATTCTTTGACCAGCGCCGCAATGGCCGCGAAACGGATTTCATTCTTTTCTTCAGCAATGGTGGTCAGCGGCTGCGAACTGGCGGCGTAGGTGTTGCCGACCGCGACACCGATGCGTTGCGTACCGAAATCGAATGCCAGCAGCGTGCCTTCAATCCTGCATCCTGCTTTATCAGGCATGTCCGGCATCTTCTACCAGCATGGAGTAGTTGACTCCCAGCAACGCCATCGCCGCAGCCAGCCTCTCCTCGGCGGGCAGTCCAAACAGAATGTGCGCATTGGCGGGGACGGTAAGCCAGGTGTTTTCGTTGATTTCATGCTCCAACTGGCCTTGATCCCAGCCCGAATAGCCCAGCGTGACCAGCAAATTGTCCGGCCCTTTTCCTTCGCCCAGCGCTTCGAGTATGTCCCTGGATGTGGTCAGCGCCAGTCCGTCGTTGATGCGTAGCGTGGACTGCCAATCCTGTTTTGTGTCGTGCAATACAAAACCGCGCTCGACTTGCACGGGGCCGCCCAGATGTACCGGCATTTTCTCCAGTCTGGGCTGATGCAGCGGAACATTGATTTGATTGAACATTTCAGAGAGCGTCAGGCTGATCGGGCGATTCACCACCAGTCCTAACGCACCGTTTTCGTCATGTTCGCAAATGTAAGTCAGCGTGCCGGCAAAGAAACCCTCTTGCATGGCAGGCATGGCAATCAGGAAGTGGTGGGTAAGATCGAATTTAGACATGGCGGCATTGTATCCGGCTGCGTCATACTCCACAATTCGCCGGTTGACATTCGCCGGTGGGCGGACACGCTCATAACCGTGTGCCTTTCCCGCCTGTGGGGGGTATGGCGGGCCAGTGGACGAGAGGGCTAGGGTGCGTTCATTTCGATATACAACTTGGACAGCAGCGCTTGTACCTCGCGGGAGTTTTTGGGGAAGTCCCCTTCTTGCAGGATTTTTAGCGCATTTTCTTTTTTGCCCATCTGCACCTGTTCTACAACCTGAGCGGCACTGACGTGAAATTGTGCATGTTTGGCCTTGAGCTGGTGGAACAAGGGCAGGTGGCCGGTCAGGGAAACGCCGCTGCTGTAAATCCATTTGCCCAGGGCGCATTGGTCGTCGCGGCAAATGGCACTGTGATCGAGCTTTTCTGTCGAGGTGCCGTTCACATAGTCCGTCAGGCGATCTTTCCATTTGCGATGAGCTTCGATTGCAGCGACGAAGTCCAGTCCTTTTACCACTGCCTCTTCCTTGATGGCGCCCGCTTGAGTTGGCAAAGCCGCGATCGGGGGCGTTTTTTCATCCGCTTTGGACATCGCGGTAAACCAGTCAAATAGTCCCATTTAGTATCCCCTCGGAAGGTTGGTTATGACGCTCAAAAACCGATTCATTTTTTCAGGACGGGGCGGCAAAGCCCGCGATGTTCAGCAGCAGCTCTTCTTCCTGGAAGGGCTTGCCAAGGTAGGCATTCACGCCGAGTTGCATCGCGAAGTCGCGGTGTTTGTCCGCCGTCCGCGAGGTAATCATGATGATGGGCAGATTTTTCGTCTTTGCATCGCGACGCAGCAGTTTGGTTAATTCGAAGCCATCCATGCGCGGCATTTCAACGTCGAGCAGCATCACCGACGGGGTGATTTCAGTCAGCTGTTCCAGGGCGTCCACACCATCCTTGGCTGTGACTACCTGGTATCCGGCGCGTGTCAGTAAACGTGTGGTGATCTTGCGCACGGTCAGCGAGTCGTCCACCACCATGATCAGTGGCTGAGTGCGCAGCACGACCGGTTCGGCCCTGGCGGATTTGCGCGTCACGGCCGCTATGCGCTGAGTCATTTGCACCGGATTTAGAATCAGCACCACGGTGCCGTTACCCAGGACAGTCGCACCGGCAATACCCGGCAGCCGCGCCAATTGCGGGCCGATATTTTTGACTACCGCTTCCCGATTGCCCAGCAGCTCATCCACATGCAGGGCGATGCGCTGGTTGCCTGCGCGCAACAACAACAGTGGATTGTGTGAACGGCTTTCCGGTACGCGCTCTTCGTCTCCCAGCAGCGTCGGCAAATAGTGGAAGGGATAAATGACGCCCTGCCACTCCACCTTGCGCTCATCATACAAGGCGTTCATCTCTGCCGGTTTCACCTGGCGCACTTGTTCCACCATGGTCGAAGGGACGGCATAGGTCGTGTCACCGGCACGCACCATCAACACTTGCGTGACGGCCAGCGTAAGCGGCAGGTGTATGGTGAACTGCGTGCCCTGCCCGGACTTGGAATTGACATCAATCCGCCCGCCCAGTGCCGTGATTTCACTGCGTACCACATCCATACCGATGCCGCGACCCGCCACTTCCGTCACTTCACTCGCGGTTGAAATACCCGAGGTGAAAATCAGCTGCGCCAATTGGTCGTCGCTGACGGAAGCGTCTGCCTCGTCCAGCAAGCCCTTGTTGATCGCCTGCGCGCGCAAGGCGGCAAAATTCAGGCCCATGCCGTCATCGCTGAACTCAAAGACCACTTCATTGCTTTCCTGGCGCAAGCTCAGGCGTACCTCGCCGATGGCATCCTTGCCGCTGTTGATACGCACTTGCTCGTCTTCCAGGCCATGTGCAATGGCATTGCGCAACAGGTGCTCGAACGGAGCGGTCATTTTTTCCAGCACGCTGCGATCCAGCTCCACGCCGGTGCCCGTCAACTCAAGGTTGGCGCGCCTGTTTAACTCCTTGGCGGTTTGCCGCACGATGCGATACAGCCGTTCGCTCATGCTGCCGAACGGAACCATACGCACGTTCATCAGATTTTGTTGCAGCTCGCGGTTCAGTCGTCCCTGCGCAAAAATCGCCGATGAAGTCTCATCAATATTCTTCAGCAGCGATTGCTGTACCGTTTGCACGTCATGTACGCTCTCGTTCATGAAGCGCGTCAATTCCTGCAAACGGGTAAAGCGGTCGAATTCCAGCGGATCGAATTGTTCGTTACTTTCACTGGACAATGAAACGCGCGCCTGTATCTGGCTTTCCGCCTGAATTTCCACCTCGCGCAGTTGTTTGCGCAAGCGCGTCACGCTACCCGTTAATTCCAGCAAGCCTTCCTTGAAGGCGCGCAATTCGGTTTCCATACGCGAACGCGCCACGCTGATTTCACCCGCCTGGTTGACCAGACGGTCAATCACATCCGAACGCACACGCAGCATACTGCTGGGCAGCACACGTTCCGTGCCGGCATGCGGCGCACGAGCGCCTCTCCTACGGTCAGACTCAGCGGCTTCTTCCGCGTCGCGAAGACTGGTTGCGGAGGGCGCTTCCTGCCTGATTTTGCCGGTGCGCAATTCCTCCAGCAAGGCGTTGATCTGGTCAAAGTCACCCTCCAGAGCATCCCAGAGCACCGCTTCACTCATCGTACCGTCCGTGAGCAAACGGTCTTCCATGGTGTGGGCAATATCACCTATGCGCATGGCGCCCGTCATACGCGCGCTACCTTTGAGGGTGTGCAGCAGACGGTTTAACAATTGCAGTTGCGGCTCATCTTCCGGCGACCCGCGCAAAGCGCGCAGGCAACCGCCTATCTTGGGACACAGTTCATCCGCCTCTTCCATGAACACCGGCAGCAATTGCGCGTCCACGTCATCGCGCAAAAGCGCTTTGCGTTCCCTGGCTTGCGCCACCGCCGACTTGATTTCTATCTGCGCAACCGGCTGAGCCGGCGGGAGGGTCACGGCAAGGACTTCGACACGCTCATCAGACAGTGCGGTGACAGGCAGCGCGGCTTGCTCGGCCTCACGAACTACCCTGTCCTTGTCACGAAGCACTTGTTGGGTCAGATCGTTGCGTTGTTGCGGCATTTGCCTGGCGCAAATGCTTTGCACCATTTCATCCAGCGCCGCGACAACCTGGTCAAGCATCTGCAATTGTTCGGCGTTTGGACTGGCCTGGCGGTCAAGATGATCATACAGCCAGCCTTCAAGGGCGGCAGCCAATTCGACCACCGGCATGAATCCCAAACTACGGCAAATCCCTGCCAGCGTATGAGCGGCACGCATAAAGTCGTATTGCACAAGCGGCGGGTGGTCCGCGCTCATCTCATTAAACTGTTTGTGCAACGCGGCCACATTCTGGCTGGCTTCTTCGCTGGCAATCCTGAACAGTGTCGGTGAGAGCGCTATTGCGCCGATCATTACCGAATCCGGCTCTGCGAAGTCATGCTGCTCCGCTGCGATTTCCTGCGCTTTGGCTTCCTGCACCTCTGCAAGTTTTTCCGGTTCCGTGATTTCCCGGAACGCCGGGATACTTTCCGGTTCGGCCATCTTATGAGGCGCAACTGCCGTTTTAAGCGGCGCCTGAACAGGTATCGCCGCCTTATCAAGGCCCTTTTCAATTCGCTGCGCCAGTGCAACCAGCTCAGCCGCCTCAATGCTGATGCATCCCTGGCTTTCGAGTTCTGTGATCCAGCCGGCAAAGGCTTGCACCGTCACTTCAATGAAGCGCAGTAAATCAGGGCTGGCTGCTTTCCTGTCCTGCACCCATTTATTCATCGCACGTTCAGCCGCCCAGGCTACTTCCCCCAGATCGGTCAGGCCAACCATGCGGCCACTGCCCTTCAAGGTATGGAAGCCGCGACGTATCGTTATCAGGGGCTCAAGATTATCGGGATGCAATTGGCTGATCTCGACGTTGTCGCGCATGATGCCCAACACCTCTTTAGCCTCTTCCAGAAATATTTCGAGCAGCTCCATGTCTTCGCCCAGCGGGCGCTGAATTTCTGCCGCAGGACGCACCGTTTCCACCGGAGCCTGGCTGGGTGCAACGGGGATATTTTGCGACGGCACAGGGATCTGACGCAGCCCGCATAGCTCGGCCAGGGCGGCACGCAAGGCTGTCGTGTGTTCCTTGTGCCCGTGCATCAGGCGTTGCAGATAATCGTGCAGCGCGCTGACCGCTCCCGCCAGAGCCTGACTTTCCGTCGGTTTGGGCGCTCCCCCGCCTTCCGCGAAAGAACTCACGCTCGCCTGAATTTCAAGCAGCAATTGTTCGGCCTGCTCCAGAGACAAGATACGCAGCCCGCCATGTATTTGCACCAGCAAACGTTGCAAGGCGGCCAGTTCATTACGTTTTTCTACATCGCCAAAGAAGGCGTTCAGCCCCTGCTCGACAAGTTGCAGATTCGTCAGCATTTCATTGGCCAGCGACGACGTGATCGTCCCTTGTTCGGTCTGGTTATAAAGACTGATCAACTCTGCGATGCGTTGCTCGTCGCCCGGTTGCTGATTGATCGCCGTGTCAATCTGCTCGGACAGGATACGCGCCTGCTCCTGAAAACGTGTGTCCAGGGTTTCGTAGTGCGACATGCCGCTGCGCCAGAGCATCAATGCCATCGCCACATCGTCACCGATCAGGCGCGCATATTCAGGATCGCGCAGGCGCTCTGACAAAGTTTCAATCTTCCTGGTCAGGTAATGGGGGGTGTTGCGCTCCAGCTTGTCGCTTTTTCGGGCGATCTTTTCCATGTGCTCGACAAACTGGTTGCATGACTCCTTGTCGCCCGCCACGCATTGTTCCCAGCAGTCTTCAACTTCCTGCATCTGGTCGCGCAATTCTTCCAGCGACTTCTTTTCATCGGCTGTCATCTGCGCGGAAAGGTTCGGGAAGTACCTCGTCAGAGCATATTGCTGTTTGATCTGTTCGGCACGGTCGCTGCTGGCCTGGCTGCACCCGATCAGATAGAGCATCTCATTCATGGCCGACAGCACTTCGCCGGGATTGTTTTTGATGACCGCGCGCAACTGCCGGTCTATCTGCGCCAGCAATTTGCGCACATTCATATCCGCCGGCAATCCGTCCAGTTTCACGCAATCGAGCAAGCCGTTGGCGACCCACCAGAACGCACGACTGCCATCCCGCGAAACGCAACTCAATACCGTATCGAGAGCCGGTTGCATGATCTGCAATGCGGCGGCTACATCATCGTTGCGCCACCAGAGCATCAACCCCCGCTGATACTGACTGTGTGCGGCCTTGATTTGCGCGGTTACATTACCAGGCCTGACGATGTTTAACACACTGTCGGGCAGGCGCACGGCCAGATTGGGGAAAAACAGATCCTGCTCGAAGGACATTTCCATGCCGCGCAGATGCTGCATGGCTTCGTATTTTGCGAACAAACGCAAGGTGGCGTTATCCGCCCCTTGCATCAGCGCGTCCAGAAAATGAGTCAATCCCATCAAGGCGCGTTGCAACACGGTACGGTAAAGCGGTGAGGCCAGGCTGGAATTAACCATCAACTCGGCCAGCACCTGTTCGATTTCCGCGCAATAGACTGCGACACCGTCCAAATGGATCATTTGCAGCGCGCCACGGATACGGTGCAACTCTGCACGCGCCTCTTCCAACGCGGGTGCGTTGAGCGCAGGCGCATCCAGATACTGGACCAGACGCGCACTTGCCACACCCAGCGCCTCATCAATGCCGGGCTTTACAACGGAAAGTGATGCAAGGTCGAATTGTGTTTGGTTAGGCATGTTAGCGTTCGTGCTTGCCGTTATCAGAGTTTGAAGCCGGCTACCGAACCCTTCAGGCCTGCCGCCAAACTGCTCAACCTGGCGGCAGAATCAGAGGTTAGGCGTGTACCTTCCGTCGTCTGTTCAGAAATGCTCATAATGTCCTGCATCACGACAGCCACTTCACCGGCCATCTCGGTTTGCACCTGAGTGGATACGGAAATACTGTTAATCAGCGCCGCCAGTTCGTTCGACACCTGCTCAATTTCCTTCAGCGATTGGCCCGCAACTTCTGACAGCTTTGCACCTTCCACCACACCCAAGGTACTCTTTTCCATGGCCGCCACCGCATCCTGAGTGTCGCTCTGAATCGTTTTAACCAGCGCGCCAATCTGCTTGGTTGCCTCGCCGGAGCGTTCCGCCAGGCGCTGCACTTCTTCCGCAACCACCGAGAAGCCTCGTCCGGCTTCGCCCGCTGAGGCTGCCTGAATTGCCGCATTCAACGCCAGCACGTTGGTCTGTTCGGTAATGTCGGAAATCAAATCCACGATTTCGCCAATTTCCTGCGAGCTCTCGCCGAGCCGTTTGATACGTTTGGAGGTTTCCTGAATGTGTTCGCGAATACCATCCATACCGGCAATCGTGTTGCGCACGGCCAGTGCGCCCTGATTGGTTACCAGCAGGGTATGCCGACCCACTTCGGCCGCTTTGACCGCCGCCGCGTCAACTTCACTGATTGATCGGGTAATCAGTTGTACAGACTCCTCGGCGTCCTTGATTTCCTGCACCTGCCGCTGCGTGGAAATTACCAGGCGTTGCGTCATCCCTTCCGAATCACGGGTCGCCAGACCCATTTGTTCCGCCGCTTCGGTAATCCGGGTAACCAGCTTATGCAATTCTTCAGCGGTGTAGTTCACCGAATCGGCAACTGCGCCGGTAATGTCTTCCGTTACCGTCGCACGCACCGTCAGATCACCTTCCGCCAGATCACTCAATTCATTCATCAGGCGCAAAATCGCTCTTTGATTTTGCTTGTTGCTGGCCTCGGCCAACGCGGCGCGATGCCGCGCTTCAGCCAGATACGCCCGGGATAAAAATCCTGAAAGGATCAGCAACAACGCCGCAGACAGCGCCATCACATAAGTCGTCCAGCGGCCTGTCAGCGAAGTTTGATACGCGTCTGCCAGGGCTTGCGACCCGGTAATAAACGGGCCCTTTTTAGTAACACTCACGCTGTCGAAATAACTACTGACGCCGCGTTTCGCGCCGAACAAGCCCTGCGCCTGGCTGATCACCGCATATACCGAGTTACGATAACCTTCAAACAAATCAGCCGCTTTGGCAACCGCCGGATCGGACTGATCGAACCCTGCCAACAGCTCTTCCGCCTCTTGCGTATCCGAACCCAAAGCGCCGACCATTTTATCTGTCACCGCCCCACCCAGCATGGCGTTGGCGTCTTTACCGATACGCTCGACCAGCAGGGCGAAGCGGGTCGCACGTTCTCCGCCCGGCAGTTGCGAAATTGCCTCGCGCATCGACGGGCCAACTTCTTCCACCGCAGCTACCGCGTGCGATACCGTCAAAAGGGCGGGGCGGCCCTCCTCAATATCCTTGATGTATTGCAGGGATTGCAGGGCGACCGGCAATAATTTGTCCAGTTCGGTTCGCGCCACACCACGGGTTGCCGGTGCAATGTCATCGCCTTTATCCAGTGCGGTCAGAATACGTTCAGCATCGGCACGCGCTTGCGGCAGACCCTCGATCGCGGTTTGTTTACCCTGCATCGCGGAACCGGCGTCCTTGGCGATACGTTGCGTCAACATGATCAGGTCGCCCGACAACTCCAGATAGTGAGTGCCGTTGGAGGTGGTGCGGTTGTCAAGCACCACCGCGATGACCCCCACCAGAAAGGACAGCGTCACGCCGCCGCCCAATAAGCGCAACTGTTGGGCGAAAGGCAGATGGCCTATCAGCGGCAAGGGTTTATCCGTCAGGTTTGCTGCGCCGCCAGCCGTGAAATTCGGTAATTTAAGTTTGAACGCCATGTTTATTTCCTCCGGCGGATGGTTACCGCTAAATGCCTATTTGCAAAAAATCCGGTTGTCCGAGCAGCTCAACCACATCCAGCTTGCGCCATACTGCACCCTGCTCATCGATATATTGGTCTGTCTGCGCCGCATCACGCTGCCAGCTGTTCGCATCGCGCAAGCCGAACACCCTGTCCACCAGCAAAGCCGCATTGACGGCATAACGTTCTGCGGTCAACAGGATGCGATTGGTGACGGCGCCGGAGGCTTCGCCCTGATGCAGAAAGGCGGCCATATCTGCAACGCAATATAAATTGCCGCGCACATTGGCAATGCCGCGAAACCACTGCTTGGTCAACGGCACAGACGTCAGGGGCGGCAGCGACAACACCTCGCTGATGTCCACCATCTCCACCAGCCAGTTCTGTCCGGCGATCTGCACGCCCAGCAACGACAACTGACCGCCCTGACGGTCTTTGTCCTGCATGCGGTTGCTCAGGTTTTGCTGAAACTCCCGCAGGTTAAGTCGCTTGGACATGATTGTTCAGTTCGCAATCAACCGAGCGCCGCAATTTTGCCTAGCAGCTCCGCCGTATTGATCGGCTTGACCAGATAATCCTTGGCGCCCTGGCGCATCCCCCAGATTTTGTCCGTTTCCTGATCTTTGGTGGTGCAAAGCAGCACCGGAATCTGCTGGGTTTCCGGGTCTTTGGCAATGGCGCGGGTTGCCTGAAAACCATTCATGCCGGGCATCACCACGTCCATCATGACCAAATCGGGCCGCTCCTGTTTGGCCTTTGCCACACCCATTTCTCCGCTTTCGGCGAAAGAAACCTCGAAACCCTGTTTGGTCAAAAGCTCCCCGATGATGTGGCGTTCCGTTGCGGAATCGTCCACCACCAATATTTTCTTAATAGTCATATGCTTGCTCCTGTGTGTGCCTGATGACGGATTCAATCAGACTCTTTTTGTTGAATGGTTTAATCAGATACTGGTCGGAGCCGACCAGTTTGCCGCGTGCGCGGTCGAATAAGGTGTCCTTGCTGGTCAACATGACCACAGGAATTTTTTTGAACTGCGGGTTGTTTTTAATCAGGGCGCAGGTCTGATAGCCGTCCAGTCGCGGCATCATCACATCCACGAAAATAATATCGGGCTGGGTATCGACCACTTTTGACAAGCCGTCAAACCCGTCTTCGGCAAGCACGACACGACAGCCCGCTTGTGACAGGAATATTTCGCCGCTGCGCCGGATCGTGTTGCTGTCATCAATCAACACCACTTTGACACCCAACAATGGCAAATCTGCGCTCAACTTCACCCCTTATTTGGCACAAATGTGCCGAAAATTGTAGTCAATAAATTTAGTGGGCAATCCTAACCGATACCGCGCCTCGTGTCTTGGGATTTTTAACCATCCGCTTTGACGGCGCGCGGGTAAAACACGCTGCAGCAGGGCAGACAAACCCGTTAACGCCGCCAGAACTGCGGGGTAAACAGAATCAGCACGGTGAAAATCTCCAGCCGCCCGACCAGCATGCCGAACGTGCATACCCAGGTTTGAAAATCGGTCAATCCGGCATAATTGCTGGCCGGCCCGACAGTGCCGAGACCCGGTCCGCAATTATTTATCGAGGCAAGCACAGCGGTTAACGCCGAAATGAAATCCATGCCGCTGATCAACAGCGTAAAAGTCAACGTCAGGATACTCATAAAATACAGGAAGATGAAACCCAGCACCGAAAACACCACGCCGTTGGGGATGACCTGACCGCTGATTTTCATTGGATTCACGGCAGCCGGATGCAGCAACTTGACGAATTCGCGCCCGGCCTGTTTGACCAGCACCAACGTGCGTATCATCTTGATGCCGCCGCCGGTGGAGCCTGAACTCGCGGCAATCGCGGTCAGAAACATCATCCACAGCGGCGCGAAGATCGGCCACTGGGCATAATCCACACTGGCATAGCCGGAACTGGTTGCGATGGATACCAGATTAAAGCTGGCGTGGCGCAACGCCGTCCAGAAGCTCGGATAAATCTCCTCCAACCATAAAAACAGTGCAATCCCGACACAACTGCCCAGTATCAAAACCAGGGTAGGGATGGCTTCAGGATCGGTACGATAAACCGCCAGTGTTCTGCCTCGCAAGGCCAAAAAATGAGCGGCAAAATTCATCACTGCAATCAGCATGAATACAATCAGCACAAACTCGATCAGCGGTGAGTTGAAGAAACCGACACTGGCATCGTGCGTGGAAAAACCGCCCAGCCCCATTGCAGAAAAGGCATGGCAAATCGCATCCAGCCAGTTCATGCCCGCCCACTTCAGCGTTCCGATACAGACCAGTGTAATGGCCACATAAACTACCCACAGGTTGCGCGCGGTATCGGCAATGCGCGGGGTCAGAGCGGAATCCTTCATCGGCCCCGGAGTCTCGGCCTTGAATAGTTGGCGACCGCCGATACCCAGCAGCGGCAGAATCGCCACCGCCAGCACGATGATGCCCAGCCCGCCCAGCCAGTTCAATTCATGCCGCCAGATATTAATGGCGGGCGGCAGATTATCCAGTCCCACCAGCACGGTTGAACCGGTCGTGGTCAAGCCGGACATGGTTTCGAAATAAGCGTCGGTAAACGACAGGCCCGGCACAGTCAGCAGCAGCGGCAAGGTAGCGAAAGTCGGCATGGCTGTCCACATCGCCACCACCAGCAGATAACCGTGCCGGACAGACAGTTCTCCCTTGTAGCGGCGCGTGACCATCCACATCAGACAACCGAAAGCAGCGGTCCATACCATCGCCAGCAGGAAGTCCATGAAGACTTCCATCTGACCGTAGATCAGCGCCGTGGCCAGCGGCATCAGGTAGGCCGCGCTGAATACCACCAGCATCAGCCCCAGAGCGTGGATAACGGTGAGCGCGCGTCCCATCAGAAGAACCCGATGCTGACTTGGAACAACTTCTCGACTTTCTTCACCATCTGCTTGTTGATGACGAACACGATCACATGGTCGTCAGCCTCGATACGCGTGTCGTGATGGCCCATGATGACCTCGTCGCCACGCACCAGCGCACCGATGGTCGCTCCCTTGGGCAGGTCGATTTCATCAATGCGTCGCCCTACCACCTTGGAGGACTTGCGGTCGCCGTGCACCACCAGTTCCAGCGCTTCCGCCGCACCGCGACGCAGTGAATGCACCGCCGCCACGTCGCCCTGGCGCACGTAAGCCAATAAGGAGCCGATGGTGACATTGGCGGGAGACAGCGCGATGTCTATCTTGCCGCCCTGCAACAGATCGACATAGGCGCTGCGGTTGATCAGGGCGATGACCTTGCGCGCTCCGCCCTGCTTGGCCAGCAGCGCCGACATGATATTGTTCTCGTCGTCATTGGTGAGTGCGCAGAACACATCCACTTCGCCGACATTTTCCTGCTGCATCAGTTTTTCGTCTGTGCCGTCGCCGTTGAGCACCAGCGTGTTGGCCAGTTCCCCTGCCAGTTTTGCGCAGGCTTTCTTGTTGAACTCGATCAGTTTGACCTGATAGTCATTCTCCAGCACCTTGGCCAGGCGACGGCCAATATTCCCTCCGCCGACGATCATCACGCGCTTGGTGGGCTTGTCCATGCGGCGCATTTCCTTGAGCACGGCGCGGATATTGTCAGTCGCGGCGATGAAGAAAATTTCGTCGCCGTCTTCAACCACGGTATTGCCTTCAGGAATCAGCGGCCTGTCCTTGCGGAAAATCGCCGCAACGCGCGCATCGATATGCGGCATGTTGTCGTGCAGGACGCTGAGCGGTTTTCCCACCAGCGGCCCGCCCTGGAAGGCGCGCACCGCCACCAGCGAAGCCTTGTCCTGCGAAAAGCGCAGCACTTGCAACGCCTCGGGAAATTCAATCAGCTTGGCGATGTAATCGGTAAGAATCTGCTCGGGACAAATGGAAAAATCCACGCAGAAATTGTCTTTGTTAAATAACTCGGGCCTGGCCAGAAAATCGGCGGAGCGAATACGGGCGATGCGCGTCGGCGTGTTATAGAGACTGGCCGCCAGCTTGCAGGCCACCATGTTGACTTCGTCGCTTTGCGTGACAGCCAGCAACATGTCCGTGTCGGCAATACCGGCCTGCTCCAGCACCGAAGGATGAGAAGCGTTGCCGGTCAGGGTGCGCAGATCCAGTCGTTCCTGAAGCAGCGCCAGCTTTGCGCCGTCGGAATCCACCACCGTGATGTCATTGGCCTCGCTCACCAGGCTTTCCGCCACGGTTGAGCCGACCTGCCCTGCACCTAATATCAATATTTTCAAGGTATTTCCCTAATTGTGAGTGCGCGACATTCTGCTATTGCGCACGTATCCAGCTTTTCCACTCATTGAACAGTGTCTCGCTACGCGCGGCGATCACCGAACGCTGCCAGACATCGCCCGCAGAAAAATCGTCACTCTCGATACAACAGGCATATCCGCCGGTTTCCGACAGAATCAGCATTCCTGCCGCGTAATCCCACAGCTTTTGTCCGCCGTGCAGGTACAAATCATAACGCCCTGCGGCGGTATAGCACCAGTCCAGCGTGCTGGCGCCGAAATTACGTTGCGAAGCATAGGGCGGATGGGCTGCCAGCGTGGCCGCCAGTCTGGTATCCAGTCGCTTCAAGTCCACATTGGCCAGCGACTGACTCATTTCCGACACGGCTATGCGCCCAAATAGTTTTTCACCGTTCAGGTACGCACCCTTACCTGCCTCGGCGGCAAACATCTCATCTGCGACCGGGTTATACACCACGCCCAATACGCTCTTCCCCTGGCGCACCAACGCGACAGATACCGCAAAATAAGGCAGGCCGTGCACAAAATTGGAAGTGCCGTCAATCGGGTCCACGCACCACAGACCCTCCTGGGCGGATTCCCAGATCGCCCGCTGCTCGTTCTCCGTCATTTCCTCGCCCAGCACCGGAACGTTGTAAATGGCTTGCAGCTTTCGGGTCAGCGCCGTCTGCGTTGCAATATCCGCTTCGGTACACAGACTGCCATCGCTCTTGTGCTTGTGCGCCACCTTGAGATAGCGCGGCATAATTTCTTCTGCCGCCACCAGCTTGACCGCCGCGATGGCAGCCTTGAGCAGTGCACTCATACCAAATGAACCGGTTCTCGACATGCTGCGTTGCTCCATCACTCATTTTTCCATTTGATCGAACAGCCCATGCTGGCAATTTGTTCGCGCGGGCCAAGGCCTGTTTGCGCTACGTGCAGCATTGCGTCGAACAAGTCGCGCGGCGCATCCGCCACGGCCTCCTTGCGCGAGGCATCCAGACGACCGCGATACTGTAACTCCAGATTGGCATTAAAACCGAAGAAATCCGGCGTGCATACCGCGCCGTAGTTTTTTGCCACCTGCTGGGTTTCGTCCATCACGTAGGGGAAAGGATAACCATACTGTTGCGCCGCCCGTTTCATGTTCTCGAACGAGTCCTCGTCGTATTCGAGCGGATCGTTGGACATGATGGCGATGCTGTTGATGCCGTGCCGCTGCAACTCGCGCGTATCGCGCACCAGCCGGTCGCGAATGGATTTTACATAGGGGCAGTGATTGCAGATGAACATGACCAGTAAGCCGTTTTTGCCTCGCGCATTCGCAAGGTTATAGCGCACGCCATTCACGCCGGGCAAGTCGAAATCAAGCGCCTTCCAGCCAAAGTCGCACAGGGGCGGTTGCAGACTGACCATTTCATACTCCTGACAAGAAATTGGGAGGCGGTATATTATCACGCCCATCCTGACGACCAACCACCTTCATCATGCCGCGTTTTTATTGCCCGCCCCCGCTCCCGAACCAGGGTTCATTCAACTTGCCGCCCGATGCGGCGCACCACGCCGGCCGCGTGCTGCGTTTGCGGGAAGGTGACCCTGTGCAGATGTTTGACGGGCAAGGTCACGAATGCCACGGTGTGATTGAGGATTTGTCAGGCAAGCAGGTCGTTGTCGGCAATATCAGCCAGGTCGATGCCAACCGTGAATCGCCGTTGCCGGTGCTGCTGGCGCAAGCCTTGTCGAGCAGCGAGAAAATGGACTGGGTAATCCAGAAAGCCACCGAGCTGGGCGTCAGCGAGATCCAGCCGCTGGCCACCGGGCGCAGCGTGGCCAAGCTCTCCGCCGAGCGCGTCATCAAACGTACCGAGCATTGGCAACAAGTCGCCATTTCAGCCTGCGAACAGTGCGGGCGCAATGTATTGCCTGTCATTCACGCGCCGCTGGACATCATGGTGTGGCTGCAACAGATGCGCGCATCCGCCGACAGCAAATATATTTTGCTGCCCCAGGGCGCGGTGTCGCTGCAAACACAGCCCAGACCGCAAGGCCAGGTCGCCCTGCTGATCGGTGCCGAGGGCGGCTTTACCCAGGCCGAGAGCGAGTCCGCGCTGCTCTGCGGCTTTACTCCCGTCCGTCTGGGCGCGCGCGTACTGCGCACCGAAACTGCCGCCGTTGCAGGACTGGCCGCGCTGCAAACGCTGTGGGGCGATTTTTCCACGTGAAAGGTGAAGTGTGCCGTTTCACCTTTCACTTTTCACCTAGATAAGAATAGCGAAATGCCTGTAATAATTTTGGAGACCATCAATGCCCATCAAAACCACCCCCGCCGATTTTGTTGCCTGGTTCCGCTCCGTCGCACCGTACATCAATAGCTTTCGCGGCAAGACGTTCGTCATCGCCTTCGGTGGTGAAATGGTCGCCGATGGCAAGTTCGTCGAGCTGACCCACGATTTCAATCTGCTCGCCGCACTCGGCATCCGGCTGGTGCTGGTGCATGGCGCGCGCCCGCAGATCGAGCAGCATCTGGCCAGGAAAAATCTGGAGGATACCTACCATCAGGGCATACGCATGACCGATGCCGAGACGATGCAGTGCGTCAAGGAGTCGGTCGGCCGCGTGCGTGTCGAGATCGAGGCGCTGCTGTCGATGGGGCTGGCGAATTCGCCGATGGCCAATGCCGATATACGCGTGGCAGGCGGTAATTTCATCACGGCACAACCGATAGGCGTGATCAATGGCGTGGATCTGCAACACACAGGCTCTGTGCGCAAGGTGGATGTCGCCGCACTGAATGACCGCATGGAGTTTGGCGAGGTGGTGCTGCTCTCGCCGCTGGGCTACTCGCCTACCGGCGAGGTGTTCAACCTCACGCTGGAAGACGTTGCCACCGCGACTGCCATCGCACTGGATGCCGACAAGCTGGTATTTTTGATGGATACCGACGGTGTGCAGGACAAACAAGGCGAATTGCTCAAGGAGCTGACCATCGCCCAGGCGCAAGCTGTGCTGAGCGCCAAATGCAAACTGCCCGACGATGTGAGCTTGTTCCTGCCCTGCGCGATGCGCGCCTGCGCCGCCGGCGTGGCGCGCACCCACCTGATCAGCCGTCATGCCGACGGTGCGATACTGCAAGAACTGTTCAGCGATGAAGGCATAGGCACGATGGTGGTGGAATCCACGCTTAATACCCTGCGCGACGCGTCCATCGAAGATGTCGGCGGCATCCTGAACTTGCTGATCCCGCTTGAAGAGCAGGGCATACTGGTACGCCGTTCGCGCGAGTTGCTGGAACGCGAAATCGAACGCTTCGTGGTACTTGAACACGATCACCGCATCGTCGGCTGCGCCGCACTCTATCCCTTCCCGGACGAGGCCGCCGCCGAACTCGCCTGTATGGCGGTGGATGTGCAATGCCGTGACCGGGGCTACGGCGAAGCCATTCTTAATCACATGGCCGAGATTGCCAGGACGCAGGGGCTGAAAAGGCTGTTTGTGCTCACCACGCGCACCGCCCACTGGTTCCTCGAACGCGGCTTTAAGGAGAGCGACGTTACCGAGCTGCCCGCGCAGAAGAAGTCGCTGTATAACTACCAGCGTAAGTCCAAGGTGTTCGTGAGGAAAATCTAGTCGCTGGCAGCGCGGACACTGCGTGCGTAACATCAGTTCAGTAATCACGGCCAGATAGGGTAAAATGCCCTATCTGTCGCACATAACACTACTGTTTACATCATGTCTGAATCGTTCCCTTTAGTAATGAGTTTTGCCGCCACTGACCCAAGCGGCGGCGCCGGTTTGCAGGCCGATATGCTCACTATCGCCAGCATGGGTTGCCATCCGCTGTCGGTTGTGACTGCCATCACCGTGCAGGACACCAGCGGCGTGGAAGATGTGCTGCCGATGGAGCCGGAATGGGTGGTGGATCAGGCGCGTGCGATGCTCGAAGATGTGCCGGTCGCGGCTTTCAAGGTCGGCCTGCTCGGCAGCGTGGAAAATATTGTGGCGATTGCCGAGGTGCTGGCGGATTATCCCGATGTGCCTTTTGTGATGGATACGGTGCTGGCTTCCGGGCGCGGAGACGAACTGGCCGACGAAGATATGCTGGACGCAATGCGCGAATTGCTGATTCCGCAGGCCACCATCGTCACGCCCAACAGCATCGAGGCGCGTCGCCTGGCGATGGATGAGGACAATGAAGAGGACGATCCCAGCCTGGAAGAATGCGCCAAACGCATTCTGGCGATGGGCTGCGAATATGTGCTGATCACGGGTACACACGAGCAATCATCGAAAGTAATCAATACCTTATATAACGATCAGGGTGTGGTGCGCAGCGATAGCTGGGCGCGTCTGCCGGGCAGTTATCACGGTTCGGGATGCACGCTGGCTTCAGCCATTGCCGCCTTGTTGGCGCAGGGGGTGGAGGTGGCTGATGCCGTCAAGGAAGCGCAGGAATACACCTGGCAGACATTAAATGCGGGTTTCCGTCCCGGCATGGGGCAGTTCATCCCCGACCGTTTGTTTTGGGCGCGGGGTGAGGACGATGAAGAAAAGCCCGAGCGTCTTAATTAAAGGCCTGTACGCGATTACGCCGGAAGAAGCCGATACGGCGGAGTTGTTGCGCCGTGTGCGCCTGGCTTTGCAAGGCGGGGCGAGCGTCCTGCAATATCGCAACAAGCCGGGCAGTGCGGCGACGCGTTTTGAGCAAGCCGCTGCCTTGCGTATATTGACGCGGGAATTCGGCGTGCCGCTGATCATCAACGATGACGCCGCTTTGGCGAAACAGGTGGATGCCGATGGCGTACATCTGGGTGGCGAGGATGGCGGCGTGGCTGCCGCGCGCGCTGTGCTGGGCAGCGAAAAAATTATCGGCATTTCTTGTTACAATCGCCTGCCTCTGGCGCATGAGGCGGCAACGCAGGGCGCTGATTATGTGGCATTTGGTGCAGTTTTCGCTTCGACGATTAAGCCTGACGCACCCGTTGCGACGCTGGCTTTATTGAGCCAGGCGCGCCGCGAGATGAGTCTGCCGCTGGTGGCGATAGGCGGCATTACGGCAGAGAATGGCGCATCTGTGCTGGCCGCCGGTGCTGACGCGCTGGCGGTGATTTCGGCGCTGTTCGGTGCGGAAGATATAACGCTTGCTGCGCGGCAGTTTGCAAATTTGAATTTACCTCTAGTTTAGAAGGACGCAACATGACATCACACAATCAGGAACTCTTTGACGCCTCACAGCAAATCATTCCCGGCGGCGTCAATTCGCCGGTGCGCGCATTTCGTTCGGTAGGCGGAACGCCGTTGTTTTTCCAGAAAGGCCGTGGCGCTTACGTCTGGGATGCGGATGACAAACGCTATACCGATTATGTGGGTTCATGGGGGCCGATGATCGTCGGTCACTGTCACCCCGAAGTAGTCAAGGCGGTGCAGGACGCGGCGGCGAATGGTCTGGGTTTCGGTGCGCCAACTGCTGCCGAACTGGAAATTGCCGGGTTGTTGTGCAAGCTGTTGCCGAGTCTGGAAATGGTGCGACTGGTCAGTTCAGGCACGGAAGCGACCATGACGGCGATTCGTCTGGCGCGCGGTTTCACCGGTCGTTCGCGCATCGTCAAGTTCGAGGGCTGTTATCACGGCCATTCCGACGGCTTGCTGGTCAAGGCGGGTTCCGGCGCGCTGACCTTCGGTCAGCCGAGTTCATCCGGCGTACCCGCCGAAATCGCAGCGTTGACTACCGTGCTGGACTACAACGATGCAGCCGGTCTTGAGCGTGCTTTTGCCGAAATGGGTTCGGAGATTGCAGCGGTGATCGTCGAGCCGGTGGCGGGCAATATGAATCTGGTTACGCCCAAACGTGAATTCCTCGATGCAATGCGCAATCTCTGTACAAAATATGGCGCGGTGCTGATTCTGGATGAAGTCATGACGGGCTTCCGCGTCAGCTTGCAGGGCGCGCAGGGCTATTACGGCATCAAACCCGATCTGGTTACGCTGGGCAAGGTGATGGGCGGCGGACTGCCCGCAGCAGCGTTCGGCGGACGTCGCGACATCATGCAATGTCTGGCACCATTGGGTGCGGTGTATCAGGCCGGCACCTTGTCGGGCAATCCGGTCGCGGTGGCGGCAGGCCTGGCGACGTTGAAACTGGTGCAGGAAAAAGGTTTTTACGAGAACTTGTCAAAACTGGCCACGCAACTGACCGAAGGCCTGACGGCAAGCGCCAGGAAACACGGTATTCCGTTCTGCGCCCAATCGGTCGGAGGCATGTTCGGCCTGTATTTCAGCGATGCAATCCCTACCAGCTATGCCGAGGTGATGGCCTGCGACAAGGAGGCGTTCAACCGCTTCTTCCACGCGATGCTGGAGGCAGGCTTCTATTTCGCACCATCGGCATTCGAGGCGGGTTTCGTATCCGCCGCGCATAGCGGGGCGGACATTGATGAGACGATTGCAGCAGCAGATGCAATCTTCTCGGTCTGGAAATAATGGGGCTTTTTTCATTAGCGACGTTCTATACCACCGTCAACCACATCAAGGACTTGCCGATGCACGGCGGTCGGGAAGTGGCCTTCGTCGGACGCTCGAATGCTGGAAAATCGAGTGCAATCAATACGTTAGCAAATCACGTGCGTCTGGCTTACACCAGTAAGACGCCGGGTCGTACCCAGCATCTGAATTATTTTTCGCTGGGCAATGACAGTTATATCGTGGACTTGCCGGGTTACGGTTACGCCAAGGTGCCGCCAGAGGCCAAGCGCCATTGGGAAGCCTTGTTGAGCACCTATTTGCAGAAGCGCGAAGAGTTGAGCGGGCTGGTTGTCATTATGGACATACGCCGCCCCTTGCTCGAACTGGATGAAACGATGCTCGACTGGTTTGCCACGACCGGCAAGCCGATACACATCCTGCTGACCAAGTCGGACAAATTCAGCCGCCAGCAATCAACCCTGACTTTAATGAAGGTAAAAGCCTATCTTGCCGAGCACTATCCGCAGTGCACGGTGCAGTTGTTCTCAAGTCTGAAGAAGCAGGGCGTGGAAGAGGCGGAGGCCGTGATTGCGGGGTGGTTGAAAGCTGAACCGCTCTCACCGCCAGAACTTGATGAAGGCGTAATCGACTGAAAGTAGGGTGGGCACCGTGTGCCCACGCAGAATAGACAGGCAAAAAAAGCCCCCAACCAGTGGGGGCAAAAATCTTAACAAGGTTAAGAACACGCTCAGGGAGGAGAAACGTGGAATGATTTATCATCATTCACGCGTTCAGATAAGCGTTTTCTTAAATAGTTCCAGAAAAAATAACAATTCAGGAAAAAATATGCAGTCACTCGGACAATATCCCAATAAGCGCATGCGCCGTATGCGTCGCGATGCTTTTTCGCGCGACTTGATGCGCGAGCATCTGCTCACGCCGGCGGATTTTATCTACCCCGTTTTTGTGCTGGAAGGCGCGAACAAGGTTGAGGATATCAAGTCTATGCCGGGCGTGCAGCGCAAGACGCTGGATTTGTTGCTCGTGGATGCTGCGGCCTGCGTTGAACTGGGTATTCCTGTGATGGCGATTTTTCCGGTGATCGAGGCACCCTTGAAGAGTCTGGACGCGGCGGAGGCTTATAACCCGAACGGTCTGGTACCGCGCGTCGTCGCCGAGTTGAAAAAGCATTTCCCCGAACTCGGCGTGATGACCGACATCGCGCTCGACCCTTACACCAGCCACGGTCAGGATGGTCTGATAGACGAGTCTGGCTACGTACTGAATGACGAGACTATTGCCGTGCTGGTCAGGCAGGCGCAGGTTCATGCCGCCGCCGGGGCCGATATAGTTGCGCCTTCCGACATGATGGACGGACGCATCGGTGCGGTGCGCGCAGCGCTCGACGCTGACGGGCACATCCATACCCGCATCATGGCCTACTCCGCCAAATACGCTTCCAGCTTCTACGGCCCGTTCCGCGATGCGGTCGGTTCCAGCGGTAATCTGGGCAAGGGTAATAAATACACCTATCAGATGGACCCGGCCAATTCCGACGAGGCATTGTGGGAAGTCGGCATGGACTTGCAGGAGGGTGCGGATATGGTGATGGTCAAGCCCGGCATGCCTTATCTGGACATCGTGCGTCGCGTCAAGGATGAATTCAAGGCGCCCACCTTCGTGTATCAGGTGAGCGGCGAATACGCCATGCTCAAGGCCGCCGCGCAAAACGGCTGGCTAAACGAGGAGGCCTGCGTGCTGGAATCACTGCTGGCTTTCAAACGTGCCGGAGCAGACGGCATACTGACCTACTATGCGCTGGATGCGGCAAGGTGGCTGAGAAAATAAGGGTAGGGTTCTGTGCCAGAAAAACCGCGATCTCCAAATCAAACGTTGTTTATGTGTTCATTAAGGGCGGCTCAGCAAAGCGCAAAGTTTCTGTAATCCATCCAACACCATTTTCCTTGCATCCGGTTGTAGCTTCGAGAGCCAGCCGGAAATTCGTTGCGCCTCCGAATACGCCGAGTCGGGGTACTCTGTAAGAAGATCGGCAACGGTAACATTCAATTCGCCAGACAACAGTTCGAGCGTCGCCAAAGACGGTAGCGTCGCGCCACGTTCAAACCGCGAGATGGATTCAGGTTCCATCTTCATTCGTTCTGCCAAGTTGGCTTGTGTCCAGCCAATCTGCTTTCTCCGCTTTGCGATATTACGCCCGAGCCGTTGCGGAAGGTCTGATGTGCAAACTGAATTATCAACCATATATGTCGCCTTAAATATGCGTGTATGGTTGTATTTCAGGCATTAAACTGACAGAATCCAATATGTTGTGCTTGTACAACATATTGGATTCTGTTTTTTTTGGATATTTTTAGAAATGGAGATATACCGTGTTAAATAAATCGCTCCTCGGTTTGATGATGGTTCTGCCTCTTTGTGGGTGTGTAACCGACCCAAAATTTACGCAACCCGTAAAGACATTCAAGTTTGACTGGCCCGAAAAAGGGGTCAAGGCCGAATTTGAGTACAACACACGGCAAGTCAGTGGCTACGAGTACAGGTCAAGATGCGCAGGAAAAGTTACTGTTGAAAATTATGGCAATAGCAATTTTAAACATATCAGTTTCGATTTGACCTTATATTCGTCGTCAAAACAGCTTATCGCGAAGGATTTTTTCTCTTTATCATCAGGTCTTATCTCGGGGGGCAAAGCTAATCTAGGACCAGCCTATGATAACCCTCTCGATTCACCAGAAAGCTCGGAGTATTTTACGGAATGTCCGAGCAACATGGATTCAGTTAGTGTTCGATTGGGGGCGTTTTAATGACCATAGCCATGGATGCCTTTATTTCTTATTCATCAGATGACAGAGAAAAGGCGACACGTCTTGTTAAGCAGCTGCAAGTCAATGGCTTATCAATTTGGTTTGATGAAGATCAAATCTACCCAGGTGATGACCTGATTGCACGAATGCGGGATGGAATATCTGAATGCAGGCACTATGTCTTGTGTCTTTCTCCTTCATTTGGGAAGAAGCCACCACAATCGTGGGTAAAACTGGAGATGAGAATGGCCATGTTGAAGGAGAATTCACGTATGGCCACCTGCATTATCCCTGTCCGTATCAAGAGTGGAGGCGGGCTTCCTGTCGAGCTTAGCGGTCGCGCTTACGCAGATTTGAGTAGCACTTCAAGATGGGAGAAAAATATAACCAAGCTAATTCATGTCTTAAAAAACAAGCCTAACGATGCGGTTTGAATAAGCGTTGTAAAAGATTTTGTTGAACAAAGTAGATTGTTGATTATGAGCACAAAGTGCGTATTCCAGACCAACCTGGACAGTGATTCCAGCGCAAACTGGACACTGAT
>CAYLOK010000008.1:0-91506 GCA_964385275.1 uncultured Gallionella sp. | reverse complement strand
CCTGAAATCCTTAAAAGGGCACCCCTTCAGACTCAAACCTCGATTGGAATATACTATGCGCTTCTGTAAATTAGCCCATGGCGCTTTAATCATTCCCTGCGTCAGTATTCCGTCCTTGAAGACTTGATGCTTATTTACGCCCAGTACACCGATACGTTGCGCCGGTGTGAGCCTGTCCAACGCCTGTAGTGGTGTTTCTTTTCCTGCTTTGTCTTCTACAGTCACTTCATCCTTGAACACCACCTCCACGAACAACAGCGTGTTGTAGCGCCCGCCCTCCGGGGCGGGCGAGGATTGAAACACCGTTTTCCCTTCTGTTTATCGACCAAGGCTAACCGGTTGTGTTGGGTGTCGGGTTTGTCATAGTGGACGAAGCGATAAAAGAATGATAAACAGCATGAAGCGTGTGTCATTCCTGAATTACATCCGCGAATTTCCACTGAAAGAAATGGTTAACAACGGGAGGGTAAGGTGATTAAAACTGCTTACTTTTTTATGCTGGTGTGGTTTTTGGTATTCTTGTTTATTACGCTGTTCCGCGCTGCGACAAAAAAGCAGAAATGGTCGATTGCCAAAGCGGTCGCCCATTCCGCAGCGTATGCGGTTGTGGCGATGCTGATCGTTGTTTTTGTCGTTTTTGTATTTTAAGACCGCAATGCTGCAGGGGCATTGATGAAACAACTAAATTCAACCAGGCTCGATAAAACATGAGCCAAGTTTACATTTATCCCACGGAATCACGGAGCTACGGAGATGAATCTCCTGCTCCTGAATGAAGGGTCTTTCCACACAACAACGCAGCCAAGGCCCCTGTTGCTGAATGAAGGGTATTCCCATAAAACATGTCGTTTGACGGCTCGTGTTTTTAATGAAAAGGAGATTCAAAATGTCGAAAATTGTGGCGATTATTTTTGTGTTGTTTGCCCTGCAAGGGTGTCAGCGTATTGAAACCGGCGAAGTCGGTTTGCGGGTCGGGTTTGATAAGCAGGTTGCGATGGGCGAACTTCAGCCGGGTAGTTTCAATCAGACGTTTATTGGCGATGTGCTCACTTTCCCCGTGCGCGATATTGCGGTTCCGCTCGATAATATCAGGCCGCAAACCTCGGATAATTCAACTTTATCGGATTTCGATGTGACGGTAATTTACAGCATCAATCCTGCCGCTGTGGGTGAGTTGTACACGACAAAAGCGCGTGCCTTTCATGCGCTGGATGAGTCGGGGGATACTTTTTTGATGTTTAACTATATGACAACCATCGCACGTACCGCAGCATACAAGGCGGTAGCGAAGTTTCCTGCGATGGAATCCGTCCGCAAGCGCGACGAAATAGAGCAGGAAACGACCAGGGCAGTAGTTGAAGCGTTGAAGGCGGAAAAGCTGGATGGCTCATTAACTTTGACCAAGGTGCAGGTAAGGGCTATTGAGCCGGCACAGACCATCATCGATACGGCCAATGAGGCCATTGCCTCACAAAACCGATTGATTACTGCGACGAAGCAAGTGCAGATAGCGGAGCAGGAAGCCGCGCGACAGGAGTTTTTGAGCAAGCCTGCCAACCTTGAGTACATGAGGGTGCAGGCTGCGCTCAATATATCCGAGGGGGTGAGGGACGGTAAGGTGCAAACCATCATTGTCCCGAATAACTTCACGATGTTGGGTTCTGTGGGTAAATAAATACGAGCATCGCGGTACGTTATAGCGCCCGCCCGCTCCGGGGGCGGGCGAGGATTGGGCGAAGTTAACGGATAATCTGGGTTAAACTCGCCGCCATGAAAAATGTTCATCTGCTGGTCACTGATTTATTTCTCCCTAAGGATTTTGCTGGCGAAGTGTGTGCGGGGTTGCATCTGCCTGCGCTGGAGAAAATATTGGCGCGCGGTGCTTCGACCGGCTCAGCACGAACGGCTGATTCACGGCTATCACTGGAGCAAGTCTTGTGCGGATTATTTGCTGTGCCGTGCCACTCGGGCGCGCCGGTCGCGCCGATTTCTGCGGCGTTTGACGGGCTGGAATCGGGATGCTGGTTGCGCGCTGACCCGGTGCATGTGCGTTTGCAGCGCGAACAGGTGGTGTTGCTGCCGAATGTGGAGGTCAGCGCGGATGAGGCGATGCAACTGTGCGCCAGTCTGAATGTTCACTTTGCCGGACAGGGCATGGAGTTTTTTGCGCCACATCCAGAGCGCTGGTATGTGCGGTTGGCCGAGCTGCCGGATATGGCGACGGTGCCGCTGTCGCAGGCTGCCGGACAAAATATCTACGGCAATCTGCCGACGGGAGCTGATGCACGCCGCTGGCATCAGCTGTTCAATGAGATTCAGATGCTGTTGTTTGCGCATCCGCTCAATGAGGCGCGTGAAGCGCGCGGCGTGGCGCCGGTCAACAGCGTGTGGTTTTGGGGGGGCGGCAGTCCTGTACCGCCGCAAGGCAGTTATGACAGCGTGAGTTCGGACGAGAAGTTGGCGGAAATGCTCGCTTCCGCCGCCGGGACTCCGTTTGTTAACTGGTCGCCGACATGGCACAGCGCGGAGGGCAGGCAACTGCTGGTCTGGACCGGGTTGCGCAGCGCTTTGCAGCGCGGCGATCTGTCGGCCTGGCGGCTGGCTTTGCAGGATTTCGAGACCGGCTACATGCAGCCTTTATGGCAAGCACTACGCAGCGGGAAAATCGCACAGTTGCAGTTTGATATTTTGGGCGGCGATACCCTGCGGCAACTGCATTTGACGCGCGGCGATGCATGGGCGGTTTGGCGGCGCGGCAAACCTCTGGCCGACTATTCGGCGGTATAGCATTCACACACAATGGATAGCGGAGGAATCATGGGATTTTGGCATACGGCAATACAATATTTCTGGCGCGAGGAAACACTTTTTGTCTTTGCGTCGGCACTCGGTTTGTCATTTTTGCTGCTGTCCTTTCTCAAGGAAGATCGCAAGAGCGTACTCAATACGCTGACTTTCTTTCTCATCTGCCAGGCGCTGGGTTTTCTTAGCGGACTGATCTACGCCCTGCAATTCACTTATGCTGCTGCGGTATTCCGTGAGGTTGCCGTGATCGGCATGGGCATTGCGGTGATCCGGCTGTGCGGTTTACTGTCCTTCCGTCTTGTGTTGCCGTTGACGCGCCTGAATCCACCTCGTATCACGGAAGATATTTTCGTCATTATTGCCTATCTTGCCTGGGGGCTGGTGCGGCTGCGTTATGCGGGGCTGGATCTGGGCAGCATTGTCGCCACGTCCGCCATGATCACCGCAGTAGTGGCGTTTGCGATGCAGGACACATTGGGCAATATTCTGGGCGGACTGGCTTTGCAGCTGGATAATTCCATCGAGATCGGCGACTGGATCAAGGTGGATGACGTAGTCGGTCGGGTGGTGGACATACGCTGGCGTTCCACGCTGGTGGAAACGCGTAATTGGGAAACGGTGGTGTTTCCCAATAGTCAGCTGATGAAAAATAAATTTCTGGTGCTGGGGAGGCGTAGTGGTCAGCCCGTACAACTGCGCCGCTGGGTCTGGTTCAATGTCAGTCTGAATAGTACGCCCAGACAGGTGATCAGGGCGGTAGAGGAAACCATCCTGCTGGCGGATATCGGCAACGTGGCCAAGCAACCTGCGCCCAGTTGTGTGTTGATGGAAATAGACCGGGGGGTGGCGCGCTA
Organism: uncultured Gallionella sp.; assembly: GCA_964385275.1. Classification (GTDB taxonomy): domain Bacteria; phylum Pseudomonadota; class Gammaproteobacteria; order Burkholderiales; family Gallionellaceae; genus Gallionella. Next base: position 87,847 of record CAYLOK010000008.1, on the reverse strand, counting down.
TGCCTTGCGCTACTGGCTGGCTGATATAGCGGTGGATGATCCGACCGATGCGGCGGTACGCTGGCATGTCTTTACTTCGCTGGAACGTGCCGGCATCCCTCTGGCCGTGGAGATGCAAAATGTCCACTACATCAAGGAAAATGAAAAATACGAAGGGGCGGTGCATCAGCGCGAATCACAGCAACGCATCAAGACACTCAAGCGGGTCGAATTGTTTGCACAAATGAGCGATGAAGAGCTGCATTCGCTGGCAGAGCGGCTCAAGTACGCCCAGTTTGCCAAGGGTAATATTATTTCCAAACAGGGCGCGGTTGCGCACTGGCTGTATATCATCATCAACGGCGAAGCCGAGGTGTACCTTGAAACGCCCAACGGTGAGCGGCGCAGTGTGAATGTGCTGTCCCAAGGCAATTTTTTTGGCGAAATGGGCATGATGACCGGTGAGCCGCGCTCGGCTTCGGTAATCGCCAATACGGATGTGGAATGCTATCGCCTCGACAAGGAGGCTTTCGCAGTCATCATGCAAGCGAGGCCCGGTCTGGCGGAAGAAATCACGCATATTCTGGTGGAACGGCGTGTGCAGATGGACAGTGTGCTGTACCACATTGACGGACAAAGCAGGCAGCAGGAGACGAGTTCTCAGCAAAATGAGCTGTTGGTGAACGTCAAACGATTCTTCGGTTTGTAGTATCATCGCGCCGCCACCGGTTGAGCAGTCGCCGGAAGAATTTTTAAACAGCAAGTAGCGCGTAGCTTGTAGCCAACCCCCCGGTTGCGCTTTTGCTACCCGCTACTTGCTACATGCTACAAGTTGGGGTTAAACATGAAAGTTACATTTTTGGATTTTGAGAGTCCCATTGCGGATTTGGAAGACAAGATAGAGCAACTGCGCAATGTGCACGATGATGCGGCGCTCGACATTGCAGATGAAATTGTGCAGCTGTCGAAAAAAAGCGAAACCCTGACCAAGGATATTTACGCCAAGCTTACGCCCTGGCAAATATCCAAGGTGTCTCGCCATCCGCAGCGCCCATATACGCTTGATTATATTGAACATTTATTTACGGATTTTGAAGAGTTGCACGGTGATCGCAACTTTGCCGATGATAAGGCGATCATCGGCGGTCTGGCGCGATTCAATGGCCAGAGCGTGATGGTCATCGGCCATCAAAAGGGCCGCGATACCAAGGAAAAAATCGTGCGCAATTTTGGTATGCCGCGCCCTGAAGGCTACCGCAAGGCGATGCGCCTGATGCGTCTGGCGGAGAAATTCGGCATACCCATCATGACTTTTGTCGATACGCCCGGCGCTTATCCGGGCGTGGGCGCGGAAGAGCGCGGCCAGTCTGAGGCAATCGGGCGAAATTTGTATGAAATGAGCGAATTGCGCGTGCCCATTATCTGCACCATTATCGGCGAAGGCGGTTCGGGCGGCGCGCTGGCGATTGCGGTGGGTGATGCCATGCTGATGCTGCAATACAGCACCTATTCGGTGATTTCACCGGAAGGCTGCGCGTCGATATTGTGGAAAAGCGCGGACAAGGCGTCGGATGCGGCGGAAACCCTGGGCATCACCGCGACCCGTCTGAAGTCGCTGGGGATCGTGGACAAGATCATCAGCGAACCGTTGGGCGGTGCGCATCGCGATTACGCGGCGACCATGCAGAGCGTGAAAAAGGCGCTGCAAGACGCGCTGAAAACCGCACAAGTCAAGTCAACCAACGATTTGTTGCAAGATCGTTTTAATCGCCTGATGAGTTATGGCAAGTTCAAGGAAGTCGAACTCGGTTGATTTAATCTGCCGGGCTGCCGCGCGCATCGCGCCGCTGCTGCCCGCAGACAGTTCCATCCTGATCGGCTTGAGCGGCGGGGTGGATTCTGTGGTGCTGTTGCATTTGCTGCACCGGCTTGCGCCGAATTATTTCTGGCAACTTTCCGCCTTGCACGTCCATCACGGCATCAGCCCGAATGCGGATGACTGGGTGACTTTTTGCGCCAGTCTGTGTGCCAGCCTGAATATTCCCTTGCACATCGAACATGTGGACATTGCGCCGTTGCGTGCGAATGGCATCGAAGCTGCTGCCCGCAAGTTGCGCCATGCCGCTTTTGCCGCGCAACCTGCCGATTTTATTGCACTTGCACATCATTCTGACGATCAGGTCGAAACCCTGTTTCTGCAACTGTTGCGCGGGGCGGGCGTGCGCGGCGCGAGTGCCATGCCTGTCCTGAGCCCTTCGGCTGAGTTCAGGACAGACATGTCGAAGCTGCCGCTGCTTTCCGCTCATGTCGGCACGCACCAAGTTGTTCGTCCCCTGCTGCACAGTACGCGTCAGGAAATTCTCGACTATGCCGCAGCGCATGAGCTGCAATGGATAGAAGACGAAAGCAACGCGGATGACAGCTACCCGCGCAACTTTTTGCGCCATCGCCTGCTGCCGTTGCTGGATGAAAAATTTCCCGCCTATCGCGAGACGCTGACGCGCAGCACGCAACATTTCGCTGAGGCGGGTGAGCTGCTCGATGATCTGGCGCGGCTGGATGCCGCAGAATCCATATCAGGCGATACGCTCTCTGTTTCGCTTTTACAGGGTTTGACGCTTGCGCGCGCTAAAAATCTGCTGCGCTATTTTCTGTATCAGCTCGGCGCGCCGATGCCGCAAGTTGTGCAGCTGGAAGACATGCTGCATCAACTGTGTGCGGCGCGTGAAGATGCGACCGTGTGCATTGGCTTTGGCGGTAGTGGATGGCAGGTGCGCCGCTATCGGGGCCGGGTGTATGCACAGCATGCCTTGGGCGAATTCGACCGTGGCCTTGTCCTGGCGTGGCGGGGCGAAGAAAAACTGGACTGGCCTGCGCTGCGCGCGCGCGTTGCGTTTCAACAGGGGCAGGGAATCAGTCTGGCGAAATTGCAGCTTGCCCCCGTCACCTTGCGGCAGCGGAGGGGCGGCGAATCCTTGCGTCCCCATGCGAATTCGGCAACCCGCACGCTGAAAAATCTGTTGCAGGAACATTGCGTGCCGCCCTGGCAGCGCGACCGATGGCCGCTGCTGTATTGCGGCGATGAGCTGGTTTGCGTGCCCGGCGTGGCGATTGCGGCAGCGTATCAGGCGGCAGCGGGCGAGGCAGCTGTTTTGCCCGGTTTGTCTATGCACCCTGGCGGGGAATAAAGATGCTTTTTAATTCCGCCCAGTTCCTGTTTCTGTTCCTGCCCGTCCTGCTGCTGGTGTTTTTTTGGCTTGGGCGCATGAGCCACCGGATGGCCGCAGCATGGCTGATGGCGGGTTCTTTGTTTTTTTACGGGTGGTGGAATCCGGTTTATCTGGGTTTGCTGCTCGCCTCCATCCTGTTCAACTATGTTGTCGGCGTCGGGCTTGCGCGGGGAAATGAGGCGGGATGGCGCAAGCCATTGCTGGCGTTCGGGGTAATCGGCGACCTTGCCCTGCTCGGTTATTACAAATACGCCAATTTTTTTATTGAAACCTCCAATACGCTGCTGGGAAATTCTTATGCGTTAACCGAAATCATCCTGCCCCTGGGCATTTCCTTTTTTACCTTTACCCAGATCGCCTTTCTGGTGGATGCGGCGCGCGGTGAGGTCAAGGATTTTGATTTCATGCATTACGGCCTTTTTGTCACGTATTTTCCTCACCTGATTGCAGGTCCGGTACTCCACCACAAGGAGATGATGCCGCAGTTCGGGAAAGCCTCAACCTACCGTTTCAACCCGGAATATCTGACGGTGGGCCTGACGATTTTTGCACTGGGTCTGTTCAAAAAAGTGGTGCTGGCCGATGGCATCGCGCCCTATGCGGCACCGCTCTTCAGCGCTGCGGAGCAAGGCGAATTGCCGGGGTTTTTCCAGGCGTGGGGCGGGGCGCTGGCCTATACCTTACAACTCTATTTCGATTTCTCCGGCTATTCCGACATGGCCATCGGTCTTTCCTACATGATAGGCGTTCGCCTGCCGCTTAATTTCAATTCGCCTTACAAGGCGGTCAATATTGCCGATTTCTGGCGTCGCTGGCACATGACGCTGTCGCGGTTTCTGCGCGACTATCTCTACATTGCCCTCGGCGGCAACAGGAGGGGGCGGATGCGCAAATATATCAACCTGCTGGTCACCATGTTGCTCGGCGGTCTCTGGCATGGCGCAGGATGGACCTTCGTTGTCTGGGGCGGGCTGCATGGCGTGTATCTGGTAATACACCAGGCATGGCAGGCATGGCGGGTCAGGCTGGGACATGACATGAGCCGCAATTCACTGTTGGGGCAATGGGCGGGGGTGATGCTGACTTTTACGGCTGTCGTCGTGGCCTGGGTATTTTTCCGCGCTCAGACGCTCGACGGCGCGCTGAACATACTGCGCGGCATGGGCGGCATCAACGGCGTCAGCCTCCCTGATGCGTTTGTGTATCGTATCGGCCCGCTTGCCGCCTGGCTTGCCGATAAGGGGGTTGTCTTCACACCGGGCGGCGGACGCGATTTTGTGATGAACTATGTCTGGGTCGCAGCGCTGCTTCCCGTCGTGTTTCTGGTGCCCAATACGCAGCAAATCATGCGCAGTTTCCGTCCCGCACTGGGCCAGCGCGCAGAGGGGGCGGGTTCCGGGCATGCCTGGGCGGCAGACTGGCGTTGGGGTTGCGTGATGGCGCTGGTATTGGCGGCGGGTTTGCTCTCGCTTACACGCCCCAGCGAATTTCTCTATTTTCAGTTCTGAGGCCATTCATGCAGCGTTACCTCAATTTCTGGCTGGTTCTGACGGGATGTTTATTGCTGCTGGTCGGCCTATTCAACTTTGTCGTTGATCCCTACGGCTTGTTCCGGGTCGTCGATCAAGCGGGTTTCAACAGCATCAAACCCAAGTCCGGCGCGCACGGCGAGGTCGTCAAAGCCTATCAGGTTTTGCGGGTGCAACCGCAGGGGTTGATTCTGGGTAATTCCCGTGCAGAAGTGGGGTTTGACCCGATGCATCCTGCATGGGCTGTGCGCCCGGTTTACAATCTGGCGTTGCCGGGCACGGGAACCCGCACTAGCTTGCAATACTTCGAACATGTGTTGGCAAGCGGACAGCGTGTGAACAAGCCCGAAGTGATGGTTTGGGGCCTTGATTTCATGGATTTTCTGGTCGACAGCCATGCCCCGCTCCAGCCGTCTCAATCAGGCAATCGACGTTTGTTGACCCGTTCGGAGAACGGCGCGGGGCGGGTATTGCAACAGATGCGGGATTATGCGGAAGCAACACTCACGCTGGGTGCGTTTTTGGATTCGATCCAGACGTTGGACAGCCAGGATTCTCCCTATTCAGAGAACCTGACATCACTCGGCTTCAACCCCATGCGCGACTATCTGAAAATTACCGCCGATGAAGGTTATCGGGCCGTGTTCAGGCAGAAAAATCTGGAAAATACCAGGGCTTTCCTGCACCGTCCCCGGGATGTTCTGGATGCCGACGGGCGCTCCTCGCCAGCGCTGGACGATCTGCGTGCGGTCATCCGCTTGTGTCGGCAAAACGACATAGACTTGCGTCTGGTTATTTATCCGTATCACGCCGATTTTCTTGAAATTATCAGAATTACAGGCCACGGAGCCGCATTCGAGGGCTGGAAGCGCGCGCTCGTCATGGCCGGTGAAGCGCCGGTGCGGGGCGACAAGGCTATCCCGTTGTGGGATTTCAGTCAGCTCAACGAGATCACCGGAGAGTCCGTTCCGGCCAGGGGTGACCGGCAGAGTTCAATGCGCTGGTACTGGGAGGCGGGGCATTTCAAGCGTGAGCTGGGAGACCTGGTTCTGGATCGTGTGCTGGATCGACCGGGGAATCTGCAAGGTTTCGGTGTGTTGCTCAATCCGGGCAACGTGGAGGGGAAAATAGCCGCCGACAGAGTGCAGGAGCGTGCTTATCGACTCGGCCATCTTCAAGAAGTGAGAGCGCTGGAGAAAATCGCCGAAGAAATTCATTCCGCACAATTGCGGCATTGAAACCAGCGCGGCATGACCGGGAATTCGGGAGCGCGTTCAAGGGCTGTTTGGTTTTTTTGACCATTCGATCTGTTTCAGTGGTGTTTTCGCAGGCTCGGCGGTGTCAGAAGACCGGATGGCCGGATACCCCAGTTCTTCGTCAGTCAGTTCAACCTTGGCCGGATAGCGTTTTTTCTCCGTGGCCAGGCTGGGTTTTACGACTTTCCCGGGCTGTTGTTCATTCCAGGCTTTGGGCATGTCTGCATTCGTTTTGGCAGCGGCTCGTTCCCGGTGTTCTGCGCTTGCTTCGACTGCTTTGGCATGTCCGGGTTTCTCGCGGGTTTGTTGTTTTTTCTCGCTCACGGTCGGGGATTGAGGCTCGTGCAACAGCGGGTGTTGCTGATTTTCATCAGTCGGAGCCGCCTTTGCGGAATGCCGTATTTTGGCGTCGCCGGCTTTTGGCTCCTGAATGCCGGTTGCTGCCTGAGGCCTGGATTTGTGCTTTTTCGCTTCGGCGCTCATCTCGGCCTGGCGTTTCTCCGCTTCTGCGTTAATCTCGGCCCGGCGCTGCGCCTCCCGCGCTTTAAATCTGTCGTTGAGCTCTGCTGCGCGTCGCGCCGACCCGGCATCACGCGCCGCCTTCGCCTCTTGCTGTGCTTTTAGTCTGGCTGCCGCAGCCTCAATATTGGCCTGTTTATAGGCCAGAATTTGCACTGCGAGTGCCGCATCCGCATCGGCTTTTTGTTTGGCGCGTTCGGCAGCCAGGGCAATAGCCGCCTGTTCTGCCGCTATGCGCGCAGCCTCTGCCCGTGCGGCTTTGGCGGCCTTGACGCGTTCTGCTTCTTCCCGCGCCTGTTTTTGTTCTTCGGCCTGTTGGCGGCTGGCAAGATTCCGGGTGATGGTATCGCGCTGTGCCAGATAAGCGTTGCGGCTGACGGTATCGCTGGCATTGTTTGCCGCGCCGCTCAGCCATTGGCTTGCCGTGACGCTGTCCTGCGCAACACCCAGCCCGTTTTCATAACATTCACCCAGCCGTGCGTGTGCGACGGCATGGCCCTGCTCCGCAGCCAGGCGGTACCACTTGATGGCCTCCCGATAGTCCTGCGGCACGCCTTGTCCTGCCGCGTGCATCTCGCCGATGTGCAATTGGGCCGATGAATTTCCCTGCTTTGCGGACGAAGCAAACCAGCGCATTGCCTTTTTGAAGTCTTGCGGTACGCCCCTGCCATTGACATACAGTTCGCCCAGATTGGCCTGGGCTTGCGCATGACCTTGCTCTGCCGCAGCCAGATACCATTGCAGGGCGACACGGTAATCTTTCAGAATGATTTGCCCCTGCGTGTACAACACGCCCAGATTGAACTGTGCGAGCGGATCGCCCTTTTCCGCCAGGGGCAGGAACAGGGTTGCGGCTTTCGCGTAATCGCCCGCTTCCTGCGCCCGTTGCGCCTCGTTCAGAAAGTCGGGTTCGGCCTGCGATGCCCCTGCGACCAGCAACATCAATATAATCAATATACGCATAAGTGATTTGTTCAAGCCCGGCGGTAAAGCGATCTGATCGCGGCATAAAATTCGACCGCCGGAATTTCGATGCCGTCGCAAAAAAAGCGCGTCGGGTAAGCACGGTAGATGCGCTGGTTGATTTTGAAAGTTTCGCTCATGCTCGCTGCTCCTCGCGGTTGTCCGGGAAATACAGATTGTTTGCCGGTAATACACATCCCTGTGCTGCCAGTATCGGCAAAAATCAGGGAATCTTTACTTCGCTGCAATTTTTAAATCTGATCCTGACGGGTAGGCGCCGGGTTGCAGCCGCTAAAATTCGCGCGGCAAAGGGGGCGAACTGCCGGTTTTTTTGACCTGGCGTACTTGCAGGCTGATTCGGCAGTAAATTCCGCAGCTTGCGTGAAATGCCGTCGGCGACAGGGTAGGCAAAGCCTGATAGAATGCGCGGTCGTAATTTTATTAACTTTGAGTTTTATTAACCTTGTTTGGAGAATGTAGCATGGCTGTTGAACGTACCCTGTCGATTATCAAACCTGATGCAGTAGCAAAAAATGTGATTGGTCAGATCTATTCCCGTTTCGAAGGCGCCGGCCTGAAAGTCATCGCTGCCCGCATGACCCAATTGTCCCGCAAAGAAGCTGAAGGCTTTTACGCAGTACACGCCGCACGTCCCTTCTTCAATGATCTGGTCAGCTTCATGATCTCCGGCCCGGTAATGATCCAGGCTTTGGAAGGCGAAGGCGCAATCCTGAAGAATCGTGACCTGATGGGCGCGACTGATCCGAAGAAGGCTGACAAAGGCACCATCCGTGCCGATTTCGCTGACAGCATCGACGCAAACGCCGTACACGGTTCAGATGCCGCTGAAACAGCCGCAGTTGAAATCGCGTATTTCTTCCCGGCCTTGAATGTTTATTCTCGCTAAGCAATTGATTTAATGTCACAAAATCTCCTTGATCTGGATGCGCATGCGTTAACCGCCTATTTCACTGAAATGGGCGAAAAGCCGTTTCGTGCCAAGCAGTTGCTGCGCTGGATTTACCAGGTCGGGGAGTCCGATTTCGCTGCGATGACCGACATTGCGGCAGTTTTACGAAATAAACTGGCGCAAAACGCCTGCATTACCGTGCCGGAAATTTTGCGCGAAGAGCTGTCCGGCGATGGCACGCGCAAATGGCTGTTGAATGTCGGCACTGGCAATGCCGTGGAAGCGGTGTACATTCCCGAAGCTACGCGCGGCACGCTGTGCATTTCCTCGCAGGCCGGCTGCGCGCTGGATTGCTCGTTCTGTTCGACCGGCAAGCAGGGTTTCAACCGCAATCTTTCCGTGGCGGAGATCATCGGTCAGCTGTGGTGGGCGAATCACCGCCTGGGCAAAAATAGCGATGGCAACTGGCCGATCAGCAATGTGGTGATGATGGGCATGGGCGAGCCGTTGTTGAATTTCGACAATACGGTGAGCGCGCTGCGCCTGATGCTGGACGACCGGGCTTATGGCCTGTCGCGCCGCCGCGTGACGGTGTCCACTTCCGGTATCGTGCCGGCGATGGACAGGCTGCGCGAAGAATGTCCGGTGGCGCTGGCGGTGTCGCTGCATGCGCCGAACGACCGCCTGCGCGACCAGCTGGTGCCGATCAACCAGAAATATCCGCTGAAAGAATTGCTGTCGGCCTGTCGGCGTTATCTGGAGTGCGCGCCGCGAGATTTCATCACCTTCGAGTACGTGATGCTGGATGGGATTAACGATACCGTGCAACACGCGCATGAGCTGGTGCGGCTGGTGGCGGATACTCCCTGCAAATTTAACCTGATTCCGTTCAATCCGTTTCCGCAGTCGCCTTACAAGCGTTCAAGGCCGGATGCGATCGGGCGTTTCCGGGATGTGTTGATGCAAGCCGATATTGTCACCACCACCCGCAAGACGCGCGGCGATGACATTGCGGCGGCTTGCGGGCAGTTGGCGGGGCAGGTGCTGGACAAGACCAGGCGCACGGCACGCGTCGCGTTCCATACAGGCGGGGTGTCACAATGAAAGCTGTTTTTGGTTTGCTGCTGTTGTTGTTGCTGTCCGGGTGTGCGGCGAGCGGCGACCCGACCGCGCAGCAGAGTCAGAACCCGACGAAATCTCAGGCGAACGCCAGAGTTCACACTGAACTGGCGGGCTTGTATTTTGAGCGCAACCAGATGGGTGTCGCGCTGTCCGAGATAGACCTGGCCTTGCAGGCGGATCGTAATTACGCCCCCGCCTACAGTGTGCGCGGTTTGATCCACATGGCGCTGCATGAGGACAAGGAGGCTGAAGAGGATTTTCAGCACAGCTTGCGCCTGGACAGGGCGGAGTCCGAAACGCATAACAACTATGGCTGGTTTTTGTGTCAGCGCGGCAAGGAGAAGGAATCCATTCCGCAATTTATGGCGGCAGTGAAGAATCCTCTGTATGCCACACCGGAGCGGGCTTATCTGAATGCCGGGCTGTGTTCCCGGAAAGCGGGCGATAACAGGGAGGCAGAGGAGTTTTTGCAGCGCGCCTTACTGTTGCAACCGGGTTTGCTACAGGCGTTGCAGGCGTTGGCGGAGTTGAAATTTGCCGAGGGTGATTACCACAGCGCAAAAAAATACTTCGCGAGTTATGCGCAAAAAAATGACAATTTGACCGCCGACCAGCTCTGGCTGGCGGTACGTATAGAGCGCAAGGTCGGTGACGCCAATGCGGAGGCGAGTTATGCCCTGCAGTTGCGCCAACGCTATCCTGATGCGCGTGAAACTCAATTATTGATGCATGGTGAATGATGGAACAGTTACAAGAGAATAAGCTTGCCGGTGGTGTGGATGAGTTGCCGGGCGGCAGCACTGCGCAGATGTCGGCAATTTCGGTAGGGCAGTTGCTGCGTGAAGGCCGTGAGCGTTCGGGTCTGAGCGTGGAGGATGTGGTCAACAAGATTAAGTTGGCTCCCCGTCAGATTCAGGCGCTGGAGGCCGACGATTTTCAGTCGCTGCCGGAGACTGCTTTTGTGCGCGGCTTTGTGCGCAGCTATGCCAAACTGCTGGGAATGGAAGCGCAGCCGCTGCTGGATGCCTTGCCGGGCGCTAAAGCCGCTTCGGTAAAAGTTGACCCGCTGCATGTCGAAGCGCCTTTCCCGACAACCCGGACAATGCGTCAGCAAAGCCTGAATCTACTGATTGCCGCGTTTCTGGTTGTGCTGGTGATAGCCGGATTTGCCGTATGGCAAGCCAATGCGCCCGAGCCGGTGGCCAGTGTGCCGGAAACCGTGTCGGATGAGTCGCTGGTTGAATTGCCGCTGCCTTTGTCGGAACAGGTTGAGGTTCTGGATGGCTCGGGCATGCCCGAATCAGGCGTGCTCGATGCTTCTGCGGTAGCAGCGGCGCAATCGCTGGGGGTGGCCGCTGTTATGCCGACGGTTGTCGCGGCCAAACCGATGACGGCGTTGCGCCTGGTGTTTGACAGGGAATCCTGGGCGGAAGTAAAGGATCAATCCGGCAAGATGCTGTCCAAACAGATCAATCCGGCCGGCAGTGAATTGCGCGTGGAAGGTGTGGCGCCGTTTGAACTGGTGATCGGTCATGCCGCTGCGGTGCACTTGTATTACCGCGACAAGCCCGTTGATTTGACCTCCTATATCAATGCGAGCAGCGATGTGGCGCGATTAACGCTGGAGTAACAGGCATGGATGCCATTAAACGCCGCCCGTCACAACGGGTGCTGGTCGGAAAAGTGATGCTGGGCGGCGGCGCGCCGGTCGTGGTGCAGTCCATGACCAACACCGATACCGCCGATGTGGATGCGACCACCAAACAGGTTTTTGAACTGGCCAAAGCAGGTTCTGAACTGGTGCGCATCACCGTCAATACCCCTGAGGCTGCCGCGCAAGTGGCGAATATCCGCAGGCGGCTCGACGCACTGGGTTGTCATGTGCCGCTGGTGGGGGACTTTCATTACAACGGCCACCGTTTGTTGACGGAATTCCCCGATTGCGCGCAGGCGCTGGCCAAATACCGCATCAATCCCGGCAATGTCGGGCGCAGCAGGCCGGAGGACGACCCGTTCACCATCATGATTCAGACGGCGATCAAGTACGACAAGCCGGTGCGCATCGGTGTGAACTGGGGCAGTCTGGACCAGAATCTGGTGGTGCGCATGATGGACGAGAATGCCAAACTGCCAGAACCCCGCGATGTGAAAGAAGTCACCCGCGCCGCGCTGATCGCCTCCGCCTTGCAAAGCGCGCAGCGCGCCGAACAACTGGGCATGGCGCACAACCGCATCGTGCTGTCCTGCAAAGTCAGCGAAGTGCAGGATTTGATCGCCGTTTACCGTTCACTGACCCTGCAATGCGATTACGCCCTGCATCTGGGCTTGACCGAAGCGGGCATGGGTTCCAAGGGTATCGTGGCCTCTACCGCAGCCTTGTCGGTGCTGTTGCAGGAAGGAATCGGCGACACCATCCGCATCTCGCTGACGCCTGAGCCGGGCGGCGACCGTACACAGGAAGTACTGGTCGGGCAGGAGATATTGCAGACCATGGGCATGCGCGCTTTCGCACCGATGGTGACGGCGTGTCCGGGTTGCGGGCGCACCACCAGCAGCTTCTTTCAGGAACTGGCGCAAAGCATCCAGCGCCACCTGCGCACGCAAATGCCGGTCTGGCGCGAGCAGTATGACGGCGTGGAAAACATGACCGTCGCGGTGATGGGTTGCGTGGTGAACGGCCCCGGCGAGAGCAAACTGGCGAATATCGGCATCAGCCTGCCCGGCACCGGCGAAACCCCCGCCGCACCGGTCTATATCGACGGCCAGAAGGCGATGACCCTGCGCGGCGAGAATATCGCGGCGGAATTCACCGGTATCGTGGATGACTATGTGGCGAGGAAATACGTTAAGAGGACGTAGGTCGGATGCCGTCAGGCGATCCGACACTGTGTTCATCATGGTAAATTTTGTAGCCCGGCCAAATTCCTGTGGGGGAGTGTTTGATTTGGCACAGTCACAAACAAGTGGGAAGAAATAAGATTAGACGGGACAAGCCAATATCTACGCGGCATACAGACAGGTAAGTGTGGGCACACCACGATCTGGCGAGGTTCGACTTTGCGTCATCCAAGGTTGACCAAAAGCTAGTCGAGCAACTGGCAACACCAAGCCAAGAGCCCCTCATAGGGTGCCACGCCCTCCTGCAAAATCCAAACTTACTTCAATTCATTGAAAAAGTTTTTAATCGCCAGCACGCGCTGGTTCAGGTCTTCGTGTTTCAGTTCGATGCGCAGCTTGTCCTGTCCGACCATCTTGATATAGCGTCGGCTCTGGATCAGGGTGATGATTTTCATCGGGTCTATTGGCGGATTTTGCACGAACTGGATGACGATGGCCTCCGATGACGCGTCCACCTTGCTGATGCCCAGCGGCTTTGCGGCGATGCGCAATCGGTGGCTGTCGAGCAGGGTCTGTGCAGGTTCCGGCAGCAGGCCGAAGCGGTCTATCAGTTCCTGTTGCATCTCGTCCAGATCGGCCTGACTGGCGCAGTTGGCAAAGCGCTTGTAAATCACCAGTCGCTGGTGGATGTCGCCGCAGTAGTCGTTGGGCAACAGGGCGGGCGAGTGCAGGTTGATCTCGGTGGTCACGCCCAGCGGATGCGCCATGTCAGGCTCTTTTCCTTGACGCAACGAGGCCACGGCGGCATTCAACATATCGGTATAAAGCGAAAAGCCGATTTCCTGCATCTCGCCGCTTTGCGATTCGCCCAGCACTTCGCCCGCGCCGCGTATTTCCAGATCGTGCATTGCCAGATAAAAGCCGCTGCCCAGTTGTTCCATCGCCTGAATGGCTTCCAGACGTTTCTTCGCCTGTACGGTGAGGCCATCCAGACTGTCCACCAGCAGATAGGCATAAGCCTGATGGTGCGAACGTCCGACGCGGCCCCTCAACTGATGCAACTGCGCCAGCCCGAAGCGGTCGGCGCGGTTCATGATAATCGTATTGGCGGTGGGGATGTCGATACCGGTCTCGATGATGGTGGTACACAGCAGGATGTTGAAGCGCTGCTGATAGAAGTCGCGCATCACGGCTTCCAGTTCGCGCTCGCCCATCTGCCCGTGTGCCACACGGATGCGTGCCTCAGGTAACAACTCTGTCAATTTTTCCGCCATATTGGCGATGGTATCGACTTCGTTGTGCAGGAAATAAATCTGGCCGCCGCGCTTGAGTTCGCGCAGCACGGCCTCGCGTATCACTCCGGCACTGTAGGAACTAACGAAGGTCTTGATTGACAGGCGGCGCTGCGGGGCGGTGGCGATGATGGAAAAGTCGCGCAGTCCCTCCAGCGACATCGCCAGCGTGCGCGGAATCGGTGTGGCAGTCAGCGTCAGAATATCCACTTCGGCGCGCAGCGCCTTGAGCTTTTCCTTCTGCTGCACGCCAAAACGGTGTTCCTCGTCGATGATGGTCAGACCAAGGTTATGAAATTTAACGTCTTTCTGGATCAGCTTGTGCGTTCCGATGATGATGTCGAGCTTGCCATCGGCCATTTCTTTCAGTGCCAGGGTCTGTTCTTTGGCGGAACGGAAACGCGACAGCTCGCCGATGCGGATCGGCCAGTCGGCGAAGCGGTTGGAGAAGTTCTGGAAATGTTGTTCGGCAAGCAGCGTGGTGGGTACCAGCACGGCCACCTGTTTGCCGTCCATCGCCGCGACAAATGCGGCGCGCAGCGCGACTTCGGTCTTGCCGAAACCCACGTCGCCGCAGATCAGCCTGTCCATCGGTTTGCCGGATTGCAGGTCGTTAATCACCGCCTCGATGGCAGCCGCCTGATCGGGCGTCTCTTCGAAGCCGAAACCGGCGGCGAATTCTTCGTAGTCGCGCGGGGTGAGCTTGAAGGCATGGCCTTTGCGGGTGGCGCGCTGCGCGTAGATGTTGAGCAGTTCGGCGGCGGTGTCGCGCACCTGCTGCATCGCACGGCGTTTGGCCTTGTCCCATGCGCCGCTGCCCAGTTTGTGCAACGGGGCGGTTTCCGTCGCGCCGCCGCTGTAGCGCCCGATGACATGCAGTTGTGAGACCGGCACGTAGAGTTTGTCGCCGCCCTGATACTCCAGCAGCAGAAATTCGCCCTCTCCTTCGCCCAGATCGAGATTCACCAGCCCCTGATAGCGTGCGATGCCGTGCTGTTCATGCACCACCGGGTCGCCGACTTTCAACTCGGACAAATCGCGCAACATGCCTTCGATGTTGCTCTTTTTGGCAGTACGGGCGGCGCGGTTGCGCGGCTGCGAGGCGTATAACTCGGTCTCGGTGACGATGGCCAGCCGTTCATCCGGCAACATAAAGCCGTTTTGCACCGGGCCGATGCCGAGCATGAATTTATTGTTGCTATTCAATAAGTTGGAAAAATCATCGCAAATTTCCGCCTTCAGCCCGTATTCGAGCAGATAGCCCGCCATAATCTCGCGCCGCCCCAGACTGTCCGCCAGCAGCAGGGTGCGTCCATCGAAACTGTTCAGGAACTGTGCAAAGGCCTGTGTCGGCGTGTCGGCGTGACGGTTGACCGCGATAGCGGGTATGGTGGAGGTGGCGCAGGGTGTGAGGTTGGCGGAATCGCCATCGCGTACGATGTCCAGCCGCGCGAATGCTTTGAGCGCGATAAAGAAAGCTTCGCCATCCATGAACAGATCGGCGAGCGGCAGCAGCGGGTGTTGCGGATCGCCCCGCAGCAAGTTATAGCGCGAGGCCGCATCAATGCCGAACTGTGTAATCGCTGCATCCACGTTGCCGTGCAGGCATACGGTGGCGGTCTTTGGCAGATAGTCGAACAGCGTTGCGGTCTGATCGAAGAACAGCGGCAGATAATATTCGATACCCGCCGGGGCATTCCCCTTGCTGACTTCCTTGTAGATACGCGACTTTGACGGGTCGCCCTCGAAGCGGTCGCGGAAATTCTGGCGAAACTTTGCCTGACCTTTTTCATCCAGCGGAAATTCGCGCGCAGGCAGCAGGCGAATCTCCGGCACCGGATACAGCGTGCGCTGGGTGTCCACATCGAAGGTCGAAATCGTTTCGATCTCGTCATCGAACAAGTCGATGCGGTACGGCAGCACGCTACCCATGGCGAACAGGTCAATGATGCCGCCGCGCACGCAGAATTCGCCGGGCGACAATACCTGTTGTACGTGGCTGTAGCCGGCGAAGGTCATCTGCTCGCGCAACGCCGGTAAATTCAGCTTCTCGCCGCATTTGAGGAAAAAGGTAAAAGCGGCCAGATATTCTGCCGGTGGCAAGGGGTAGAGCGCCGTGGTGACCGGTACCACCAGCACGTCGCAGGACTGGCTGCGCACATGGTGCAGCGTCGCGAGGCGCTCGGAAATCAGATCCTGATGCGGCGAAAAATGATCGTAGGGCAGCGTTTCCCAGTCCGGCAGCAGGTGTACGCGCAAGTTTGGCGCAAAAAATGGCATTTCCTCCAGCAATCGCTGTGCCTGCAGCGCGTTATCCGTGATGACCACCAGCGGCTTATGTTTTTCGGCAAATTGCGCCAAGGCCAGCGCGTCGGACGAGCCGGCAAGGTGGGTGTAGCGGGGGCGGGCATGAGTGGAGGTGAGCAGCATGGTGCGGGGATAAAGACGAATAGCCGCGCATTATAAGTTAAACGCCGGACGAATCAGCTTGAATCTCGGTTATCTCGGTAGAATGCAGCCCGTAGCCCGGTAATGCGGGCGGGCAATAAAATTGCACCTACAAATAAACAAATTTCCAACGGGATTCAATACATGCCACTAACCTTACCGCAGCTTGAGCGCCATTTATTCAAAGCGGCCGGGTACAACTTGTATCCCTCTTGAATTTCAATTCGAGCGAATTAGGAGAATTCTATGGATAACGAAGAGAAATCAAAACTCGCCTTGTTTGACGGTCGTGAGATACGAAAATCTTTCCATGAGGGAGAGTGGTGGTTTTCGATCATAGATGTGATTGAGGCATTGGTAGGAGGGGATCGTCCGCGCAAGTATTGGAACGATCTCAAGAAAAAGCTCATCGCAGAGGGTTATTTTGAAGTGTCCGAAAAAATCGGACAGTTGAAAATGGTCGCGCCTGATGGAAAGTTGCGGATGACTGACTGCGCAAATACCGAGACTTTGTTCCGCATCATCCAGTCCATTCCTTCGCCGAAGGTAGAGCCGCTCAAGCGCTGGCTTGCAAAGGTGGGCAAGGAGCGTCTCGATGAGATTGAAAACCCTGAGCTGGCAATGGGGCGGATGCAGGATCTGTATGAAAAGAAGGGCTATCCGAAGGAATGGATAGACAAGCGTTTACGCGGTATTGCGGTGCGGCAGGATCTGACCGATGAATGGAAGGAGCGCGGCGTCGCGTCCAGTCTTGAATTTGTGATTCTGACCAATGAAATCATGCAAGGCACTTTCGATATGAAAGTGGACGAATATAAGCAGGTGAAGTCGCTGGCGCGAGAAAATCTGCGCGACCATATGACGGACATCGAACTTATCTTGACCATGCTGGGCGAGGCAACGACTACAAAGTTGCACCGCGACCGTGATTCACAGGGTATAGAGCCGCTCAAAAAAGATGCGAAAGATGGTGGCGCAGTGGCCGGTAGAACGCGCAAGGATATTGAACTTCAAACCGGAAAACCGGTGATTTCACCCGGGAATTTCAAACAGTTGACAGGCTGCGTGTCAAAAAAACTAAAGAAGACTGAGGACTGAGTGATTCGGCACCATTCCAGTCGTCGTAATTGTCTCGACAGAACTGTCCTTAATCAGCGCTTGGAGGATGCGCTATCTTACGATCGTATCACGGGTTATTTTCGTTCCCGATTGTTTGAGGTGGAGGGGGGAAGCGATCAACAACGTGCAAGACCCGGTGTGCATTATTTGCAATTCAGATAACCCTCAATTCCCATCCCATTTTCTGTGAATCAGGTGGTGGGGATTGATTAAAGCGGCGATTGTAGTTAGTTTGCGGCTGATTCAATTACAATCTCATCATGACTGAATTTCACGCCCTGGTTCCTGCCGCCGGTTTCGGCGCGCGCATGGAACATGAACTCCCTAAACAATATCTGCCGCTGGCAGGTCAGCCGATGCTCTTTCACGCACTGAGTACCCTGTGTGCCTGTGCGGAAATCAGTACAGTGTTTGTGGTGCTGTCGCCTGACGACACGCTGTTCCACAGTTACGACTGGTCGCAGTTTGGCGACAAGTTGCAGACCTTATATTGCGGCGGGGAAACCCGCGCGGACACGGTGCTGAACGGTCTGCTGGCATCAGAACTGGAGCCGGAAGACTGGCTGCTGGTGCATGATGCGGCGCGTCCGTGTCTGACACAGGCGCATCTGGCGAAGTTGATAGCCGAGCTGCGCGACGATGCGGTAGGCGGGATACTCGCCGTGCCGGTGGCGGATACCTTGAAGCGCAGTGATTCTCAACAACGCATACTGAAAACCGAGAATCGCGAACGGTTATGGCAGGCGCAGACCCCGCAGATGTTCCGTGCCGGGTTGCTGGCGCAGGCGTTACAGCAATGCAAGACCGTCACCGATGAAGCCTCGGCCATTGAGGCGCTGGGGCTTTCGCCTCGGCTGGTGGCGGGCGATAGCAGCAATTTCAAGGTGACTTATCCGCAGGATTTGCGGCTGGCGGAGTTGCTGTTAAGGGAGAAAATATGCGGATAGGTCAGGGTTTCGATGTTCACCAACTGGTGGAGGGGCGGAAGCTCATCATCGGCGGTGTTGATATTCCCTATGAAAAGGGTCTGCTCGGCCATTCCGATGCCGACGTGTTGTTGCACGCGATTTGCGATGCGCTGTTGGGCGCGGCGGCATTGGGCGACATCGGGCGGCATTTTGCCGACACGGATGCGCAGTATAAGAACATCGACAGCCGCATCCTGTTGCGCCAAACGCTGCATCTGGTGAGGGAGCAGGGTTTTCGCATCGGCAATGTGGATGCGACCATCATCGCCCAGGCGCCGAAAATGGCGCCGCATATCGCACAGATGGTCGCGCATATCGCCGACGATTTGCGCATGGAAAAAAGTGCGGTCAACGTGAAGGCGACCACCACCGAAAAACTCGGCTATACCGGGCGCGGTGAAGGCATCGCGGCGCAGGCCGTGGTACTGTTGATTGCAGATCAATGAAAATACTCGCTTTAGATACTTCCACCGAATATTGTTCGGTCGCGCTGTGGCAGGATGGCGTAGTGATTCAGCGTTGCGAGCTGGCCGGGCAAAAACACTCTGAAATACTGATTGCCATGATAGATGCGCTGTCGCTTGAAACCGGCATAAAACTCGCGCAATGCGACGGCATCGCATACGGTTCAGGTCCCGGTTCATTTACCGGCGTGCGCATCGCTTGCGGGGCGACGCAGGGCTTGGCGCTGGGTGCCGGTCTGAAGGTGGCAGGTATCTGCACTTTGCTGGCGTTGGCGGAAGCCACCGGTCATTCTCGTGTCATTGCCGCGCTGGATGCGCGCATGGGCGAGATTTATTGCGCCGCGTATGAAAGATTGGGCGAAAGGCAGGATGGCGGCTGGACTACGGTTTGCGAACCCGGTCTGTGTAAACCTGAAGACGCGCCTGTTGTGCCGGGTGAGGACTGGTTCGGTGCGGGTAGCGGTTTTGCCGCTTTTTCTGATGCGTTGCAGGCGCGCTATGCGGGTCAGTTGAGTGGCATGGATGCTACCGCCGTGCCGCAAGCCGCCGCGATTGCGGCGCTGGGTGCGGTGCAATTTGCCAGCGGCCTGGGAGCGGATGCGGCGCAGGCGCAGCCCTTTTATCTGCGCGACAAGGTGGCGTTGAAGACTGTCGAGCGCGAACGACAGTCCGCTGAAAAGTTGTTATTAATCAATAATATATGATGAGAATAATGACAGCGGCGGATATCGATGCGGCGCTGACCTTGGAGCAATCAGTGCAGGCTTATCCGTGGACGCGCGGCAATTTCTGCGATGCGCTGAATAGCGGCTATCTGTGCTACGTCGAAGAATGTTCAGGAGAGCTGTGCGGGTATGCCGTGCTGATGCCGGGCGTGGGCGAGGCGGAATTACTCAACATTGCCGTCGCGGAAAAATATCAGCGCAGGGGGACGGGGCGGGCGATATTGGCGACGCTGCTGGAGGTGGCGGCTGCACGGCAGTTGCCGCGCGTATTTCTGGAAGTGCGCGTCTCCAATCTGACAGCGATTGCCTTGTATCGTCGTGCCGGATTTTCGCAGGTTGGACTCAGGCGGGCTTATTACCGCAATGCAGAGGGCAGCGAGGACGCGCTGGTGATGGCGCGGGGATTATCGGGTGAATCAAATGGATAGACGCGAAGCGATGTTGCGCGAGTTGAATCTGTACCCCTTGTGGGTGCGGCGCGAACAGCCTGCGCCAGACGTGGTATCGGCGCCCTGCGTCGAAGTGGCCGCCGATGAACAGGGGGCGGAAACTCATGCGCCCGTTGCCCCGGTGCAGGAGAAAGATATTGTCACGGGTGAATCAAACCGACTGGCGGGCGATATAGCGCCAGCCCATTCGACTGAGGCGGCGGCTGAAGACCTTTTTGCCGCGCCGCCGGACAATGATTTTCAGCCGGCTGATTACGGGCAGGATGAGGCTGGCGAAGACTCGTTACGCGAATTTCAGCTAAAAATCGCAGGAGGGCCGCTTGCCGATATAGCCTGGCCGGAACTCAGGCAGAAAGTGCGGGACTGCGAACTGTGCAAACTGCGTGAAGGCTGCAGGCAGACGGTGTTCGGCAGCGGCGATGAACAGGCCGACTGGATGTTTATCGGCGAGGCGCCGGGCGCGGAAGAAGATGCGCTGGGTGAACCGTTCACGGGGCAGGCGGGCCGTCTGCTCGACAATATGCTATTGGCAATCAGATTGAAGCGCGGCGACAAGGTGTACATCGCCAATGTCATCAAATGCCGACCGGAAGACGACAGGCATCCTCATGTGGGCGAGGTTGCGGCCTGTTTGCCGTATCTGAAACGTCAGGTTGCATTGATAAAGCCGAAGCTGATCGTGGCGCTCGGCAAGACGGCCGCTTCCGCCTTGCTGGATACGGATACGACTATCGCTGCGTTGCGCGGCGCCGTACATGACTATAGCGGCATTCCGCTGATCGTTACCTACCATCCGGCCTATCTGCTGCGCAGCCCGATGGAGAAGGTGAAAGCCTGGCAGGATTTGTGCCTGGCCGTGGATACGATGAACGGATTGGCGGGCTAGATTTTCCCGCTGTCCTGATCGTGGCCGTGCCGTTTGTACAGCGCGGTCATGATGCCGGACAGCAGCAGGCCGAATATCAGGATGATGATGTAGATGCTGAAATCCAGTTTCTGCATCAGAGCATACAGTCCCAGCATGGCGAAGATGCTCAGGTTTTCGTTGAAATTCTGCACGGCGATCGAGCTGCCCGCACCCATTAGTAAATGACCGCGATGCTGGAGCAGCGCATTCATCGGCACGACGAAATAGCCACCCATCGCACCGATGACGATCAGCAGCAGAATGGCCAGCGTGCTGTTGGTGACGGGTATCATGATCAGTACGGCTACCCCCATCGCGATGCCGACCGGCAGCACTTTTACCGAATTTTCCAGTTTGACGAACTTCGCCGCCAGTATCGAGCCGATGGCGATGCCGACGGCGACCCAGGCGGTCAGCTTGGCGGCGGTGCCGATGTCGTAATTCAGCGCTACTGCCGCCCAGCCCAGTACCAGCAGGCGCAGGGTGGCGCCCGCGCCCCAGAACAAGGTGGTCACGGCCAGCGAGACCTGACCGAGCGGGTCTTTCCATAACAGCTTGAAGTTGTGCCAGAACTCAGACAGCAGGAAAACCGGATTGCGGCTGAGCGGTTTGTGATCTATCGCTACGTGCGGGATGTAGAGATTGAAGATCGCCGCTGCAATGTAGATGAACACGATGATCAGAATCGCCAGTTCGGGGATGCTGTCAATCAGCGGGATATTGAGTGCATGCAGCACCGGCGCGGTGAAGCCCGGACTGATGAGCATGCCGCCGATCAGCGCGCCCAGCACGATGGCGGCGACGGTGAGGCCTTCCATCCAGCTGTTCGCCAATACCAGCTGCTCAGGCGGCAGATATTCCGTGAGGATGCCGTATTTCGCCGGTGAATAGGCTGCCGCGCCCAGGCCGACCATGCCGTAGGCCAGTAAAGGATTGACACCGACCAGCATGGCGATACAGCCGAACAGTTTAATAATATTGCTGATGAACATCACGCGCCCTTTGGGCAGCGAGTCGGCAAAGGCGCCGACGAACGGGGCGAGTACGATGTAGGAGACGATGAACCCCTGTTGCAGTATCGGCGTGTGCCAATTCGGCGAATTCAGTTCACCGAGTAATGCAATGGCGGCAAACAACAATGCATTGTCAGCGAGCGCGGACAGAAATTGCGCGGCGAGGATGATGTAGAAGCCGAGATTCATACAACTTGGGGGTATGTTTTTTATCAGGCCGTTTTATATCACGAAAGTATAGCCCCTGCTATCATTGCGTCATTGAAATCCCGTTGAAACAGAAGATTCATGCCGCGTCCCATACAAGCCCACATTGATCTGAATGCGCTGGAAAATAATCTGCACGTCGCACGTCGCGCCACCTCGGCGCGCATCATGGCCGTTATCAAGGCGAACGGCTATGGCCACGGCTTGCTGCGCGTGGCTGAGGCGCTGGCGGGCGCTGACGGTTTTGCACTGCTGGATATACAGGATGCCGTGCGGCTGCGCGAGGCGGGATACCGCCAGACTATCCTGTTGCTGGAAGGGTTTTTTGATGCGGACGATCTGGCGTTGGTGGCCGAATACGAGCTGACCTGCGTGATTCACAGTACCTGGCAGATTGTGTTGCTGGATGCCTATCCGAGACGTGCTGCACTGGATGTCTGGCTCAAAGTCAACAGCGGCATGCACCGTTTGGGCTTTACCGCCCCGCAGGTGGCGGAAGCGATGGAAGCATTGCGCCGCCATGCGGCGGTGCGCGAAATCACGCTGATGAGTCATTTTTCCGATGCCGACGCGGCGCGCGGCGTGTCCGGGCAATTAGCCTTGTTCAATGAGGTGGCGAGCGCTTATCGCGGTGCGCGCAGCCTGGCCAACTCTGCCGCGTTGCTGCGTTATCCTGCGACACACGGCGACTGGGTGCGTCCCGGCATCATGCTGTACGGCGCGTCGCCGTTCAATGAAGTCAGCGCGCAGTCTGTGGGTTTGAGACCGGCGATGACCCTGAGCAGCCGCATCATCGCCACGCAGGCATTATGTGCCGGTGATGCAATCGGCTATGGCGGCCTGTTCCGCGCAGATCGCTCCATGCGTATCGGCATTGTTGCCTGCGGCTACGCCGACGGCTATCCGCGTCATGCGGCAAATGGCACGCCGATGCTGGTGGACGGGCAAAAATCGCAGTTGTTGGGGCGCGTTTCAATGGATATGCTGTATGTGGATTTGACGGCCTTGCCACAGGCCGGGGTAGGGAGTGTCGTCACATTATGGGGTGCGGGTATGCCGATAGAAGAGGTTGCGGCGGTTGCGGGAACCATCAGTTATGAATTGATGTGTGCCGTCACGGCGCGTGTGCCGGTTCGGATGTCATGAAGGAAAAATGTATGGACGATAAGCTGCAGCCGGTTAAACAAAACGAGATCCAGGTCGGTAAACCGCTGGCATGGTCGATTTACGATAAATTCGGACGCCTGCTGCTGCATGAGGGGATATTGGTTGAATCGCAACGGCAGATTGAAGCGCTTTGTGAAGACGGATTGTTTCGCGAAGGCAAGGACGAAGTTGCCAGCCGAAAAATGGAGTCAGCAGAGCCGGTTGCCGGAAAACACATGCCGGTAGAGAAAATCGAGGATTTGCTGTCTGTCAAGCTTACCATCGGCGATACACTGCAATTGCAGGATTTTTCCCCGGATAAACAGCGTTATTTTGTGAAACTGATCGGTTTCATGAATAAAAAAAGCGTGCTGGTATCCCATCCCCGGCAGGAAGAAAAGCTGAGCTTCATCAAGGAAGGGGTCGGGTTTCTGGTGCGTGGTTTTTCGGGTACCAAGACCTACGAGTTCAGCAGTAATGTGGTCAGCGTTTGTTTGACCCCATATCCTTATCTGCATCTGGCCTTTCCTCCGCAGATCAAGACGACCAATATGCGCGGTGCGGTACGCATCAAGCTCAGGCTGGTGTGTTCGATTGAATCGGCGGCGAGCGGGCTGAAAGTGCCTGCCATCATCGAAGATATGAGTATTTCCGGCGCGCGCATTCATGCCGGCAAAGCCTTCGGCCAGGTGGGCGATGCCGTAACGGTGGGCTTGCGCATGCAAGTCGGCGGAGAAAATCAGGTATTTCTGGTGTCGTCCGTGATACGCAATGTGCATGCAGAGAACGATCACCAGACGGGAAACAGGATCGTCATGCATGGCATGGAGTTTGTTCAAACCGTGAGCATGGATCTTACCGCGCTGCAAAATTTTATTTACAAGTCCATGTTGGGAGACTGAGATAGCTATGTTGGGTATTATTGGCGGTAGCGGTGTTTACCACATCGAGGGGCTGGAAAATCCCCGCTGGGAAAAAGTAACCTCTTCATTCGGCGAAGCTTCGGATGAGGTGCTGCTCGCCGAACTGGCCGGGCAACCGATTGCATTTCTGCCGCGCCACGGCAGGGGGCATCGCATTTCCCCGTCGGACATCAACTTTCGCGCCAATATAGACGCCCTCAAGCGTCTGGGCGTGACCGATATTATTTCGGTCAGCGCGGTGGGGTCGTTGCGGGAACATCTTCCGCCAGGCACTTTTGTGATCGTCGATCAATTCATAGATCGAACTTTTGCCCGCGAAAAAAGCTTTTTTGGCACTGGCATGGTCGCGCATGTCTCGATGGCGCACCCGGTGTGCAACCGTCTGGGCGATCATCTGTTTGCGGCGGCGCGGCAACTGGGCATCCCGGCGGTGCGCGGCGGCACCTATCTGGTGATGGAAGGAATGCAGTTCTCCAGTCTCGCCGAATCCGAACTATACCGCTCGTGGAATTGCGACGTGATCGGCATGACCAATATGCCGGAAGCCAAGCTGGCGCGCGAAGCCGAGATTTGCTACGCCACCGTGGCGATGGTGACGGATTTCGACTGCTGGCATCCTGACCACGACCACGTCACGGTGGACGCCATCGTGAAAGTGTTGCTGGAGAACGCCGACAAGGCGCGCGCGCTGGTGAAAGGAGTCGCGCAGCCGGTACATGGTGACGATGAAGCCCATGCCTGCGCCTGCCGCAGCGCCTTGCAATACGCCATCCTCACCGCGCCGGAAGCGCGTGATCCGGCAATGCTTGAAAAACTCTCGGCGGTAGCCGGACGTATCCTGAATCCTGAATCCTGAATTTATTATGCCTATAAAATCCCGTATCCGTACCGTCCCGCATTATCCCCATCAGGGCATCATGTTTCGCGACATCACCACGCTGCTCAAAGATCCCATCGGGCTGCGCGCCACCATTCATGAAATAGTCAATAGATACAAGCATATAAAAATAGACAAAGTGGCAGGTATCGAATCGCGCGGCTTCATCGTCGGCACGCCGGTCGCCTATGAACTGGGTCTGGGCTTCGTGCCAATACGCAAAAAAGGCAAACTGCCCGCCGAGACGGTAGGGCGCGATTACCAGTTGGAATACGGCAGCGACCGCATCGAGATTCATGTGGATGCGATACAACCCGGTGACCGTGTGCTGCTGGTAGATGATCTTATCGCCACCGGCGGTACGGCGGAAGCCGCCACCAAACTGATCGAGGACATGGGCGGTATCGTGGTCGAGTGCTGTTTCGTGATTGATTTACCGGATGTCGGCGGCCGCGCCAGGCTGGAAAAACACGGCCACAAGGTGTTCGCGCTGTGCGAGTTTGCAGGCGACTGATAGTTGAAGCTTGTGGCTTGTAGCAAGTAACGGAGAATTAAACAATGAAAGTTAACGGCACCCTTTATCGCACCATCTGGCCGACTCCCGATGGGGCGGTGGAGATCATCGACCAGACCCGGTTGCCGCATGTGTTTGCCACCTTGCGTTTGAATTCCATGCGCGATGCGGAATTCGCGATACGCTCCATGCAGGTGCGCGGCGCGCCGTTGATCGGGGTGACGGCAGCTTATGGCGTGGCGTTGTCCATGCGACACCACGCGTCCGATGCGGCGCTCAAGGCGACTTGCGACATGCTGGCCAAGGCGCGGCCGACGGCGGTGAATCTGCGCTGGGCGGTGGAGCGGATGCGCACCGTGTTGTCGCCGTTGCCGGTGGATGAACGTGCCGAGGCTGCCTGGTTTGAGGCGGGGCGCATCGCCGATCAGGACGTGGAAATCAATCAAGCCATTGGCCGGCACGGGCTGGAAATCATCCGCGCCATTCATCAACGCACTAATTCAACTGTCAATATTTTGACTCATTGCAATGCGGGCTGGCTGGCGACGGTGGACTGGGGGACGGCGCTGGCCCCTGTTTACGCCGCGTTCGAGGCGGGCATTCCGCTGCATGTCTGGGTGGACGAGACGCGTCCGCGCAATCAGGGTGCGAGTCTCACTGCCTGGGAACTGGCGCAGCACGGCGTGCCGCACACGGTGATCGTGGACAACGCGGGCGGGCATCTGATGCAACACGCTCTGGTGGATATGGCGATTGTCGGCACGGATCGCGTCACCGCGACGGGCGATGTGTGCAACAAGATCGGCACTTACCTGAAGGCACTGGCGGCGCATGACAACGGCGTGCCGTTCTATGTGGCGATGCCCACCTCGACGCTGGACTGGACGCTGCAAGACGGCGTTAAGGAAATCCCCATCGAGGAACGCGCTGAAGACGAGGTGACGCATATCTCCGGTCTGTGCGACGACGGGCAGGTGCGCCGTGTATTGCTGACGCCGCAAGGCTCGCCTGCAGCCAACTACGGCTTCGATGTGACCCCGGCGCGACTGGTCAGCGGACTGATTACCGAGCGCGGACTGGTTGCGGCTAACGCAGCTGCCATTGGTGCCATGCTTGCTTGAGGATATGAAATGAACGAACAACAACTGCGCACCGAGCTGGTGCGCACTACCCAAAAGCTGGACGCGATGGGTTTGAGCCACGGTACATCGGGCAATCTCAGTGTGCGTCACAGTGAGGGTTTTTTGATTACGCCCTCCGGTTTCGGCGCGGAAGGGCTGACGGATGATGACATTGTGTTCGTGCATCTTTCCGGGCGGTCGCACGGGCGCTGGCAGCCCTCCAGCGAATGGCTGTTTCATCGCGACATTTACGCACAGCGCCCAGAATTCGGCGCGGTAGTGCATACCCATGCCAATGCGGCGACGGCGCTGGCCTGTCTGCGGCGCGACATTCCGCCG
Organism: uncultured Gallionella sp.; assembly: GCA_964385275.1. Classification (GTDB taxonomy): domain Bacteria; phylum Pseudomonadota; class Gammaproteobacteria; order Burkholderiales; family Gallionellaceae; genus Gallionella. Next base: position 60,989 of record CAYLOK010000008.1, on the reverse strand, counting down.
TTCCATTACATGCTGGCACTGCTGGGTGGCGACAGCCTGCGCTGTGCCGATTATGCGACCTTCGGCACGCAGGCCTTATCCGACAATGCGCTGATTGCCATGAAAGATCGCCGCGCCTGTCTGCTGGCGAATCACGGCATGATCGCGGCGGGGGAAAATCTTGCCGAAGCATTCAGGAATACCGTTGAAGCAGAGAATCTGAGCGAACTTTACCTGCTCACTTTGCAAGTCGGCGGGCCGGTTTTGTTGACTGCGGAGGAGTTTCAGGATGCGCAGCGGCAGTTTGTCGGCTATGGAAAACCGAAATAGCAAGAATTCATGCAATTTCAAAAATGTGCATAAAGAGCGAGTTGCCTCGGGCGCAGAGATCACGCGCGAGATTCTTTCTCGCGCCGCAAACGCCGCCTCTTGGATGTTTAAAGCTGGGTTATGGTAAGTAATATTCAATAAGCAACTGCGGACGATTAACAACAGGAGCGTTGCCGTTGTAGAACATCAAATAATCCGCAAGAATGTCATTGTCGTCATCTTTGGTAAAGCGCAGGCGGAATTGAGTCGTGCCCAGCCGATTGACATAAGCGAGTCCCTCACTTTTCAATGTCGCGCTATACCAACTGCCGACAATTGTGAATGGATTAAAAATATTCGGTTTGCCTGCCACCGCTTGAAAATCATTAAGCGCCAACGCCGCAGCGCCAAAGGATGGCTTGGTCATATCCACAAGCAGGGCGCCGAGTGTGGATGGATTCCAGCTCACTCCCGCCTTCATGATCCTGAGCGTGGCTTTGATAATGACCGCATTGTCCGGCAAGCCGACAGTATTGAAATGCAGGATGCTACGATATTGTTTTCTCGCCGTGTTATCGCCGACAACCAAAATATTGTCGGTGGCAACGCTCTTTGTTCCGCCTGCGTTGCTGTTCTCGCCGGATTCGAGGACCCAGCCATCACCGATGCCAACAGACTTGAAGGTAGCCGTTAAACCGACTTCCACCGCACCGATGTCGCAGGCCGCGCCCTGCGGACGGCGCACACCGCGCTGATCGGTGGCAGGGCAGCCGGAATTTGTCCCTCCGTTAATTGTCGGGCTTCCGGCTTGGGGAAAATGGGTCCACGTGGAGCCGCCATTATTTTGCAGAACACCCAATAGCGGGTTAGTATTATTCCGGTCACCGGCCTTGTTTAGATAGGTGGCGCATGACGTGTTGTTGGAAAGGTTGTGACCGAGTGAAATGATGTTTGTATTGCTAGGGGAAAGACACAAACTATATTTACCATTTCCGGTGATGATCGTATTTTTTAGCGACAATGAACTCCACGAGGCGAGGGCATCTCCGAGAGTCGGTGCTGCCTTATTGCCGTATAAAGTAGCATTGATTAACAGCGTGGTAGCATTTTGGTTAGAAATGCCGCCACCGGCATAATCCGTCTCATTACCACTGAAAGTGACGCTGGTCAGTGTGACGTTGCCGCCACCCTCAGTCCTCAAGCCGCCGCCGTTTTGGTAGGATATATTACGGTCAAAGAGGGAGTTGCTCACCGTAAGTACACTGTTATAGTTGTCAATACCGCCGCCGCCAGGACCGTTGGAGTAGCTGCCGCTGCGGACACCAGCGCGATTCTGGCGAAATGTGGAGCCCGTGATAGTTGCCGTACCCTGATTGTTGTTGTTTAAGCCGCCGCCCCAGCCCAAGGCAGTATTTCCCTGAAACAGTACGTTGGTAAAGTTCAACGTGCCGCCGTTATTGTAAACCGCCCCGCCCTCTTGGCTTGAGAGGTTAGCGTACAGGGCGACGTTTGTGAGGGTCAATGAGCCGCCACCCACATAGATCGCGCCTCCATCCATGCGGGCGTAGCTCGAAACAATAGCGACATTCTCCATCCAGACAGTATCAGCGCCGAAATAGACGGCTCCGCCATTGTCGGCGCTTCCATTACTGAGCGTGATGTTTTTAAATCCTACAGGCCAAACAGGATCCAGCGTGTTTACATTGAAGAGGCGGGTGGCCCAGTTGCCATCCAGTGTGATCTTCCCGCCACCATCAATCGTGGTTGGGAATTCGATCAATTTTTCGCTGGTCAGTCCGATCGTCTTGGGATTAGCGCCACAGTTGAAAGTAATCCCTCCGCCACCAACCAGCGCAATATTAAGCGCGACTTCGGTGCAACTGCCCGGCGTGCCGTTGCCGACCACACCTCCAGCGTGCGCGCGGGGTACCACAATGGAACTGAACATCAACGACAGCAAAGCCAGGATTGCTGTCAATGATTTGGCGAGTGAATGTTTCATTTCATACGCTCCTTTGGCTAGAAAAGTAATTCTCCTTGCAGTTCGGTAATACGCGTATTCAAGTTCGAAGTGCAACTATTTTAGGGAAGTTCAGATGCGGGGAAGACAGGGGCAATAATGTGCGACAAACCTCGGTTTCCCATTCATTCCCGGCATGGATTCGCAGCATCCCCTCATTCCCAATTCCGGTCAATAGGCCAAAAGGCCTATTTCTTCTATCAGACAACTGGATTCCCGCCCATTTACATCCAAAAGACCAGAGCAGGTTCTGTGGTGGCTGATTGGTCGTTTTTTGGCGGGGAATTCCTCCAGGAAAACTGTTCGGGTGAAATTTGACACAGGTAATTGTTGCTTGAGGTAGGATGCGCAAGAGATGCCGATCACATAAAAAACCTGGCTTTTTATCCAACTTCTGACGGCTGCTGGGAATGGGGGATTACCCACGAATGGCAGGTTCCTGGCGATGTATTATGGGAGCCAGTCATCAGTAATGTGAGCTTTCAGATGAGGGAATTGGTCATGTCGGCCATCCAACGCGCCTGCATGCGCGTTGTCATTCGCGGGCTCGCAGCAGTGCTGTTCGAATTCCCCGCTCATCCCGCGCCCGTACCGGACGCGGTTCCCGTGCAATTTTAATCAATAAATAAAAACGACACCACAAGGGTGTCGTTTTTATTTGGTGTGTGGCTGACCAAGCGTTTTGTGGCCCCCCAAGATTAAAAGCAATGGTTCGGGATTGTGAGGAACGGCAAGGGTTTCGCGTCAATTTGCATCCGTTCCTTCCGCCATCCGGTAGCCCATCGCCCGGTATCCACGCTGGCGTTTTTCCCACATCCGTAGCAGCGCGGGGTGACCGGTGTCGACGAAGTCAATGATGCGCACATCGGTTTTGGTGGCGTGCTCACGATGCAGTCGGCCTGCGTATTGCTGCAACGTCCCCTTCCACGAAACCGGCATCGCCAGCACCAGAGTGTCGAGCGGGGGATGATCGAATCCTTCACCGACCAGCTTGCCGGTTGCCAGCAGAACACGTGGAGCATCCGGTGGCAGCGCATTGAGCTCCGCGATCAGTGTTGCACGCTGCTTCTTGGCTATCCGCCCGTGCAGGACAAACAACGATGGAACCTTGCCGTCCAAGGCGGTTTGGATGGCATCGAGATGTTCGGTGCGCTCGGTCAGCACCAGCACCTTGCGACCCTGGCCGTAGGCGTTGATGACTTCGGCAGCAATTGCGTCTGTTCGGGCTTGGTCAATGGCAAGGTTCCGGAAGACATCCTGAATCCCCGCATCCTGCGGCAAATCAATTCGCGAATGCAATGTGCACGGCGTAACAGCAAGATCGTGCGGCGCACCCGTGGGCTTGGCGGCGGTGTGCCGAGTTGGCCCGCATTGCATGAAAATAATCGGCTGCTGACCATCACGGCGGATCGGTGTTGCAGTCAGACCGAGCACGTATTTGGCTTTGGCCTGCTTCAGAATTGCATCAAACGATGCCGCCCCGACGTGATGGCATTCGTCGACGATCACGTGACCGTAGTTTTCGACCAGCGAATTCACTTCACCCTGACGCGACAGCGACTGCATCACCGCGATATCGATTTTGCCTGTCGGCTTGGCCTTTCCGCCACCGATGGTGCCAACCACGCCCTTGCCCACGCCCAAGAATGATTGCAAGCGTTCCTGCCATTGCTTGAGCAGTTCGGTTCGATGCACCAGCACCAGCGTGTTCACACCACGGCGCGCAATCATCGCTGCGGCCGTAACCGTTTTGCCAAAAGCCGTCGGTGCGCACAGAACGCCTGCATCGTGATGCAGCATGGCCGCCACGGCGAATTCTTGATCCAGCCGTAAGGTGCCGGCAAATGCTACGTCCAGCGGCGACCCCGCGTATCGCTCGTCGATCAGCTCCCAGCCAATCGCGTTGTCACGAAGCAGTTCCAGCGTGGCATCCAGGCAACCGCGCGGAAGCGCGATGTGATTGGGATAGTTTTCAGCGCAGCCGATTACGCGCGGCTCATCCCACACCGAGAAACGCATCGCCTGTTTCTTGTAAAACTCCGGGTTCTGGAAGGCAGCCAAACGAATCAGCCGGTTGACCAACGACTGCGGGAGTTGCGCCTTCTCGAAATAGATCAGGTTGGCCAGCGTCACTGTGAGCGATTTCGGCATCGGCCCGACCAGCTTCTTGCTGGCGGATGCGGATCGTTTCCACGGTTCTTTTTGATCTTCCTCATCGATGAAGGTCACATCGAGCGGGTGCGCGTTACCCGTCGCTCGAAGAATGGTGGGCTCGATATCGTGTGCTGGCATTGGCAGGATGGAGGCCAGGAACGCCCACTGATCCCGGTGAGGTCGCAAGTCAACATCCACGAACACACTGCAGCCCTTCTCGCGCGGATGCTTCTGCAGTGGCAGCGCGATCAGATTGCCAAAACCGCCTTTGGGCATTGAATCCTGATTGGGAAACAGTCGGTCATAGGATTCGAGTTTCAGTTGGCGAGTGCGGGCGCAGGTGTGGCTGATGATGGCCGTACCGAGTCGGCGCGCATCCCGAGCCGATACGCTGCCGGAGAAGAAAACCCAAGCATGCGCACCGTTGCCAGAGCGCGATATCTCAAGGGCGACCGGCACACCCAGTTCGTGACACGATTGGTAAAACGCCTTGGCATCCTCCCGCCATTCCGCCTCATCGAAATCAGCGGCAAGAAAATGGCAGGTGTCATCGGTTAGCAGTGGATAGACGCCGACCGTCCGTTTACCGGCAAGGTGCTCGTAGATCACCTGATCCGACAACGGAATCAGTAGGCGGTTATTGCATTCCCCGCACTTGATGCGCGGCTTTTCGCAAACACCTGCCAGCCACTCATTGCCGCAGGCCGGTGCGTAGCCAGATTTGCCTGTGGTTTTGCTTTCCCAACGGATGGGGTAAACGTCGGTGCGACCTCGAAACAGCCGCCGAAATAACGCTACTTTCTCGGCGGTGGACAAACGGGATGGTTCTGGCTCCGGGGCGGGCGGCGCTGGTTCCGGCGGGATTGGCTCGGGTGGCAAGCGCCATTCGATACCGTGACCGTCCAGCAGCGCGATCAGGCGGGCGTTTTCGGCTCGCAGCGTGGCCAACGGATCGCGTTCAATCATCGGCCCCGTACTCGGCAAGCAAGTCGTCCATTTCGTCACCGACGCCATAGCCGAAGTTGTGACAGGTGCTGCGCACGGTATCCAGCCTGTCCCATAAGGGCTTGCGTTGCGCGTCGGCCAAACTGGCGATGGTTTTTAAAGCCTGTTCAAACATTCGCACCAGCGCGTCGAAGTAGCCTTCATCCTGCAGCCCGACATCGTTGCTGAATCCCGCTGCCCGTTCGCAATAAAACACCATCAGCTCAGCCAGACCTTCCGCTTGGCCGATGGCCTTTTTGTAATCGGCGATCGGCTTTTTGGCTTTGGCGACCGACGTGTCCTGATTTTTGAACACGTCGGGCCATAGCCAGCGGTCGATGGTGACCTTGTACGGTTTGAGCACATCGTCGCCCAGACTGAGGCGGGCGTGCAAAAAGGCTTGGTTATCCTTGTTGGCCGCGTACAGGTCTTGCAGCAGCCCGAGCAAGCCCGCGCGATCAAAGTCAACGAGCTTAGTCTTGACGTCGTTCCAACTGGGCGTGTTCTTCTTCGTGGCCATCTCCGCTATTCTTTGGCGATGTCCGGTCGGCTGCCGGACTCAATCTGCCTGATCATCCGATCAAAATCACTCTCAAACAACCGGTCTTGCACGATGCGGTATTTTTCGAATTCGCTCTCGGCGTGTGCCTTGGCGATTTCTGCCGTTACCTTGCCTGCGTCCTGCAGCACATCCCGGTCCCAGAGTTTCAAGAAGCCGCCCAGGCGTTCTTCCCAGTCCGCCATCGTCATTGGGATACGGCGCATGGCTTGAAGTTCTGCCATATCGAGATAGGCGGAAACAATCCGCTGCATCTGCGCCAGTTCGAACTCCGTCAGGTAGTTCTTGGCAACAGCAACGTCGTATTTGTGGACCTTCCCTTGGGGCGCGCCCTCCCAACTGGTCAGGCCCATGTTTTCCTTATTGTGATCAGCCCGATCCACGATCACCTCGGCCGCCGTCTGCCCGTGAATGGCGTAATGAAGCTTGTTCTGCACTGCTGCAAAAAAGCGTTTGGTAGCGGTGGCCGACGTGTCGTAATCCAGTGCCGTGGCGTAGATGTCGGTGATCTTCTGGTAGAACTTGCGCTCGGAGAGGCGGATTTCCCGGACTTTTTCCAGCTGGCGCTCGAAGAATTCATCCGTCAGCACGCTGCCGCCACTCTTCAAGCGCTCTGCATCCATGACCCACCCTTGAATCGTGTAATCCTTAACAATCTGGTTGGCCCATTTGCGGAACTGCACCGCGCGTTCGTTTTCGATCTTGAAACCGACGGCAATGATGGCCTGCAGGCTGTAGTGCTTGACCTGATAGTTTTTTCCATCGGCAGCAGTTGTTAAGTACTGCTTAATAACTGCCGCTTCTTCGAGTTCGTTGTCAGCAAAAATACGTTTCAAATGCTGGTTGATGGCGGGCACAGACACATCGTAGAGCGTGGCCATCATCTTCTGCGTAAGCCAGAGGTTTTCATCCTCATAGCGCATTTCCACGCCAGTTTCTGATTGCCCGCCAGCGGCGACAAAAGTCAGGTATTCGGCCGCTGATGAACGGACAAGTGAGGCTTCATTATTCTTGGGAGCCAGTGGTTGTTTGTTCTTGCTCATGCCCCGCTCCTGTTTGCCTCACACGAAGGCAAGATCAAAGGTAAAACCGGCTCACGCGAAGGCGCGAAGACGCGAAGAAAAGCAAAGGCAAAACGGTGGGATGAGCGAATCATTGCCATTTCCTCACACCTGAGCCATGACGGCGTTGAGTAGTTCGGTTTGTTTGGCAGTGGCGTCGGCTATGCGCTGCTCCAGCGTGTCGCACAAGGCCATGAGTTGGTCGATTTTGGCGACGATGCGGTGTTGTTCGGGGAGGGGCGGCAGAGGAAGCGGAATCGATGACCATTTCTGTTTATTGATTATTGGCGTAGCTGAACCACCTGCTTGGCCTATAACAGCCTCTTGGAATAAAATTGTCGCCATTTCCCAGTAAACGAACCTCACCAGCACGGGGGGGTAGGGCGTCAGAGTGTTTATTTGCTGGTTGCAGGTAACGCCAATATCATTGATCGCATGTTTGCCGATGCTTCCACCGATACAAACCATGAGCACGGAGTTCGCATCAATCAATCTACCTTTTGCAAGCCCCTGCTCTGACAAGCCGTCACCTGTGTAATCGATGATCCCGTTTTTGATGTATCCAGGTCCAATAAACGGGATATATTGACCAAAATTTTCTGGGACATTGCTTGGCGGAGTTGTGCCTGTCTGTGTGATACCTATTTCGCCCAACCTCACCCACTCCCACCCCTCCTGCAACACATAAGGCATTTCCTCCGCCCTAATCTCCGGCAGTTCCTTCCCTTTTTTGCTTTTTCCCTTCGCGTCTTCGCGGCTTCGCGTGAGCCTAATTTCTTCCAGCAACTCGGAAGCCGGCGCGTCGCCAGGGTCTTGCGCCACCAGCTTGCCCTGCATTGCCAGCGTCAGGATTAGCTCGCGCAGTTTTTTGATGCCGTTGGGCGCAGAAAACGCCGTGTCGAAGTGTTGCTCCAGCAGATGGGCGGTTTGATTATTCACAGGCATCCTCCAGAAGCGCCCAGTGGCCAGCCTTATCAGAGCCGATGCGCTGCAACAATCCTTTTTCTTTCAGCGCGATGATGTTTTTATCAATGGCGGTGGTGCTGATACCGATGCGTTCTGCCATTTCACGTTTCGAGATACGCGGATTTTCGACGATCAGCAACAGTATCTGACGCTGGCTTTCTACCAACCCATCTACCAACCCACCTGCCAACCCACCTGCCAACCCAATCCCCGAACTTTTCACCGAACCGTTACCTTCTGATGCGGCCTCGTCCCGAGCAAAAGGTTTTGCATAGGGCATCACGACACGGAGGAAGCTCTTGCGGATTTCGAAGGCTTCACGACCGTAGACCTTGATGATGCGGGGAATGCCAGACCCTAGTTGCTCGACGATTTCCAGATCACGGAATACACGCATGATCTCTTTGTTGCGTGGCACGGAGAAGCCACTGAAGAAATCCTCTTCTGCCACGCCGTAGGGAAGGCCTCCCATGGAGGTCATTTCCACACGGTCAGAAAAAAATTCGATCTTTGGCGTGGCGCCGTAGGAGTAATCGTTATGCGCCACGGCGTTGATAATCGCCTCGCGGATGGCGGTTGAGTCGATCATTTCCCGCTCTTCCCGTAACGGATAACCGATTCGGGTAAAGATCGTGTTCTCTACAGTCACTCTATCCAGAACAGACTTCAGTGCTTTGACGACGGAGCAGTGGCCATAGTCGCGATTTTCAGAGAGCTGACCTCTGTCGGTTCCGGCATATTTGGCCACCTGAAGAGAGGCGCCGTTTTCATCGGCCAGCAGATAGGCCGCATAGTTAGGCTTTCCATCGGGAGTCAGAAGCTCCAGATTTTTCATGAAGGCAGCGTTGAGCTTCAGCCCTTTGGTGTCGTAATAGATAGTCAGTTGCTCAAAGCGCAGATCCTGGCGTGGTGAATCCATTCTGCCGATAGTATTACGAACGCGGCGGCCATACAGGGATTCAATCATCTCCTGCGTCATCGGTTCAGAAGCACTGCCAACGCGAAGAAAACACCCTTTAGGCGTCATGCCGTATTTTTTCAGGTAGTAGGGTTTTTCCAGCCCGCCCGCCACGGTGATGCGAACAATGTTTCTGCCTTCACGGTGTTCGAGCAGAACATCGAACAGTCCCATGATGGATGGAAGGATATTGTTTTTCAACCGATCCTTGACGGCCAGTTGAACAGCATCGGCACCGGATAGCCCCGTTACCTCGCCGTCTCTGTCGATACCCAAATAGATCACGCCGCCATCGTGGTAGTTGAGGAAAGCCACAACCTCTTTTTCGAGGCCTTCGGTCAGCTCGCGTTTGTATTCGATGCGGTTGGATTCAGTCATGGCGCGGCTCCTGTTTCTGCGATTGGAACCACCCGCGATAAATCCAGTTCGCCCTTGAACGCCTGCTGGCTCAACGCACCGTAGAGAGCATCGAGATCGGTTAGGCTTTGCTGGTAGCGGGTTTTGATGGTTTCGACTTTCTCAACGATCGCAGCGAATTTATTTTGCAGTCCTAATGGAGGGATAGGGAGCAGTGCTTGCTTCAGATTTGCCTTCGAGATATTCGGCATCGAGCCAGCAGCTCCAGCAGCGAGCGATTGGATCTTTTTTCTCTGAGAATCTGCTGTGATCAGTTTCCAGATAAAAATGGGATTGACCTCCGCATCATCCTGAAAAACGAATCTGAAGATCAGATCCGGCATGAGCAGCTTTGGCCTAGTGGTAAAAACATATGCAGATGCAGCAACAAGTTCGTATGTGTTCTTTCGGCTAAAAAGAAGGTCGCCAGGTTTAACTTCGTCTCGCACTGATGGATTTACATCTTGAGGCAGTGCCTTGTTTTCCCATTCTTTAAAGAAGCAACTGGTTACCGCCCCAAGCTTCAACACGCCCCATTCATCCTCGGTAGCTTTTCTGGGCTCACATGTGGGGCTTTTCCCGCTTTCAATGTCTACGAGTAACGCTGAGAGTGGTTTTTTCTCCCACCCTCGCTCATTCCGAACCGGATCGCCAAACATTTCCAGAAACACGCTCTTGAGCAGGTCGTCGAGCTGTTGCAGGTGTTGTTTGCGCTGGGCGATCAGCCCTTCCACTTTGCCGAGCAGATGGGCAATGCGGATTTGGTCGTCGAGCGGCGGGAGTAGTATTTCTAGATTTCTAACAATGGTCGCCGAGAGATTCTTTAGCGCAACACCGCGCCCTTGATTGATTAGCTTCTGCTTGTTGCTTTCAAACCATGACTTGAGATAGTTCAGATTTATTTCGTCATCTCTCTGCGGTCGTATCCCAAGTATCGCTTGATTCGTCGATAGTTCTCTTCCGGCAATACCGACCTTTCCTATCGACCCATACATGGCAAACAAAAGAGTGCCTTTGGGAAACAACTTTCCGCGAATGTTTTTCAACCCCTCGGAAGAAATATGTTCTTCGGTCGCGTAAACAACACCGTTATCCGCATTCTCGATGTCAGAAATCTTTGCCCATGGAATATCCCCATTGAAATATTCAAGGTTATTTCTTGATGGAGTACCACCGCTCGAAATATCGCAGACATCAGAAAGCTTTACTTTCTTCATCCCACCATCCCCTTCAATTCCAGCAACTCGCGCAGTGTATTTTCCGTCAGCGCCAAACTTTTTTTGTGTTTTTGCGAGTTTTTGCCTAAAGGCAAAATACCTGCCAAACCCTCTTCGTGTCTTTCGTGGTTAACCTTCATCCGCGCCCCCTTGCCCTACCTGCTTCAACTGATCATCCATAAACCGCTGCATCTCTTCTTTCTTCGGTAACTCCAATTGGTATTTGGAGATGAACAATTGGTTGTCCATGCCCGCCAAGGCGTATTCCGCCAGCGCATGGTTTTTGTCGGTGCAGAGCAGCAGGCCCACGGGGGGATTGTCGCCCGCAGTCATCATGTGCTGGCGGTACCAGTTGACATAGGTGTTGAGCTGGCCGAGGTTTTCGTGGTTGAAGGCTTGCAGCTTGAGTTCGACCAGTACGTGGCATTTCAGAATGCGGTGATAAAACACCAGATCGACGAAAAAATGTTCGCCGCCGATCAATATGCGTTTTTGCCGCGCTTCAAAACAGAAGCCGTGGCCGAGTTCCAGCATGAAGGCTTGCAGTTTGTCGGTGAGTTGTTGTTCCAGGTGAGATTCGCTCATCACCTCGGCGGCTTGCAGGCCGAGGAATTCAAAAATATAGGGATCGCGAATATTAAAACCCTGCTGAACGTCTGCGTTGGTATGGGCGAGCGTCGAGAGTTTTTGTGGGTCGTGCGACAAGCCTGAGCGCTCGTAATAAAGGCTGTTGATCTGGCGTTTGAGTTCGCGCACCGACCAGTTGCCTAGCATACACTCAGTTTCGTAGAAGCTGCGCTTGGTCGCATCGGCTATGGTGAGCAGTTGTTCAAAATGCGTATACGACAGGGCGCTCAACAGTTTTTGCGGTTCTATTTGCGAAAGTGCGGTCGCTGACCGCACTTTCTTCTGCGTGTTTGCGAGGGCATCCATCACGCCGGTGTGAAATTGTGCGGGCAGTGACCGCACAATTTGCGGGTAGGCCTGGTAGAAGCCCAGATAAGCGTAAAGTTGCCGCTTGCCGCATGAGGCCACGCCTGTCTGGGAGAGTGCATCGGCTACGTTTGCAAACAGGTTTTCGCCATAGTTTGCCCTATCCGTGCCGTGCAATTCGTACTCGGCAAGGTAGTAGCCTATTAACCAGTTCCTTAAGGTAAGGCTGATGTTGACCGCTTTGCTCGCCTGCGTCGCCAGCTCATGGTGCGCGCGCGCTATCGAGGCAATGACGGCCGTAAAAGTCGTGGCGTTTGTCACGGCAACATCTCCCGCAACGCCAGCAACTCGCGCACGATGCCGCTCTGTACCTTGGCTAGATCGGCGTCGCTGGCATCGCCCACTTCCGCTTGCAGCAGCCTGCCCAGAATCACGCCGGGCTTGTCGTACTTCACCTCTTCGAACACGTCCTGCTTGTAGCGGGAGAGCGAGAGGTCATACCCCTCGGCTTCGATCTCGGTGCGGGGCACGGCAAAGCATTTCGCTGCGCGGTCGGAGTCGGCTTCGGGGTTGCGCGCGTGGTATTTGGCGACGATGTCCTGCAGGTCGCCATAGCCTGATTGCTTGCTGCGCTTGTCGTCCAGCGAATAGCCATCAGCCGCCATTTCGTAAAACCAGACCTGCTCGGTGGCGGGTTGGGTGATTTTGTCTTTGGGACCCCAGACCTTGGTGAACAGCAGAATGGCGGTGCTCACCCCGGCATAGGGTTTGAATACGCCGCTCGGCAGGGTAATCACGGCTTTCAGGTCGCAACGCTCGACCAGTAACTGGCGCAGGGTTTTGAAAGCGCCGCCGGAGCCGAACAGCACGCCTTGCGGCACGATGACACAGGCAGTGCCGCCCTTTTTCAGCAGGCGGTAGATGTTCTCGACAAACAGCAGTTCGGTTTTGGTGGTGCCGAGACTGAGGTTTTCGTTGATGTCGCCCTTGTCGATGCTGCCGGTAAAGGGCGGGTTGGCCATCACGATGTCGTATTCGGATTCTTCGATAAAACTCTTGCTCAGCGTGTCCTTGTAGTCGATGTGCGGCTCGTCGATGCCGTGCATCATCAGGTTCATCAACCCCAAACGCACCATGGTGCTGTCGATGTCATAGCCCCAGAGCGAACTGGACAGGATGGCCTGGGCTTTTTCGGTGAGGGCGGCGGCGACCGAAGTGCGTACAAAGCCATCTTCATCGGGCGTTAGGTCTTTAGTCCCCGCTTTGATTGCGAGCTGCGTCACGATGTACTGGTAGGCACCCAACAAAAAACCACCGGAGCCGCAGGCGGGGTCGGCAATGCGGTGGCCGAGTTGCGGCTGCACCAGATCAGCCATCAGCTTGATGATGTGGCGCGGGGTGCGGAACTGACCGTTTTTGCCAGCGGTGGCGATTTCCGACAGCAGCATTTCATACACATCGCCCTGGATGTCCTGAAAGGCCTGGCCTTTTTCCTTTGAATCTTTCTCCATCACCTCGAAAATTTCGTCGATGGTCTTCACCGCTTCCACCAGCAGGGCTGGTTTTGGGATGATGAACACCGCATTTTTCATGTGGTGAGTGAAGTTGGATTCGGCGCCGTTCAGGTCCCTCAGGAACGGGAAGACCTTACTCTGAACGTGTTGCAGCATGTCTTCGGCCTGCATGTGCTTGAATTCGCTCCAGCGCAGGCTGCGCTTTTCGATTTCATACATTTTTCCATCGGCAAGTTTTTTATCCGTTTCACCTTGGGTATCGCCGTCGCGCAATTTGGCGCGGTATTCCGGCGGAATCCATTTTCCTTCGAATTTGGAGGTGTACTTTTCACCAGTGAATTCGGCATCCGCCTGTTTTTTCTGATCCAGCTCATCCAGCCGCTTCATGAATAGCAGGTAAGTGATCTGCTCGATGGCGGTGAGCGGATTGCTGATGCCACCACTCCAGAATTTATTCCAGAGCTGATCGATTTTGCTTTTGAGTTCGGGGTTGTTTTGCAGCATGGGGATACCTGTGTGTTATGCGGCCAATTGTTCGGTGAGCTGCAGGATTTCGTTGATCTCGGCTGGGCTGAACACGCCGCGTATGCCCTGCGGGTGAATGACCGTAAAGGGCGTGTTGATGAGGTCCCGCTTTTCCACCTTTTCGCGCTCAACGATGAAGTTTTTCAGCAGGCCGAGAAATTCCAGCTGGCGGCTGTTAAGGGTTGTATGTGAGCGGATGAATTGATCAAAAGCTGCGCTGACGGTATCTGGAAAGCTTTGCAGCACCTCGATGCCGAGAATGTGGCGAATGAATTGAATAAAGTGCGCCTTGCGGTTTTTGTAAACCTGGCGCAGCAAGGCTTCAGTGATGTGCGGATGCTCTTCGTGCAACAGTGCTGCCAGTTCTGTAGCTTCATCAGCACTCACTGTTTCGCCATTTTTGATCTTGAGCAGGATGGGGTTGTGCTCTGTCAGTTCGACGATCAAGGCCTCGACCATTTCGCGGTAACGGCTGACGCTAACGGCCTCGTGCTGCGGGCCGAATTCCACCCATTCCTTCTTGTGCAGTTCATCAGCCAGATCAAGGTGCGTTTGCTCTTGACCGGAGCTTTGCTCGCGAAACTTCATCAGCGGACCGAGCTTGGCGACCATGTCGTCGAAGGCGTCTTCGTCCGCCTTGGCCCAATAGCGCGTGGTTTGCGCAGCACGGATGAGCGCCTCTTCCTGTTTAACAAAACTGACTGAGACTGGCAGCTCGCTGATTTGCTCCACGATACCTTCTTTGAGGGTGTCCGCCTGTTCCTTGTCTTCATTGAGCAGGGCGAGGGAGTATTCCAGCAGGTCACGCTCGAAACGCATTGCTTTGAAATCCGCCTCGGAGACGGTGCGGAACAGCGGCTTGATCTCGGCACGCAGGAATTCCAGCTTTGGGTGCGCGAGGCTGATCCAGAAGTTTTCTTCTTCCAGTCGCGCCAGTGCAGCGGCTGCTTCCTTGATGACCACCGACTCTTTGGGTAGCGTGGCAATCTGCAGGCGGAGCTTGGCGATTTCACGCGCGGCGATATCGGCATGACCGCTGTCGCTGGCCTTCTCGATCTTGTCCAGGCGCAGGCCAACCAGCCGCACAGGCAGCGGCAATTGGGGTTTGAGCTCTTTGCCCTTAGGGTTCAGCTTGAAGTATTCGAAGTTGTCCCAGCAATCGAGAATCAGGAACACGTCCTTGTCGGTACACCAGGGCTTGGGCTTGCTGGTTTCCAGCAAGCGCGTGCCGCGTCCGACCATCTGCCAAAATTTTGTGTAGGAATACACAGGCTTGGCAAACACGAGGTTAACGATCTCGCGCACGTCGATGCCGGTGTCGAGCATATCCACGCTGATGGCAACGCGCGGCATATCGTTGTTGGTGAATTGATCCAGCAAACCACCCTTGCCGTAAACGCGCGGATCGTCGGATACGAGCACCTTGGCTAACTCGCCTTTGTGCTGCGGGTAGAGTTTGTCGAAAATTTCTTCCATCCGCCGGGCGTGCGCCTTGGTTGCGCAGAAGAAGATGGTTTTCCCCGGCAATACACCGTTGGCGTCCTTGATGGACTCTTCCATGAATTCGCGGACGATCAGGGTGTTGGTGCCCTTGTTGATCACCTGCTTTTCGAGCTGAGAGCCTTCGAAGTTGATTTCTTCAACTTCTTTGCCTTGCAGGATCAGTTTTTTCTGGTCATCCAATGAAATGGTGCGCTTGCTAATGCCCTCCATCTGGAACTTGGTCTGAATTTTCATGACCTGAAAATTGCAGAGGTAAGGCGGCACGTTGTTCACGGCCTCTTCATAGGTGTAGGCAAAGGTCGGTAGGCCATCTTCGCAATGGAAAAGCTGGAAGGTATTGTGATCGATGATGTCGGTAGGTGTCGCCGTCAAACCCAGCGTGATGGTTTTGAAATAGTCGAGCACTTCGCCGTAGGTGTTGTAGATGGAGCGATGGCTTTCATCGACCACGATGAAATCAAAAAAATGTGGCGAGAGGCTTTGTGACTCATCGCGAATGATGTTGAGCATCGTCGGGTACGTGGCAACATAGATGCGACGGTCTTTGGCAAAAAGTTTTTCGCCAACATTGGGCCAGCGCGGTTCGTTGGGCAGATGTTCCTTGAATGCGGCCAGCGCCTGCTCGCGCAGTGCGATACGGTCCACCAGGAACAGAATTTTCTCGGCATGGCCAGCGCGCATCAGTGCATCCGCCATGGCAATGCAGGTGCGGGTTTTGCCGGTGCCGGTGGCCATAACCAGCAGAAAATCGCGCTTCTGTTGTTCGATGCCTTCCAGCACCGCACGGATAGCGCGAATCTGGTAGTCACGCCCGGCGATAGAGGTGTTGATGAACTCCTGCGTCAGCGGCTTGCGATTACGGCGGATATAGGCGAAGCGCTCCAGATCATCTCTCGTCGGGAAACCAACGACTTTGCGCGGCGGGTAGCTCCCTAGATCCCAGAAATGCGTTTCCAGTCCGTTGGTGTAAAAACAGAATGGCAACTCACCGCCAAGTTGGTTCTGAATGTTGTAACAATATTGTTTTGCCTGCTCGCGGCCAATGGCTGCGTCCTTGCTGGACTTTTTAGCCTCAACGACGGCAAGGGGTTTGCGATCTTTTCCCAGCAATACGTAATCACTGAACTGGTGGCCCTCGTAGGGGGTGCGGGGCTCAGCAACACCTTGTGGCAAAGCCGTCAGAATGTCGAATTCTTCTATGACCTGCGTAGGGTCTTTGACATTCCAGCCGGACTGCGACAGCTGCTGGTCAATGAGCTCAGAACGGGTTTGTGCCTCGGATTTGCTCATGCTTTTCCTGCCCCTGGCGCAGCCGTGTGATCTACATTTCTGCGTTCTGAATCTTCATCCGCGCCGCCCGCGCGCACCCATTCATCGACCTCGGACAGCTGGAATTTCCACAGCCGTCCGATCTTGTGCGCGGGTAGCCCCTTGCGCTCGCGCCAGCGGTATACGGTGTCTTTCACCACGCCCAAGTGCTGGGCAACTTGTTCCGCTGTGACCCAAGGTTCGGTGTTCATGGTATTGGCGCTCAAGCGTTGACCTTTATAGTCGTCTTAAATCGTTGAAACTCTAACAGAATGACAGCTCTGTGGCTATGAAAACCACTTGACGTGCGCATTATTTTCTTGCTTGGACTTGGCTTCCTGATCAATCAGCGCGTTCATGGTGTCGTTAATCAACCACGGAGCCCACGATGAACACCAAGCAAACTGCCACTGACGCCTACCTCGTCCTTTTCTTCGGTCAATTTGCTCGGTGGCCGTTTTGCCTGTTTTGGGTACCAAAATCAGCCGAAAGCCCCGTCGATGCTGGCTTTAAAAGGGGTGGCCGTTTTTGGTTCGAAGGGTGTGAATTCAACTCCCGCCCCTTGCCGTGGTGCAAACCGCAAACCCTGCAAACCTCGGTTTGCAGTCGGACGCTAGCGCAATGCCGCGCTGTCGCCTCCCGTATTGGAATCTCGCCAGGAAGGACCCCTTTCGCCTGGGCGAGACTCAGAGGGTGTCGGGCTCCTGCATCCATGCCGGGATGTCGCGTTGGCCGTGCAGCACGCGCCAGACATCAATGTGCTCTGGACGCTCAACGTAAAAAACGAGGTGGGGATAGTGTGCCAGCGGCCAGAAGCGCAGACCGGGCAGGTTCAATTCGTGGGCGTAGTGTGGCGATCCAGTTGCAGGGTGGCGAGCGATGTGCGCATAAGCCTGCTCCAAGGCGTCAATGAAGCCGAGTGCCGCTGGTTCAGCATCTTCGCCGAGATAGTAGGCAATCGCATCGTCAATGTCCCGGTTGGCCAGCTCACGCGGAACGACGGGCTTGGCCGTCACCCGCGAGCGCCCACCTTGGCCGCCTTGCGCACCCGATCACGCAGCCCTTCAAAGTAGGCCGGATCGGCCGGTGCTGCCGGTGCAGACGCCGCGCCCGCGAGCAGGAGGCCACGCAGGCGCAGGCGATCCTGATCCTTGCGGATCAGCTCACGCACGTACTCGCTGCTGGTGCCGTAGCTGCCTTGATTGACCTGCTCATCCACGAAGGACTTGAGCGTGTCGGGTAGGGATATGTTCATTGTGCTCATGGCTCAAGATTAGTCGGTTTGGCAAAATTTGGCAAGACTACTGAGTGCTGCCTGCCCTGCCAGATCAAGCAGTCGAGTGAGATGAGCATTCCCAATGCTCACTCTCTCTTTAGAGAGCACCCACCGGGAACCGGGAAAGTACCAGTAAATACTGGGTTTCAATACACAAAAGCAGGAAAATACTCACATAATCACCGGACGCAGTGACACTAACTGAAACCTTTTGAATCTGTATGAAACAACGGGTGGAAATGATGTGCTGTTGATTTTATTGGTGTTTTTTGCTATTTTTGGGTGGAAAGTCAATAAAAAAGCCACCTGCGAGGGTGGCTGATTTATCGTTATTGGTGGAGACGGCGGGAATTGAACCCGCGTCCGCAAGCACTCTACAGGCAGTTCTACATACTTAGCCATGTTATTTGATTTAATCCCGGACACGCCAACCGGCGGGCTGGTACGGGACGAGTCACCTTGTTTTTAGCTCCGATCAAAGTGACCCTGACCGGCACGATTCCATGTAATTTACCTCACTCATCTCAGTCTTGCGACTTTGAGCCCCTCCATGGACAGCAGGGTGTGAGGTTCAGCCGACTAAGCGGCTAAAGCGTAGTTTTCGTCGTTTGCGACTAGTTTTTTCCAGCTGATTTACGAGGTTGCTGGTCCTCGGTATGCCCTACTCTGCTTTGCAACCCACGTCGAAGCCATGTCGTCCCCGGTTGGTACTGCTACAAAACGATGTTTTGGAACGGGCGGTTAGCCGTGAACCAAAACGTGGCGGATTGTAGCAGACTCAGAGGGGCAGCAAGTCGAGAAGTTCAATCGGGCGGTCGATTATTGCGTGTGCCTGCCAGGTTTCCAGCCGGGCATCCGCACTGATATAGCCGTAGCGGGCGATGATGCCGCGCATCGCGGCGGCATTGGCGGCTTGCATGTCGCGCACATCGTCGCCCAGATACAGGCAGTGTTCAGGTGCAACGCCGATAATTTCGCTGGCTTTGAGCATCGGTTCGGGATGCGGTTTGGCGTTTGCGCAAGTGTCGCCGCTAATCAGGCAGGTTGCGCGGTCTGCGTAACCCAGCGCCTGCATTAAGGGCAGCGTGTAGATGTGCGGTTTGTTGGTAATGATGCCCCACTTGATATTGCGATGTTCCAGCTCGGCAATCAGTTCGGCCATGCCGTCAAACAATTGTGTATGCACACAGATATTTTGTTCGTAGTGTTTGAGCAGGATGTCGCGCAGGGCGTTGTAATCCGGCGCATCCGGTTCGATGTCGAAGCCGATTTTAAGCAGGCCGCGCGAACCGTGCGAGGCTTGGGGACGGATAGTCGCCAGGGGAAGTGGCGGCAGTTGACGCGCGGCGCGGGCGTGATTGAGTGCGGCGGCCAGATCGGGTGCGGTGTCGGCGAAGGT
Organism: uncultured Gallionella sp.; assembly: GCA_964385275.1. Classification (GTDB taxonomy): domain Bacteria; phylum Pseudomonadota; class Gammaproteobacteria; order Burkholderiales; family Gallionellaceae; genus Gallionella. The sequence goes on along the minus strand of CAYLOK010000008.1, from coordinate 41,928 downwards.
GCCGTCCAGATCGAACAGAACGGCTTTGATCACACCCTCTCCCGCGCTGTCGCGCTCCCCTCTCCCGCTTGCGGGAGAGGGGTTGGGGGAGAGGGGGTTAATCAAGGCGGCAGGCCACCATGTAATTCACGTCTGTGTCTTTCCCTAGTGAATAGACCTTGCTGAGCGGGTTATAGCTCATGCCGATCAGGTCAGTCACATTCAGTCCGGCATTCCGGCAGGATTGAGCCAGTTCGGAAGGTTTGATGAATTTGGCGTAGTCATGCGTGCCGCGCGGCAGCATATTCAGCACATATTCCGCACCGATTACGGCGAACAGATAGGATTTCGGGTTGCGGTTGAGCGTCGAGAAAAACACCCAGCCGCCCGGCTTGACCAGTTTTGCGCACGCCGCAATCACGCTGTCCGGGTCGGGTACATGTTCCAGCATTTCCAGGCAGGTGACAATATCGAACTGGCCGGGTTGTTCGGCAGCCATGTCTTCCACGGCGATTTTGCGATAATTGACCTGTTTTCCGCTCTCCAGCAGGTGCAGCCTGGCGACTTGCAAAGCCTTGTCGGATAAGTCGATGCCGGTGACATCGGCCTTCAGCCCGGCCATGCTTTCCGACAGAATACCGCCGCCGCAACCGACATCCAGCACTGTTTTGCCGGCAAGCTCTGCAAAACGATCAATGTAGTTAAGGCGCAAGGGGTTGATCTCATGCAGCGGCTTGAATTCGCTGTGAGGGTCCCACCATTTGTGGGCCAGCTGGGAAAATTTCTCGATTTCGACGGGGTCAGCGTTGCTCATGGCGGGTGCGTGGTTTGATGGATAGGGCGTGACTTTAGCAAAACTTGCTATCGTAGCCAACTATATCCTTGTCGGGCCTGACCCGCTTGATGTTGTTACGGTAATTGTCTCGGGCAATGGTTGGCTTGGAAATGGCAGGCTGTGGTAAACTTACAAGCTGTTTTTTGAGCCAACTACACAAATACCCATGGAACAATTCGCCAAAGAAACCCTGCCGGTCAGTCTTGAAGAAGAAATGCGCAAGTCCTATCTGGACTATGCGATGAGCGTGATTGTCGGACGTGCGCTGCCGGATGTGCGCGACGGTTTGAAGCCGGTACACCGCCGGGTGCTGTTTGCGATGCACGAGTTGTCAAACGACTGGAATCGCGCTTACAAGAAGTCGGCGCGTATCGTCGGCGATGTCATCGGTAAGTATCACCCGCACGGCGATACCGCCGTGTACGACACCATCGTGCGTATGGCCCAGCCGTTTTCGCTGCGCTACATGCTGGTGGACGGGCAGGGTAACTTCGGTTCGGTGGACGGCGATAATGCGGCGGCGATGCGTTATACCGAAATCCGCATGGCGAAGATTGCGCACGAATTGCTCTCTGATCTGGACAAGGAAACCGTGGATTTCGGGCCGAACTATGACGGTTCTGAGCACGAGCCGCTGGTGTTGCCGGCGCGTTTTCCCAATTTGCTGGTGAACGGCTCCTCCGGTATTGCGGTGGGCATGGCAACTAATATCCCGCCGCACAACATGTCTGAGGTGATTGATGCCTGTCTCGCGCTGCTGAAAAACCCCGAGATGGACATCGAAGAGCTGATCGAATACGTTCCGGCTCCCGATTTCCCCACTGCCGGTTTCATCTATGGTCTGGCGGGGGTGAAGGACGGTTATCGTACCGGTCGCGGGCGTGTGATTATGCGTGCGCGCTGCCACTTTGAGGATATTGGCAAAGGCGAACGCCAGGCTATCATTATCGACGAGCTGCCCTATCAGGTGAACAAGGCGAATCTGCTGATGAAGATCGGCGAGATGGTGCGCGAAAAGCGTCTGGAAGGCATTTCAGAAATCCGCGACGAATCGGATAAGTCCGGGATGCGCGCGGTGATCGAGTTAAAGCGCGGCGAAAACGCCGATGTGCTGCTCAACCGCTTGTATAAAGATACCCAGATGCAGGACAGCTTCGGCATCAATATGGTCGCCATCGTGGATGGTCAGCCCAGATTGTTGAATCTGAAGCAGGTGATGGATGCATTCCTGCGCCATCGCCGCGAAGTGGTCACGCGCCGCACTCTGTTTGAATTGCGCAAAGCCCGTGAACGGGGACATGTGCTCGAAGGCCTGGCTGTTGCGCTGTCCAATGTGGACGAGATTATCGCGCTGATCAAGGCGGCTCCGGCCCCCGCCGACGCCAAGCGTGAACTGATGGCGCGCAACTGGCGTTCTTCGCTGGTTGAAGATATGTTGAGCCGCGTCAGCGAGGCGTCGCGCCCGGACGGACTGGCTCCCCAGTTCGGCCTGGTCGATAAGGGCGGCGAGCGTTGCTACTTCCTGTCCGATGCGCAGGCGCAGGCGATTCTGGAGTTGCGTCTGCAACGCTTGACCGGCATGGAACAGGATAAGATCATCGGCGAATACCGCGATGTGATGGACAAGATTGCCGATCTGCTCGATATTCTGGCTAAACCTGAGCGTGTCACCGCGATCATCGGCGATGAGCTGGCCGCCGTGAAGGTTCAGTTCGGCGATAAGCGCCGCAGTGAGATCGTTACGCATACTCAGGATATGAGTATGGAAGATCTGATTCCGCCGGAAGATGTGGTCGTCACGCTGTCGCATGGCGGCTATATCAAGGCGCAGAAGATGGACGAGTACCGTGCGCAGAAGCGCGGCGGGCGCGGCAAGCAGGCTACCACCAATAAGGAAGACGATTTCATCGACAACCTGTTCGTCGCCAACACACACAATTTCATCCTGTGTTTCTCCAATCGCGGTCGCGTGTATTGGCTCAAGGTTTATGAAGTGCCGCAAGGCAGCCGCACGGCGCGCGGTAAGCCGATCGTGAATTTGCTGCCGCTGGAAGAGGGCGAGAAGATCAACGCTATCTTGCCGGTGACTGAATTTGTCGAAGACAAGTATGTGTTCTTCGCCACTTCCAACGGCACGGTGAAGAAGACCACACTGAACGATTTCTCCCGTCCGATGAAGCGCGGCATCATCGCGATCAATCTGGATGAAGACGATTATCTGATCGGCGTGGCGATTACCGATGGTCAGCACGATGTGATGTTGTTCTCGAACGGCGGCAAGGCAGTGCGTTTCGATGAGAACGATGTGCGTGCGACTGGCCGTGCCTCACGCGGTGTGCGCGGTATGAAGCTGGCTGCCAAGCAGCAGGTTATCTCGTTGCTGGTGGCCGAGAACGAAGAGCAAAGCGTGTTGACTGCGACCGAGAACGGTTACGGCAAGCGTAGCCCGATCACGGAATACACCCGTCACGGGCGCGGCACGCAAGGCATGATTGCGATTCAGACTTCAGCACGCAACGGTAAGGTGGTTGCGGCGACGCTGGTGAATGCCGACGATGAGATTATGTTGATCGGCACCAGCGGCGTGTTGATTCGTACTCGCGTCAGGGAAATACGCCAGATGGGCCGTACCACGCAGGGCGTGACGCTGATGAATATGGAGAAGGGCGAGAAGCTGGCGGGTCTGAGCCGCCTTGTCGAACCGGAAGAAGAGCAGGAAGGACAGGAAGGCTGAGAAGGGTTAAGGGGGAAGGGTTAAACCACTGGTTTGTCCCTTCTCTCTTCCCTCTTCTCCCTTTACAAAATTTTTCAGGAGAGAAACGTAATGACTATCTACAACTTTAGCGCGGGTCCGGCAGTATTGCCGAAAGAAGTGTTGCAGCAGGCGCAGGCGGAAATGCTCGACTGGCATGGCAGCGGTATGTCGGTGATGGAAATGTCGCATCGCGGCAAGGAATTCATGGGTATCGCAGCCCAGGCCGAAGCCGATTTGCGCGAGTTGATGGCGATTCCGGCTAATTACAAGGTGTTGTTTCTGCAAGGCGGCGCCAGTCAGCAGTTCGCGATGATCCCCATGAACCTTCTGCGCGGCAAGACCAGCGCCGACTACCTGAACACCGGCGAATGGTCGAAGAAGGCGATTTCCGAAGCAAAGAAATTCGGCAATGTGAATGTGGTTGCGACCAGCGCGGACAAGAACTTTTCTTATGTGCCTGATTTTTCAGCCTGGAAATGTGACCCGGAAGCGGCCTACCTGCACTTCACCCCCAACGAAACCATCGGCGGCGTCGAGTTTGACTGGCTGCCGGAAGCGGGTGACGTGGCGCTGGTGGCGGATATGTCTTCCACTATTTTGTCGCGTCCGGTTGACGTGTCCAAATACGGCCTGATTTATGCCGGTGCGCAGAAGAATATCGGCCCCGCAGGCTTGACTATCGTCATCGTGCGCGAAGATTTGATCGGACAGACCGTGTCAGGCACGCCCACCATGCTGGATTACAAGACGCATTCCGAGAATGATTCGATGTACAACACGCCGCCGACCTATGGCATTTACATCGCCGGTCTGGTGTTCCAGATGTTGAAGCGCAACGGCGGAATCGCCGCGATGGAGCAGACCAATATCGCCAAGGCCAACCTGCTGTATGCCGCGATTGATGGCAGCAACGGATTCTATAATTGTCCGGTGGCGCTGGATAACCGCTCGCGCATGAATGTGCCGTTCACCTTGAAGGATGCATCGCTGGATGGCGCTTTTATCAAGCAAGCCGATGCGCGTGGTTTGCTGCAACTCAAGGGGCATCGTTCGGTCGGCGGCATGCGTGCCTCGATTTACAATGCCATGCCGCTGGCCGGGGTTGCGGCGCTGGTGGAATTCATGAACGAATTTTCGCAACAGAACGCTTGATTTATTGTTTTAAATCAAATACATAGCGAGTAAAAAATGGCTAATCCATATCGTGTTCTCACGCTGAACAAAATTTCTTCATCAGGGTTGAAACGCTTCCCTTCTGTTGCATATCAGGTTGGCAGCGATGTTAGTGAACCGGACGCAATTCTGGTGCGTTCGCAAGTCATGCACGACATGGTGATTCCTGACAGTGTGAAGGCCATTGCGCGCGCCGGCGCCGGTACCAACAACGTGCCGATTGCAAAAATGTCTGCGCGTGGCGTGCCGGTGTTCAATGCGGCGGGCGCCAATGCCAATGCGGTCAAGGAGTTGGTGGTCGCGGGCATGTTGCTGGCAGCGCGCAATATCGTGCCCGCGCTGCAATTTGTTGCCGGTTTGCAAGGTGATGATGCAACCCAGCACAAACTGGTAGAAGACGGCAAAAAGCATTATGCGGGCATCGAATTGCGCGGGCGTACGCTGGGCATCATCGGCCTGGGGGCGATTGGCCGTCTGGTGGCAGATACCGCGCTGGGCCTGGGGATGCGCGTCTATGGATACGACCCCGAAATCACCGTGGAGGGCGCATGGAGTCTGTCGTCCATGGTGAAAAAGGCGCAAAGCGTTGAAGATTTGCTCAAACACAGCGATTTTGTCACCTTGCATGTGCCGTTGCTGGAGGCGACGCGCGGCTTGATTAACGAGCAGCGCGTCAAGGCGATGAAACAGGGCAGCGTGCTGCTGAACTTTTCGCGCGACGCGATTGTGGACAGCGATGCGGTGCTGGCCGGTTTGCATGCAAAACACTTGCGCAGCTATGTGTGCGACTTTCCCGCGCAAAAATTACAAAACGCGCCGGGGGTGCTGACGCTGCCGCATCTCGGCGCTTCTACCGAAGAGGCCGAGGAAAACTGCGCGGTGATGGTGGTGGATCAGGTGCGCGAGTATCTGGAGCACGGCAACATTACCAATACGGTGAATTTTCCGACGCTTACGATGCCGCGCGAATCGGCCTATCGTCTGGCGGTTGCCAATGCCAACGTGCCGAATATGTTGGGGCAGATTTCCACCACGCTGGCACAGGCGGGTATCAATATTCACACCATGATGAACAAGTCGCGCGGTGAAATGGCCTACACGCTGGTGGATACCGACTCGGCTGTGCCGGCTGAATTGATTGCGCAACTCGCGGCCATACCCGGCGTGCTGATGGTGCGCGATTTGCCTTTGCCGGAAATGCCATGAGTGAACAACTGAACCAGTATCGCGTACAGATCAATCATCTGGATGACGAGCTGCTCAGGCTGATCAATCAGCGTGCCGTCCTTGCGCAGAAGATCGGTCATCTCAAGGAATGCGAAAAACTGCTGCACGGACACCCGGACAGTGTGGTGCTGCGTCCCGAGCGTGAGGCGCAAGTGTTGCGCCGTCTGCAAAATGCCAACCCGGGCCCGTTGAGCAATGCGGCCGTCGCCGCGCTGTTCACTGAAGTAATGTCGCATTGTCGCGCGCTGGAGGCGCCGATGACGGTAGCCTACCTCGGGCCGGAAGGCACATTTACCGAGGCGGCTGCACTTAAACGTTTCGGTACTGCGGTGCAGGGACAGTCATGCGCGACCATAGATGATGTGTTCCGCGCGGTGGAAAGCGGCGCGGTTCAATATGGTGTCGTGCCGGTGGAAAACTCCACCGAGGGCGCTATCGGTCGCACGCTGGATCTGTTTTTGCAAAGCGGACTGCAAGTTTGCGGCGAAGTGATGCTGGCGATCCATCAATGCCTGTTGGCCAAAGTGTGCGAGATCAGCGAAATTCAGACGGTGTATTCGCACCCGCAATCGTTAGGTCAATGTCAGGGCTGGCTGAACGTGAATCTGCCTCATGCGGCACGCATTCCTGTATCGAGCAACGCGGAAGCGGCGCGACTGGCAGCGGAACATCCGGGAAGTGCGGCGATCGCGGGCAGTCAGGCGGCAGGACATTTCGGTTTGAACGTGTGTGCGGAAAATATCGAAGACGATGCGAGAAACACCACGCGTTTTCTGGTGTTGGGCAATCAGCAGGTCGCTCCTTCCGGAAGGGATAAAACATCGCTGGTGTTATCCGCCGCCAATAAACCGGGTGCGGTGCATGATTTGCTGGTTCCTCTGGCGAAGCACGGCGTGAGCATGACCAAATTCGAGTCGCGCCCGTCACGTTCCGGCGTGTGGGAGTATGTATTTTACGTGGATATTGAAGGCCATCAGGCCGATGAAAAAATTGCGCTGGCCTTGGCTGAACTCAAGCAATCTGCCGCGTTTATGAAAATTTTAGGTTCGTATCCGGTCGCGGTGTAGGGTGGGTTTACCCTAAAGGGTACAAGGGCACAATCCGCCATCAAAAAGAGGTGTTTTAAAAATGGCAATAAAGCAATTAAATTGGGAAGTGGACTTCCTGAAAAACAACCCGGCTTTTCAGAGCGATAATTACGGCGTTCCTGCGGACGCACGCCACATCAGCTATCCGATCAGGATGGTGAGATATTGGTTTATCTATCATTTTTTGCGTGAAGAATCGGTACGCAAGGGTGCACTGGATGTGTGCGAAATCGGCGTGGATATCGGGCAGATGCTGGGTTTTCTGAAGGCGTCCGTGGAGCTTGGCGGCGGTAAAGTCGAGCTGGCAAGCTGGGATGCCGTGGACGCACTGATACGCGAGGAAATACTGAAGCGGGTCGGCTACAACAGGTTTTATCAGGTCGATCTGGAAAGCGCTGAATTCGCACTGAGCGACGACAAGCAATATGACGTGATGATCCTGTTGCACGTACTGGAACACTTGTTCAAACCGGAAGAACTGGTCGCGAAAATCGTACCTCATCTGAAGCCGGGCGGCATGCTGATCGGCGGACTGCCCTCCACGCCGCAATCGTTTGCACAGGGTCGCGAAGACAAGATACGCGCCACTGCGCGTAAATTCGGCCATGTCAGTGTGTTCTCCCCCGAACGCGTGCGCGAAATGGCGGCGGCGAACGGGCTGGAAGTGGAGTTTCTGAGCGGCGCTTTCTTTATGCGCAAGAAGGGCTTCTTCCTGGAAAATTGCAAATGGTGGTTGCGCTTTAACCTGTGGTTCGGTGCGATGTTCCCAAGCTGGCCGGGCGAGACTTACTGGATTTTGCGCAAACCAAGGTAGGTTGGATGGTGCCACTCTTATTTTGTTAAAAAACAATAAGTTAACTATTTAAGTGGGAGGGTGGGGAATGAATGTTCGTGTGGAAGCGTTTATTGAGCAGGCAAGGTGCATGACTCAGGAGGAGCGCGTTACCGCTCTCGATGCGCTGCAGGAACTCGTTGTTCCACCAAACGATGCTTGGCAGAAATCATGGGCGTTAGAAGCATCTGACAGGATTGCGGCTTATGAGGTGGGGGAGATTGAGGCGGAAGATTTCGATCTGGTGATGGAGCGGTTGCGTGGGGAATTTCTCAATAAATGAAGGTACGGCTGCTAAAAATCGCAAGTCTGGAGCTAAGCGAGGCATTGACGTGGTATCGAGAGCGTAGTCAGCGTGTCGCAGAGGAATTATGGCTGCGTGTCCGTGACGCGCGCCGGTCAATTCTGTTGTACCCGTTAGCTTCACCGTTGATTGAGCGAAGAGTGCGGCGTTTTATTTTGTCAGGTTTTCCTTATGACTTGATTTACGTCGTACTTGACGACGAAATAATAATCGTGGCATTTGCTCACCACAGCCGACAGCCTCGTTATTGGCAATCGCGTTTGCAAAGTAAATCGGTATGATTTTTTCGTGGTTTCATTGAGCAGGATTTTCCCTGTTTTCTCATGTGGTTATTGTTGAATATTGTTGAGTATTGAAATGAATTATTCTGAACTGGCGCCAAGTTATATACGCGCGATTGCCCCTTACCAGCCTGGCAAGCCGATCTCCGAACTGGAGCGGGAACTGGGCATTACCGGTATCGTCAAGCTGGCTTCGAACGAGAATCCGCTGGGCGCGAGTCCGAAGGCTGTCGCCGCCGCGCGGGAAGCGTTAAGCGAAATCAGTCTGTATCCCGACGGCAACGGCTATGCGCTGAAATCGGCGCTGGTGGCGCGCTATGGCGTGACGCACAGCCAGCTGGCGCTGGGCAACGGTTCCAACGACCTGCTGGAACTGGCGGCGCACGCCTTTTTGATGTTGGGCGACAAGGCCGTGTTCTCGGAACATGCCTTCGCGGTGTATCCGTTGGCGATACAGGCGGTGGGTGCGACCGGCGTCAGCGTGGCCGCAAGGAACTTCGGCCATGATCTGGATGCGATGCGTGCGGCTGCGGTAGAGCACAATGCCAAGCTGATTTTCATCGCCAACCCGAACAATCCGACCGGTACGTTTTTATCGGGCGACGAGTTGTACGCGTTTATGCGCGCGTTGCCCGAACATATTCTGGTGGTGCTGGACGAAGCCTACAACGAATATCTGCCGGAAACCTGTCGCTACGACAGCGTGAGCTGGTTGGGCGAGTTTCCCAATCTTATGATTTCGAGGACGTTTTCAAAGGCTTACGGGCTGGCGAGTTTGCGCGTCGGCTATGCCTTGGGACATCCTCAGGTGATTGACATGCTCAATCGCGTGCGCCATCCGTTCAATGTTAACAGCCTGGCGCAGGCCGCAGCGATTGCCGCGCTCGACGACACAGAGTTCGTGCAACGCACTTTTGAACTGAACCTGCGCGGCATGGCGCAGTTGACGGACGGTTTGCGTACTCTGGGGCTGGACTACATTCCTTCTTTCGGTAATTTTGTCAGCTTTCACGTCACCGACGCGGCGAAGGTTTACCGCCGCCTGCTGGAATTGGGCGTGATTGTGCGCCCGATAGGTAATTACAATATGCCGGACTATTTGCGCGTCAGCATTGGTCTGGAAACACAGAATCAGAAATTTTTATCTGCATTGAAGCAGATACTCGGAGAAACAGCATGATCATAGTAATGGGAAGAGATGTCACCGACGAACAAGTTGCTACGGTGGTCAAGAGGCTGGAAACGGCGGGGCTGAAGGCGAATATTTCGCGCGGCATCGAACGCACAGTGATCGGAGCAATTGGTGATGAACGCCAGTTGAATGAGGAAATGTTCACGCCTTTGCCGGGCGTTGAATCGGCGATGCATGTCACCAAGCAGTACAAGATCGTGTCGCGCGAGTCGCATCGCGAAAACACCGTGATTGACATCGGCGGGATTCCGTTGGGTGGCAATCAGATTCAGGTGATTGCCGGACCCTGTTCGGTGGAAACCCAGGAACAAATGGACTTGTCTGCGAAATTTGTGCATGAGGCGGGATGTCGCTTGATGCGCGGCGGTGCGTTCAAACCGCGCACCAGCCCCTATGCATTCCAGGGACACGGAGCGGAAGGGTTGGATATGTTCCGCAAGGCGGCCAGTCAGTACAAATTGCCCATCGTCACCGAACTGATGGACGCGCGCCAACTGGATACCTTCATGGAATACGACGTGGACGTAATTCAGATCGGTACGCGCAATATGCAAAACTTCGATCTGCTCAAGGAAGTGGGGCGCATCAACAAGCCGGTCATTCTCAAGCGCGGCATGTCCGCGACCATTTCCGAGTGGTTGATGGCGGCGGAATACATCGCGGCAGGTGGCAATCACAACATCATCTTCTGCGAGCGCGGCATTCGTACCTTCGAAACTTACTACCGCAACGTGCTGGACGTGACCGCGATTCCTGTGCTGAAAAAAGAGACCCACTTGCCGGTGATCGTCGATCCTTCGCATGCAGGCGGCAAGGCGTGGATGGTGGCGGCCTTGTCGCAAGCTGCGGTCGCCGCAGGCGCGGATGGCCTGTTGATCGAGATGCATCCCAGTCCGTGCGATGCCTGGTGCGATGCCGATCAGGCGCTGACCCCGCAGGAATTGAAAAAACTGATGGGCACGCTGGGCGCAATCGCCGGTGCGGTTGGTCGCACGCTGTAGTTCTGGAGTGCGCAGGCATGACTGCGCCGGATACTTCCGTTGAGGGAGGGCTGCGGCGGCTTGTCGCCGCACTCCAAAATTGAAATTAACGAGGGTGGCAAGTTATGACTGCACCATTTTTCAACAAGATCGTCGTCTTCGGTGTCGGACTGATCGGCGGTTCATTCGCGCTGGCGTTGCGCCGTGCGAATGCGGTGGGCGAGGTGGTGGGATTCGGTCGCAGTACGGCCACGCTGGAACAGGCGCGCAGCCTCGGCATTATTGATCGTGTCGGCATTGATTTGGCTGCCGAAGTAAATGACGCCGATCTGGTGCTGCTGGCAACGCCGGTGGGGCAGATGGCGGAGTTGATGGCGCGCATCGCGCCGCATCTGGGTTCGCACACGCTGGTCACTGATGGCGGCAGCACCAAGGGCGATGTGGTCTCAGCAGCTTACGAAAATCTCGGTTGTAAGGCGGCGCAGTTCGTTCCGGCTCACCCCATTGCGGGTGCGGAAAAGAGCGGCGCTGCCGCAGCACAGCCCGATTTATATCAAGGCAAGAAAGTCGTGTTGACCCCGTTGCCGGAAAATGCTCAGGAGGCCGTGCTGCGCGTGCGTCAGGCCTGGCAGGCGTGTGGCGCAGTAGTCAGCGAATTGACCGCGCAACAACACGATGAGGTATTCGCGGCGGTGAGCCATCTGCCGCATCTCTTGTCTTTCGCGCTGGTGCATGAACTGGCACAGCGCGATAACCGCGACCAGTTGTTGTCGTTTGCCGCCAGCGGTTTCCGCGACTTTACCCGTATCGCCGCCAGCAGCCCTGAAATGTGGCGCGACATCTGCATGGCCAATCGTGGCGCGCTGATGGATGAATTGGGCAGCTACATGCAGGAGCTTAAAGTTATCCACGAGGCGCTGGCCGAAGGTGATGCCGACCGGTTGCAGGAAATCTTCAGCCTGGCGCGCGAGGTGCGCGGCAAGTGGACGCAGCAATAACCAAACGTATATGGCTGAAATAATGGTTGCCGAGTTGCGTAAATACTTTTACGTTTTGTATGCGAACGAAGATGGAAGCTAAGATGTTCAGCTTACGTTGCCAGAAAAATATTCGGCTTACCCACCACGTCAAGGCACGCATGGATAAACGTGATATTTTCCTTGAGCAGTCGCTTGATTGGATTGAAACGGGCGATATCAGACACAAGTCGGAAACGGATTTGTGGATTTACAAGGGTTATACGGAACGTGCTGAATGAGTTTATTGCGTATTGCCGCACTTATGTTTGACACCCACCCACGCTGGCCTTACATTGCGCCATCGCGGTTAACAGGTACAACGCCTCATGCTGGATAATCCAATTCTACATTCGGTGCGCGATGAACTGCTGTCCGAGGCGAAACTCTCCCCCGGACTTCTCGCGGACTTGGCGAACCTTGAGCGCTATGTTGCCGAGACCTACTCCGCCCGTTCCTTCATCGAGCTGCTGCAGAACGCGGATGACGCGGGCGCGAAGCGCTTTCTTGTCATGCAGGACGGTGACCGGCTCATTTGCGCAAACGATGGCAGGCCATTTTCGCGCAACGATTTTTATTCGCTCTGCCGCAGCGCATCCTCCGACAAAAAGCGCGGGCAGTCCATTGGCTACAGAGGGATCGGCTTCAAATCTGTGGTGGGAATGGTGAGCGAAGTTCACCTGCTCAGCGAATCGTTGGAAGCCACTTTCTCGCGCCAACTGTCCCATGAAAGTTTGGGGATGGATGTGCCCACACCACTCGTGCGCATTCCCCATCCGCTGGCTCTTCCATCGGACAAACCGCTTGCCGCAAAGCTCGCGACAATCCGCGCAGCGGGGTTCTCGACCATCTTTATCTTTGGCGGGATTGACCGCGCCAAAGTCGAGGAAGAATTCGTTTTGTTCGATGCGGAATACCTGCTGTTCCTGCGCAACATCACAGAAGCCACGCTAACCGGCCCCAAGGAGCGCCGTTACTCGTGTTCCCGCGAGGCGTTGCACGACCATTGCCGTGGCGTGCAAATCGTTTCCGATGACCGCCGGTCTGATTGGCGGATACATTCGTTTGCCCGCTGCGACATCGCTTTTTCCCTGCTGGAGGGCAAACCCGTTCCCCTCAACCCCTCTTCGGCCCTGGTACACGCTTTCCTGCCCACCTTGGAACAAACCGGGCTGGGTATCCGAATCAATGCCGATTTCAGCACCGACCCTTCGCGGACGCGCATTGTGTTCGATGACTTCACCGGCGAGTGCGTCGCCAGCGCAGCCGATGCGGTGGCAAACCTGTTTCGCGAGGCTATCCAGAAAAGCCCGATAGACCACAAAACTGCGTTATGCCTGGCGCCGACTTTCGACCTGGCAACCCTGGCTTTTCAGAAACGCACATTGCGCACCGAGTTGATCGAGCGCGTGCGGGATCGTCTCGCCGTTTTGAAAGAACAGCTTCTCCTCCCGCCGCCCTGGCTGAATGCCAGCGATGCCGGAAAGGTAGCCAAGGCCGCAGGTAAATCAATGCTCCTGGCGGAATCCAGAGACGGCGGGCTGTTGGCATTTCTGCGTTATCTGGGCGTGCCGCATTTATCCTTTGATGCCGTGCTGGCAGCCGCACATAACAAACCGCTCTCCCAAAAAGGTTGCGTGGAAACCGCCGTCTTCTCCATTCGCAATGCCGCCACAGCAGGCCTCGCCAAGCGTGTTGCCGATGCGCCTATATGGTTCGGCGCGGGCGAAGCGCAAAGCCTGACGAGCATGGCGCGGGATGGCAGCGCCTTATCCGATGCTTTTATCCAGCAAATCAACGCCGCCGGAGTGACCAGCAACGAGCTTGCGCGATTCGTCCGCATCGCTGTGGGGGATGCCGTAAACACGCTGGTTCCAGGCGTGGCAACCGGGGCGGGCAGTCCGCCCATTCTCGCAACCGGAGCAGCAGCTACGTCGCAGCCAATCTCCACACCTGTAGAATACGACCCCTTGCTGGCAGGATCACCGCCCGTTTCACCCTCTACAACTTTGCCGCAACGCCCGGAGCTTGAAACAAAATTCCTGCCGGCATGGCGGGGTGCGGAACAGTATGTGGCGCAAGTGCTTCAATCCCACGGCTACACGGTGGAAGACCGCAGCCGCCAGAATCTCGGTTACGACCTCTATGCTGCCAAGGGCAATCGCAAGCATTACATCGAGGTCAAGCTGCTGGACTACACCGGTCAGCCTTTTGTCATCACGCCGAACGAAGAGGCCGTGGCGCGGGAGTGTGGCGAGAGTTACGCGCTGGCGCTGACGCTGCGCGGCAAGGATGGCGTCCACATCCAGTTTGTCCATGATCCCGTTGCAAAACTCAAGTTTGTGCGGCAGTGCAGGCAGTGGGTGTGGGAATGCAGTGAATATGAATTTGTGTCGCAATTTTTCGAGGAGAAGGGCAATGAGTAGGGAAAGAGAGGAAATCACAAAAGTCATTGAACGACTTGAGTTATTAGAGGAGAAATTCGGCATTGCAATATCGGGGGTGTATGTGCATGGTGGTCCGGGGCGGGTGAACGGTGAGGACGTTTACTTTATGGATATCAATTTCGACCTAATCAGCTTAAGTGGTGGCAAGTTGAAAGAGAATATTGCAATAAATGCAAGTGCCTATAATTCCGCAGGCCAGCTATTAAGAACAACGAGTTACACTATTTGGGCCGAAAAATTTATGGGGTTCCAATCAGTCTCAATGGATCTTTATACCTATTGTTCTTATCAAGCACCTGAAAAAGTACGGCTTTTCCCTTCAGCATATTGACCAGTCAACGAAAAAATACGACTTTTCTCGGCAGCATAGAAAAAACGATGGGGTTCATATGAGTGTCGTCTGCGGGATATACGGTTACCAGATCACTTGCCCAATCGACCTGCCCGGCTTAAGGATTGAGCCGCTTACCAACGACCATCAGCAAGCCGAGGACTGGGCAAGGGACACAGATAACTATCATCTCACAGCCATATTGAAGGGAACATCGATATCCGACGATCTCCTCTTCAACCTCGAAGCGATACTGTCATTTGTTGAGCACCTCGAAGTGCTGATTACTTCGCCCGAAGAACAAATCAGCGACAACCCCTTTGCCCAGTTTTCTCCAAATCTCACAATGCGCCGAAAATGCAATGGTGGAGGGCGAGTCATCGGCGCAGACACCTTCTTTCCAATCTCCAGAAGTTTATTTATTTTGAAGGCGCTCGATCGACTCCAGGATAAGCAATTCTGCAAGGAAACACAGTTCAATGTCTTGTTCCTCAAGTGCGTTGAAACATTTCGTCAGTCCGTGCCTTTTGTCGATGTCTCGTATTTCTTTCTCTATTCTGGCTTGGAATCCTATGCACGTGCAATAGTCGATGATCGAAAAACGCGCAACTCCTCTGTTCCTATCTGTAGGCTGCTCACGAGTTACGGCTTCGATGTTCAGTGCGATAAGCCGGATGATCTTCTGCGGGCGGTTTCTACATACACGCATCTCAGGAATGCGCTGTTTCACAACAGTTCAGTGACGACCACGGTCAATGTCAATGGCAATGGCAAGGATGTTGAATTCAAACTGTTTGACTACATGCCCCACTTTTCGCAACTTGTTGCGCTAGTCATACTGAAGGCAGTCGGGTTCGACGACGGTTACATAAACTGGAACCGTTGGATTAGTATGCAGTACTAACTGAATGTCCTTATTGAAAAAACAGATTACTACATGCCGTTATAGGAAAAACCATGCTCGAACTAACCAAAGTCCAAAAGGGTGCGCAAGTCCGTGAAGCAATCAACGAAGCCACTGTTGCTGAATACGTTGAACGTATCGAATCTGGCGTGCAATTCCCGCCAATTATTGTGTTTTTTGATGGTGACAACTATTGGATTGCTGACGGCTGGCATCGCTTAATGGCACATGAGCATAGCGGTTGCCTGACTATCTCGGCAGAGGTGAAACTTGGGGGCGAACGTGATGCACTTCAATATGCGTTAAGTGCGAACAGTGCGCATGGATTACCGCGCACCAATGCTGACAAGCGGAATGCAGTTGAAATCGTGCTTGCTGATCCTGAATGGTCGAAGCTATCCACAAGGGAAATAGCCGATCTGTGCGCCGTATCACATAACTTGGTAGCAGAAGTTCGACGTGGATTATCACCCGCTGACAAGGCTGCGCAGAATAACCAAGCAAGGCAGGCAGGCGAGAATCAGTTTGCAACCGAGTCCGCTGCTATAGGTACGTCGATGCCTACAGATATCCCTACGGGATGTGATCTCTCGTGGTCAGAGGAGGTTGAGACAACAAAATACACAAAAGCATGGCGGATGGCAGAACTGCATGTAATGCAAGAGCTTAAATCCCAAGGCTGCACAGTAGAAGACCACAGCGAAAGTAATCATGGTTACGACCTCTATGCGACAAAGGGCAATCGCATTTATTACGTCGAGGTCAAATTGTTGAGCCATCCCGGAGCGCCTTTTTCCCTCACGACGCACGAAACGTCAGTGGCACACCAGTTTGGCGAAAGATACACACTGGCACTGACACTATTCAAAGAGGATAGTATACATATCCAATTTATCGAGGATCCGGCCAAGAAACTCAACTTTGTGCATAAATGCACAAAGTGGGTGTTTGAATGCAGCAGGTATAAATCCGATCTGAAATTTTTCGATGGGAAGGTGCCATGAGTGATGGAAGAAGAAAAATCAGAAGCCAACTGGGGAAGGCATATTATTTCAACTCACGTTTGCCACGCATAAGGGTGCGCCAAGGTTGCTGGCGAGTTGAGTAAGAGTAATTATCAATGCTATTACATGGAACATACGATGGAACTCAGAGAATTTATTCAGGCCACTCTCCAGCAAATTGTTGAAGGCGTGTCTGCGGCGCAAAAAGAAACAGCAACAGCGGGGGCAATAATTAACCCGTCTGAAATGAGATTTACTCAAAACGGACAATATAACGAGTTTAATCATGCAATGCTGACGCAAGTGGAATTTGATGTGGGCTTGGCTACTACGGATAAAAAAGACTCCGCTGAAGGCATTGGTGTTTTTTTGGGAAGCATCAATCTTGGTACGAAGAATGCCACGGGCATCGAGAATGTTGCGGTGACAAGGGTCAAGTTTTTAGTTCCCATTGTGCTGCCTCCCAGTGCATCGCAAAAGTGCAGCGCTCCTAATCTCAAAAGTTAGGTTTCTCATGGCCGACATTCGCGCAGATCTTTGTCAGTACTACCCGATGAAGGACGTCTTTGAGGTAATCTTAGGCACGGCGAGCTTCAGGGCGGTCAAAGATTACGGCTCTCTCAAAACCTGGAAGACTGAAACGGTTCGCCTGCTTCGCGCCATTGCTCTCACCATTGCTGAAACGGTTGAGGTGGCTGATGAAGAGTGGAAAGCGGATGTTCAAGCAGAAATCAAGTTCGGCATCTCGATGGCAAAGTCTGCTACCAAGATCGACGAACTTTTCGCAGGTCTTGCGGCAACGCTGGCGACGCTAGTCTTTCTGCAAGTCGGCTTCCTTCCTCGCGATCACCGCAAAGTAAAACGTGTAACTCTGTCGCCGCGAAACTGGAAACTAAATTCCGTTCGTAGCGTCCAGTACGTGCAAAACGAAGAGCAGAAGGCCATGCAGAAGAAGATCAAGAAATTGAAGGGGTCGCCACCAAGCTCCCCTACGCCGCCACTTGATGCGCAGTCTGCGTAGGGCGCAATCGTTATTGCGCCGAATGAAATGGTGCTCGCAATGATGGGCGACTTGTCGCACAACTCGCGAACCGTCCGGCGTAATACGCTTTGCCCTTCGACTGCGCTCAGGACAGGCTTATTGACACCCTACATTACGTCTTATGCGAGTTACGGGATATTCTGCCGGGTCAGGTTACCAAGGGGATGATATGAAACGTAAGATTTATATTGAAACTTCCATCATCAGCTATTTGACTGCGCGTCCGAGCAATGATCCGATCAAGTCGGCTTGCCAGCAGATCACCCGGCTGTGGTGGGATGCCGGGCGCGCATCGGTTTCGGCCTTTATCTCGCCGTTGTGGAAGAGGCCAGCGAGTGCCATCGGCGCATTGATTAATACGGTTTTATTGATCATTTTCAGAATATGGCGCGAGGAGATTTCACTGTTCGCCGCTTGGAAAGAAAATACGATCCTGTATGTGGCGGCGGTCGTAAATTTGTTCCGTCTGTTGGATCGACATCCAGAACTGATTGACGAGATGCCGTAGACATTTTTTAGTGTGCTGATAAAAAATTGAAATTTGGTAGGACTAGGTGCTATGATTGCTCATGCTTGAGCTTACGCCAATTACATTACGCATTTTTAAAACATCTTGGTTCGCCAAGTCGGCGAAGAAAGCCAATATCCGCGATGTTGAGTTGTGCGCAGCAATTGAACAGGTGTTGGAAGGTAAGGCTGACGACTTAGGTGGCGGCGTTTTTAAAAAACGCTTGAACGATAATATGCACCGTTCCATTATTCTTGCAAAGGGAAAGCATTACTGGGTCTTTGAATATTTGTTTGCGAAGAAAGATCGCGACAACATAGACAATAATGAGTTATCAGCTTTTCGTGACTTGGCGAAAGGATATGCCGGGCTGACGGATGAACAGATTGCTTTGCTGGTGATAAATCGACAGTTGGAGGAAGTTTGCAATGACCACAAAACAAAAATATAAAAGTGATGCCTTCGAGGCAATTCACTCATCTGCGAGCGCTTTGATGGCCGTGGGAGCTATTGATAAGGCGACGATGCGCAAGTTTGATGACACTTGCCTTGTCGCACCGCATGAATTTGAACCAAAGCAAATCAAGCATCTTCGAGAAATTAACCGAGTGAGCCAGCCTGTATTTGCAAGATACCTCAATACGAGCGAATCTACGATTCAAAAATGGGAGGCAGGCACAAAGCGTCCAAGTGGCATGGCGCTAAAATTGCTTGTCACGGTTGAAAAATATGGATTGGAAGTGCTTGCCTAAGAAAATGTTTGCCACCGATTTGTCATGTGATACCGCTCTTATGAGGCTTTCAGGGCTATTTTAGGCTGGTTTTCGATGATGCGGGTATCGTAAGCTTGGTCTGTTCCCGATTACGCACAGAATGAGCAGAGGACGTCATTGCGAGGAATGGCCTTTAGCCGCGAGAGAATCGTGGCGGGACGCGGCAATCCAGATTTTATAACCGTGGTCTGTCCCGGATTACACTTGCTGGTTACTTTTTCTTGGCGACGCAAGAAAAAGTAACCAGCAGCCGGGCTGCCCCCGGCGAAGTTGATTAGGGAGTCATGATGAGTAATCTGATGTTATCGAGATTGAGTGAACAGGACTATCTGCGGTGTGAGTTGTCCAGCGAGATTCGTCACGAGTATGTCGATGGCGAGATCTATGCCATGGCGGGCGCGGGTGAAGCACACAATTTGATTGCGTTAAATATCGCTGCCAAGTTGCGTGAATTTGTGCGCGGCGGCCCGTGCCGCGTGTTCATTTCAGATATGAAGTTGCATGTAAAAACATGGAAAGCCTATTATTACCCCGATGTGATGGTGACTTGCGATCCTGCCGATCGTCAGAGTCACTTCAAGGAACAGCCTGTTCTGGTGGTGGAAGTGTTGTCCCCCGGTACTGAAAGCACTGATCGCAGGGAGAAGATGTTGGCCTATCGCACCTTGTCCAGTTTGCGTGAGTATGTGTTGATTGCTGCGGATAAACGGCAAGTTGAAATTTATCGCCGCGACCAACAGGATGAATGGCAGCTTGCAGTCACCCGCGATGGCGAATTCTTGTCGTTGGAAAGCGTAGCGTGTCGCCTGACGCTGGATGAGATTTATGAAGATGTGAGGTTGGACGCTTCGTCGGCAAAGTAATTTGTGTGAACAGGTGCAGAGCGCCTAAAATAACCCTACCAGATTGTTTCTAATGATGAATTTTTTAAGTGCAACATGAATTACACCGAATATATAGATCTTCCTCCGTTGATGTCCGCTCGCGGTACGGTCGTTTTGCCCGGTTCCAAGAGTATTTCCAATCGCGTGCTGCTGCTGGCGGCGCTGGCTGAGGGCGTGACCGAGGTGCGCGATCTGCTGCGTTCCGACGATACCGATCGGATGCTGGAAGGACTGCAAACGCTGGGTGTGACGGTGGAATCTCTGGGCGATAATGCCTATCGCGTGACCGGCTGCGGTGGTGATTTTCCGGTCAAACAGGCTGAATTGTTTCTGGGTAACGCCGGTACAGCATTCCGTCCATTAACCGCCGCGCTGGCGCTGTCTGGCGGCAGTTACACCTTGTCCGGTGTGGCGCGCATGCACGAACGTCCGATTGGTGATCTGGTGGATGCGCTGCGCGCGCTGGGTGCGAACATCGATTATTTGGGTAATGAAGGATTCCCTCCGTTGCAGATTAAACCTGCAACGCTGTCGGGTGCGGCGAGTGTCTCAGTTCGCGGCAATGTCTCCAGCCAGTTTTTGACCGCCTTGTTGATGGCGCTGCCGTTGCTGGGGCGGACTGTGACCGTTGAGGTGGTCGGCGAGCTGATCTCCAAACCCTATATCGAGATCACGCTGGCGATGATGGCGCGCTTTGGCGTCGAGGTGCAGCGCGATGGCTGGCAGCGTTTTGCCGTGGCGGCGGGCAGTCGCTATGTCTCGCCCGGTGTTATCTACGTGGAAGGCGACGCGTCTTCTGCGTCTTATTTTCTGGCGGCAGGCGCAATCGGCGGCGGGCCGGTGCGCGTGGAAGGGGTCGGCAAGAGCAGTATTCAGGGCGATGTAAGATTCGCAGAAGCCCTGGCGAAGATGGGCGCGGTTATCACCATGGGCGACAACTGGGTCGAGGCAGCTGCACCGGCAAGTGGCAGACTGCAAGCCATTGATCTGGACTGCAACCACATTCCCGATGCCGCCATGACGCTTGCGGTTGCCGCCTTGTTTGCAGACGGCACGACCACGTTACGCAATATTGCCAGCTGGCGCGTCAAGGAAACCGACCGTATCGCTGCGATGGCGACCGAACTGCGCAAGGTCGGTGCGACCGTGGAAGAGGGCGCAGACTTTATTCGCATCACCCCGCCGTCATCCCTTCACCCTTCACCCTTCACCCTTCCCGGTTCCATAGATACTTACGACGACCACCGCATGGCGATGTGTTTTTCGCTGGCGGCGTTCGGCGCGGGGATACGCATCAACGATCCCGGTTGTGTGGCCAAAACGTTCCCAGATTATTTTGCGGCATTTGCCAGTGTGACGCAGGCCGTACCGGTGATTGCGATTGACGGGCCTTCCGCCTCCGGCAAAGGCACGGTGGCGCAGCGTGTTGCAACACGGTTGGGTTTTCACTATCTCGACAGTGGCGCATTGTATCGCCTGCTGGCGATGGCGGCAGAGCGCGACGGGCTGGCGCTGGATGATGAGACGGCGCTGGCCGCCCTGGCTGAACGGATGGATATACGTTTTAAAGGTGAACAAATCTGGTTGGATGGCGTGTTGGCGGGCGATGTGTTGCGGGGCGAACAGTGTGCGGCAGCGGCTTCGAAAGTGGCCGCGTTGCCGCAGGTTAGAGCGGCCTTGTTGAACAAGCAGCACGCGTTCCGTCGTGCGCCGGGTCTTGTAACCGATGGGCGCGATATGACATCGGTGGTATTCCCTGACGCATTGCTTAAAGTGTTTTTAACCGCCAGTGCTGAAGCGCGCGCAGAACGGCGATATAAGCAGTTGAAAGAAAAAGGAATGGATGCTAGTATGCCCGACCTTTTGCAGGATATCAGGACACGCGACGAGCGAGATACGCAACGTAGCGCCGCTCCCCTGCAACAGTCCCGGGATGCAAGTCTGCTGGATACTACGGCTCTGAATGTCGAGCAGGCGGTTGAATCAGTGCTGACAGGCTACCAATGCTTGGCCCCATAGGACTCTCCGTTCTTTGGGTTTTTAACTAACCTCTGTGCAAACAGAAAAATCTTTAGGTGTATTCGATGAACGCAACTGCTGACGCTGTACTAAATCCCGATAGTTTCGCCGCAATGTTTGAAGAAAGTTTGACCCGCAAAGAAATGCGCGCCGGCGAACTGATTACCGCACAAGTCGTGCGTATTGACCACAACGTTGTGGTTGTAAACGCTGGTCTCAAGTCCGAAAGCTGGATTCCTGTTGAGGAATTCCTGAACGACAAGGGCGAGATGGAAGTGGCTGCCGGCGACTTCGTCACTGTTGCAATCGAATCGCTTGAGAATGGCTATGGTGAAACCAAGCTGTCTCGCGAAAAAGCCAAGCGTCTGGCTGCATGGCACGATCTTGAGATCGCCATGGAAGAAGGCAAAATCGTTGAAGGTTTCGTCAGCGGTAAGGTTAAGGGCGGTCTCACCGCGATGGTTAACGGTATTCGCGCATTCCTGCCGGGTTCATTGGTGGACATTCGTCCGGTCAAGGACACGACACCGTACGAAAACAAGACCATGGAATTCAAGGTTATCAAGCTGGATCGTCGCCGTAACAACGTGGTTGTTTCCCGCCGCGCAGTTCTCGAAGCGACTATGGGCGCTGACCGTGAATCCGTGATGGAAAATCTGAAAGAAGGCGCAATCGTTAAGGGCGTGGTCAAGAACATCACTGATTACGGCGCGTTCGTTGATCTGGGCGGTATTGACGGTCTGTTGCATATCACCGACCTGGCATGGCGTCGTGTGAAGCATCCTTCGGAAGTGTTGACTGTTGGCGACGAAATCGAAGCCAAGATCCTCAAATTCGATCAGGAAAAGAATCGCGTTTCATTGGGCATCAAGCAAATGGGCGATGATCCCTGGAATGGTCTGGCACGTCGTTACCCGCAAGGTACACGTCTGTTCGGTAAGGTCACTAACCTGACCGACTACGGTTCATTCGTTGAAATCGAACAGGGCATCGAAGGTCTGGTACACGTATCCGAAATGGATTGGACCAACAAGAACGTTCATCCTTCCAAGGTTGTGCAGGTAGGCGACGAAGTTGAAGTGATGATCCTGGAAATCGACGAACAGCGTCGTCGTATCTCTCTGGGCATGAAGCAGTGCCACTCCAATCCTTGGGATGATTTCGCGATCAACCACAAGAAGGGTGACAAAGTTCGCGGCCAGATCAAGTCGATCACTGACTTCGGCGTGTTCATCGGTCTGGATGGCGACATCGACGGTCTGGTACATCTGTCCGATCTGTCATGGTCCCAGCCTGGCGAAGAAATGGTACGCAACTTCAAGAAGGGTGATGAAGTTGAAGCCGTGGTTCTGGCCATCGATGTTGAGCGTGAGCGCATCTCCCTGGGCATCAAACAAATGGAAGGTGATCCATTCGGCGGCTTTGCAGCGACCAATGAAAAGGGTGCAATCGTTAACGGCGTGGTTAAATCCGTTGATGCCAAGGGTGCTGTTGTGACCTTGCCAGGCGATGTTGAAGCCTATCTGAAAGCGTCTGAAGTTTCTGTTGATCGCGTTGAAGACCTTCGCACTCATATGAAGGAAGGCGACGCTGTCAAGGCAATGATTATCAGCGTAGATCGCAAGAATCGCGGCATCAGTCTGTCAGTCAAGGCGCTGAGCAAGGCTGAAGATTCGGCAGCGATGCAGAAATTGTCAGCTGACAGCAGCGCCAGTGCGGGTACAACTAATCTGGGCGCGTTGCTTAAGGCTAAACTGAGCGGCAGTAAGACTGAAGCTTAAGCTCGGGAGAGATTGCATGACTCGTTCTGATTTGATTGCCAGACTGGCCGAATTGCATCCGCAGCTGTTGGCCAAGGATGCAGAGCTTGCTGTTAAGGTGATTCTGGATGCATTGTCCGCTACGCTGTCGCGCGGCGGGCGTGTCGAGATTCGCGGTTTCGGCAGCTTTGGCTTGAATTACCGTCCGCCGCGTCAGGGGCGCAATCCCAAGACGGGTGACAAGGTAAAAGTGCCAGCGAAATACGTGCCACACTTTAAGGCGGGTAAAGATCTTAGAGAGCGGGTCGGCAACGAAGCATCCTGATAGCAAAGGTGTTTGTTAAAATGGCGGCGATATTGAAAAATATCGCCGCCATTTTTTTATTGTGCTATCTTTGCGGCGGATTTTTTGAGGAATACTGAATGCGTTACATTAGCTGGCTTTTCCAAATGTTCCTTTTTATCATCTTGCTCGGCTTCGCGCTTAAAAATGGTCAGCCGGTCACGCTACATTATTTTTTTGGCTATGAATGGCAGTCAAGCATGGTGATTGTGACGCTGCTGTTTTTCGCTGTCGGCGCAGGGTTGGGGATATTGGCTACCCTGGGCATTTGGTTTCGTCAACGTCGCGAAGTTTTCCGTCTGAGACGCGAGATCAGTGACATCAGAAAACTGACCGGTAAAAGCGAAGTTGCTGATACGCCCGTTTAGTGAGCAGGGCAATGAATGTGCTTTGCCGGGCGCGGCTATAATCCCCCTTTTTTAGCCAGATGCGTGTTGCGCACATGGAACGTCGGATCGCTGCCGGGATACCGAATTTATTAGTGTTGCCTTACTGTGTGAGTGTTTAATGGAATTTGAGCCGTGGATGTTGCTGGTTTTCCCGCTATTTTTTGGCATGGGATGGTGGGCAGCTCGTCTGGATATTAAAGATTTGCTCTCTGAATCAACCGCGTTGCCGGAATCGTATTTTCAGGGATTGAATTTTTTGCTCAACGAGCAACAGGATAAAGCCATTGAGGCCTTTATCGAGGTGGTAAAAATTGATCCGCATACGGTCGAATTGCACTTTGCGCTGGGCAGTTTGTTCCGTCGCCGTGGCGAGGTGGATCGTGCCTTGCGCATGCACCACAATCTGGTTGACAGAGCCGACCTGGATGACGACAAACGCCAACAGGCTGTTTTTGAGTTGGCGCAGGATTATTTAAAGGCCGGGATTCTGGATCGGGCCGAACGCTTGTTTCGTGAGCTGGAAAAATCCGCTTACGCCAAGCCTGCCCTGGAATTTCTGCTTGAATTATTTCAGAAGGAACGCGACTGGCTGAAGGCGATTGCTGTCGCGCAACAGTTGTCTGCGGTGTCCGGCCAGTCTTATTGCAAGCAGGCCGCCTTTTTTTATTGTGAATTGGCATCGGATGAAATTTCAGCGGGAGATATGATCGCAGCGCGGGCGCATTTGCAACAGGCATTAAACGATTGCCCAAGCAGTGTGCGCGCCACCATCATGTTGGGTGACATGGACAGCGCTGAGGGTAAGACAGAACAGGCCATAACACTCTGGCAAAGTATCGAGGCGCAGGATGCGCAGTATTTGCCGCTGGTCGCGGATCGCCTGCTAACGGCTTATAGTTCGCTGGACCGCGAAGCAGAAGGGATTCATGCACTTCGCGAATACCTGGTCAAGTACCATTCCATTGACATGTTGAATGTGGTATTCGACGGCATGTTGAAATACGAAAGTCCGGCATCGGCCTATCAATTGGTGCGCGATGAACTGGAGCGCAATCCGACGTTGTTGGGTCTGGATAAGTTGCTTGAGGCGAGGCTGCTGGAAATGCCGATGGATAAACGTGCCGACATCGAATTGGTAAAGAATCTGGTGCATAAACGCACGCGCAATCTGGCCATGTATCACTGCGGTCATTGCGGCTTCAAGGCACGCAAATTTTATTGGCATTGCCCGGCCTGTCAGGCGTGGGATAGTTATGCGCCCAGGCGCGATGAGGAAAGCGGCAAACCGTTATGAACGATCCCAAAATTATTGTTGCACTTGATTTTCCCGGCGCGGTACCGGCGCTGGCATTGGCGCACCGCTTGTCGCCCGAGTTGTGCCGCCTCAAGGTGGGTAAGGAGCTGTTCACGGCAACAGGCCCGGCTTTGCTGGAACAGTTGATGAAAAGCGGGTTTGAAATTTTTCTGGATTTGAAATTCCACGACATACCCAACACCACCGCGCAAGCCTGCAAGGCGGCGGCCAGTCTGGGAGTATGGATGGTCAATGTCCATGCATTGGGCGGACGAAAAATGCTGGAAGCGGCACAAATCGCGGTATCCAACTGTTCAAAACCGCCCAAACTGATCGCTGTCACGCTGCTGACCAGCATGGCACAACATGACGTCGCCGATATTGGTATTAACACGACTACGGAAGAAATGGTGTTGCGCCTGGCGAAACTGGCGCAGGACACCGGCCTGGACGGCGTGGTATGTTCGGCAATGGAAACAGAATTGTTGCGCAAACAGTGCGGCAATAAATTCTGTCTGGTTACGCCCGGCATACGCCCGGCGGCGGCCAGCCTTGACGACCAGTCCCGCGTGATGACCCCGCAAGCCGCTTTGCGATCAGGCGCAAGCTATCTGGTGATAGGCCGCCCGATTACCAAAGCGCCCGATCCCTTGCAGGCTTTGCTCGACATCAATCAGGAAATTCAAGGGGTAGCATGAGCGAATTACCCGTATTTTGCGGCACTAAAATATTAGTGGTCGGCGATGTGATGCTGGACCGTTACTGGTTCGGCGAAGTCCATCGTATTTCGCCTGAGGCGCCCGTGCCGGTACTAAAGGTTGAGCGGGTGGATGAACGTCCCGGTGGTGCGGCTAACGTGGCGCGCAACATCGCCGCCCTTGGCGCACAGGCGACGCTGCTGTCGGTGGTCGGTGACGATGAGGCAGGGGCGTGTCTGGAAAGATTGCTTAAACAGCATGACAATCTCACCGCGCTGCTGCATCGCGACAGCAGTATTTCCACCATCATCAAGTTGCGCGCCATCGCGCGGCACCAACAACTGCTGCGCATTGATTTCGAAACGCCGCCCAGTCATGAGGTGTTACATGCGGCCCTGGCAGATTTTCATGCACAACTGCCTTTTGCCGATGTGGTCATCCTGTCCGATTATGGCAAAGGTGGACTGACGCATATCGCCGAGATGATTCGCCTGGCGCGCGCTGCGGGCAAGCCGGTTCTGGTTGATCCCAAGGGCGAAGATTATGCGCGTTATAGCGGCGCGACTCTGCTGACACCCAACCGTAGCGAGTTTCGCCAGGTGGCAGGCAGTTGGCGCGATGAGGCTGAACTCAATGCCAAAGCTCAAAAATTGCGCAGCGACTTGCAACTGGATGCGCTGCTGGTGACGCGCAGCGAAGACGGCATGAGCCTGTATCGGGAGGGTGAGGTGCAGCATGAGGCGACGCACACGCGCGAAGTGTTTGATGTCAGCGGCGCCGGGGACACCGTGATCGCCACGCTGGCGGTGATGCTGGCTGCCGGTGCTGACTTGTTCGATGCGATGCGCATCGCCAATCGCGCGGCCGGTATCGTGGTCGGCAAGTTGGGTACGGCAGTGGTCAGCCGTGAAGAAATCGTCAAGGATATGATGTGAAACGTAAAAGGTGAAAGGTGAAAGGTGAAAGGTGAAACGAAACAGCGGTTTTGCATTTCACATTTCACCTGAGCCGCTTTGCGGCGAGTCACTTTTCACGGTTCTTAAGGAGTAGAAAATGTACTACATCGTCACCGGCGCTGCCGGGTTTATCGGTTCCAATCTGGTCAAGGCGCTCAACGAGCGCGGTGAGCACAACATCATCGCGGTGGATAATCTTGCCAAGGCCGACAAATTCAGAAATCTGGTGGATTGCGAAATCGCCGACTTTCTGGATAAGGAAGACTTTCGGAAAAAGATTCAGGAAGGTTTTTTCGATGGTCTGGTCAGTGCGGTGTTTCATCAGGGCGCCTGTTCCGACACTATGGAAACCGATGGCCGCTACATGATGGACAATAATTACCAGTACACGCTGGAGTTGCTGAACTACTGCCAGAGCGAAGAGGTGCCGTTCCTGTATGCCTCGTCCGCTTCCGTTTATGGCGGCGGCAACACCTTCCTTGAGAGCCGCGAATGCGAAGCGCCGCTGAATGTCTATGCCTATTCCAAGTTTTTGTTCGATCAGATTATGCGTCGTCGCTGGCTCAAGCGCGGCGCGCAGGTTGTCGGTTTGCGCTATTTCAACGTGTATGGCCCGCGCGAACAACATAAGGGGCGCATGGCCTCGGTTGCGTTCCACTTCTTCAACCAGTATCGCGCAGAAGGGCGGGTTAAATTGTTTGCAGGCTGCGATGGCTACGCTAACGGCGGGCAGTTGCGCGACTTTGTTTCCATTGAAGATGTAGTCAAGGTGAACCTGTTTTTCCTGGATAACCCGGAGCTGTCCGGTATCTATAATCTGGGCACAGGACAGGCGCAGAGTTTCAATGATGTGGCTGCGGCAACCATCAACACCTTGCGCAAAGCCGAAGGCCGGACTGCGCTAAGTCTTGCCGAGCTGCAACAGCAGGAGCTGATTGACTACATCCCGTTCCCGGACGCGCTGCGCGGCAAATATCAGAGCTATACCCAGGCCGACATTGCTGCGCTGCGCGGCACGGGCTATGCCGAGCCGTTCCTGAAGGTGGAACAAGGCGTGGCCCGCTATGTGGAGCAATTGCTCAAAGTGGCAGGGTAGGCCTTGCTTTGGACACTGGCCTGGGGACGCCAGCAGAGGAGGGAGCACAATTGCCTCTCCTTGTCACGACTGTTCCCGCACCGCACTTCGGATGCCCATTTATCATGGCCGTACTGGCCTGTTTATGACTGAACTATGACGCTTATTCCAGAAATCAAACCCAATCAATCCGTCGAACTGCTCAAGGAGTTACATATCCTGACGCGCGACGGCAAGCTTAATCAGGACAGTCGGCGCAAGTTGAAGCAGGTGTATCACCTGTTTCATTTCATCGAACCGTTGCTGAATGAAGTGCTGGCAAGCAAAGCCGAGCTGACCCTGGCGGATCACGGCGCAGGAAAATCCTATCTGGGGTTTATCCTCTATGATCTATTCCTGAAGGCCCGTGAGGCGGGGCATGTTTACGGCATCGAGACCCGCGAGGCGCTGGTCAGCAAATCGCAGGAATTGGCGACAAAACTTGGCTTTGCGCGCATGTCGTTCCTGAATCTGTCGGTGGAGGACTCCACAAGCTCGCCGCTGCTGCCGGAGCAGATTGATATTGTCACCGCGCTGCATGCCTGTAATACCGCCACCGACGATGCGATTAAATTCGCCTTGCAAAAACAGGCTAAATTCATCGTGCTGGTTCCCTGTTGTCAGGCCGAAATCGCCAGCGTATTGAACAAACACAAGAACCAGTCGTTTGGTAAAACCCCGCTCTCTGAAATCTGGCGTCATCCTATCCATACCCGCGAATTTGGCAGCCATTTGACCAACGTGCTGCGCTGTCTGTTGCTGGAGTCACATGGCTATCAGGTGACTGTGACTGAATTGGTCGGATGGGAACATTCGATGAAGAATGAATTGATCATCGCCAGCCGCAAGGGTGCGCCGCGTAAGGATGTGCGACAACGCCTGGAATTTATCTTGCGAGAGTTGAATCTGGAAGCGTTGCATGACCGGTTTATTTACTAGCAGGCTGTCCGTGCTGCACTCTGCCGCATCAACGCCCAGCCAATATGCTCGCGTACCAGTTCCGACGGATGCGCCATGCGGGATTGCAACGCCTCAGCAATAACAGCACTTTGTGGAGCGTTGCCCATGGCCACGGCAATATTGCGCAGCCATTGTTCGTGACCGATGCGATGGATGGGGCTGCCTGCCAGTTTGACCTTGAACACGCTTTCATCCCATGCAAATAATTCCGCCAGTCCGACATCATCCAACCCGTGACGCACGACAAAATCTGGCTCGACGGTGGTTTGCGCGAAGCTGTTCCACGGGCATGCCAACTGGCAATCGTCACAGCCGTAGATGCGGTTCCCTATCAGGGGCCGTAACTCGACTGGAATGTTGCCCTTCAGTTCGATGGTCAGATAGGAGATGCAGCGGCGCGCATCCAGTTGATACGGTGCGGTAATAGCTTGTGTCGGACATGCCGTTATGCAGCGCGTGCAACTGCCGCAATGTTCCGCTTGTGGTTCATCCACCGGTAACGGCAGATTGACGTATATCTCGCCAAGGAAAAACCAGGAACCCTGTTCACGCGACAGCAGCAAAGTGTGTTTGCCGCGCCAACCCAGCGCCGCTTTGCTCGCCAGTTCTACTTCCAGCACAGGCGCGCTGTCGGTAAATACGCGCCCGTCGAATGCCGACACTTCAGCGCGTATCTTGTCGGCGAGTCTTGCCAGACGATTGCGCAGCACCTTGTGATAGTCGCGCCCCAGGGCATAACGAGAAATAAAGGCGCGCTCGCCTTGTTGCAACACCTGCTCGCTACTCCGTGCATCGGGCGGCAGGTAATTCATGCGCAAGCTGATGACCCGCAGCGTTCCCGGAACCAGTTCCGCCGGACGGCTGCGTTTTACACCGTGTTTTGCCATATAATCCATTTCGCCGTGAAAGCCGTGCGTCAACCAGTCCAACAGGCCGGTTTCCGCTGCGCTCAGGTCTGTATCCGTAATCCCTGCGGCCTGAAAACCGAGTTCACGCGCCCAGCTCCGTATCGTTTCGGCAAGCTTGTCGTATTGCCCTTGTGGAGAGTTTCTATTTTGCATAGCCCCGATAATAGCCGAATCACCCTGAAGTTAGCCGATGAAAATGCGACCCTTTCCCTGGCCGCCCGTCTGGCCGCGCAACTCCATCCCGGCATGGTCATTTATCTGCATGGCGATTTGGGCGCGGGGAAAACCTGCCTGGTACGCGGGATGCTCAATGCATTGGGCTATACCGGGCGGGTAAAAAGTCCCACTTATACATTGCTTGAGATATACCATGCCGCCGGGTTAGACTTGCGCCACTTTGACCTGTACCGCTTGCAGGATGAAAACGAATGGGAGTCTGCCGGATTCGGCGATGAATTTGACGGGCATGCTGTTTTCTTCATTGAATGGCCGGAAAAAGCACAGTCATTGATTCCGCCGGCAGATGTGGTAATTGACTTGAAAATTTTGCCACCGGGACGTGAGGCAGTCATGAAGGGCAATACCACTATGGGACGGCTATGCTTAAAGCAGCTTTGAAATTCATTGTAACGCCACGCTGGCGCGGGTCAGGCGTGCTCCTCCATGCGGCGGCCTTTGTGCTGCTTTGTTTATGGCTGCCGCAATCGCAAGCCGCCATTGAAATCATTGCGACACGCTTCTGGCCTGCGCAGGACTACAGCCGTCTGACGCTGGAATCAAAACAGGCCATCCGCCACACTATGTTTTCCGTGGATAATCCGGGTCGCCTGGTGATTGATCTGGATGATGTCGAGCTGGGCGATACGCTCAACCAGCTCACAGGCAAAATTGGTGCTGACGATCCCTACATCAAGAGTGTGCGCGTAGCTCGTTTCAAACCCGGCGTAGTGCGGCTGGTGCTGGATCTCAAGAGCCAGGTAAAGCCGCAATTATTTGATCTCAATCCAGTGGGGGAGTATGGCTATCGCCTGGTGCTGGATGTGTATCCTGCTCAGGCGGCCGACCCGCTGATGGCACTGCTCGATCAGGAAAAAATCCCCCCCCCGGCAATGCCTGTAGCATCGGACGACAATAAACAGTCGGCGGACAAATCATCTGTTGAAAAAACGGCCAAGGCAACTGTGCCGATCACCAGTCAGCAACCGCCTTCTGCTGCGACATTAAAAAGCACACCGGAGCTGCGCGCCCGCACTTTAATCATCGCAATTGATGCCGGACATGGCGGGGAAGACCCCGGCGCGCGTGGCAGAAAAGGTTCAAATGAAAAGGATGTCACTCTGGCAATTGCGCGCAGACTCAATGCCTTGATCAATGACACAGCGAATATGCGCGGAGTGCTGATTCGTGACGGCGACTATTTCATCCCGCTCGGTGGACGCGTAGCCAAGGCGCGCAAGGCCAAAGCCGACTTGTTCGTCTCCATACACGCGGACGCATTCATCAAGCCGGACGCGCACGGTTCATCCGTATTCGCGCTTTCCGAACACGGTGCCACCAGTACCGCTGCACGCTGGCTGGCAAAAAAGGAAAACGAGGCTGATCTGATCGGCGGTGTTAACATCGCGGTAAAGGATCGCTATCTGGCCCGCACCCTGCTGGACTTGTCGCAAACCGCCACCATCAATGACAGCATACGTCTTGCCAGGCATGTACTGGGCGAGCTGGACCATATCAACGATTTACATAGCGGCCATGTTGAACAGGCGGGATTTGCCGTGCTGAAATCGCCGGACATTCCGTCTATACTGGTCGAGACCGCCTTTATCAGCAACCCTAGCGAAGAGATTCGCCTGAACGATGAAAATTATCAATTAACGCTGGCGAATGCGGTTTTGAACGGTATCAAACGCTACTTTGCCCAGAACCCCGCACTATCCAGACATAATATTGCGCAAAACAGGATGGAGATGCCATGAATCAGCGACTAATCAGAATCTTGGGCGGAACAACCGTGAACTACCCCTATACGCTGGAGAGCAAGTATCCGCGTATTCTCGAAACGATTATGTCGCTTTGGGATGAAGATGAAATTGATAATTATTTTATGGAGCTGATGGTCAATGATCGTGGTGGCCGCTCCGGTTTTCCGCCGGATGTCGCCGCAGAGATCATGCACCTGAGTCTGGTTCATGCGTCTCAGGAAGCGCCCGACAAGCACAAGGATATTTGGGATGCACCCTCCGAGTCATTTGTAAATTTCACCCCCCACCCCGCAAACGATTGGGCAGACCCGAACGAACCCTACAAAACCGAATTACAAAAACTGGATATTACCTGTACGCCGGAAGGCTTTTTTGAGGCGACAGAAACCGGCAATCGCACGGCAGTGGCCTTGTTCATGGAAGCAAAAATCAACACGGAGATTCGCGATAATCGCGGCTGGACACCCTTGATGATGGCAGCCTTCAACGGTCATGAGGAAATTATCGGTT
This sequence comes from uncultured Gallionella sp., assembly GCA_964385275.1. Taxonomy (GTDB): domain Bacteria; phylum Pseudomonadota; class Gammaproteobacteria; order Burkholderiales; family Gallionellaceae; genus Gallionella. The sequence continues at coordinate 9,440 of CAYLOK010000008.1, read as the reverse complement.
TGCTGATTCAGCATGGTGCTGATGTTAATGCCCTTGATTCGGGCGGCAATAGCGCATTGCACTGGGCTGCTTTTGGCGGACATATTTCCTGTGCAAAACAACTTGTCCAGCATCATGCGAAGATTGATGCCCGCAATAATTTTGGCTGGACACCCTTAATGCAAGCGACAGCGCGTAATCATCCGGGTATTGTCGCTCTGTTGGTCGATAGCGGAGTCAATCTGGATGCCGCCGCCGATGACGGCTATACCGCACTGCACAAGGCGGCCGCGTCGGGTTATAGCGAAATAGTCCAGCTATTACTCGAACAGGGAGCCGACAAAAACGTTAAAACAAGCGATGGCGATACGCCGGAGAAACTTGCCGTAAGGAATAGACAGGAAGCCGTTATCAAGCTATTCGGCAGTCGCTAAACGTACAATGGATTGCCCGGATCCAGCTTGCGGCCCATCTCGGAAGCCTCCCTGAAGGCCGAATCGTCGCCGATATTTTTTAGCTGTTGTGCGAGCCGGGCAAAGCTATCTGTGTCGCCACGTTTTTCATGGATGCTCAGCAGGACAAGATAACCATAAGTATTGTTCGGGTTGGCTTTGATCGCCTGGGTCAGCACATCCTCGGCCAGCTTGTCATTTCCGGAGCGCAAATGTCTCTTCGCCTCCATCAACATGGCATATTCGGGCGGCACAATCGGTGTGCTGGTCTGCCCGGAGTATGCCGGAATCTCAATTGATTGCTCACCGAATGGCCAAGCCTTTTTTTCATCGGGTAATGGTACGGTTGCAGTTGGTTGTTCTTCAACAGGAAGTGGTGCTATGACAGGGCTTTCCACTCTTTCAGCCGGGGGGGGGGCCATGACAGGGACATCATTTTTTTCAGTCAAAGACTGAGTTTTGACAGGTGACGTTACTTTTTTAGTTTGAAACTGCGCCATGAAAGGCGATTCAGGCACGGCGGGCTCTTCGCTTAAATCATCAAACGGGCCTTGCTGCCAGTCCTGTGACTGCTTGTATTTGCGGTACCAGACAAACCCGGCAATCGCCAAAAGCAACGCCACGAATGCCAGCGCCGGTTTTAACCAATCCGTTTCAAACAGTTTTCCGGGTTGCGGCAATGGCTGAGCAGTGGGCACGGCAATGCGTGATTCCTGTTTGATTTCGGGTATGGCACTGGCCGCCTCACTTGATGCCGGGACACCAGAGATCGCATCAGAGGATAGCTGATTCGTCAGTTTTAATTTGTCATGCAATGACTTGATCGACGCTTGCATTGCGTTTATTTGCAGATTCAGATCTTCGAGGGTCTTTTCTTTTGCAATCAATTCTTCTTGCAGCGCATCGGCACCAGGGGGCGCAGAGGGATCGTGGCTGGAAATGGATAACGACATGGCGAGCTTCATGTGAGGCTGGCTATCCTGAATAGGTGCAGCCACTTCGGTCATGACATCGGGGGTGGCTTGAGTTTGAGCGGTGGTCATGCGCTTGGGTTTTTTGCGCTTTACAGCGGCCTTGACCGGCTTGTCAGCCACCGGCGGGCTATCGCTCGCCTTGTCAGTCGCTGTTTCAGTGCTTGCTTGCCGGGATGCTGTTTGAGGAGTCGACTGAATAATCAACGGTTGCTCGGCAGTAACAGAGGCAAGTGGCCATGAGGGCGGGGGGTCAAGCAAAAAAGTATAGGCTTTGATAAATCTGCCGGAGGTTGAAGAGGTTTCGATGAGCAAATTGACGAAAGGATCGTCTATCGGATGCAAGGTGTAAGCGCGGATATAGGGCGGTGTCCCTTGCTCGTTGACCAGCTGGAATCGGAATTTGTGACCCTCTGGATAGGGTAGATCGGTTTTTTTGTATGCCTCGATACCGGCTAAATGTGCTTCGAATTGTAGCGCTTCCGCCTCGCTGAGATCGACTAAAGCGATTTTTGCAGTGAGCGGTTGACCCAGATGGCTTAGTACCTGAATTTCGCCCAGCACAAACGCACTGGCATTTGGCGCAAACATGAACGCGATGGAAAGCATCCCTGACTGACAGAAAAATTTTATGCAGCGCTGCGCCTTATTCTTCATGGCAAACATAAACGGTATTATTGTTGACGCGGGATTGTAACCATATTCCTTATGTTTGGGGCCGGAATCAGGACGGAAATACGCCTGTAGACAGGTAACGGTCGCCGCGATCGCAGACGATGAACGCAATGACCGCATTATCGACTTGTTGTGAAATGCGTAGCGCAACGCTCAGCGCGCCGCCGGATGAAATACCGCAGAAAATACCTTCCTCGTGCGCCAGTCTGCGCGTCATTTCCTCTGCGTCTGACTGGCTCACCTGTTCCAGTTTATCCACGTTTTTATCGTTATAGATGGTTGGCAAATAGGCTTCCGGCCATTTGCGGATGCCGGGAATCTGAGCACCCTGTTCCGGCTGTACGCCAATAATTTGCACGTCGGGGTTTTGTTCCTTGAAGAACCGCGAGCAACCCATGATGGTGCCGGTGGTGCCCATACTGCTGATGAAGTGTGTGAGCTTGCCCCCGGTATCGCGCCAAATTTCAGGCGCTGTGCCTTCATAATGTGCCAGCGGATTGTCCGGGTTCGAGAATTGATCCAGAATCGTGCCACGCCCTGCTGCGCGTAGCGCTTCCGCCGTGTCTCGTGCCAACTCCATGCTGCCTTCTTTCGCCGTCAGAACCAGCTCCGCACCGAATGCTCGCATGGTCTGCCGCCGCTCCACGCTCTGATTCTCCGGCATCACCAGTATCATCCGGTAGCCGCGCATTGCCGCAGCCATCGCCAACGCGATGCCGGTATTGCCGCTGGTCGCCTCGATCAAGGTGTCTCCCGGCGCGATTTCACCGCGCTGTTCGGCGCGCATAATCATTGAAAGAGCGGGTCTGTCCTTTACTGAACCGGCGGGATTATTGCCTTCCAGTTTGGCCAGCAGCACATTGCCGGTATCGCCCGGAATGCGCTTGAGTTGCACCAGTGGCGTGTTGCCGACGAAATTTTCTATGGATGGGTACATCGTTGTGCTTTGAGAATCGTTGAGGCCGCAATGATAACTGCGGTGGCAAGAAATCGCATGATGATTATCTGAAATCAGTAGTGTCCGGCAATTTAGTTGAATAAATTCAATTGGTTATCGTTTTGCGATGTGGTTGTTTGTATTTCCATATTTGTAACTAGTTGATCGAGCGGTGTTTTTTCGAAAAGAGTCAGGCTTAGAATTTGTAGAATTCCTCTGCCTGCCGATTTTTGACGCTAGCCCGCTGTCAACCGGCGGCATGCCCGTTAGTGTGCAGTTCGAGTATTGTTTTTGTCGAGCGCCCATAATTGGTGCGCGTCCAGCAGTAAACGGTAGCGAGTTTCGTTGGCATCCAGTTGTGCAAGGGTTTCCGCTAACGAGGATTCCAGCGCGAAGCGGCGTGCGGTGAGGCTGTCCGACAGACTGCTCTCGCCCAGAGCGTAAGCGCGGGCTACCAGTTCGGCATTGCCGCGTATCGCCTGTGCGGCTTCTTGCGCATATTGCCAGGTCTCGAAACTCCTCACCGCCTGGAGATGCGCTGCATAAATATCGCCTTCCAGACGGCGCCTGACAAAGGCTTCCTGGTCGGCGGCAATCCCGGCCTGCTGTTCGATACCCTCAGCCGTGGCACTGCGCTGGCCGAACGAGAACGGTACAGTGACGTATACGCCGGTTACTTTTTCATTGCCGGCTGATTCATTCGAGTAGCGCAGGCCGACGGTAGGGTCGGAAATTTGATCGGCGCGGCTGCGTTGTGCCAGCAGTTGTTGTACATGGCTGTGCTCCTGCACCATGGCGAGTTCATGGTTGTCGTCAAGTATGCGTGACTTCCAGAATGCAAAATCATGTTCGATGGCTTGGGGGATGGCGGCCGGAATGTTATCGGCCAACTGGATGGCAGGGAAGATGCGAGTCAGATCATTGCCGACAAGTTGTGCGCGCAAGCGGGCTTGCTGCCATGACACGCTGGCTTGTGCTGCGGCCGCTTTGGCTTGATTTAATTCAAGTTTTGGTGCATCTCCTGCCTTGACCCGTTTTTCGGTCATTCGCGCTTGCTGCTTGAGTATGCCCACCTGCTGTTCCCACAGTGCGGCTTGAGCTTGCTCGCGTTGCCAGCTGAACCAGCGTTGCAATAGTGTGCGTCCCGCTTCGTGGCGTGCATCGCCCAGCGCGTATTCGGCGCGTGCGACTCCGGCTGCACCGATGTTTTCATCAATACCCACCTTGTTCAACAGGCGTAACGGGCGTTCCAGCGCGACATCCCACTCCTTCAGTTTTTGCCCTGTGTTGGCGATGTTACGTTGCGACGAACCGGCGCGCAGTGTGAATTCGTAATTGCCGCTATTCCATTTGCGCTGGTTGGCCTGTTCAAGCTTCAGGCTGCTGCCGGCATTGAGCACCAGCAGATGTTCGTCTAAAGCGCGTTCGACTTGCGCTGGCGGCGGCAGGTCAGAGCGGTTGATCTCAGCCGCATCTGACATTCCACTCGACAACAAAGCTAGCAGCAGAAGGCTAGTGCCTTGCCCCTTCCCTCTTGCCTCTTTCCCCTTCATCTGTTTTATTCTCATGCCAGCCTCCCGAATTCAATCACCGGTGTCATCCAGTAGGCAATTTCCGGATTGGCTTCCTTGCTTTTAAGATGCGTGATGAGTTCGCGCGCGTCGTCGCAGTTCATCACGGTCACGATCTGGACGCGTTGCGAGCGCCCTCGAACTTGTTCCAGCATGCTGGGTAATTTTTCTTTCCGGCTGCCGCCTTCGATGCGCGTCAGGGAAAAACCGCGCACCCAGTCGGGATGCTCCAGCAGGTGATCGACAAGGCGTTCTTCCAGGGAGCGATGGCAAACCAGAGTCAAACAGCAATTCATTTCTTTCATGTGGATTTCCTTACGCTTTCAAGGCCGAAGCGGCGGTACAGAATGGGTAGCATGATGAGTGTCAACAGTGTCGAACTGATCAGTCCGCCGGTCACCACAATGGCGAGCGGTTTTTGGATTTCGGAGCCGGGGCCGGTGGCAAACAGTACCGGTAGCAGGCCAAAGGCAGTAATGCTGGCGGTCATCAGCACCGGGCGCAGGCGGCGCTTTGCGCCTTCAAATACCACCTGCGTGATGTCCATGCCCTCGGCGTGCAGCTGATTGAAGTAGGACACCATCACCACGCCGTTGAGTACCGCAATGCCGAGCAGGGCGATGAAGCCGACCGAGGCGGGTACGGACATGTATTCGCCGCTGAGCCATAAGGCAAAGATGCCGCCGATCAGTGCAAAAGGAATGTTGGTCAGTACCAGGATGGCTTGCCTGACCGAACCAAAGGTCGCAAACAGCAGCATGAAGATCATTCCCAGCGCCACCGGAACCACCACGGCAAGCCGCGCCGCAGCGCGCTGCTGATTTTCGAATTGCCCGCCCCAGGTCAGGCTGTAGCCTTGCGGAAGTTGGATCTTGCTCGCCACGGCAGCTTTGGCTTCTTCGACAAAGCCGACCAGATCGCGGTCGCGCACGTTGCTTTGCACCACGACCATGCGTTGGCCATTTTCGCGATCCACTTTCACCGGGCCATCCACACGTTCCAGTTTTGCAACCACGGACAACGGTATGCTTTGCCCGTTGGGCAGTGGCAGAGTAAGCGTGGCAAATAATGCGGGCGAGTGTTGAATATCCGCTTCACCGCGCATGATCAGGGGCGTGCGGCGGCCATTTTCAATGACCGTGCCCAGATGTTGGCCTTCTATCTGGCTGCGCAGGGCTGTGCCGATGTCATCTACATTCAGCCCCAGACGTCCGGCAGCCAAGCGGTCTATCGCCACGCGAAAATATTGCACACCGCTGTTCTTGACGGTGAACACATCTTCACTGCCCTTGATGCCTTCCAGCACCGTAACCATCTGTTCGGCGGTTTCATTGAGTTTGTTCAAGTCAGTACCGAAAATTTTGATTGCGATGTCGCCGCGAGCACCGGTGAGCATTTCCGAGACGCGCATGGCGATCGGTTGGGTAAAACTGTATTCCACCCCGGGGAAATCCTCCATTACTTTGCGGATGTGGTCGATGATTGCGGTTTTGTCCTTGTTGCGCCATTCTTCCTGAGGTTTGAGTACCAAAAAGTTATCGGTTTCGTTTAAGCCCATGGGGTCGAGGCCGAGTTCATCCGCGCCGGCGCGCGATACTACGCCTTTGACTTCCGGTACGGCAGCCAGGATGGCTTGCTGGATGCGCTGGTCGATGATGGCGGTTTGCGCGATATTAATGGAAGGCAGCTTGGACACCTGCATGATCAGGTCGCCTTCGTCCATCTCAGGCATGAAGGCTTTGCCGAGCAGCGTGTAAACCCCACCGCTGATTACCAGCATGATCAGTGCAGCGCTAATTACCACGCGTTCCTTGTTTAGGGCGCGTTCCAGCAGCGGCGCATAAATTGCCATCGCCTTGCGTACCAGCCACGGTTCATCGTGACTGGCCGTTTTGAGCAGGAAGGATGACAGCATCGGCACAATGGTCAGTGAAAGCAGCAGCGAACCGGCCAGCGCGAACACGATGGTCAGCGCGACCGGGATAAACAGCTTGCCTTCCAGTCCCTGCAACGTCATCAGCGGCAAAAACACGATAATAATGATGGCAACCCCTGCCGCTACCGGCGTGATGACCTCTTTTACGGCGCGGTAGATGACGTGTAGATGCGGGATATGCTGACGTCGGCTGGCGAGGTGGTTGATGATGTTTTCCATCACCACGACCGAACCATCCACCAGCATGCCGATGGCAATCGCCAGCCCACCCAGGCTCATCAGATTGGCTGACATGCCGAACTGTTGCATCAGGATGAAGGTGATCAGCACTGCCAGCGGCAAGGTGATTGCGACCACGATGGCTGCACGCAAGTTGCCGAGAAACAGTACCAGCAATATCACCACCAGCACAATGGCTTCGGTAAGCGCTTTGGAAACCGTGCCGATCGCGCGGTTGACCAGGCTCCCCCGGTCATAGAAAACCTGAGTGGTTACACCGGCGGGCAGTGTAGGCGCCAGCTCCTTCAATTTGGCCTGCACTCCGGCAACGACTTTTTGCGCGTTGGCACCGCGTAAGCCCAGTACCAGGCCTTCCACAGCTTCACCCTTGCCGTCTTTGGTTACTACGCCATAGCGTGTCATGCTCCCGATACGCACCTGTGCGACATCGCCCACGCGTATCGGGTTGCCAGACGGGCTGGCAATGACGATATTACGCAGATCCTGCAAATTTTTGATGCTGCCTTCGGCGCGCACCAGCAGGGCTTCGTCGCCGTCGTTGATGCGACCGGCGCCATCGTTGTGATTGTTGGCTTGCACCGCTTGTTGCAGCATTGCAAAGGAGATGCCCTGAGAGGCGAGTGCGTTGTGGTCCGGTACGACTTCGAAGCTGCGCGCAAAGCCGCCGAGCGAATTGACATCGGCCACGCCGGGCAGGGTGCGCAACGCCGGGCGTATCACCCAATCCAGAATGGTGCGACGTTCCTCAAGGGAAATATTATCGCCTTCCACGGTGAACATGAACATTTCACCCAGCGGCGTTGTGATCGGGGCGAGGCCGCCGGAAGCGGAAGGTGGTAAATCGCGCTGTGCGTTATTCAGGCGTTCGGCAACCTGCTGGCGTGCCCAATAAATGTCGGTGCCATCGTTGAAGTCGATGGTGATGTCTGCGATTGCATATTTGGAAATGGAACGCATGATGCGCTGATTGGGGATGCCGAGCATTTCCAGCTCGATAGGCGTGACGATGCGCGCCTCGACTTCTTCCGGGGTCATGCCCGGCGCTTTCATGATGAGTTTGACCTGTGTCGAGGAGACGTCTGGAAATGCATCAATTGGCAAATCACGGAACGAGGCGATGCCCGTGCCTATCAGCAGCAGCGTCAACGCGGCCACCAACAAGCGTTGCGTCAGGGCGAATTCAACCAGTTTTGAGAACATTACTGCCCCCCGCCTATGCCCATCATGCTGGACTTGAGCGCCGAAACACCGCCCACGGCGATTTTTTCATCACCCTTCAGTGCGCCGCTGATGACGCTGTTTTGAGCTCCTTCATTAAGAACTTTAATGGCTTGTGCACGGAATCCTTGCGGGGTTGCCACGAATAGCACAGTCTTGCCTGCAACGCGTGAGATTGCGCTATTTGGAATTTCCCATTGAGCAGCGCCGTTGGCAACGGTGCTTATGCCAGCTTCGACAAACTGGCCCGGACGCAGATTTTCTGCGCCTTGCTGAATAATGGCACGCAACAGGATGGTCTGATTAGCGCCTGTCAGGCTGCGAGCAATTGCAGTGAGTCTGCCGCTGGCAGCATAAGCCGGGACAGTGATCGCCGTGCCTATTCTGAGGTCGCGAGTGTAAGCCAGCGGGGCCTGGATTTCCAGACCGAGTGGATTGAGCTTGGCAATCTTGAAAATGGGCACGGCAGCATCAAGGCGTTGACCGGCACTGGCTGTCTTTTCCAGTACTACACCATCAATAGGGGAGGTCAGGGTGAGCAGGCTGCTCAAGTTGTTGCCGGATTGCAGTTGTGCAATCGCGCCATCGGACATGCCGGAAAGACGCAGCATCTGTTTGCGTTCTGAAAGTGCAGCCTGTGCTTCGAGCGCCAGGCCCCGGGTGGCGCGATAACGGCTCTCTGAAATAATGCCGTCTTTATATAAGGATTCATCGCGCACCTGATTGTCGCGTGCGAGCTGGTTTTGCACATTGGCCTGCAACAAGCCACGCTGTGCTTCGGCCAGGGCCGGGCTTTGCAGGCGAGCAATGAGTTGGCCCTTCTTGACACTATCACCCACGCCAACCAATGTTTGTTCGACCATGGCGGGAAGCGGCGTGCTGATTATGAATAGTTGATTGCCGGGGATAACCACCTGAGCGGGCAAGCCGGAAACTTCGCCGGATTGTTTACCGGGTAAGGCTGCCGTCGTAATGCCAAGAGCCTGAATTTGCTTGGCGCTAACAACGATATTCTCGTCTGCATAACCCGGTTGAATGGTAGACAGGGCAATAAGCCCGAGAATAAGTGAGGCATTCTTCATGTAAAGCTCCGGTATGCGCAAAGTTCGTTGCACATTTTACTGGTTGCGTAGGGAAAGTTCATGGCTATAGTCATGCATAGTGCAGCAATGGTTCATTAATGTTGATCAAATAGTAAAAAAAGAAAATATCGTTTGACGACGATGGGTGGCTTTGCTATAGTTCGTTTTCTGACGCGGGGTGGAGCAGCTCGGTAGCTCGTCGGGCTCATAACCCGAAGGTCATAGGTTCAAATCCTGTCCCCGCAACCCAATTTTTAATCGTGATTAAAACCGCGATGCAGGTTTGGAAATAATTTAAGAAGTCGCTTGACAGTGTGTTTTTGATCACTATAATGCGCACCTCTTCGCTGCTCCGGCAGCTGTTCTTTAAAAAACTAAT
>CAYLOK010000007.1:0-92152 GCA_964385275.1 uncultured Gallionella sp. | reverse complement strand
GCGCGGCGCGGGGGTGAAAATCGTTTTGAAAAGGGGTTTTTCTACAGCGTCAACGATCCATTTTGCGAAATGCCAGCCTGCACCGTTCCGTGTTTTTGCGAATTGTCGCCCAGATGGCGATATACCTGTCAGAGTCTTTTCGTGACTTTCGTGGATAAAACGGCTTTTCCGAGGCTATCGTATCCCGTTTACATGTGACAGGGGCGCGGTTAATTGTTAAACTCCGCACCAGTTTCAATTTTGCTGCACACAAAATCATTCTTAAACACAGGCAACGTCATGAGTTCCCCCAAAAAATCCCCCTCCTCACCGCTTGACCGTTCCAATCCTGACATCCTCAAAAGGATGTTGACCAACCACCTGATCTACACCGAAGGTAAATCCGTCAATACCGCCACCGGGCGTGACTGGTTTGAGGCATCCGCACACGTCGTGCGTGATCAGCTCATCGAGAAACAGTTAAAAACGGCAGAAAAAAATTCCGGGCAAGACCCAAAACGGCTCTATTACCTCTCTCTGGAATTTTTGATTGGTCGCACGCTGTCCAATGCGGCGCTTAACCTGGGTATGGAATCGCCTCTGCGCGATGGCTTGAAGGCGTTAGGCCAGGATCTGGAAGAAGTCGAAGAAGTTGAAATCGACGCGGCACTGGGCAACGGCGGTTTGGGCCGATTGGCCGCATGCTTCCTGGACTCACTGGCGACGCTCGATTTGCCGGGGCAGGGTTATGGTATCCGTTACGAATACGGCATGTTCAACCAGCGCATCAAGAATGGTGAGCAGGTCGAACGCCCGGACAACTGGCTGCGTTTCGGCAATCCGTGGGAATTCCAGCGTCCAGAACACATGTACCCGGTCAAATTTTTCGGTCGTGTAGTGCAGTTCCAGAATGGCGAAGGCAACACCGAGCATCATTGGGAAAATGGTGAGACGGTGATGGCGATGGCTTACGACGTGCCTATCCCCGGTTACAACACCGATACAGTGAACAATCTGCGCCTGTGGGCTGCCAAGGCCACGCGCGAATTCAACCTCGAATCGTTCAATGCGGGCGACTATCTGAGCGCGGTTCAGGACAAGAACATTTCCGAGAGTCTGTCCAAAGTGCTTTACCCGAACGACAGTTCGGCGGTAGGCAAGGAGTTGCGTTTAAGGCAGGAATATTTCTTCGTGTCTGCTTCCATTCAGGATATTTTGCATCACTTCCTGAAAAAGCACAGCAACTGGGATCTGTTGCCCGAGAAGGTCGCCATCCAGTTGAACGATACTCACCCGGCAATCGGTGTGGCTGAAATGATGTATCAACTGATGGATGTCCATCAACTGAAGTGGGATCACGCCTGGGCACTGGTCACGAAAATTTTTGCCTACACCAACCATACTCTGATGCCGGAAGCATTGGAGACATGGGGAGTGCAGAAGTTCGAACGCGTATTGCCGCGTCATCTGGAAATTATCTACGAGATCAATCGCCGTTTCCTGGCGCTGGTCAATCATCACTTCCCCGGCGACACCGATTTGCTCAGGCGCGTTTCCATCATTGATGAAAACGGTGGCCGCCGCGTGCGCATGGCACATCTGGCCGTGGTGGGCAGTCATACCGTCAACGGCGTTGCCGCGATTCACAGCGGCCTGCTGCAAACGACACTGTTTGCCGATTTCCATCGCATCTACCCGGAAAAATTCATCAATGTCACCAATGGCATCACGCCGCGCCGTTGGTTGAACCAATGCAATCCGGGCTTGAGCGATCTGATCGCGTCACGTATCGGCAGCGGTTTTGTAAGCGAACTGGATCAACTCAAGCAACTGGTAACTCACGCCGAAGATGCTGATTTCCGCAAGCAGTTCCGTGCGGTCAAACAGGCCAACAAGGCGCGCCTCGCCGCGTATATCGAGCAAAAAGTTGGTATCAAGGTTGACCCGAACTCGATGTTCGACGTGCAGATCAAGCGTATCCACGAGTACAAGCGTCAGTTGTTGAATGTGCTGCACGTGATTACCCTGTACAACCGCATTCGCAGCGGCAATGCCCATTCGATTACGCCGCGCACCATTATCTTCGCGGGTAAAGCGGCGCCCGGCTACAAGCTTGCCAAGCAAATCATCCGTTTAATCAATGATGTAGCTAGTATCGTTAATGATGATCCTGCGGTGCATGGCCTGCTGAAAGTCGTATTCCTGCCTAATTACGACGTTTCATCGGCGGAAAAGATTTTCCCGGCCAGCGATTTGTCCGAGCAGATTTCCACTGCGGGCACGGAAGCTTCCGGTACAGGCAATATGAAGATGGCGCTTAATGGCGCGCTGACCATCGGTACGCTGGATGGCGCCAATGTCGAAATCATGGAAGAAGTCGGCGACGACAATATTTTCATCTTCGGTCTGACTACGCCGCAAGTGGCCGATTTGCGCATGCATGGTTACAGCGCATGGGACCATTACCACGGCAACGACGAACTGAAGCAAGTGCTGGATATGATAGGCAACGGCTTCTTCTCGGTGGAAGAGCCGGGGCGCTATCGCCAGATTTTTGATAATCTGACTCATCACAACGACCACTATTTGTTGCTGGCGGATTACGCCAGCTACATCGCTACTCAGGACAAGGTGAGTTTGCTGTATCAGAATCAGGAAGAGTGGACGCGCCGGGCTATCCTTAATGTCGCGAATATGGGTAAGTTTTCCAGCGATCGTACCATCATGGAATATGCCGACAATGTGTGGAATGTGAAAAGTGTGAAGCAGACCAACAGCTGATCCACACATTATCATGTTGCATTAAAATAAATAACCACTTGATTATTCAGGTGGTTATTTGTTTTTCAGGCTGTTGATTTTGAATAATGAGCCATTTTTTGGCTGTCCGGCTGAGCTATAATCGCAAGGCTCGCGCAAGTTTCATACTGTTTTGATTGATAGTGAGGAATTGATTGTGAATAAAAGTACGGCCTATTTACTGCAAGTTCGCCCCAAAGTGCCTGAACGTCTGGTGCGACTGGAAGAGCTGGCCAACAATCTTTGGTACGGATGGGATAGGCCCACGCGCAGGTTGTTTGCGCGTTTGCATCCCGGCTTGTGGAAAGCCACCGGTCACAGCCCGAAAGCATTTTTGAAACGCGTGGACGAACAACTCCTGCTGGACGCGGCTGAGGATCAGGTATTTATCGGTAACTTCAACCGTGTGCTGGCAGATTACGACACTTACCACGACCATGGGCTGCCAACCGGCGGCCTCGACTGGTTGGCTCAGGATGATCTGATTGCTTACTTTTGCGCTGAATTCGGTTTTCATGAAAGCTTCCCGATTTATTCCGGCGGATTGGGCATTCTGGCGGGCGACCACTGCAAGGCGGCGAGCGACTTGCGACTGCCCTTCGTCGGCATCGGACTGTTATACCGTCAGGGCTATTTCCATCAAACCATAGACGGCGACGGCAACCAGATAGCCGGCAACACCGACTCCAGTTTCGATGATCTGCCCGTCTCGCCCGCATTACACCCCGATGGCTCCGAGGCTTACACCTCGATAGATTTGCCCGGACGTAAAGTCAACATCAAGATATGGCAAGCCCGTGTCGGGCATATCATGCTTTACCTGCTGGACACGGACATGGCAAGCAACAATGCCCACGACCGCGACATTACCCACCGGCTATACGGCGGCGACACGGTAATGCGTATCGAGCAGGAAATCGTGCTGGGCATAGGCGGCGCGCGCGCCTTGCAGGCGCTTGGACTCAAGCCCACCGTCTGGCATATTAACGAAGGACATGCCGCCTTCATGATATTGGAACGTATCCGGGAGAAGATTGTTCGTGACGGTTTCGATTTCGCCACAGCGCTTGAAGTGGTGGCGGCAAATACGATATTTACCACTCACACCCCCGTGCCGGCCGGGCACGATCACTTCAGTGAAGGGATGATACATTCCTACTTCGAACACTATTATCCCGAACTCACGCTAGACCACGGACAATTCATGGCGCTGGCCCGTACCACGAGCAGCCCGGATTTCAATATGACGGCGCTGGCGCTGCGCGGTTCGCGTTTTCATAACGGGGTGTCGCGCATTCATGGCGATGTGTCATCGCAAATTTGCAGCGAGATGTGGCCGGAAATCGAGCCGCAGGAAAACCCGATGACCTATGTCACCAATGGCGTTCATGCGCCCACTTTTTTGGCGACCGAGTGGATTGAAGTGCTGGAGCGCTATCTGGGTTCCGAATGGAATTCGCGCATGAACGATTTGAAACTATGGGAGGGCGTGTATGAAATCCCCGACCATGTGTTCTGGAGCGTGCATCAAACGCTTAAAGTAAAAATGTTAAACGTGGTATGTGAGCGCATCACAGCACAGCACTTCCGCAATCGCGGTTCCGAGGCACACCTGGACAGGCTGCTCAAATATGTCAATCCGGAAAACCCCAATATTCTCACCATAGGCTTTGCGCGTCGTTTTGCGACTTATAAACGCGCCACCATGCTGTTCAGCAATCTGGATTGGCTACGCGAAATATTGCATAACCCGGAACGTCCCGTCGTGTTCATTTTTGCCGGCAAGGCGCATCCGGCCGATGTCCCCGGGCAAGACCTGATACGCCACATTACCCACATTTCCAAGATGCCTGAATTTACCGGCAAAATTTTAATCGTGGAAGGCTACGATCTGGCCTTGTCGCGCAAACTGGTTTCAGGCGTGGATGTATGGCTGAACAATCCGCTGTATCCGCTGGAAGCCAGCGGAACATCAGGCATGAAAGCGGGCATGAACGGCAGCATCAATCTGTCCGTGCTGGACGGTTGGTGGGGTGAAAGCTATGACGGCAAGAATGGCTGGGCGATCAAGCCGGTATCCGAAACCTTGAGCGAGGAAGTCCGCACGCATGAGGAAACCCGCACGCTCTACGAGTTGCTGCAAGATCAGGTGGTGCCCCTGTATTACCAATACGGCAAGATGGGCTTTTCGCCGAAATGGGTGAAGATGGCCAAGCACTCGATGGCTACCATCATTCCCCGCTTCAATTCCAAGCGCATGGTCGGCGAATATCTGGCCAAATGCTACCTGCCGGCCAGCAAGCAACACGAGTTGTACACAAAAGATGAATATGCAAACTCGCGCCTCCTGGCCGAATGGAAGGCGCGCGTACAGGAGGCATGGGCCGGAGTTGCACTGCGCCGCACAGACCAGGTCGTAGCCGAAATTCACTACGGCGACAGCTTGCACTTTGAGGTGGAAATCAATCTGAACGGGCTCACGCCCGACGATGTGGTCGTTGAAGTATTGATGGGATTCAACACCAAAAGGGAGCCGCTCGCTTCAGCGCGACATTACCGTTTTGAATCATCCGGTATAAAAAACGCAGCGGGAGAAAACCTGTTTTTCACCGAGCTGCAACCGGAACAATGCGGCAATCTGGAATACCGCATTCGTGTTTATCCTTACCATGAGCTGCTAACGCATCCGTTTGAGTTGGGCATGATGCGCTGGCTGTAACGACAAAAATAAAATCGCCACGGAATTACTGATTCTGGATGAAAAAACCAGCTCCGGTTTTTCCCGTGGTCAAAATAACACAGGAGGAAGAAATGCCTGAAATTAAAGTATTGTTTGTAACGTCTGAAATCGCCCCGTTAATCAAGACCGGCGGTCTGGCCGATGTCAGCGGGGCGTTACCGAGCGCTTTGCGCACCATCGATGTGGATGTGCGCGTGCTGGTGCCGGGTTATCCGAAAGTAATGGCGCAACTGGGGCCGCATGAAGTGGTTGCCACCTTCGCTGACATACCGGGTTTTCCGGCGTCTCGGCTGATATTCAGCATCATGGCCAGCGGTGTGCCGCTGCTGGTGCTGGATTGCCCCGTCTTGTACCAGCGGGATGGCGGCCCTTATTCGGATCCCGCAGGGCACGACTGGGCGGACAACGCACTGCGTTTTGGTTTGCTGTCAAAAATTGCTGCCGTGCTGGGCAGCAGCGCATCGCCGCTTTCCTGGCGTCCCGATCTGGTACACGGCAACGACTGGCAAACCGGCTTGACCGGGGTCTATCTGAGCGTCGCAGAAGGTGCGGTGCCCAATATCATCACCATCCACAATCTGGCTTTTCAGGGCAATTTCCGCCCGGCGAAGGTGGAATTATTGCAACTGCCTCCGGCTTGTTTCAATGTCAACGGCATTGAGTTGTACGGCAAGATGTCCTTTCTCAAGGCGGGACTGTATTACGCCTATCACATCACCACCGTCAGCCCGAACTACGCCGTCGAAATTCAGGGCGACGAACTGGGCTTCGGTCTGCAAGGCTTGCTGCGCGTGCGCAGCAAGGATATCACCGGCATACTCAACGGTATTGATACGGATGAATGGGATCCCGAAACCGACAAACATTTGCCCGGCCATTTCAGCCCGACTCGCATGGCGGGCAAGGCCGCCTGCAAGCAGGCGCTGCAAAACCGCATGGGGCTGGAGGTCAATCCCGACGTGCCGTTGCTGGGTGTGGTCAGCCGTTTGACCCACCAGAAGGGTCTGGATTTACTGCTGGAAATCGCTCCGCGCTTAGTGGAGTTACCCGTTCAGCTGGTGATGCTGGGCAGCGGTGAACCCTCCATGCAAAAGTCTGCGCTCGATTTGGTGCAACACTATCCCGGCAAGATTGCAGCGATGATCGGTTTTGACGAAGGACTGTCGCATCAAATCGAAGCCGGTATTGATATGTTCGTCATGCCGTCACGCTTCGAACCTTGCGGCCTGAACCAGTTCTACAGCCAGCGCTACGGTACGCCGCCCATCGTCAACAACACCGGCGGACTGGCGGATTCAGTGGTTGATTGCACGCCGGAAACATTGAAGAACGGCACGGCCAGCGGTTTTATTCTCGGCAGCATGACCGCCGACGACCTGTTCTCCACCCTGCAACGCGCCGTTGCGCTGTACCACGATCAGCGCAAATGGAAAATCCTGCGCAAAAACTGCATGAGTAAGGACTTCAGTTGGGAAACCAGCGCGAAGTCCTACCGCGACGTGTATCTGAAAGTGCTGGGACGGACGGAATAGGGAGAGGGCAATTCCCCCATGAACTGATGATGCCTTTGTCACCAAAGAAAAAACACTTCATCGGCTTCGCACCGTGGGAGGAATGAAACCGACTGCACGGATAAAGTGGAGCAACAGTTGCGGATGTAGCTCATACAAATACCGCTGATATAATGCGCACTATCAAGGAGAACTTCATGAACACACAGGAACAAGCGATTCGTTATCTGGAAGAACACATTCCTGAATTAGCGGATGCCGCAATAAAACAGGCTTACTGGCTAGCACTGGCTGCCGGCAGCAGTGTGCTGGAACGCGTCAATGACAGCCTGGTAGAAGTATTCCCCGATGGCAGCCGCAAAATCATCAAACCTTTACCCGCACAAACGCCAACAAAGCCTGGTCAACGATTGAAAATCGCATGAATGGGCAAATGCCAAGACTGCGCATGTTTGCGGGGCCCAATGGTTCGGGAAAGAGCAGCATCCAAGCCGTCATCAGTCGTGAATTGCCGGGGATTCATCTTCATAAATAGTTCTTGAAGCTATATTCTCAAACCGATAACATGCAGTGCGTTTTAATAAGGAGTAGCACATGGGACAACTGAATCGGATCACCCAACAGCCAGGTGTGATGGGAGGTAAAGCATGCATCCGTGGGATGCGTGTTACGGTAGGCATGCTCGTCGGCCAGATTGGATCCGGTCACAGCGTGGATGAAGTCCTCACCGACTATCCTTACCTTGAACGCGAAGACATCATGCAGGCACTTTGCTATGCCGCATGGCGATCCGAAGAACGCGAGGTCATGCTGTCCACCGCATGAAGTTGCTTGTTGACATGAATCTGTCTCCGCGCTGGGTCAACATGCTGGTCGACGCTGGAGTGGAGGCTAAGCACTGGTCAACGCTTGGGGCGCACAACGCACCAGATTCCGAACTTATGGCCTACGCCAATGAAAACGATTATGTGGTGCTTACCCACGATCTGGATTTTGGCGCAATCCTCGCCGCCACCCACGGCGAAAAGCCCAGCGTTGTGCAAATCCGTGCCGAGGATGTCAGCCCGGACGTAATCGGCAAGCAGGTCGTTATTGCACTGCGGCAGATGACACAAGAACTGAAAGAAGGTGCGTTACTTACTATTGATCCGAGCCGTACTCGTTTACGCCTGTTGCCCCTGCGACCGAAGGAATAACAGTGCATTCATGGAAAAACTGCGGTGTACCACGTCCAATTTTTCCACTCAGCCAGTGAAAAAAGATACCGAAAAATAAGTCGCAATTTGTCATGCAGGCATATTTTGAATCATTCATAAAGTGGAAGCGGCAATGCGGGCTAACGCAAACCACTATGCGCCGGAAGGTTCGGCTGGTAATGATCATCGTGATCGTTATTACCGCAAAAAAATTGACGCTCCCGCCACGCAGTTAGCTGCAAAGGAATTGAGCGATAGCGAAGCAGGTAGGCAATGACCGTCTTTGCGAGGAGGCGAAGCCGAAGAAGCAATCCAGAGGTTTTGCCTGATCTGACTGGATTGCCACAGCCTGCGGCCTCCCGCCACGCTTGCTCGCGGCTAAAGGCATGACGGCATTCCGGGGGATTCAGGGATTTTTCGCGTAATATAACGCGTCAATTAGCGGCAAAGGAGTCGGGCGATGACTGACAATAAATTGATTGCATCCATGGCGCAGATCGAATCGAAGATATTTTTGATTCGCGGTCAAAAAGTCATGCTTGGCAGAACTCTATGGTGTGGAAACAAAGCGACTCAATGAACAGATGCGCCGCAATATTGAATGCTTCCCGGAAGATTTCATGTTCCGCTTGAGTGCTGAAGAAAAAGCCGAGGTGGTCGCAAATTGCGACCACCTCGCCAAGCTCAAGTATTCGCCTACCTTGCCGTATGCCTTCACAGAACACGGCGCGCTGATGCTGGGCAATGTATTAAAATCAGATCGCGCAGTAGAAGTCAGCCTCATGGTAGTGCGCGCCTTTGTGCAGTTACGGCAGATGTTGGCCTCCAACGTTGAGCTTTCCCGCAAACTTGCCGCACTGGAGAAGAGCTATGACATCAAGTTCAAAGCTGTATTTGAAGCCATCCACGAACTGGAAAAAACGCCCAATTAGTTTCGCACCGTGGGGAAAAAATGATGGCGACCGGGCCAGTTGTCGCCCGATAAACTGTCAGGCAGGCGCATTTGGAGTATTTCAGGAAATCGAGGCGGCAAGGCTTCTCACCGCAAGCCGATAAGCGCTGGAAGGCTCAGCTAGTAATGATCATCGTGATCGTTATTGCCGCAAAAAACATTGACGGACCCGCCTCGATTTACTATCATCGCTCTAACAACACCTCCCACGCATCCCGTAAGATTTGCGCACCATGGGGGGTTTCTTTTTTTATGGGTTCCGTGTATGCCTAAGCAAAGCTACAGCAAGCCCGCTCTTACCATCGAGCAGCAGATCGCACAGTTGCGCAGACGCGGCATGGTTATAACTGACGTGCGGTTAGCCGCTCATTACCTGAGCCAGATCAACTACTACCGGCTGACCTCTTACTGGCTGCCGTTCGAATCAAACCACGCCACGCATGTTTTTCAGCAGGGCACAAATTTTGAGCAAGTATTGGATTTGTATATTTTTGACCGCGAACTGCGCTTGCTGGTGCTCGACGCGATCGAACGCATTGAAGTTGCGGTCCGCACGCAACTGTCCTTTCAGCTGGGACACCGATACGGCACGCATCCCCATTTAAACCGGGATTTATTCAAGCAAACCTGGGATCACGCAAAAAATCTCAGGCAATTGCAAAAAGACGCCGGGGACAGCAAGGAAGCTTTTGTCCAGCATTTGCTGTCGAAATACGAGGAGTCCTTGCCGCCCATCTGGGCATCGGTTGAGATCATGACGCTGGGTCAGCTTTCCAAATGGTACGCCAATCTCAAAAGCGGTGCTGACCGCAATCTGGTGGCGCATGCGTACGACTGCGATGAAATCAATCTGGTATCTTTTTTGCACCACCTGACTACAGTGCGCAACCTGTGCGCCCACCACAGCCGTTTGTGGAACCGCGAATTCATTTTTACATTCAAGCTGCCCCGGCAAAGGCCGCAAACGCTGTTGAGCAGCTTTAATCCGCAGGCATCTCGTCGTATTTACAACACGCTGGTCATGCTGATCTATCTGATGAACCGGATTGCCCCCGGGCACCACTGGCGTCAACGGCTGACCGGGATGTTGGCGCGACACCACGTCGGTCCGGCGCGCATGGGTTTTCCTGATGACTGGAAAACACGTGAAATCTGGCGCTGACAAAACTGCGCCAGACTTGGTGTGTTTAACCTGACGATTTACGTTGAAATCATGCGCGCCTTTGTGCAGTCGCGGCAGATGCTGGCCTCCAATGCCGAGTTGTCCCGCAAACTTGCCGCAATGGAAAAGAAATGCGATATCAAGTTCAAAGCGGTATTCGAAGCCATCCACGAACTGATGACCCCTTTGGCACCGACGAAAAAACGCCCAATCGGTTTCGCACCGTGGGAGAAGAACTGAGGGAGACCGGGGCGGTTGTCACCCGATAAAAGCATTTGTCAGACTGAGTAGCGCCAGTGAATTTGATGGCCTGATGGTCAAGTTAAATGATGGAACATAAACCTTGGGGCTCTGCCCCAACCCCCGCATTCGCCGCCATGGGCTCGGGGCGGCTGGCTGAAAATCGCCAACCACCCAGAGCAAAAGCGTATTTTACCCAGCTGCGTCAAGGGATCGCTACGCTTGCATTCTTCACCCGTTCGGTGCTCGCCCTGCG
Source organism: uncultured Gallionella sp. (assembly GCA_964385275.1). Taxonomy (GTDB): domain Bacteria; phylum Pseudomonadota; class Gammaproteobacteria; order Burkholderiales; family Gallionellaceae; genus Gallionella. The sequence goes on along the minus strand of CAYLOK010000007.1, from coordinate 81,317 downwards.
GGCTGTGCTCCGCGTGCGGCTTCCGGATGCGCCCTTGACCCAATATGCACATCAGCATTTTTTCGCTAATTCTGGTTTTCTCCCCCCAAAATAGCCCCAGTTTTGTTTCGAATTTGGTCAGCTAAAATGATAGAAATGCAATCAACTTTGATGATTTTAATTTGTAACTCTTTGATTATTTATAGATGTCTATAATTTTTACTAGATTCTGATCAATTTCTGCAAGGGCACTTTAACCATCCATCACACAACGTGAAAACCCTAATCAATATATTGAACAGTAGACCATTATTAAAAATGACCAAAATTGCTCATTTTCCTATCACGACAACTGATCGTACTCACTCTGTGCTAATCTCACGCCCTATGAAATCAACCCACGAATATTCTTGCAGTATTGTCACCACAGGACAGGCTCCCGCGCGTGGCTGCTATTTTCGTCTCTGATTATGGAGGTTCTGCCGCGAGAAAAAAAGTCGGAATTTAAGCTCTACTGAAGTGAGCTTGCTTATGCCAACCGCACCTTTGAACCGTCTTCTAAAAATGGCCGTTGTAGCTGGTGTGGAAACGGCAGTCCGACTGCATATCCGTCGCGGTGATGATCTTGATGCTCGTGACAGTGCTGGTTTGACCCCGTTGATGTTGGCAGCTAGTCGTAATAAAGCTAATGTCTGCCGTCTTTTGTTGGCTGCTGGTGTTAACTCTGATCTGGTGGATCCTTCCGGTCGTAATGCTCTTGCTATTGCCCATGCTGCCAGCGCTTTGGAAACCGTCGCTGTTATTATCAATGATGTCAGCGCCAGAAAAGCTCCTGCACCGGATGAATCTGTTGTCGAAAATTTGTCTACTCAAAAAAACAGAGTCGACATATTGGCGAGGCTTACCCCGATTATTGATGCCACTGAAACACAGGATGCCGCTCGGGAATTCACTATCGAAGAACCGGAATTCTGCCTTAGTGACAGAACGGAAACTCCACCATTTATAAATAACTCAGCAGTAAATAATGGCGGTGTACGGCATGAAGTCGAGATATCCAGTCGAAACGATATAACCTTGGATTTTTCCGACGAGGAAGAAAGCTTCTCTGATCTTTCAGCATGGGAAGCAGAGGAGGATAAACCTCCTCCGGAAGAAGACGGAACCCTAGTCGAAGCGGCTACAACGCTTCATCAGACTATTGTCATGCATAAGCCAGTAGATACGGCAGAGGACTGGGAGGATTTCAACCTTTTTCTTCCCGAGTTTGCGGTCCCATTGCTTCAAGCCGACGCTGAGGAAGGGCGTATCGGCCTGCGCCATCTCTTTTTAAGGGCGCTCAAGGAAGGAAGCGTGCCTGAAATAACAGTCCAGGTTCTTTGTGATAGCGCGAATGGTTCGCCAAACGAAGCTGTGGAAGACCTGCTAAATCTGGTTCTTCACGATATGGGAGCTGAAACTGATGAGCGACTGGAAATTGAGGATCACTATCTCTCCCAGAATTTCAGCGCCGAAGAAGAGAATAATCTATCCGATGCCCTCGCATTTCTTGACGATGTTTCTTCGGGTTGGAATGAGCCGATCAGGTTCTACCAGCACGACATCAGAAATGTAAAATTGCTGACGCGGGAAGGTGAAATAGTGATTGCAAAACGTATCGAAGAGGGTTTTAAGCACATGATTCAGGTCATGTCCGCTTGTCCTGTTCTGATCGCTGAAATCCTTGCTCTTGCAGATAAAGTTGCCCGTGATGAGTTGAGCATAGATGAGGTTATAGATGGTTTTATCAAAGCAGAATCCGGTGGTGTGGAGGTCACCATTGAAAATGATGTAGCTGATGATAGTGAAGTGGATGGAGCAATACTTGCTGCAATAGATTTGGCACAGCTCAAAGTCGACGCGCTAGAGCATTTTGCCGTCATCTCCAATCTTTTCAGCAAGATGGGAAATGCTTATGAGATTTTCGGCCACAAGAGCCAGCAATACAACACTCTGCAAAAACAGATTTCCAACGAGTTGATTCTATTTCGCTTCACCACCAAGCAAGTTCAGTCTCTATGCGATACCCTTCGCAATCTGTCCGAAGAAGCTCGTAAATATCAGCGAGACATGATGGAGTTATGCGTTACAAAATCGAATATGCCCCAAACAGATTTCATCAAGGTGCTCGAACAGAACGAAGAAAATCCAAACTGGATACAGCAGAAAATTTCAGCGGACTATCCATATAGCGAGTCGTTGGATTTTTTTCAGGATTCCATCCTAGAACTGCAGGTAAAAATTCTGGATCTGCAACGGCGCATCGGAATACCTTTAAAAAATTTAGAAGAGATCGAAAAGAAGTTGTCGGATGAAGAGGACAAAGTTTTAAGTGCCAAACATGACATGATCGAAGCCAATTTACGTTTGGTGACTTCCATTGCCATGAAATACAACAATCGTGGATTGCCATTCCTTGATCTCATCCAGGAAGGTAATATCGGGCTGATGAAGGCAGTGGACAAGTTCGAATATCGCCTTGGCTACAAATTCTCAACCTACGCCACTTGGTGGATACGTCAGGCGATTACTCGTTCCATAGCCGATCTGGCACGCACCATCCGTGTACCCGTACATATGATTGAAAGCATCAATAAGTTGGACCGAATTTCTCGTCAGTTAATGCAACGTACGGGTGCGGAAGCTGATATTGCGACGCTTGCGGTTGAGATGGAGATGACCAAGGATAATATCCTCAGAATATTGAAGGTCACCAAAGAACCGATGTCACTCGATGCGCTGATGGAGGATGGCGATGACCAAGATTTTAACGAATCCTTCGAAGAGGCGGAGCTGATGTCGCAGTTCGATGCTATGTCGCAAACCAATCTGGCAAAAATCGTGAAGGAAATTCTCGATTCGATAGGGGAGCGAGAAGCCGAGGTGTTGCGTTGTCGTTTCGGCATAGATATGGACGACGATCACACGCTAGAAGAAGTGGGGCAGCAATTCGGCGTAACCCGTGAGCGTATCCGCCAGATCGAAGCCAAGGCATTTCGGAAGCTGAAACACCCTGCCTATTCTGCCCATTCTGAAAAATTGGAAACCTTCCTGACGGAAAAAACCAGGGAAACCATACGTTTAAAAAAATTGAATAGTCTGCTTCCTGCGGAACCGGAGGAGTTGCTGGAATGCCCCCAATGAATCAGAACGCGACTTTCAGAAATGCACCGCCCCGCGCTGGAGCGATGCTGGAAGCATTGAGAGGACTCGGCTATACGACTGCCGCAGCTCTGGCCGACATTGTGGATAACAGCATATCGGCTGGGGCCACGGAGGTCAGGATAAGCTTTAACTGGAATGACGCCTCAAGTTGGGTGGCAGTGATGGACGACGGTCGCGGCATGGATGACGCAACCCTTGAAAGTGCCATGAGGCTGGGTGACAGAAATCCGTTGGATAAACGCGAGTCAACTGATCTCGGACGCTTCGGGATGGGCCTGAAAACTGCTTCATTTTCGCAATGCAGAAGACTTACTGTGGCTTCCGTTAAGGACGGCGCCACTTCCTGCCTGCGCTGGGATCTAGATGCGCTTGCGAACCTGACGGGCGGTGATTGGCTGCTGTTCGAGGGGCCTGCTTCAGGCTCAGAAAAATTATTAGAACCTGTAACTTGTGTGAGCTCTGGCACACTAGTTCTCTGGGAGACCCTAGATCGCATCGTTACTAACGGCTTTGTTGCCGATGACTTCAATGACTTGATAGATCGTGTCGAATCACATTTTTCTATGGTGTTTCACCGTCTTCTCGAAGGCCCACACGAGAAACTGAAAATTCTTCTGAACGGTAAACGAGTGAAACCTTGGGATCCTTTCATGCATGGACAGGCTTCGAAAACATGGGAATCACCTATCGAAAAGAAAAAGACTGATTCTGGTGTTGTCAAAGTTGCATGCCATGTGCTGCCGCATCGTGACAAGCTTTCCCCTTCGGAATTTGAGGCTGGTGGTGGCCCCGAAGGGTGGACCGCTCAGCAGGGATTTTACGTCTATCGCAATGAGCGTCTTCTGGTGGCGGGCGGTTGGCTCGGTCTGGGGCAGGGGCGTGCCTGGAATCGTGAAGAGGCCTATCGTCTGGCACGCATTCGTCTCGACATTCCGAACACTGCCGACGCAGAATGGAAGATAGATATCCGGAAATCTACTGCCAGACCTCCCGTATCGCTTCGCCCTTGGTTGACACTGATGGCAGAGGATACCCGCGAACGTGCGAGGAGGGTTTTTGCCTACCGTGGTAGCCAGACACTGGGTGTTGGTGGCGGCCCCGTCGAACAGGCTTGGCGTTTGGAACGTTCGAGAGCAGGGGTGCGATACAGGATAGATGAGGAACATCCCGTAATATCTTCCGTGCTCGATGCGGCGGGGCCGTTGCTTCCCATGGTGAAGGCCATGTTGCGAGTGGTCGAGGAGACTGTTCCGGTTCAGAGAATCTGGCTGGATACTGCCGAGAACAAGGAAACGCCGTTGACGGGATTTTCGGGGGAGGCTCCAGAGAAGGTGGTTGCGGTATTGAATACTATCTACGCGGATATGGTTGGACGCAGGGGCATGTCATCCGCCAACGCCAAGAAGATGCTCGCAGCTACCGAACCTTTCCAGAACTATCCAGGACTTGTTACGGGGTTACCCGACGAAGAGCAGATCTGAGACGGGCGATAAAATAAGGAAACCAGATGTCAGATACCCAAAAAACTTTCATTAAAGTTGTCAGCATCGCCCAGACACTTCTTCACGGGGAGAAGGACGCCGCAGCCATCACGCCCACTCTCATTGCGGAAAAGATTGAAGTGGCGCTGGGATTGATGCCAGCTTCCGAATCGGAAGGCTTCGATAAGCAGGCAGCCATAGGTGAACTCATCCGCAGGTTCAGCCTCTGGATAGGTCAGGACTCGACCCTGTACGATGAGGAAGGGCACGTTCATTGGCTCGTCTCAGCGAGAAAGAAGGACTGGCGCTACTGGCAGCGATATCAGGAATTCCTGGAAAGAAAGATGTCGGCAAGGGCAGTAGATGCTCTGGACAAATCCACCGACAGGATATTGGCTCTGCTAGAAGACCCAAACCGAGAAGGAGCATGGGACAGGCGTGGCCTGGTTGTAGGCCACGTACAGTCTGGCAAGACTGGCAACTATTCGGGGCTCGTATGTAAGGCTGCCGATGCGGGTTACAAAATCATCATCGTGCTGGCGGGGCTTCATAATAATCTGCGTTCCCAGACACAGATACGGTTGGAGGAGAGCTTTCTCGGCTACGAGACTTCCTCGGTAGGTGAGTTTGGCATCCCCGTTGGTGTGGGAGAGATAGACAGTGACTCGAAAATACAGCCCAACTGCGCAACGACTCGCGCCGACAAGGGAGACTTTACCACCAAGGTCGCAAAGCATCTGGCCATCTCGCCCGAGGAAAGGCCTTGGCTGTTCGTCGTGAAGAAGAACAAGACGGTCCTCGAACGGTTGCTAAAATGGATACGCAGTCATGTAGCAGATGCGACCGATACTAGTACAGGGTGCAAATTCGTATCGAATCTCCCGCTTCTCCTGATAGACGACGAAGCCGATCACGCGTCGGTCGACACGGGAGAACAGCTATTCAACACCGACGGCACGCCCGACGACGAACATCAGCCGAAGGCCATAAACAGCCGCATCCGCAAGATTCTGCATTCATTTACGAAATCGGCCTATGTCGGATATACGGCCACCCCTTTCGCCAACATCTTCATCCATCGCCGTAACGAGACGACAGAAGAAGGGCCCGACCTCTTTCCGAAATCCTTCATCATCAATCTCGCAGCGCCGTCGACCTACGTGGGGCCGGCGCGCGTCTTTGGCCTTAACACTCCAAACGGACGCACGGGGGGATTGCCCTTGGTGCGCGATATATCCGATCACGTAAGTGGGGATGGTTCGGGAGGCTGGATGCCCCCTAAACACAACAAGGAGCACGTCCCCCTGTACGCGGGGTTGGACTCGGTGCCCCCCTCGTTGATGGAAGCGATTCAGGCGTTTGTTCTGGCCTGTGCAGCCCGCAACTGTCGTGGTCGGGGCTCGGAGCATTCCTCGATGCTCATTCACGTAACCCGCTTGAACTTGGTCCAGAATGAAGTCTATCGACAGGTTGGCGAGATCGTGAAACGTATGCGGCAACGGATAACGAGGAGTGTCGACCACAAGGCTCTGCTCTATGACCTTCACGCCCTGTGGAAAAACGACTTCCTGCCGACCAGTGAGGAAATATTATCACTTCTTCCAGAGGATGAGTGTCATACCGTAACACCTTCATGGGTGGATATCTTAGCCGCTTTACCTGATGTGTTATCCGATATCGATGTCAGGATGATCAACGGTACAGCCAAGGATGCGCTCGACTACGCAGAACATCAGGGCAAGGGATTGAAGCTCATCGCCATCGGTGGCGACAAACTTTCGCGAGGCCTTACCTTGGAAGGCTTGTGTGTAAGCTATTTCGTCAGGACATCCAAGATGTATGACACGCTAATGCAGATGGGGCGTTGGTTCGGATATCGTCCTGGATACATCGACCTTTGCAGACTCTACACGACCGCAGAACTTGCCGAGTGGTTCGGACACATTGCCGATGCGTCGGAGGAGTTGCGCGAGGAGTTCGATGCCATGGTCGAAAGCGGTGGAACCCCAAAAGATTACGGGCTCAAGGTGCAATCTCATCCAATTCTGATGGTTACATCGCCGCTCAAGATGCGCACGGCGGAAACACTCTTGCTCTCATATAGCGGTACTCTCGTCCAGACTGTCGCCATGTATCGCGAGCCGCCCGTCCTTCGCCGTAATCTGGATGCCACCAACCGGTTGCTGAACGCTATGGGCGTACCCACGGAGCGCGGACCAATCAGGGGGCGCGACGAAAAACCCGATGAATGGAAGCGCTCATTTTTGTGGAACGGGATTGATGCGAGCCTGATTGTCGATTTTCTATCCTCGTTTGCGACCCACCCTAGGGCATCCAGGGCAAACAGCGCTGTCCTCGCAGATTTTGTGAGCCGGATGGTAGTAGCTGGAGAACTTACATCCTGGACCGTAGCCCTCTTGGGCGAGGGAAAAGCTACTAAACCATACGTTTTTGAAAATGGTCTGGAAATCGTCGCGATGCCATACCGAAGCGACACCAATTTGGAGGATAGCTATTCGATCGGAGTGTTGACGGAACCTGGCGACGAAGCCATCGATATGGATTCCAATTCCTGGAAAAAGGCGTTCGACTGGACTTTATCGGAATGGCAGCCAGATCCGGCACGCAATCGCATTACGGAACCTATACGACCGAGCGGAAAGAAGATCCGCGATGTGCGGGGGCTTGGTCGGGATGACATCAAAGCGTCACCAGAACGTGGTGTTTTACTGCTTTACCCACTGAATCCAGAAGGTGCTGGTGAGTCAGTATCCAGCTCCTGGAGTGAGCCCATTATGGCCTTCGCCATCAGTTACCCTTCGAGTAACTCAGAGGTAAAAGTGGCATACAAAGTCGATCATCTACTATGGGAGCAAGAATATGGCCCGGCCGACTGACGAGTTCGTTCTCGCGTGGGATTCACTGGCAGGAGATGCTATGGTGGATGGCTGGCGGAGCATTTTCGTCGCACGTTCTGGATCCTGCGAGTTGCTAGCGGCCAGACGGTTTCCGGGAAATAGCGAATCTTTGCTCGCGCATTTTCCAACGGCAAGGATTCCCGTCGCAGAAAAGTTGCCCGAAGGCGGGGGGTTCACCATCGAACGGGTGGAGCCTCACGGTGATGGGAAAACTTGGTTAGCGTTGACCAGAAAAGAGTCGGGAAGCATCGAATTATTTATCGCGATGGTGGGCGATGTGGTGGGTGTGCTTGACCAGAGTTCGACTACGGAAAATGAGCGGCAGCTTGCGATCTTTCTCGGCAGGGTCAGGGCTTGGCAGGAGTTCATGCGCCGTGGTGCTCATGGACTGGAACCCGAGGCCGAAATCGGCCTTATCGGTGAACTGTCGTTCCTGATTTCCATGATCGATGCTGGGATTCCTGCATCGTTGGCAGTGGAATCATGGGTTGGTCCGCTCGATGCCATTCAGGATTTCGAGGTGGGCACTGGCGCCGTGGAGGTAAAGGCAACGGTATCAACTGCTGGTTTCCCGGCCAAGATAGGATCACTCGAACAGTTAGATGATTCCATCCGCCAGCCGCTTTTCTTGGCTGGGGTCCGTCTTTCCCAAGTCCAATCGGGGCGGAATCTGCCGGAGTTCGTCGGACACGTCCGTGAGCTATTGAATGGCAACACTGAAGCGCAACGGCTGTTTGCCGACAAGATTCTGATTGCAGGCTATTTCGATGCACACGTTGACATATATGCAAGACGATTTTCCATATTGGGTACGAGGGTTGTGGAGGTGGGGGAGGGTTTCCCGCGCCTCACACATGGAACTGTTCCGAACGGGATCAGAAGAGCAAAGTACGAAATAGATTTCGACAGAGCAACAGGGGAAAATCTGGGGTCTGAAGCTGCATTAAAAAAACTGGGAGTGCTTTAATAATGGATTTGTCCGAATTCCTGCTGGAAACGCAGGCTGAAGTCAGAACGCAGATGAGCGATGGTAGCCCCTTTGCAGAAATGGTATTTTCAGAAGTGGTCATGCAGCACATGGCAGGAATCGGGATGACGTTCGAGCCAGTGGTATGCCACTTCAACGGCAAGATCGGTAATGCTGTCCTGCGTTTGAGCGGTTACGCGATGTCTGACGAGGCTGACCAACTGGATCTTTTTGTAAGCCTGTACGAGGGAGTCGACGACCTCACCTCCGTTCCCGATGCGGATACCAGGATGGCGGTCGAACAGTGCATACGTTTTCTCAGTCTCTGTGCCGAAGGAAAGATGGCAGCGAAGCTGGATCCGTCGAGTGACGTCCTTTCGTTGGCAATCACCATTCAGGAAATTTACAACGGTCTCGAGCAGGTCAGGGTTTTCGTCCTGACCGATAAAGTGGCCAAAGCCAAGAGCTTCAAGACCAGGGAGATCGCCGGAAAATCCGTTCGTCTTGAAGTCATGGACATCGAACGTTTGTATCGCCACTGGTCCGAGGGTAAACCGCGCGACGAACTGGTTGTGGATTTTATCGAGGTGTCGGGTTCCCCTCTGCCCTGTGTATTCGTGCCGGGAGAACCAAACGAATACGACTACGCATTGACGGCGATTCCCGGCGAAGCACTGCGGTTCGTCTACGAGAGGTTTGGTGCCAGACTGCTGGAGGCCAACGTACGCTCGTTTCTGAGTGTTAAGGGGAAAGGTGTTAATGCCGGGATACAGAACACTCTGCGAACAAATCCAGGGCACTTCATGGCATACAACAATGGGATCGTGCTCGTGGTTGATGAAATGAGGCTTAATAAAACCGTTGATGGAGCCGCAGGCATTGCCTGGTTGAAAGGCATGCAGATAGTGAACGGCGGGCAGACGACGGCCTCGCTTTTTTTCGCCAAGAAAAAATTTCCCGAGATGGATCTGAGCAGAGTAAGGGTGCCTGCAAAAATCATTGTCATGCGTGAGCAGGATCCTGCCAAGGAAGAGGCATTAGTCTCTGACATCTCGCGTTTTGCCAACAGCCAGAACTCAGTCAGACAGTCCGATCTTTCTGCCAACAAGCCATTCCACGTCGCAGTCGAGAAACTCTCGCTGACCGTTTATTGTCCAGACGGCATCGGTCGCTGGTTTTACGAACGCGCTGCAGGCAGCTATAACACGCTTCTGAGTCGTGAGGGAACGACCACTGCCAAGCTGAAAGTTCTGAAGGAGGCTATTCCACCGTCCAGAAAAATTACCAAGACGGATCTGGCCAAATACATCAATGCCTGGGATATAAAACCCGATGTAGTGAGCTTAGGTTCGCAGAAAAACTTCGATCGTTTTATGGCCTCTCTTTCTGGTGAAGATGGCGAGGAAATCCCACTGCCGGGAGTTGCTGAATACAAGGCAATGATTGCGAAGACAAAGATATTCAGAGATACGCAGAAGCTCGTGCGACCCATGTTTCAGGCATTTCAGGCGAACGTGGCAGCCTACGTCGTTTCCGTTCTTGCCGACAGGCTGGGGGATAGGATCGATCTGAATCGTATTTGGATTCGTCAGGGTGTTTCGCAGGAGTTGCTCTCGCAGATAGGTATCTGGGCAAAAGAAGTCAACGATGTCCTTCACAGAACTGCGGGGGGGCGCATGGTTTCAGAGTGGGCCAAGAAGCCAGAATGTCGGGATGCCGTGATCAGTGCGACCTATTCCGAGCCTGCTGATAATATTCCCGAGATACGTTGATGCTGCGTATTCTCAGGCAGAAAGTTTTTTCAGGCGATGCTGTAGAGCTTAGGATACTCTGACAAGTGTTGTGATGGTGCCGTGTTTGATTTCGCATTCCCAGACGACGATAGGTGAGCTGATGAGTCGCTAAGCAGTTGTTTAACTATCACAGCAATTTTGTTGGCTAGCAGGGGTGGTACTGCATTGCCTACCTGATGAAATTGCTGAGTACGATTTCCTTGGAAAAAATAATTATCTGGAAAGGTTTGAAGCCTCGCAGCTTCGCGTACGGTCAGGCTGCGGCACTGTGTCGGATCAGGGTGAATGAAGTAATGACCATCTTTCGAAATGTGACTGGTGACCGTCGTCGCAGGTCGATTACCCAATTGCACCCGGAATCGATCAGAAAATTTTCCGGTTTCCCAATTTTTGTGGTTTGGGCGGAGGCCAGCGAGATCGAACTCCGTATGCCCCTTTGGTGAGCGTTTGTAAGCCAAGGCAAAAGCCGATGCATAAAGATAGCGACAAAGATCACTTGCCATATGACCTCTGCTCTCATGATTCAACCAGACTTTCAATCTGTCGTCGTGGAGCCAGCACTCCAAAATAGATTGCACAGCTTTTTTTTGTTTCAGATTAACAACTCTCGGTGAGCCATGATTGAGATCAGAACTTATCTGTCCATCAAGCAAATTGAGTCGTTCGACAAGCTCATTTAACTTACGATTCTTGCTCGCTTCCTGAAGAAGTGCCACTCGGAATTGCCTGACCTTGGCTGACCAAGTCTCAGCGCTATCCTCTTCCTTGCTGAGTCTGCTTCTCAAACGTGGAAGATCGGCTATCGCATCATTGACAGTGAATTCTGCACTTTTCGCAATAATTGATGGTGCAATTTTTATGTCATTCCTGACACCCAGAAGAATGACTCTGTGCCTTGCTTGCGGGATGCCATAATCCTCTGCACGGATGACAAAGTCGTGAACATCGATATCTTCCGGATTCATTCCTTTTTCGAAGCAGGTTGGCACGACGAGTGAATGTATCTTGTACCCTTGTCCGGGTACGTTCCTCACTGCCATCTGTGGATCAGACAGATCCTGCAAAATTGAGTGGAATATTTTCTTCCCATCAACTTTAGCGGAGAGAATCCCTTTCACGTTTTCCATGACAAATACAGCCGGATGATAACGTTCAATTATTCTGAGATATTCTTTGTACAGATAATGGCGCGAATCTTTTTCGGCCCGGTAATCAACATTTCCTCTATTTCTGGCGCGTCCGACCAGCGAGAACGCCTGGCATGGTGGGCCTCCAATCAGAACCCAGGGCTTTGCATCGCTCAAGCCAGCACTGTCCAGAATTGAGTTCAGTTCCTTATTGCCATCCTCAGTTCCAAGCGTGATACGCCTGGCCTCGTTGTTTGCTTCATCCCATGCGTGTTTTGATTCATCATTAAACGGGGTATCAGATTCTCCATTGCAGAATCGATAGTATTGATCAAGGCCGCTGCCACCTTCATGTTTCAGAATCCGGAAGAAAGCCCTTAACTTAAGGGTTTGGTGTGCGGATTCTTCCATCTCTGCAGAAACCAGAATTTTGAAAGCATTGCCATTTTCAAGGGCAGAGAAACCCTCTCCCAACCCGCCGGGTCCGGCAAAAAGATCAATAATTTGAACAGGTGTATTTTGGAGCATGCTGTTTGACCGAAGGATTATTGCCAGGTTACCAGGTATGGCAGGTATAGTCGATACCAAAACTCGTTTTTCACGATGGTTTGTATCAAAGTACAAGAATGTCAAGCTGGTTTTGTATAGATTGTTTGGTGGTTGCAGGTAAATTGAGCGCCTGAGAGACTCAAATCTGGGCCACTACATCTGTGCAAAGTTTACGAGTGTTGTTGAAAATGGATTGATATCAGCATGGGCGGATAAGATTGGGAGCTTTAATTCCGCCATCGTTTATCCATTGGTCAATTGAGTTTTGAGCGTTGTTTAAGTAGTCTATTAAAGATTCAGGCATGCCTTTATTTTCGTCAATACCACCGAAGTGTTCGATTAAAGCTTGCATCTCATGATTATCACAAAATCCCCCATAACAATTAGCGTCCACGTAATCGTGAAGAGACGAAAACGAGGGGCAGGTCGCTGGCACGCGTCCGGTTTTAACGTCCTCAAGAATTTCTGCCTTCATACGTTCGATAGATTCGTTAAGCGTCGGAATGGTTGCAGTTATCATTTCATGCTCCTTAATTTGTACGTTTAACCTCAGTGCAGGACTTTTACAGAGCGGCTGCTTTGAGTTGTTTATACCGTGCTTATCCGGTTAGCGCCCACAACATGCGTCACACCCCACCGGAAGGACGATTTTGCAGAAAACGCTTGCGGCCATGCCATATATGAAACCGCAAATATGAGAGTCGCACCACTTTCTGCCCAGAAACAAACCACCGTTTTTGAATTGGGTATTAACCGGATAAGCACGATTTATACTTCCCTCGGGTGGTGGGGCTGTATTGCCATACTTGATATAGGGAAGCACTGAACAAATCACCCGTTCGCCCTGAGCTTGTCGAAGGGTTGGCATAACAAACTGATTGTTAATGATTTAATCAGATCATGGTTCGACAAGCTCGCCACGAACGGATTAAATCAGCGCTTCCATAACACAATAATATATGCACATGTGCATATAGTCAAGTAATCAATTTGAGATATTTTAATCTGGCTTCGAGATTTATGACTGCCCAATCAGGGCAGTTTCTGGCACTAGATAATGCGGGGTCTGTTAGCCAAGATTGTAACGCTCGCCAGCTGCATGGCCGGTTAGTTTCGTCCGATATGTATTGAGCTGCCAAAGTACGGGTAATTCCTGCACGCTCAATGAGAGCGGATAAATTTTCTCGATTTGTATTCATGTTTTCTACACGCGCATTCAAGTGCGCAGTTTACTGTTGTTTGGTTAAGCTGTCGCTATCCTGCTTACCTGTCGTGTTGAGCACGGGTGAAGGGCACAAACGAACCGCTGTGCGAATATTATGTTTACGCCGCTGATGTATTATCCACGAAGCACGTGGATGATTTTCCGGTGCGGTATGCGTTGATAACGTAAGCCAATAACCGTAATTCTCAACCTGTGTGCATATTGTATGTGTCATTGCCTTGTTCGAAAATGTTGCGAAACTCATGCAACTGAAAATAACGGAAGCCGAAAATCCTGAAACTTTCAAAGAAAGCATAATTCCTCGTGGATGTTCACAGCCCGTCGGTCCGCTCAAAGAATATGCGGGCAATACGAAATAAAGACACAAAACCTGAGATGCGCGTGCGGAAGGCTTTGCATGCACTGGGATTTCGATATCGGCTGCATGACTGTAAATTGCCCGGCAACCCTGACATTGTGCTTCCGAAATATCGGGCCGTAATTTTTGTCCACGGATGCTTCTGGCACGGCCATCATTGCCATCTGTTCAAGATTCCCAAGACACGAACAGAATTCTGGATGACTAAAATCGATGGCAATGTCCAAAGGGATGTAATTGCACGGAAACAGTTACTCGACACCAACTGGCGGGTTGCCATTGTTTGGGGATGTGCATTGCAAGGACGAAAAAAATATCAGGTCGATGCGTTAATCAGTGAGCTGGGTATGTGGCTCATCAGCGGCCAGAGCAATACGCTTGAATTAAACCCAAATTATCCATTGGGAGATTCTTCCCCCACTCCCCCTCCAACTCCCCCCTTGAAGGGGGGAGAGTATGGATTTTGAGCGCAGGAACGCCAGACCCCCTGGCATGCCACTACGCCTGCCCTTCTCCCTCACCTTCAAGGGGAGGGCTGGGGTGGGTTAAAACAATCCGGGTTAAAATAAGGCGGGATTTTGTTTCATGAATTTTGTATTTTTTAGTGCAATTGCGAATTTTCGTTAAATTCAGCACAGTTCGTTTGCTATGTGTGCCCTGTCGATGAAGCTGACTGGTTGACCCCTCAGGATATTAAAGGGCAGTACCGAAATGCGAGCATCTGTGGCAACAATCGTGTTGTGTTCAATATCGCTGGAAATAAGTACCGGCTGGTTGTTGAAATGCAATATCGGGCCGGGATAGTGTGGGTAAAGTTCGTTGGAACCCATGCGCAGTATGATCAAATCAATGTGGAGACTGTCAATGAATATTAAGCCAATCCGGAACAACGATGACCTGCAAGCCGCATTTAAGCGGCTGGAGGTTGTGTATCAGGCGCAAGATGGAACGCCGGAATCAGACGAGATGGAAATTCTTGTTACGTTGATCGAATCATATGAAAACAAATATTTTCCGATGGGGATGGCGGATCCGGTTGAAGCCATTAAATTCAGAATGGAACAGCAAGGCCTCACTCAAAAGGATCTTGAACCTTTCATCGGTAGCAGCGGTCGCGTTTCAGAAGTTCTAAACCACAAGCGTCGGCTAAGTTTGCAAATGGTGAAGCGGTTGCATGATGGATTACACATTCCATATGAAAGTCTTTTGGCTGCTGCATAGTGATTTAAGCGCTCAGCAGTTTTGCGCAGCGGAATCAGCACTTGGTTTCGCCATTATCACTAATCCTAAAAAAAGCAGTCTCACGCGGAGACGCGGAGAACGCGAAGTAAAATCAACGTATTACTCATCAATAAGCAGTCACTTGACGGGTGATGGGTGCAACTTTGTAAATCTGCGGGAATCTGCGTAATCTGCGGATTGAACTGCTGCTTTAAGGCTAATGGATTATTTGGATTAATCTCATTTATATGAATCCTTCCTGTTCGCCTTTTTCGCCATGCTCCATCATCCATGCCGCCAGTTCAGCCAGTATGACGGGCAGTGTGGGGGGTTTTTGCAGGGCGGCGAGCTGAAGTCGGTCGGCATCGTTCAGCGTTTTGCGCACCCGCAGGCTGACCAGATCATCGGCTGACATTTTCCACGGCTGCCATTCGATATACCGTTCCTGCCAGAGTTCGGCGGCTTTGAGGGCGATGCAGATACCGGCCGGATCGGGGTCGCAGGCGATTTGCGCGGGGGCAGGGGCAAGCGCCAGCAATTGTCTGACGGCGTTGCACCACCAGCCGGGAGGATAGCCGGGCAGCCAGATCACGCCGACATCTGATGCACGTTGCCGGACGACACGCTCGAAACTGGTGCGGTTCTCGACCAGTTGCCAGCGCTTCACTTTTCCTGATATAGCGCTAATACCTTGTAGTGTGGCAGGCGTCAGGGCGGCAAAATCGGCACAAGCGCCCAGATCGAGTTTTCCGTTCGGCAGATTCAGGGTCAAGCTGGCCGAAATCAGCAACAGGGGCGTGTGGCGTTCGATATGAAATTCCGCCAGATCCAGCGTCTGCTCCAGCCAGCTCCATTCCGATTCGCTGACGCCTTTGGTGTCGTCGCGCGCCGCCAGCGCAAAATCCCGGCGGGTGCCGCTTTGCTGCGCCTCCTGCCAGCGTTGCAAGGCGGCGATGAGATCGAAGCGGGCGAGGGCGCGATGCACGGGCAGTTCGTCAAGGGCTAACAGGGCCGGGGCGAGCGAGTCGCCGCATTGAGTATGCAACTCCGCGCGCAAAGTTTGCCAGCGCAGCGCCTCCTGCTCCCTGTCGCTGATACCCAGACTGGCGCGCAGTTGCGGCAGATTGCACAGCTCGACGGACTGCGGCCACCACTCGCCCAGCTTGCGCTCTTCGATGACGATGGCCCAGCCTTGGCGCAGCAACCATTCCAGCAGGGTTTCAGCCAGCACCAGATTGGCGGTTCCGGCATCCTTGAGCAGGGTTTCGTAGCGGCTGTTTCCGCCGCGCTTGACCCAGCGGGTCAGCAGTTCTCGCCATTCGGCAGGCATCAACGCCAGCTGCGTGGCCGTTTCAGCACGGTGGCGGCGGCGCTTTTTGCATACGGCGCGACCGTCCAGCGGCTCGGTCAGAAGGGTATCAGTCGCGTTCACGCACCATCACCACGATGCGCGGCGCCCAGTGGCTGCCCGCGCGTTTCTTGGAAGTCACCAGCGTCAGCATGGAAGGATCGAAGACATTGACGTTGTGCGTGACCGGCGTGGTGAGCAGGTATTGCGCGCGGGTGGCCTTGAGGAAGGAGGCGACGCGTTCGATGTTGACGATGTCGAGATGCGCGAACGGTTCGTCGATAAACACGAAACCGCCGGGGCGCGACTCTTCCATCATCAGCCCGACCAGCAGCACCAGCGACTTCATCACCTGCTGACCGCCTGAGGCATCGCCGTCGTTCATGCCCATGAAACCCTTCTCGTCGAAATCGAAGCGCACCGCCAGCCCTGCCTGCGCCAGCGTGACATCATCGCCCGCCAGCATCACCGGTTCGTGTTCCACCCGGATACCGGCCATCTCGCCCAGCGACTTGAGATTCTTGACGTAGCGGTTGACGGTGTAGCGCAGCACGGCGATGTATTGTTCGCGCGCGGCATCGGTCTGGTTGCGCGCCATTTCGTTGTCGCGGCGGCGATGCGACAGATCGCTTTCCTGACGCGCGTAGTCGTCGCTGATCTTGTCGCGCAAGGCCACCACGCTGGCATCGGTTTCCCAGGTTTCTTCCGCAAAGCGTTGCCTGATTTCCTCTGTGCGCCGCTCGATGCTGGCCGTGTCACGCCATCGTTCTGCGATTTGCTGATTCGCGCTCGTTTCGCGCCAGGCAGCAGGCAAAATCTGCCTGTCATGGCGCAGCCGCAGCAGGCGTTTGACCTGCTCGTCGCGGGCGGCGCGGTTCTGTTTTTCGGCGATGTCGCGGGAGAGTTGTTCCAGCTTCTTTTGCAGCTTGTATAACTCAAGTTGCGCGGCGTTGACCGCAGCCTCGGCCTGCTCGCGGTCTTGTTGCGCCTGATACACGCCGTTGTCGCGACGTCTGATGAGTAGTGCATCGTAATGTGATCGGGCTTCGGCAAATTCGGCGGCACGGACGGCCAGTTGCGCGCCTGCACTCACTCCGGCCAGTTGCGCCTGCAAAGAGCGGATGCGGCTGGTCAATTCGTCGCGTTGCCGGCGCAGGGGTTCCAGCGTCTTTTCCAATGCGGCACGCGCTTCGCGCAAGGCTTCCAGTCTGCCACGGCCAAAGCGCGCCTGTTCGGGGGCGGCATGCCGCCCGCCGCGCCGTTCGCGCAGATAGCCTTGCCGCGTGATCCAGTCCTCGCCGCGCGGCAGCTTCGCTCCGGCGCCGGTATCTTCGACCCGGCGTATGCGTTCGAGCAATCGCAGCAGCCAGTCGGGTACGGGTTTGGCAAAACGCACCACTTCCAGCAGTGAACCCTGCGGCGCGAGGCCGGGCTGGCTGCGCTCCGGCACGATGAAATGGCGGTAGCGCAGCTTCTCGCCCAGCGCCATCGCGGCCTCGGCATCGCGCTCTTTTGCCAGCAATACGATATGCGCAAACGGCGCCAGCACGGCTTCCACCGCAGGCTGCCAGCCGGGGTCGGTTATTTCCACCAGATCGGTGAGCAGGTCGTGGCCGATACCGGCACCGGAGAGCGCCTGCCGGAATGCGGCGACATCGGCCGGATCGGCGCGGCGTCCGGCGGCGAGATTTTCCAGCGTCTCGTCGAGGATGCGTTGCTGCTGTTCCAGTTCGGCGATGCGCAAACGCCGGGTGTCGCGCTCATTTTCCAGTTGCACCAGTTCACGGGCATCGGCCACCTTGCCGTCTGCACTGTCTGCGGCCTGTTGCAGCAGGCGGTCATGCTGTTTGACGATGGCTTCCCAATTGCCCAGCTCGCGGCTCAACTCGTTCAGCGCGCGCTGCTGCGACTGCTCGTTGTCGTGTGCGGCCTGACGGCGCAATTGCGCGCTATCCAGCGTTTGCTGCTGAACTTGCAAATCAAGCGTAACTTTTTGTTTTTCAAGCCGTTTCCCATGCCAGTCGCGGCGCAGGGCGTGCAGCGTGTGAGCAGCGCCCAGCGCTTCTTTTTGCAGCAGAAAATACTCAAGGCGCGGACGCGTTTCGCTCACCAGCAGGGTGGATTCCTGGTTCAGCCTGTGCCATTCCAGATAGCGGTTTACCTTCTGTTCGTGTCGCTCCAGGCTGTTGCCCAGCGCTTCCAGCTGGTTCTGCACGGCATCCAGTTCGCGAGAGGTATGTTCCTGATGGTGGCGCGCTTCCTGATAGCGTTCCAGTACGTCCTTGTCGCCGAATACCTGAAACACCAGATCGAGCAATTCGCGTGAGGACAGTTCACACAGCTTGTCGGTCTGCCCCTGTTCCAGCGACAGCACGCGGGCGATGGCGGGGGACAGTCCGGCGCTGTGCAGCAGGCGCTGATATTCGCGCACGCCGAATTCCTGCCCCTGCTGTTCGATGTCCTCTAAAGCGACTTCACCTTCGGCCACCCAGTACTTGCGCACCCAGTCGCCGCCTTTTTTGTCGATGCGGCAGGCCAGTGTGATTTTGTCATTCTGGTAGGGGATGCTGAACGGGCGGCGGCTTGAGCCGACGGCGCGCTGGTTATCCACCACGCCGCGCAGCCAGCAGAAATCCTCGCCGTTGCGCCGCACATAGCGTTTGTAGTCGCGCTTCTTTGAACAATCGAGCGCCAGCAGCGTGCGCAGCGCATCCAGCAAGGTGGTCTTGCCGGAACCATTCGGGCCGACGATGGTGATGATGGAGGCATCCAGCGGCAGTTTGAAACGCTGCCAGTAATCCCAATGTACGGTTTCCAGTTCGAGTAAGCGGAACATCAGTCGGTCTCCTCTGTGGCCGGAACATCGGCCAGCACGCCGCGTTGTTTCAGCAGATCGGCCAGCGCGCCTTGCAGGATGCGCGGCGCCATTTCGGCATAGTCGAAAGCCAGATCGAGCAGCGGGCCTTCGTGGATGACCTTGTTGCGCCGCTCGATAAAGCCCAGTCGGGATAATTGCGGCAGGGCGAATTGCTGGATACGCGACTTGCCGCCCAACAGCTTGCCGTAGTCTTCCAGCAGAGTGTTCTCGGCGATGCCGCGCGAGGCTTCATGCGCCAGCGGGGTGAGTTTGACGGTCTCGAACAGCTCGCTTTGCGACTCCTGCTGTGCAGCCTCGCTGGACAACTGACGTTCGCGCTTGGGCAAAATAATCAGTGCCCACAGAATCACCAGCAACGCCACGGCATCCCTGGGCAGTCCGATGTTGCTGGCTTGCCAGGTATCATTCTGCTCGAATACCGCGCTCTCAGTTTCGCGCAACAGGGCGATGCCGACATGGTCGGCAAAAGGCTGGGCCAGCAAACGCAGACCGCAGCTTGCGAGGCGCTGCTCCACTTCGTCGCGGAAACTGCTGTCCACCAGCAGACGGCGCACTTCGACATCTTCACGCGGCAAATAGCGCTGCGCCAGCAAGCGCGCGATCAGACGCGCGGCGTAATCATGATTCATTCGGATATTTCCTTGAAAGGGATAAGTTCGCCTGAACTCAAAAGGGCGACTTCGTTGCGGTGTACCGGCGACAAGTCATCATTCCAGCGCAGGGTCAGCGGCAAAGCGGCCAGCGGCGCCAGCTCGGGATCGACATTCTGCTCGCCGATAAAGGTCAGCAAAGACAAGCGATAGGACGCGGCGCTGAAACTGTCGCCCACCACCGCATCGCTGACCGACAGCGTCTCCTGCAAGCCTTGCAACAGGCGGGTGAGCGCGGCCAGTTGCGGCGGCGGCTCGACCGGCATGTCGCTGATATACTCGATTTCGGCAGGTGAGGGCAGGATAGAGACGCGCTTGTTGGGTTGTTCGCGCTCGAAAAATTCCTCGGTGTTGTCCAGCATCACGTCGGGCAGCAGGAAGGTCGCTTCGGGCGTGACGGCGAGCTGGTTGCAGGCCAGGGCGACCAGTTCATCCAGCGAACGTTGTTTGAGCCAGCCCGCCAGTTCGGAAGAAGACAGGCCGCCTTGCGACAGATGCACCTGCTGGCGGGCGATGGCGGCAAGTTCGCGCTGGAAGATAGCCGACATGCGATCCAGCCGCGACTGGCGGTTGCCGATCTCCTGAGCCAGCCGCCAACTGGCGTCATCCGGGTAGCCGTCCGCACCGAGATTTTTCATCACCTCGTTGGCCTTGTTCATCCATTGCTGCACGGATTCCAGCTTGTTTTGCGCGGAACGCAGCCGGAATTCCGAGCCTGAAGTAATCGCCTGTTCGAATTCGCTCTCCAGTTCGGCCAGGCGCGCCAGCAAGTGCGCCAGCGCTTCGGGGGACAGCTTGCCCACCGCCGATCCGGCTGCGATTTGCGCCGCATAGAAGCCCAACTCGCCATCCTGTTCGGTGCTGAATGACAACAGATTGGAGAGCGCCGCCAGCACCATGCGTCCGGCGCTGGACAAACGATAGACGCGGCCCTCCGCATTCCAGAGCAACAGCTCATGCTCGCGCAAACGGCTCAGCACGGTGTTGAGTTTTGCTGTGGCAAAGAAGGCGAAATGCGCTTCCAGTTCGCGCGGCGACCAGTCCGGCGCATCCGCGCGCAGCCCGATTTCACGCAACACCACCAGCCGCACCAGCACCTCTTCATCGCCGCCGCGAAACAGCGCGATCATCGCGCCGATCAGCGGTTTGGCGGCAAACAGCGGGAAGAATTGCGGTACATCTTCGGGAATGATGCCGGGCGCCAGAAATTCAGCCAGTGAGTTTTGTTCAGACATAATTTAAAGCCCGTGCAATCCACAGATTACGCAGATTAACAGCGAGTTATCTATCATCTTCATGATACCGTTAGAAATATGTTGTAAGTATCTAAATAATAAGCATTGATACTGACAGATATTTTTGTCCGGTTAAACGCCCTGTTTCAGACTAGCAGAGATGAAGTCATCCAGATCACCATCCAGCACACCCTGAGTATTGCCGACTTCAAAGTTGGTGCGCAGGTCCTTGATGCGCGACTGATCCAGCACGTAGGAACGGATCTGGTGTCCCCAGCCGATGTCGGTCTTGCCGTCTTCCATCGCCTGCTTCTCTTCGTTGCGTTTGCGCAATTCCTCTTCATACATGCGCGATTTCAGCATCGCCATCGCTTCGGCGCGGTTGCGGTGTTGCGAACGGTCGCTCTGGCACTGCACCACGATATTGGTCGGGATGTGAGTGATACGCACCGCCGAATCGGTCTTGTTGATGTGCTGACCGCCCGCACCGGAGGCGCGATAGGTGTCCACGCGCAGGTCGGCGGGATTGATGTCGATCTCGATGGAATCATCCACTTCCGGGTAAACGAATACGCTGGAAAACGAGGTGTGGCGACGATTTCCGGAATCGAACGGCGACTTGCGCACCAGCCGGTGTACGCCGGTTTCGGTGCGCAGATGACCAAAGGCATATTCGCCGATGATCTTCAGCGATGCGCCCTTGATACCGGCGACATCGCCGTCGGAGATTTCCAGCACTTCCACCTGGTAGCCTTTACGCTCGGCGTAGCGCACGTACATGCGCATCAGCATGGACGCCCAATCCTGCGCCTCGGTGCCGCCGGAACCTGCCTGAATGTCGATGAAGCAATTGTTCGGGTCCATCGGATGATTGAACATGCGGCGGAATTCCATCTCCGCGACGCGGCGTTCGATGTCCTCTATGTCGGTGGCGGTGCTGTTCAAGGACTCGTCGTCATTTTCTTCCTGTGACATCTCGAACAATTCGGCTGCATCGGACAAATCCTGCCGGATTCTGGAAAGTCCCAGCACGACACCTTCGAGCATCTTGCGCTCGCGGCCCAGCTCCTGCGCGCGTTTGGCATCCTGCCAGATGGCCGGGTCTTCAGCCAGTTCGCAGACTTCGGTCAGCCGTTCCTGTTTGGTATCGTAGTCAAAGATACCTCCGTAATTCGGCGCTGCGCAGGGCTAAATCTTGAAGTTGATTATTAAGGGCATTGATTTGTTCGGCTTCCATGATTTTGTCCTGAGCGGGTGCGTGCTGAAAAGGGCGCGATTATAGCGCAAACAGGCCGAGCAACACCCCGCAAGCTATGGCGGCGAAACCGATGGAGATATGTCTGGCGAGCGTCCGTCCGCCCAGAAAAACCACCAGACCGAATTTGAAGGCGAGGTTGGCAATAAAGGCAATCGCAATGGCGGTGACGGTCTGATGCGCGCTCAACTGGCCGAGGTTGAACAAACGCAGGCTGGACAGGGTGATGGCATCGACATCGGTCAGGCCGGACACCAGCGCGACGATGTACAAACCCTGTGAGCCTGCAATATCTTTCATCCAGGCTGAACCGAGCAAAACGGCCACGTACAGCAGGCCGAAGCCGATCGCGGTGTGCAATTCAGCGGGATTGCTGGTTTCCGGGATGAACAGCTCGCTGGCCTTGTCCATCTTGCGCCAGTTATACAGCGCCACAATCAAACCGCATACCAGACCGCCTGCCAGCACCGGAAACAGGGTGGGCAGCGCGCCGTAGGCCAGCACGGCACTGAGTATCATCAGCCGCAGCAGGACGACCAGACTGGCAATCAGAATTACCGATGCGGCCAGATAAGACATGGCCGGATTGAGTTTGCCCTGTTTTGCATAAATCAGCGTGGTCGCGGTGCTGGAAACGATACCGCCGAAAAAGCCCAGCAGCGGCGCGCCATAGCGGGTTCCGGCGACATGCAGCGCGGCATAACCTGCCAGACTGATACCGGAAATCAGCACCACCATCAGCCAGGCGTGATACGGGTTGAAAGCCTGATACGGGCCGTAATCCTGATTGGGCAGGATGGGCAGGACAATGAAGGTCAGTACGGAAAATTGCAGCACGGCAACCAGATCGCGGCGCGTCAGTTTTTGCGAAAACCCGCGCAATTCGGGTTTGAAATAGAGCAGGGCGGTGATGCCGATGGCCAGCATCACCGCCAGTTTGGCCAAGCCATACCAGATCATCGCACCCAAACCGTAACACAGCAGCAGGGCGATCACCGTGGTGGTGCCGGGGTCGTCCTGTTGTTCGCCGTTGTTGTGAATATAGGCGGCGATAATCATCCCTCCCACGCACAGCAGACCGGCGATCAGCAGCCAGGGCGAAGCCAGTTTGGCCGAGAGCAGCGCGGCCAGCGTGCCGAACACGGCGACCAGTGCGAAGGTGCGCAAACCCGCCTTGGCCGACGGATTTCGTTCACGCTCCAGACCAATCAGCAGCCCGATGGCCAGACTGGTGAGAAATTGCGGCAGTGCTTCGATGCCGTTACCTTGCAGAAAATAAGTTTCCATATGTATTTATTAGGATCGAGGATCGAGGATTGAGATAAGCCCGTTACCCCGTTTTACACTCAATCCTCAATATGTTTAACGATCAGTTGCAGGCTTTGCTTGCCGTTGTATTCATTGACGCTCAGGCTGTAAACCGCGTGGATGTGGTCGGGCAGCGGCTCGTTGTGGCCGAACAGGATGGCTTCGACCGGCTTCCCCTGCCGGCTTAATCGCAACTTGAGATGCTTTTCTCCGACCACACGCTGGTTCTCCACCACGAATTCATCATCGAACTGCGGTGCCGGAAAACCTTGCCCCCAGACCTGTGCATCCAGTAACTGCGCCATTTCCAGCGTCATGCCGGTTGCATCCAGCGCACCATCGGTTTCGATGCGTTGCGTCAAATCATGGACATCGAGCAACTCGCCGGCGACCTGCTCGAAGGCCGCGACGAATGCGTCGAAATCGTATGCCGCGATGCTCAAGCCCGCCGCAGCGGCATGTCCGCCAAATTTTTTGATCAGGGCAGGGTGGCGTTTGCTGACCAGATCCAGCGCATCGCGCAGATGCAGCCCCGCGATAGAGCGGCCAGAACCTTTGATTTCGCCGTTGTTGGCCTGCGCGAAGGCGATCACCGGACGGTGGAATTTGTCTTTGAGGCGCGAGGCGAGAATGCCGATCACGCCCTGATGCCAGGACTCATCGAACAGCGTCAGGCTGAAATTATCCTGCGGATCGACCGATTCCAATACGGCCAGCGCGCTGTCCTGCATCTCGGTTTCGATGCTGCGCCGTTCACGGTTGAGACTGTCCAGGCGGCTGGAAATCTCCAGGGAAAGCGCCTTATCATCCGTTAATAAGTTATTGATTCCTAACGACATATCATCTAGTCTTCCGGCAGCGTTCAGGCGTGGGCCGACGGTGAAGCCGAGATCCGTGCTGGAAACTTTGGCAGGCTGTTTTTTGGCGACCTGTAGCAGGGCGTTGATGCCGGCGCAAGCCCGCCCGGTGCGTATGCGTTGCAGCCCCTGCTGCACCAGAATGCGGTTGTTCTGATCCAGTTTCACCACGTCGGCGACCGTACCGAGTGCGACCAGATCAAGCAGTTCCAATAATTTTCGTCCCCGTTCTTCCGGCATCTGACCCCGGTTGCGCAATTCGGCACGCAGCGCCAGCAGCACGTAAAACATCACGCCGACCCCGGCCAGATGCTTGCTGGCAAAAGTGCAGCCGGGCTGATTGGGATTGACGATGCAGGCCGCCTCCGGCAGCGTGTCACCGGGCAGATGATGGTCGGTGACGAATACTTGCATGCCCAGTCGATTGGCCTCGGCCACGCCTTCCACGCTGGCGATGCCGTTATCCACCGTCACCAGAATATCTGGCTGGCGCTGTGCCGCGAGATGAACAATTTCCGGCGTCAACCCATAGCCGTATTCAAAACGATTCGGCACGATGAAATCGACGATACCGCCGAAGGCGCGCAAACCGCGCACCGCAACCGCACAGGCCGTCGCGCCGTCGCAATCGTAATCGGCGATCACCAGCAGTTTTTTCTGTGCCGCAATCGCGTCCGCCAGCAGAACCGCCATCTCTTTGGCGTTCTTCAGATTCTCGAAAGGCAGCAGATGGGCGAAGGAGGTTTCCAGTTGTACGCCATCCGTGATGCCGCGCGCCGCAAAGATTTTTGCCAGATCGGATGAATACCCGCTGCCGAGCAGGTATTGCAGGGCGGAAACAGGAATCGCGCGCGGAGTAATTTGCATCATGGGAATAGCTCAGGCATCTCAGGTTGCGCCAGTTTAACACTCTGTGGTTACGGCAATCATGCACTTGCGATAAACCGTCAGTTTCCCGGTTTTTGCCGATGCCACTCCCGTTCAGCGTATGGTTTTAGTTGTGCTCACATGCCGACGATTGCGGGTTGTACTGCGCGATAATCCTTATTGTCCAGTGTATGAGCGAACACGCCGGTGGACGTGATGAAATAGTCGAATTTGCCCGGTTTCCCGGATGAGGCTGGGGAGCCAATTTGGTACGAAAGTGGGAACCACGGTTCCCGCTTTCGTTTCTTGTTGACGCCGACCGAATATTGACCCAATGTGCCGACCGGAATTACCTGCGAAGAGCGATGCTGCGAGGACGAAATGAACCACAAACACCTGGAATTGCTGCTTATCCGTGTAATGCCCTACGGCAAACACAAAGGCTGCCTGATTGCCGATCTGCCCGGACAATATCTCAATTGGTATGCCCGGGTAGGTTTCCCGCCCGGCGAGATCGGTCAGCTGTTGGCGCTGATGCAGGAACTGGACCATAACGGCCTGTCCCCGTTGCTTGAGCCGTTGCGAGGGCCGTAGCCATATGCTCCGGCATAAAGCTTCCCAAAATGCGGGCAAACAATTCAGGGATCGTACCGCGACAGGGGGAAACAAAGGACAATGTAAAAGACCTGCTTCCGCAAGTATTAACACTATTTTACATAATATACATTATGCGTATTAGATTTATGGGTGAGCTGGAACAGTTCGCGGCATAGTTTCGCCGTTAACATACCACCTGTTGCGCGCATCGAGGCGCAAGAAGCCCGCAGCAGGCGAAGCGCTGCGGATTCGCGGGACTCGAAAGCTGCTTCGGCAAATTTTCATTACAGTAACGATAATTCAATCTTCTTTAACTCCCATGATCTGCTCCTTGATTGATTGTTTACCAGCTGACTATTTGTTCAGCTTAACCATCAGGTAATTTTCAACCTGATATACGCCAGACACTTGCCAGTACACGGGTTACTTTCTTGCCTTTACATTCGCCGGGTCTGGTTACGGGATTTCCCCGCCTACGCGTGTTGCATTTATCCCGCTTTCGTTCACAACAATCCGTGCGCTATCGCATTCCTGCCTGATATTGCTATGTGCACTACCGCACAGATAAGAACCTGGAGAGGCAAGATACTGCGACCAGTATCCTAGTGCAGCGCGTCAAGAATCATATCGAGATACTGACTGAAACCACGGGAGCACCGCACAAAGTAAAAATGCGGCGCATTCGCAGCATTGTATGAATAAATTAAACAAGGTTGAAATTTGGTAAGCAAACCACCGGACAGGACTTTCCCTGACACCGGATATTTAATCGGAGGTAGTCAAAATGAACACGATACAAAAATTAACCGTGAATGCAGTGGCAGTAACCGTGTTATTTGCCCTGGGCGGCTGTTCCGGCATGTCGGCTCGGGATAAAAACACCGCCATCGGCGCGGGTGTCGGTGCGGTGGGCGGCTCCATTCTGACCGGCGGCAGTGCGGTTGGCACTGTGGGTGGTGCTGCGGTCGGCGGCATCATTGGCCACGAGATCAAAAAATAACCTGTCAGACAGCGGTTACACCCGGGTCAATGGTGCAACTGCGTACCTAACCTTAAAAAAGGAGCCCCATCATGCTCTATACCATTGCCGTCGTCATGATCGTCTTGTGGCTGCTGGGTTTGATCACCTCATACACCATGGGCGGTTTTGTTCACATTCTGCTGGTGATCGCGATTGTGGTCGCCCTGCTCAGAATCATCAACGGATGATTGATTCAGCATGCCTTCCCCAAAGTCAATCGGGATACTGGCATGGTTCAATACCGGTGTCGGCAGACATACTTATCAGGAGGTTTTATGAAAACAAGTAACTTAATTTCCGCAATTTTATTGGCCGCTGCTGCTCTGATGAGCGGCT
The DNA here is from genome assembly GCA_964385275.1 of uncultured Gallionella sp. Taxonomy (GTDB): domain Bacteria; phylum Pseudomonadota; class Gammaproteobacteria; order Burkholderiales; family Gallionellaceae; genus Gallionella. Next base: position 54,143 of record CAYLOK010000007.1, on the reverse strand, counting down.
GTGCGAATACAGATTCTCGCCCCGTATCTTCCCGGAATTCCAGCTCCAATGTGACTTATGGCGTGATTGACGCGATCGAGACCACGCGCGTGAGCAATAACGAAATAGGTGCCGGTGCCATCATCGGCGGTGTCGTAGGCGGAATACTCGGGCATCAGGTAGGCGGTGGTACGGGCAAGGACGTCGCGACCATAGCTGGCGTAGCCGGTGGTGCCGTGCTAGGTCATCAACTTGAAAAGAACAACAAACAGCAAGATGCCTATCGTATACAAGTGAAACTTGACCATGGCGGATACCAAACCGTGACGCAAGGCATTTCCGACTTGCGCGTCGGCGACCGGGTACGCATTGAAAATAACCATGTATCACGTTACTAACTGCTAATTTTGCCGGTAGCCGCTGTGAACCGGACTCTGACTTCCAACTGTTAAAAAGGAGACTATCATGAAAACTTCACAAATCATTCTTAATGCGCTTGCCATAACTTCTTTGGCCATGGCGGGTATGGCTATCGCAGATGAAACTACCAAGGAAGGTTATCTGACCGATAGCCGTGGCAATGTTGTCAGAAGCGGTGCCGGTCTATGCTGGCACACCGGATACTGGACACCGGCGATGGCGATTGAGGAATGCGATCCTGTCCTGAAAAAGCCAATCATTGCCGACGCGATTCCACCCGCCGCTATACCTGTACCCATCATCAAGAAAAGAACAGTTTTTGCCCCTTACACCTTGCAAACTGAAACGCTGTTTGCCTACAACAAATCAGAAATAAGCGATGTCGGCAAGCAAAAAATGCACAATGAAATCATTGACCAGGTGAAGGAACATTCGCAGGATGAAGTGCTACTGGTGACCGGCCACGCCGACCGAATCGGCAGCGAGGATTACAACATGAAACTCTCGCAACGTCGTGCAGATGCGGTGAAGGTTTATCTGATTGAACAAGGTATTGATGGCAACCGCATTGAAACCGCCACCAAAGGCGAATCAGAACCGATTGTTTCCTGCGACAACATTAAAGGAAAAGCCAACAGCAAGAACAAGGCACTGATTGCATGTCTGCAACCTAATCGTCGCATCGTGCTGGATCTCAAAGGACAGGCGCCTGTTCAGAAGTAGGCCTTAACAGTTTAAGGTCATTAAGTCCTACTATAGAGCTTCGGTTTATCGCCATTAACTACAGGAGTAACCAACATGAAACTTTTTATGATCGCAGCGGCGCTAGCCGCCACTGTTACCATCACCCCTGCCATCGCCGCCGATGTGGGCGTTTCAATCAGCATCGGCCAACCCGGCTTCTATGGCCGACTCGACATCGGCGACTATCCGCCACCACAACTGATTTATCTCCGGCCCAGAATAATTGAGCGGGTAACGATAGAACGCCCGCCGGTCTATTTGCGCGTGCCGTATAGTCATGCAAAAAACTGGCGGAAACACTGCCGCAAATACAATGCCTGTGGCGAGCGCGTCTACTTTGTGCAAGACAACTGGTACAACCGTGAGTATGTTCCTCGTTATCAGGAACAGCAGCGCCGTAGCCAGGATGACCGCCGTGACGACTATAAGAGCGATCATCGCGAGAGCAACAAGAACGATGGCAATGGTCGCGGCAAAATTGATCATGACCGTAATTAAGTAATTCCGCATAAAAAATCAACCACCAAACCCTGCAAAACTGCACGCACTCAATCGCTGCGTGCAGTCTGCAATCGATGCCTTCCGCCCCATCCTCCATTCATTCGCAAGCTATATTTCATCCCGCATCACCATCAGAGACTTTGACCAAAGATACATGACTGAAACTATGTACGACACCGCACAGACCGCCCTGCCCGTGCGCTTTACTATCGGCGCTTCAAAAGCATGAATGACACCAAATTAAAAACCGGAAAATTCCAAAAGGCACGTTTGCTTCACAGAAATACCAAGGGTTTGCATTTGATGATGGGTAACTTTGAAAGTTTTATTTAATAAGGAGATTGGCTATGAAACAACTTAAATTTTTATCCGCAATTTTTATCGCTTTTACCCTGCTAAGTTCGGCAGGTTGTGCGTCCACGCCCAAGCAGGAAAGCACGGGCGAATATGTTGACGATAGCGTCATTACAACAAAGGTGAAAGCCGCCATCTTCAATGAACCGACCTTGAAATCCGCAGAAATCAACGTTGAAACCTTCAAGGGTTCAGTGCAATTGAGCGGTTTTGTGGCCTCACCTGCTGACATGGACAAAGCGGTCGAAGTCACCCGTAGCGTCAGTGGTGTTAAAGCCGTCAAGAACGACATGCGTCAAAAATAAGTCTGTGCGGGCACGTCTTTTGACGCCGCACGCACATCCAAACTGCCAGAGAACCCGAACAAACCCTGAAATACAAACACTTTTTTGCTTTACAATTGCCTATGGCTTGCTCCGGGGACAGGAATATGGTCGCGCATGCACCCAATCAGAACCATCTTCTCGCCGCGCTCCCTGCGGAAGTACTTGAACGTATTTTCCCCCGACTGGAACTGCTTGCCATGCCGCTTGGCGAAGTGCTCTACGAGTCCGGCGGTCAGTTGCAGCACGTCTATTTCCCGACAACCGCGATTATTTCCCTTCACTACATCATGGAAAATGGTTCGTCGGCTGAAATCGCCGGGGTAGGTAATGAAGGCGTGTTAGGCATTTCACTCTTCATGGGGGGTGATACCACATCCAGTCTGGCTTCCGTGTATACCGGCGGTCACGGCTACCGGCTGAAAGCACGACTGATGCTGGAGGAATTCAACCGCGCCGGGCCGATGATGCGGCTGATGCTGCGTTACACCCAGGCGCTGATTACCCAGATTTCCCAGACGGCGGTATGCAACCGGCATCATTCCGTTGAACAGCAACTATGTCGCTGGCTGTTGCTGACGCTCGACCGCTTGCCCGACAATGAATTGACCATGACGCAGGAACTGATTGCCAGCCTGCTCGGCGTGCGCCGCGAAGGCATCACGGATGCCGCCGGAAATTTACAGCGCGCAGGCTTGATCAGTTACCGCCGGGGTCACATCACGGTACTGGATCGAACCGGTCTGGAAGCCCGTGCCTGCGAGTGTTACCAGGTCGTCAAAAAAGAATTTTATCGCTTGCTGAGCGATGCCAATGCAATCAACAAAAGTGCAATTAACAAAATGGCGAGCGGACATGGCTTCAAGTAGTTTGGGCAGCAGCGAATCCGGCCTGATTTATCGGTAAATCTGGTATCCGTATCCGGCAGTTCATTTTTCGTCTATTTACGTATTACAGGAAAGTTAGCCATGCCTGGAACAACCCGCAATTCCGCCAGTGCCACAACAACCACGCCACAGGCGAAAGGCAGAGCCAAGAATCGGCGCAAGGAGGATTTACTTAAAACCGGCATCTTGCAGAACGCCATTCTCAACAGCGCCAATTTTTCCAGTATCGCCACCGATGCTGCGGGGGTGATTCAGATTTTCAACGTCGGTGCGGAACGTATGCTGGGCTATATGGCTGCCGATGTTATCAACAAGATCACCCCGGCCGACATTTCCGATGCGCAAGAGCTGGTCGTGCGTGCCCAAGAATTGAGCATCGAACTCGGCACACCGATCAGGCCGGGCTTCGAGGCACTGGTGTTCAAGGCCTCGCGCGGCATCGAGGATATTTACGAATTAACCTATATCCGCCGTGATGGTAGCCGCTTTCCGGCCATGCTATCGGTCACCGCACTGCGCGATGAGCAGAACGCCATCATCGGCTATCTGCTGATCGGCACCGACAACACCGCGCGCCGCAACGCCGAAGAGCAACTACACCAGACTGAGGCGAGTTTCCGCCTGATGGTGGACAGCGTGACGGACTTCGCCCTAGTCATGCTGGACCCGCAAGGACGTGTCGTGAACTGGAACAGTGGCGCGCAGCGCATCAAGGGTTACCGTGCGGAAGAAATCCTCGGGCAACATTTTTCCCGGTTTTATCCGCGCGCAGATATTGATGACGGTACACCGCAACGGGATATATCCATCGTAGCGACTGACGGTCGCTTCGAATACGAGGGCTGGCGCGTGCGCAAGGATGGCTCTGCTTTCTGGGCGCATGTGGTGTATACGGCGATACGCGATCAAAACGGCAACTTGCGCGGTTACGCCAATTTGACCAGGGATTTGACCGAACGCAAACGCCTGGATCAGGCGTTACAGGAAAAGAACACCGAACTGAAAAACGCCAAGCTACTGGCGGAAAAGGCCAACCTGGCGAAGTCGTTTTTTCTGTCACGAATGAGCCATGAGCTGCGCACCCCGCTCAATGCCATCCTGGGCTTTGCACAGTTGCTGGAGATCGGCTCACCTCCACCTACTGCTACCCAGATTTTAAGGCTGCACCAGATCGTCAAGGCAGGATGGTACCTGCTTGAATTAATTAACGAAATACTCGATCTTGCGGTGATCGAATCCGGCAAACTGTCACTGTCGCGTGAATCAGTATCGCTGGATGAGGTCATGCGCGAATGTCAGGCGATGATCGAATCTGACGCGAAAAAACACGCTATCCAGATGAATTTCATCCCATTCGATAGCAGTTGGCTCGCCAATGCCGACCGCACCCGAGTCAAGCAGGTCTTGATCAACCTGTTGACCAATGCGATCAAATATAACCGCGCACAGGGCACGGTCGTGGTGGAATGCACTGTCAGCAGCCCGGATCGCATACAAATCAGCATCAAGGATAGCGGCGCAGGTTTGCCCCAGGAAAAGTTACTGCAACTGTTTCAGCCTTTCAACCGTCTGGGGCAGGAACACGGCAGCGAAGAAGGTACGGGTATCGGCCTGGTCGTCGCCAAGCAACTGATCGAGTTGATGGGCGGCAGCATCAACGTCAAAAGCACCGTTGGCGCAGGCAGTGAATTCTGCATCGAACTGGTACGTGACGTGACACCGCGACTGTCAGCAGGCAATGTCATGCCGCAACAACGCACAGCGCAGGCGCCGCAGCACACCGCACTGCACACCCTGCTGTATGTGGAAGACAATCCGGCCAATCTATTGCTGGTCGAGCAGATCATCGAAGGGCATCCTGATATACACATGCTGGGCGCTCGCGACGCGCTTGAGGGCACCGTATTGGCGCGTGCCCATATCCCGGACGTGATCCTGATGGACATCAACTTGCCGGGCATCAACGGATTTGAAGCCCTGAAATTGCTGCACGACAACCCGCTCACGATGCATATTCCGGTGATTGCCTTGAGTGCCAATGCCATGCTGCAGGATATTGAAAAGGGACTGGAAGCCGGATTCTTCCGCTATCTCACCAAGCCAATTAAAATTAACGAGTTCATTAGCGCGCTTGAAGAGGCACTGAAAATTTCTCAAACAAAACATCCGACACAACTGGAAAACCATCATGATTAGCAACCAGGAAATTCTGAACGCCCGCATTCTGATCGTTGACGATCAGTCGGCCAATGTGCTTTTACTGGGCGAGTTATTACGCGATGCGGGTTATACCTGTCTCACCTCAACCAACGATCCATTTTCGGTCGGCGAGTTGCATCGCCAAAACCGCTACGACCTGATTCTGCTCGACCTGAAAATGCCCGGCATGGATGGATTTCAGGTTATGGAGGGTCTAAAGGAACTCGAAACAGACGGTTATCTTCCGGTACTGGTCATCACCGCCCAACCCGACCACAAACAGCGGGCTTTAATCTGTGGTGCGAAAGATTTCATCTCCAAACCCTTCGATTTGATCGAAGTCAAGACGCGTATCCACAATATGCTGGAGGTGCGTTTACTGTATAAAAAACTCGAAAAACACAACCAGGAACTGGAACAGATCGTGCTGAAACGCACCGCAGAACTCCGCGCCAGCGAAGCGCGTTTTCGCCGTCTGGCAGAGCTGTCCAGCGACTGGTATTGGGAACAGGACGAAACCGGGCATTTCACCCGAATCTTCGGCCCGGCGCTGGAAATGCTGGGCATCCGTATTAACGAGGGGCAAGGCAGCATCCGGGACGAACTGGGAGGCAAGTGGATCGAAGCCGAGCGGGAAATTCTCGAAGCGAAGTTGACTACCAGAAGCCCGTTTCTCGATTTTGTCTATAGCCGGAGCTATCCAGACGGGTTGCGGAAGTATCTGATGGTGAGCGGTGAGCCGATGTTCGATGCCACAGGCCGGTATACCGGCTACCGGGGCATAGGCAGGGATGTGACCGACACAATGCCGCCTGTGTTAGCCAGCGCACAAAGCCGGGGGGGTTAATTTTTGAGTCGCTCAGGGAATCAGCGCTGCTCATCGACCATACGCTTCCGTCGCATAGCGGCGCATCATGCGATGGCTGTTGAAATAGGACGCGTTTTTACTGATCGCGCCCTTCATCACCTTGATCCAGCCGCTGGTATCGTCGTAGTACAACGGCAACACGACCTGATCGAGCTTGTCGTAAAGCGCCTGCGCGTCGCCGTCCGGCAGGTCCGCCGCACCACCTATCGCCCAGCCGGTTATGCCTTCGATACAACCTTCCAGCCACCAGCCGTCAAGTACTGAAAGATTGGGTACGCCGTTGAATGCGGCTTTCATGCCGCTGGTGCCGGAGGCCTCCAGCGGCGGCAACGGCGTGTTGAGCCACACATCGGCACCGGCAGTCAGCGTCCGGGCGAGCGCCAGGTCGTAGTCAGGCAGATAGGTGACTGTTATCGTGCCAGCCAGTGCGCGGGCATGGTCATGCAATTGCGCGATGATCTGCTTGCCGTTTTCGTCGTGCGGGTGCGCCTTGCCTGCCAGCACGATCTGGAATGGGTGGTTGCGCGCGATCGCCTTTAAACGTTCGAGATCGGAAAACAGTAAATCCGGGCGCTTGTATGCCGTCATGCGGCGTGCGAAGCCGATGACGGGAATCTGCGGGTTCAGCACCACCCCGGTCAGAACTTGCACTTTTTCGATGAGCTGCTGTTTCGCCTGAACATGCGCCTGCCAAATCGCGGCATCGGGAATGCAGCAGTCGGCGCGTATCAGCAACTGCGGCTCGTGGCACCAGCCCGGCAGATAATGGTCGTAAATCTGGCGAAATCCTTCGGACGCCCAGGTGTAGGGATGTACGCCATTGGTAATCGCATGCACCCGATAACCGGGGAACATCGCATTCGATATTTCGGCATGTTTTCTGGCGACACCGTTGACATATTCGCTCAGATTCAGCGCCAGCCGCGTCATGTTCAGGTTGTCCTCGCCAGCCAGGTGTTTGAGCATCTCGAAATCGAAACCGTTATCCAGTACGCGCCGCACCAGATCGTAGGAGAAACGGTCATGACCGGCCTCTACCGGTGTGTGGGTGGTAAAACTGCACAGGTCACGCACGCGCGGAATGTCGTATTGCGATTCGCCGGGACGCAGGTGTTCTGCAGAATAGGTGAAGCGCCGCATCAGTTCCAGTCCGAGCAAGGCGGAGTGCCCCTCGTTCATGTGGTAATGCCGTATCGTAAGGCCGAGCGCCTGCAACAGACGCGCACCGCCCAAGCCAAGCACGATTTCCTGCTTGAGCCGGTAAACGTTGTCACCGCCATAGAGATAGTGGGTAATTTTGCGATCATCGCTGCTGTTCTCGTCAAGATCGGTATCGAGCAACAGCACCGGTTGACGACCGCCCATGTGCCCCTCCAGCACATACAGCCATGCACTGATCCAGACCTTGCGCCCCTCGATCAACACGGCAATCCTGGCATCAAGAGCTTGCGCCAGACCGGCAGGATCCCAGGTCGCCGGATGTTCCGACTGACGGCCCTGCGCGTCAATTTCCTGGCGGAAATAACCGGCGCGACTAACCAGACTGACTGCCACCATAGGCAGGTCGAGATCGGTAGCCGAACGCAGGGTATCACCGGCAAGTACACCTAATCCACCAGCATAAGTCGGGATTTCATTTTGCAGCGCAATTTCCATCGAGAAATACGCGATGCGCGGCGTGTGAATAAATTCATCAAGCATGATCAAATTATCTCCTTAGAAATATGGCTATCGCCTATCCATGCCTCATCCGGCGTAATAAGACCAGCTGCTCACAATGGCGATCAAGAGGCCATCTTTTGCCAGCGCACATCATAATCGTTCATGCTCCCTCTTTCATGGCATTTTGAGTATCTCCTGGCGCATTTGCTGCGCCAGGACGAGCCTGGTTATTTTCCATTCTGCATCAGCATATCCTGACGCTCGAACATCTGTTCCATCATCATCTGCATCATCTCCATGCGCTCCTCCATCATCTGGTGCATGGGCATCATGCCGCCGCTCTGCGCCTGCTGCCCTTTGCCCTGCCCCATCATGCCCATCCCTTGTCCTGCGCCCGTCATGCCCGTCATTCTTCATGTCGCGCATCATGCCCATGGCGTCGCGCAGCGCCTGGGTATGCTGTTGCATAAGCTCTTTACGCCCGGCGGGGTCTCGGGCATCGCGCAGTTTGGTCATAAGCGCCTGCGCCTGTTTCATGCGCTCTTGCGCCTTGACCATTTGCGCATCGGCAGCACCGGTATCGCCTGTATTACTCATGGTCTTGTCGGGTGTGGCAGGCTGTTTTGAGGGGGTGCTTTTCACGGGTGTAGGTTTAGTCACAGGCGCGCCAGCCTGTTCAGGGTGATGCGCATCATCGGCATAAACCACAGTTGCACCCATCAAAACCCCCGCAACTGCACTGCTAATCAGTAATTTTTTCATGGCTAACTCCTCTAAGGTTGAAGAAAAAAACACCCACGCGCTTCAGGTGTGTTGCTGGCACAACGCTGTACAACAAACCGTTAATCCTAAAAAAAGCAGTCTCACGCGGAGACGCGGAGAACGCGAAGTAAAATCAACGTATTACTCATCAATAAGCAGTCAGCTGACGGGTGATGGGTGCAATGAAGGTAAGGCTTTGTAAATCTGCGGGAATCTGCGTAATCTGTGGATTGAACTGCTGCTTTAAGGTTAATCAACTTTGTCTCCTGAATAATCCGCGCCAACCCGGCCAGAAAGCCGGCGTGCGTTGCTGATAATCGGCATAAACCCCGCCAAAACGGTTTTCCGCATCCCGCTCCTCGGTACGCGCCAGGCGCATATACACCCCTAGCAGCAACGGAAACATCAGCAGGGTAACCAGTGTCGGCCATTGCAGCAGGAAGCCGAACATCACCAGCACAAAGGCCACATATTGCGGATGACGGATGCGCGCATAAGGCCCGGTGGCCGCCAGCTCGTTTCGCTGCACGGCTTGATAGAGCACCTTCCAGGCGGAGGCGAGCAGCCAGAATCCGCCCAGAATGAACAGGGTGCTGAGAATATGAAATGGCCCCATGTGTGGATTGGCGCGCCAACCGAACATCACCTCCAGCAGGTGCCCGGAATCATGGGATAGCCAATTCACTTCAGGAAATTTTTCAGTCAGCCAGCCGGACAGGAAGTAAATGGTCAGTGGAAATCCGTACATTTCGGTGAACAGCGCCACGATAAAAGCCGAGTAAAGACTGAAACTGCGCCAGTCGCGCCGCGATTGCGGCTTGAAGAAACTGAACGCGAACAGGATAAAGAACAGCGAGTTGATGATGACCAGCGACCACAGGCCATAAGCGTTCTCCGTGGAGTTCATTTTTCGCTCCTGTCTGAATGATCGCCATGACCGGCGCCGTGTCCATGGTGCATGAACAGATGCATCAGCGGGCAGGCGAGCAACAGCAAAAAAGGCAGTGCGCCCAGCAGGTGGGCGCGGTGTTCGGTAAACAGATAAAAAGCAGCCATCGCCAGAAATACGATTAAGATCAAGTTGTAACCATTTGGCGAACAATCACTTTTTACCGGATCATCATGTTTCATCCCGCTCTCCTATTAAAAGTAGTTACGTCACTAAAACCTTGTTACATCTTTATCCGGTTCAGCCTGAGCGCGTTCAGTATCACGGACACCGAACTGAAACTCATCGCAGCAGCGGCGATAACAGGGGAAAGCAACAGCCCAAAGAACGGGTACAGCACGCCCGCAGCAATCGGGATGCCGAGTACGTTATAGATGAAGGCGAAGAACAGGTTCTGGCGGATGTTGCGCATGGTGGCGCGCGACAGGCGCACCGCGCGCACGATGCCTGTCAGGTCGCCCTTGATCAGCGTCACGCCCGCGCTTTCCATCGCTACATCGGTGCCGGTTCCCATCGCGATGCCAACTTGCGCCTGTGCCAGTGCCGGTGCGTCGTTGATGCCGTCACCGGCCATCGCCACGATACGACCCTGCGCTTGCAGTTGCCTGACGATGGAGGCTTTCTGCTCGGGCAGCACTTCCGCCTCGATACGGTCTATGCCCAATTTGCGCGCCACCGCTTGCGCCGTGACGCGATTGTCGCCGGTCAGCATGATGACCTGTATGCCTTCTTCATGCAGGGCGCGGATCGCATCCGGCGTGGAGGCTTTGACCGGGTCGGCCACACCGATCAGCCCCGCCGCATAACCGTCGATTGCCAGCAGCATCACCGTCTGTCCATCGCCGCGCAAGGCCTCGGCGCGCGCGGGCAGCTCGCCTGCTTCGATGTTCAATTCCTCGAACAACTTGAGGTTGCCCAGCGCGACCGCCCTGCCCTCTACACTTCCTGTCACACCTTTTCCGGTGATGGAGCGAAATGCTTCGACCGCCGTGAGGACAAGTCCTTTTGCTTGCGCGCCGTTGACGATGGCCGCCGCCAGCGGGTGTTCGCTGGCGCGTTCCAGACTGGCACCCAGTTGCAGCACCTCGTTTTCGTCAAATCCGGCAAGCGGCACGACTGAAGTCAGTTTCGGACGGCCTTCGGTCAGGGTGCCGGTCTTGTCCACCACCAGCGTATTGACCTTCTCCATGGTTTCCAGCGCTTCGGCGTTTTTGATCAGCACGCCGACCAGCGCGCCGCGACCGGTGCCGACCATGATGGACATCGGCGTAGCCAATCCCAACGCGCAGGGGCAGGCGATAATCAGCACCGCCACCGCGTTGACGATGGCATGTGCCAGACGCGGTTCCGGCCCGAAGAGTCCCCATACCGCCAGCGTAATGAGCGCGACGCCTACTACCGCCGGAACGAAATAACCCGCCGTAACATCGGCCAGGCGCTGGATCGGCGCGCGCGAACGCTGCGCCTCGCTCACCATGTGTACGATCTGTGCCAGCAAGGTATCGGAACCGACGCGCTCGGCGCGCATCAGCAAACTGCCCGTGCCGTTCACCGTGGCGCCGATCAATCGTGCGCCTGCGGTCTTTTCTACCGGGATGGATTCGCCGGTGACCATGGACTCATCCAGCGCACTCGCACCTTCCAGTGCCACGCCATCCACCGGCACTTTTTCGCCGGGACGCACGCGCAACACATCACCCGGTTGTACTTGCTCCAGCGGGATGTCTTCTTCGTTGCCGTCGGCACGCACGATGCGCGCAGTCTTGGGCGCAAGACCGAGCAGCAGCTTGATCGCCGCGCTGGTCTGGCTGCGCGCGCGCAGCTCCATCACCTGGCCAAGCAACACCAGCGCCATGATGACTGCCGCCGCTTCGAAATACACCGGCACCGTGTCCATCATGCTGCGCATCGCGGGCGGGAAGATGCCCGGCAACAGCATCGCCACCACGCTGTAGCTCCATGCCACGCCGACACCGAGCGCGATCAGGGTGAACATATTAAGACTGCGGTTGGCCAGCGATGCCCAGCCGCGCCGGAAAATCGGCCAGCCGCCCCACAGTACGGCGGGTGTAGCCATCACGAATTCCAGCCATTGCAAGGCTGTCATCGAAACAAAACCCGGTATGAATTGCGGCGCCAGATCGGATACCATCGCCATGACGAAAACCGGGAAAGCCAATACCGCACTCACCCAAAAACGGCGCGTCATATCGTTCAATTCAGTGTTGTCTTCCGACGGGGCGTTGCGTGGCTCCAGCGCCATGCCGCATTTGGGGCAATTGCCCGGTTCATCGCTATCCACCTCGGGATGCATCGGGCAGGTATAGATACCAGCGGCGGCTTGAACGGTGTGGGGCGTCGCATCCGCTTTGCTGTAAGCCGCAGGGTTCGCTTGAAATTTATCCCGGCAGTTCTTTGAACAAAAATAATAGTGCTCGCCCGCATGCTCCACGTGATGTTTCGATTCGCTGTCAACTTGCATGCCGCATACCGGATCAGTAGCCATTACGTGCTCCTTTCAACAAATGACAGAATGACGGCGGCTCACTTCAGCAGCCATTTGAAACTCCTCGGCGCTGGATCACCAGCCAGACGTATCTGCAATTCCACGGATGCCGGTTGTGGAAGAATCGCCTTAAAGCGCAACATCCCCTTGCGATGATGACCTCCCGGCACAGCGCCTTCCCAGGCCAGAGGCAGGTATTGCTTTCCATCTGCCGCCAGCACTGCGGCCTTGGCCAAGTCATCGTTCAACGTTTTGGTATGGGTTTCCAGCGTCACCTCGATATCCCATATCTGAGCCGAATTCAATGTGCGTTGCAGTGTGGCAGTTACCTTGATGCCCCGTTCATTGTGAATTTGCGGCGCATAGCCCATCTCTGCGGCCTCACCGTCATGTGTGTATGAAAAAGCAATCGTTGCAGCAAGAGTCAGGCTGATCAGAATAGTTTTCAGCATTTTTTGTGCTCCCTGGAAGCGTTAATGACCTTGGACAGGATGTATATGACACCCGCAGCGTTAAATGTCAGACCCAGCCAGAACAACTCGACCTGATATTCTGCAACGACAGCCAGAAAGCCGGTGACGCCCAGAATAGGCAAAATGTTGGTCAGGTAATGGGCGCAACAGGAAACCATCGCGGCGCTAGAGGTCGTGCCGGATACCGCGACCACCTTGCCCGATGCGCCGTGTTGCCCGACAAGGTTTTTGAGGTAAGTGTACAGCCCGACCTGAATGCCGAAGCCGATGGCAAGAGGCACGATGAAGTACCAGAATGTTACGAATTGCTCAAGTGCGAAGTCCGTCCCGGAAATCAGACTGACAACCCCAAAGTAGATGGCGAGCAATAGCACCAGTGCCGCCGTTCCGAACTGGAGAGGCCTGATGAAACCCACCGCCATTGTGACCGGCGACTCTTCCTTAAGCGCCATGCCGCACTTGGGGCAATTGCCCGGTGAGGATTGCCGTATTTCAGGATGCATCGGGCAAGTGTAGATGACACCGGTTGAGGCAGTGGGTAGTTGTTCAGTAATTTTCATATTGTTCCTTTTATAGTTTGCGGGAGGATGGCATTCGCGCTACCTCGCGTTGTTTGATCAGTGCGTAAATCACCGGGATCACCACCAGCGTCAGCACCGTCGAGGAAATCATCCCGCCCACCATCGGAGCGGCGATGCGGCTCATCACTTCGGAGCCCGTGCCGCTTCCCCACAGGATGGGCAACAGGCCTGCCATGATGGCGGTAACGGTCATCATCTTCGGTCGCACCCGTTCGACTGCGCCTTCCATAATGGCGGCATGCAAATCATCCGGCGTAGGGCGGCGTCCTTCTGCAACACACTGGGCCTGAATTTTCTGCCATGCCTGTTCCAGATAGATCAGCATCACCACGCCCGTTTCTGCCGCGACTCCCGCCAGCGCAATAAGCCCCACCGCCACCGCCACGGACAGGTTGTATTCCAGCAACCACAACAGCCAGACTCCGCCGACCAGCGCGAACGGCACGGAAAGCATTACGATCAAGGCTTCGGTCACACGCTTGAAATTCAGGTACAACAAAAGAAAGATAATCAGCAGCGTGATGGGTATCACGATCTTCATCCTGGCAGCGGCGCGTTCCATGTACTCAAATTGTCCGCTCCAGGTCGCGTAATAACCGGGCGGAAATTTCACCTGATCCGACACCGCGCGGCGCGCCTCATTCACGTAGGAACCGATGTCACGATCGCGGATGTCCACAAAAATATAGGCGGAAAGCAGCGCATTCTCGGTGCGGATGGATGGCGCGCCACGGCTGATGGATATTCTGGCAAGCTGGCCGAGCGGAATCTGAGCCCCGTCCATGGTGGATACCAGCACTTCGCGAGCGATCTGCTCCGGGTCGCCGCGCAACTCGCGCGGATAGCGCACCGCAACCCCGAAGCGCTCCAGTCCTTCCACCGTGGTGGTAACGTTCTCGCCGCCCAGCGCCGTGGCAATCACATCCTGCACCTCGCCGACCGTCAACCCGTAGCGCGCCAGTGCGGCGCGATCAGGTTCAATGTCCAGATAGAAGCCGCCCGTCAAGCGTTCGGCGAAGGCGCTGGTCGTGCCCGGAACCTTTCTGACCACGGCCTCGATCTCCTTAGACAGACGTTCTATTTCCTCAAGATTCTTTCCGAATACCTTGATTCCAATAGGAGTTCGTATGCCGGTTGCCAACATGTCCAGCCTGGCTTTGATCGGCATGGTCCAGGAATTCGCCACACCGGGAAATTGCAAGGCACGGTCCATCTCGGCGATCAGCTTGTCGGTGGTCATTCCGGCGCGCCATTCTTCCTGTGGTTTGAGATTGATCACCGTCTCGAACATCTCCATCGGCGCCGGATCGGTCGCCGTCTGCGCCCTGCCCGCCTTGCCATAGACCTGCGCGACTTCCGGGAAGCTCTTAATGATCTTGTTCTGCGTCTGCAACAGTTCCGCCGCTTTGGTCACAGACATGCCCGGCAAGGAAGCAGGCATGTAGAACAACGTGCCCTCGTTCAGCGTCGGCATGAATTCACTGCCCAGACGCGAGGCAGGAAAGAGGGTAATCACCAGCACGACGATCGCGATGGCGATAGTCGCTTTTTTCCGGCGCAGCACGGATGAAATCACCGGACGATAGCTCCAGATCAGCAAGCGGTTCAGCGGGTTCTTTTGCTCAGGCATGATGCGGCCCTTGATGAACAGCATCATCAGCACCGGCACCAGCGTGATGGACAGCAACGCGGCGCCCGCCATCGCGAACGTCTTGGTGAAGGCCAGCGGCGCGAACAAACGCCCTTCCTGCGCCTCAAGCGTGAAGACCGGCAGGAAGGAAACAGTGATGATCAGCAGCGAGAAGAACAGCGAAGGGCCGACTTCGCGGCAGGCGGCGATGATGGCTTCGGCACGCGATTCACTTTCTTTCAGTCGCTCGATATGTTTGTGCGCGTTCTCTATCATCACAATCGCCGCGTCCACCATCGCGCCGATGGCAATGGCGATGCCGCCCAGACTCATGATGTTGGAATTCATGCCCAGTGCGCGCATCGCGATAAAGGCAATCAACACGCCGACAGGCAACATCACGATGGCCACCAGCGCGCTACGCGCATGCATCAGGAACACCATGCACACCAGCGCCACGATCAACCCTTCTTCGAACAGCGTGCGTTGGAGTGTGTTGATAGCGCGCTGTATCAGATCGGAACGGTCATAGACAGTCTGGATTGTTACCCCATCCGGCAAACCCGGCGTGATCTCGGCGATTTTATTTTTGATGTTCTGGATCACCTCCAGTGCATTCTGACCGTAGCGCGCCATGGCGATGCCAGACACCACTTCGCCTTCGCCGTTGAGTTCAGTCAGGCCACGCCGCTCGTCCGGCCCCAGTTCGACGCGCGCAATGTCGCGCAACAGCACCGGTGTGCCGCGCTCCGCCTTCACCACCAGATTTTCGATGTCGCTCATTCCCCGCAGATAGCCGCGCCCGCGCACCATGTATTCGGTCTCGGCCATCTCCACCACACGCCCGCCCACATCGCGGTTGGAGTCACGGATTACCTGCGATACGCGGCTCAGCGGAATCCCATAGGCGCGCAATTTGACCGGATCAACCGTGACCTGATATTGCTGCACGAAACCGCCGATGCTTGCTACTTCCGCCACGCCGTGCGCCTTGGTGAGCTGATAGCGCAGATACCAGTCCTGCATGGTGCGCAACTCGGCGAGGTTATGCTTTTCGCTGAGCACGGCGTACTGATACACCCAGCCCACCCCGGTCGCATCCGGCCCCAGTTGCGGCGACACACCCTTGGGCATACGCCCCGCGATGCTGTTGAGATACTCCAGTACCCGCGAGCGCGCCCAGTAAATGTCGGTGCCGTCCTCGAAAATCACATAGACGAACGACGCGCCGAAGAACGAGAAACCGCGCACCACCTTCGATTTAGGCACGGCCAGCATCGCCGTAGTGAGCGGATAAGTCACCTGATCCTCGACCACCTGCGGCGCCTGTCCAGAATATTCTGTATAAACAATAACTTGCACGTCAGACAAATCCGGCAAGGCATCCAGCGGCGTCTTGTACACCGAATAAATACCCGCCAGCGTGATGAATAGCGTGGCGAGGATTACCAGAAAGCGGTTGCGTGCCGACCAGTCGATAATTTTCGATAGCATGTCAGTGTCCCTCGTGCTGCGTGCGGACTTGCAGCCTGGTAATCACCCACTCGCCAGGTTTACGTTCGACGATCTCGAAGCTGATCGCGCTGCCGGGCTTGATGCCCGTTGCCAGCGAGGAATTGGCAAGCTCGAAGTCCATGCTCATGCCCGGCCAGCCCAGGGATTTGATCGGTTCATGGGTGATGCCGACCGAGCCATCTTCATTGATGGTATCCAGCACGCCTTGCGCCTGATGGCCTACTCCTGTTGCTTTGGCCTTGGCAGTTTTGGGCTTGACTGGTTCATGCACAGCGGCGGGCAGCTCATTTTTCGCCTTGTTTTTTGCAGCATCGGCTGCCGGAGGCGTACTGCCAAATCCGCTCAAGGCCGCTTTCAGGTTGCTTTCCGCATCAATCAGGAACAGCGCAGAGTTCACCACCTGTTCACCTTCGGACAGGCCGTCCAGCACCTCGACATAATCATTGCTGCGACGACCCAGCTTGACCTCGCGCGGCGCGTAGCGACCCTCTGCCAGTTGCACCAGCACCACCTGCCGCGCACCGCTGTCAATCACGGCAGAACTCGGCACGGTGAGTACCTCGGCGCCACTGCCTACCGGCAGCGTCACGTTGGCGAACATGGCGGGCATAAGCTGCCCTTGGGGATTGGCAATCTCAACGCGCACTTGTACGGTGCGTGTCGCAGTGTTCAGGGTCGGATAAATAAAGGCAATTTTCCCCTCGAAATGTTTATCCGGGTAAGCCACTATGTTGACCTGTGCCACGCTGCCTACCTTTACCAGCGCGATGTCCTGCTCCGCCACTTCCGTCAGCACCCACACCGAAGACAAATCGGCAATCTGATACAAGGTCTCGCCCGGCATAAAACGCATGCCCTGCACCGCCTTTTTTTCCAGCACGACGCCCGAAACCGGCGCGTAATAAGTCAGAGTTCGGCTGGGTTTGCCATGCCCCAGATGTTTTAGCTCATCAGGCGAAATATCCCAGTTTTTCAGACGTGCCAGACTGGCTTCCGCAAGTTGTCTCATGCCGGCTCTGGCATCACTATCGGTATTTTTCAAAGCGTTTTCACCTTGTGCGGCAATCGCGTATTCGCGCTGTGCCGACGCCAGTTCCGGGCTGTAAACGTCGAATAGTGCTTGTCCCCTGCTGACGCTCTGCCCGCTGGTGTTGACATACAGCTTCTCTACCCAGCCCTCGAATTTCGGCGCAACGGCATAGCTACGGCGCTCGTCTATCGCGATCACTCCCGTGGCATGCAGGGTTTTGTCCAGACGGCGCAGCGTGGCCGCTTCGCTCTTCACGCCCAGCTTCTGCACCTTGGCGACGCTGATGCTGACCGCGCCATCTTGCTGTCCCTCGTCGCCTTGATAAACGGCAACATAGTCCATGCCCATGCTGTCCTTTTTGGGCACGGGTGAGGTATCCGGCAAACCCATCGGATTGCGGTAATAGAGAATCTTGCGCCCGGCTTGCACCGCAGCCTCCGTCCTCAGTCCTCGCTCCCCGCTGTTCTGGCTCCCCAGCCAATATCCGCCTGCCGCAACGCCAAGTAAAACCAGAACAACAACGGCTATCAGTTTGATTTTTTTCATAATTCCTCTCCCAGCAGGCTTTCTATTTCAGATAGCCGCAATTGCGCTTCCAGTTGTGATTTGAGCTGTTGCCGTCTGGCCTTCAAAATTTGGCGCTGTGCCTCCAGCAAGGTGGCGAAATCCACACGGCCATTCTCATAACCGGCCAGCGCGGATTGATAGCCAAGCTCGACCTGTGGCAGCAGACGCGTGACAAGCAATGATTCAGTACGCAGTGCCGTAGCCAGTCCGGACACGCTTTCCGACAAATCGGCCAGCATCTGATTAAGCAATGCCTCCCTGCGTGCCGAAGATGCGGCAACCCTGGATTCGGCCTCGCGTTCCTGCGAGCGGCGCGCCCCCTGTTGCAGCGGGATATTGAACTCGACCATCAAATCCCAACTTTTCACCGAATTGCCTGACTGGGTCGGTGCGACTCCCAGGGTAAAACCGGGATAACGGTTGTTGTAAGCGAGATCGCGGCTCTGCTCGGCTTCTGTGATGCCCGCCTCGGCCATCTGCAACTGCGGATTGCGGGCGCGCAGTTTTTCATTCAATGTAGCCAGATCGAGTCGCGCCGCAACAGGAATGGTGCGCAGTTGCGCGGGTTGCGCCAGCGGTGTCATGGCGGGACGCGACAACAAGGTATTCAATCGTCCGAGCATGTGATGCTGCATGTTTTCCAGTTCCAGCAGTTCCGCGCTCAGATCGGTCTGTTCGAGCTGCGCGCGTATCACATCCTGTTGTGCGCCCAATCCGTTGGCGTAGCGCGCGCGCGCCACTTGCTCCAGACTGCCCATCAGATCGAGCGTTTCACGGGCCAGTTTCTCGCTGCCGACAAAATAGTAAGACTGCGCGTGGGACGACTTGATATTGCCGGCCAGCACCGCCCATGTCGCTGAAGCTTGCCCTCTGGCCTGACCGAATTGCGCCTCGGCAACGCCACGCTGCAAATCGCGACGGCCAAACCACGGCACCGCTTGCATCAGCAAATAACGTGTCGCGCCTACTTGTGACGGCAACAGACTCGCGCCCCGGTTCGTACCCAGATTGGTAAAGTCCATCAATTCGGTACGCAATACCGGATCGGGCAAAGCCTGCGCAGACTCGATGCGTTGCGCCGCAGCATCCGCTTCATGGCGCGTCGCGGCAAATTCCGGGTTGTGCTCGCGCGCGTAATTCAATAACCCTCGCACATCACCGCCCAATGGCAGTTCTGCCGCCTGTACAGTCCAGCTTGAAATACACAGCAGCAACAGCGTGGCCGTCAGCCGTAATCGACCATGCACTGAATGTAGGGCGCGGAAATTGCCCGCAATGGCTTTGCTCGTTTGCATGTTGGTATCCTCGAAAAGTCTTGAGTAGCAGACGCAATGCGTCCGCCGAACGATTCGTGACGAGCCGGATTCAGGTCGGTTTTATAAAACTGACAGGCGTACTCGTCCCGCGTCAGGCGCGAACGAGAGGCGGAGGAAGCAGCGGAATGGAGGTAATGGAATGAAACGAGAACAGATAGTGCGTGACCACACTGGCCGCTTGCTGCACGACCAATGACTTTATTTCCGGCACAGCCAGATAGCCGCTGCACGCCAAATGGCAGACGCCGCAGGCATTACAGGAAGAACCATCCTGGTCTTGCTGTTGGTCTGATTTTTGTTGATCCGGGGTCGATTGATCATGAACGACGCCCGGTGCGGCGTGGTGATGCTGGTGATTGTCCGCTAGCGCAAGCTGCATTTTCTGCATCGCAGCTTCATGACACGAGCCGCGCTGCAACTGCATGGATACCGATTCGGCCAGCACACTACCACTGAACAGCGGCAGCCAGACGGCTAAAAGTATCGCAATAAATTTTCGGGCGGCTTTGGACATGCACGCAGCTTTCCATAATCCAGACAGGCTGTCAATCGTTCGCTGCGGCGTCATTGCCGCGCTAAACTTTTTTGCCTTGCCGCCGATAACATAACTACCGGGCGGCATTCGCGCCCATAACGACCGGAGGTGTGAGATGAGTATCGTGACGATGGAGATGAGCGGCTACGAAATTGAGCGCAACGACTCGACAAGCTACGGTGATGAAGTGATGTGCGCGGGATGGAACCCTGCCCTCGCTTTGCGGCCACACACCGAAAACAGGAAGCGCTTGTCCATGCCGGCGGACATGCTCGCGATCCCGGTTGATGCCGAGACGTTCCTGAGAAGGATGTACGCTTACCAACACTAATCGGCCAGTAAGCACTGTTCTTGCAAAAATCAGTTTACAAAACCGGTAAGGTTGAGGGGAAACAGTTTTTCTGATCCGCCGCCCGGTTACTTATAAAGTCGGTCATTAACAATGATTACAGACCGTTCAGGCTGAGGTATCGAAGCCCCCGTTAACACTGGATGGCCCTTCGATACCTCAGGGCGAACGGTCAATTCTTTGTTGGTCGAATGTATGATGTGCCGTATTACAATGCAAGCACTCTTACCGCGAAAGTCACATGATGCCCGCCTCATCCGATTTGCTGCTGTTGCGCGATAAATTACGCGCGTTTGCTGAAGCGCGCGACTGGGATCAGTTCCATTCGCCGAAGAATCTCAGCATGGCGCTGATGGTGGAAGTCGCCGAACTGATGGAGCATTTTCAGTGGCTGACAGAAACCCAGTCGGGAGATTTGGCGACAGAAAACAAGGCCGCTGTTGCGGAGGAACTGGCCGATGTCTTGCTGTATCTGGTGCGCCTCTCGGACAAACTGGGGGTTGATTTGCTGCAAGCCGCCTTGCATAAACTGGAAAAAAATGCGGCAAAATACCCGGCGGACAGAGTTCGCGGCAGCGCAAAAAAATATAGCGAATATTAATTTCACACTTACCCGTTAACCGAAAAAATGAGCGAAACCCCTGCCCCCCGCAAGAAACGTAGCGTACTGGCCGATGCCAAAGTCGAGAAAATCGGGCTAGCCACCGCCAGACTGCACCGCATACTCAAGGAACTCGGACATACCCGTCACCTGGAAAAATCGGCATCCACCATGCCTGATGCGCGCGAAAGACTGTCCTTTATCGACAAGACCATGCACGAGGCATCGGAAAAAACCATCAGCGCAGTGGAAGCATCGCTGCCTTTGACCAGTCGCAACCGCACCGCCTGTAGCGATTTATCCATGCGCCTTGCCGATACCCCGTTCACTGAGCATCAGCCCCTCGTAATGGAAGCAATCTCGAAATTGGGCGAGATCGCGATGGCGGAAGAAAGCGTGCACCACAATCTGCTGCAAATCATGGAAGCGCAGGAATTCCGCGATGTAGCGGGGCAAATGGTCAACAAGATCGTGGATGCCGCCGTCGAGATCGAAAGCATCCTGCTCGACATCCTCAAGGAATATGCGCCAAATGTAAAAGATTCGCTGATCAGCACCGCCGGGTTGACCGCAGGCCCGGGGCAACAGACCAAAGACAGCGTCCATGGTCAGGATGAAGTGGACGACCTGCTGGCCTCGCTTGGATTTTAATAGATTGCGTAGGGCGGAAGCCCCTCCGGGGCGTTCCGCCAAAGGTTTCACCGCGATGTCATTGTGGCGGAGCCCCGCAATTACAAAACCGTCACCTCAGTCGCGCCAGTTTTCATCTTGCCTATGACCGCAGCCTGTTCGAATCCGGCCTGATGAAAGCAGGCCAATACCTCATCGACCGCCTCGGGCGCTACCGACACCAGCAGACCGCCGCTGGTTTGCGCATCGGCCAGCAGACGTTGCTGCCAGGACGCCATGCCCGCCGCGAAACGCACGTCGCAACCGTAACTTTCCATGTTGCGTTCGATTGCACCGGGGCCGTAACCCTGCTGTGCCAGGGGCAACGCGGCGGACAAAACCGGCACCTGATCGAACCGGACTTCGCCGGTCAGTCCCGCACCTCTGCACATTTCCAGCAAATGGCCGAGCAGACCGAATCCGGTCACATCGGTCAGCGCGTGTACGGCAGGCAGGCAGGACAGCGCAGTACCCACCGTATTGAGCTTGGTGGTATTGGCAATCAGTTGCGCATAACCCGCGTCGGACAGAGCCCCTTTTTTCAATGCGGCAGCCAGAATGCCGACACCCAGCCCCTTGCCGAGTATCAGCACGTCTCCTGCCTTTGCATCGCTGTTTTTCTTCAGCCGGCCAGGATGCACGATGCCCAGCGCCACCAGCCCGTAAATCGGCTCGGGTGTATCAATTGAATGCCCGCCTGCCAGCGGGATACCCGCCGTTCGGCAGACCGACTCGCCGCCTTGCAGGATGGCGCGGATGGCCTCCACAGACAGCTTGTTGATCGGCATGCCGACGATAGCCAGCGCCATGATGGGCGTGCCGCCCATCGCATACACATCGGACAGGGCATTGGTGGCGGCGATGCGGCCAAAATCGAAGGGATTATCGACGATGGGCATAAAGAAATCGGTGGTGGCGATAATGGCCTGTTGATCGTTCAGTCGGTAAACCGCTGCGTCATCGCTGGTTTCAGTGCCGACCAGCAGGTTGGGGAAAGACATTTTTTCTGCCGCGACACCCAAAATCTGTTGCAACAACGCGGGCGCAATTTTGCAACCGCAGCCGCCGCCGTGCGACAATTGGGTCAACTTTATTTCTATTTCCGACATGGGTTCCTCATCAACATGCTGTTCAAAACCGCAAAACTAGCACAGCTGGCCGAATTTGACGAAATTATCGACGTGCGCACCCCGGCGGAATTTGCCGAGGACCACATTCCCGGCGCGATCAATTGCCCGGTATTCTCGGACGAGGAGCGCATCATCGTCGGCACACTCTACAAACAGGTGTCGCCGTTTGAAGCACGCAAGGCGGGTGCGGCGATGGTAGCGAAAAATATTGCCCGCCATCTGGAAAGCCGTTTCAGGGATCATCCCAAATCCTGGCGTCCGCTGATCTATTGCTGGCGCGGCGGGCAGCGCAGCGGCGCGATGAGTATCATCCTGGCGCAAGTCGGCTGGGCGGCGCATAAACTGGACGGCGGCTACAAAGCCTATCGCCGCGAGGTGCTGGATCAACTGGAAGCATTGCCGCAGAATTTCACATTTCGCGTCATCTGCGGCCCGACCGGTTCCGGCAAGAGCCGCCTGCTCACCGCATTGGCGGAAAACGGCCGGCAAGCGCTGGACCTGGAACAGCTGGCACAACATCGCGGTTCCATGCTGGGCAGGCTGCCTTCACTGCCGCAGCCCTCGCAGAAATGGTTCGACAGTGCGCTGCTGCAAACGCTGCAAAAACTCGACCCGTCGCAGCCCGTCTACGTGGAAGCGGAGAGCAACAAGATCGGCCTGATCACCCTGCCGCCCGCGCTCATCAGCGCCATGCACGGCAGCGAGTGCATTCTGCTGGAAACGCCGCTGGCCTGCCGCATTGAGGGGCTGCTGGAAGACTACCTGCACTACGTGGACGACCCGGAATTACTGATCACCCACATGCAAAATTTGCACCGTTTCCACGGCGAAAAACAATTGCAGCACTGGACAGCGCTTATCCGCGCAGGCGAACTTGCGACTATGGTCGGCGAATTGCTCAACCTGCACTACGACCCCAGCTATCTGCGCGCCACCTCAAAGCACTACCCAAAACTGGATTCCGCCCGAACTGTCGCGCTGGATAAATTATCACCCCTTGAGCTGGGCCGGATTGCCAGGGAATTACCCTCCGGTCAGGTGGGACATTCGTCATAAGCCCGCCCGAATCGGTGTATATTTCGCGGGTAGTGCATAGTTTCAAGTCCATAAAACGATACTCGCGTGACTGAATTGAGAACCGATCTACTTGCCCTGTTACAGCACCTGAAAGGTTGGCGGCTGTGGCTGTTGACCGTAACAACCTCGGTGATCCTTGCCGAAGCCTGTGTTTCCGTCTTGCATCTGTTGTTGACAGGCGAAATCCCGGCTCTGTCCCTGCTCGTCGGTCTGATTGCTTCCCTGTTTGTCGCCTCTCTGGTCACTGCCATCGCGACCTGGATGCTGGACAGGCTGGCCGAAAGTCAAAATGATGCCCTGAAAGTTTCTGCACAACGCGCCGAAAGCCGTTTGGGCATAGCCGTAGAAGCCACACAACTGCTTTTCTGGGAATTCGATATTGCCAACGACGAGCTGTCATACGACGAGGCGCTGTTGACACTTCTGGGCATGGACGCCATCGACGCCCCGCACAGCATCCAGGCATGGTGCCTGCATATCCACCCTGAAGACCTCCCCGTATTCATGGCGCATTTTCAAGCCACCCTGACCAATCCAGACAATTCGTATTTCGATTTGGAATACCGCATCTCACAACGCTCACAACCGTGGGGCTGGGTGCATTCCAAAGGCCGCATCATCCAGCGCGATGCGACAGGGCAAGCCCTGCTGGCAGTTGGAACCACACTGAACATCACGGCACGCAAGCAGGCCGAGACGGAGTTACGCGAAGCCAAGGAAAGATTCGAACTGATTTTCAAGCACAATCCCAATGCCATGCTGATCAGCCGACTGCCTGAAGGCATCATTACCAACGTCAATGATGCCTTCAGCAGAATTACCGGCCATTCGAGAACAGATGCAATCGGCAATACGACGCTTGGCCTGCACCTGTGGACCAGCGCGGATGACCGGGAAAAGATGATTCATCAGATGCAGACCAGAGGCATTTGCGAGAATCTGGAAGCCGAGTTTCAAATAAAAAATGGCCAAAAAGGCATGGGCTTGCTGTCGGCGGTCATCACCCGTCTGCAAGGTATTCCGCATATCGTCAGCACCATACATGACATCACCGACCAGAAAAAATCGCAGGATCTGATCTGGAATCAGGCCAACTTTGACACGCTTACCCAACTCCCCAACCGGCGCATGTTCCACGACCGCCTGATGCAGGAACTGAAAAAGGCACACCGCGCCAGTTTGCAGTTAGGGTTGTTGTTCATCGACCTGGATCACTTCAAAGAGGTCAATGACAGGTTGGGGCATGATCTGGGCGATGTCTTGCTGACCGAAGCGGCAAGGCGTATTTCAGCCTGCGTGCGCGAATCGGATACCGTCGCCCGACTGGGGGGTGACGAATTCACCGTCATCCTGGCCGAACTGGAAGAAACCAGCCATATCGAACGCATCTCGGAAAGCATCATCCAAGCGCTGGAAAAACCTTTTCAGCTCGGCCATGAACTGGCCTATATTTCTGCCAGCATTGGCATCACGCTTTATCCTGACGATGCCGGCGATCTGGAAGGTCTGCTCAGAAACGCCGATCAGGCCATGTATGTAGCGAAAAATGCCGGACGCAACCGCTACAGTTATTTCACCCTTGCCGTGCAGGAAGCCGCTCAAGACCGCCTGAACATGATGAAGGAGTTGCAGGGCGCATTGGCTGCGGGCGAGTTCCGGTTGTTTTATCAGCCTGTCGTTGACCTGATGACCGGTCGCATCCGCAAGGCCGAAGCGCTGTTGCGCTGGCAACATCCCCTGCGCGGCATCATAGGTCCGGCAGAATTCATTCCGCTGATCGAAGATTCAGGGTTGATACACGAGATTGGCGACAGGCTGTTCCGCGAAGCGGCAAGGCAGGTTCGACAGTGGCGACTCTCCTTTGATCGCGATTTTCAGGTCAGCGTCAATCTGTCACCCATCCAGTTCCAGGCATCAGCCAACACGGCGCAATGGTTTGAGGAATTACCCGCAGTCGATATAGCCGGGCAGAGCCTGATCTTTGAAATCACGGAAAAATTATTACTCGACCCTCCCGGCCATATCGCCGCCCGACTGTTGTCATTCCGGGAAGCAGGCATAGAACTGGCGGTCGACGGCTGTGGCAGCGGATTTTCCCCGCTGATCTACCTGAAATAGTTCGACATCAACTATTTGAAGCTGGATCCCTTGTTTATCCGCAACCTTGCACCCGGCTCCAGCGAAATGGCGCTGTCGGAAGCCATCGTCATAATGGCGCACAAACTGGGTTTGCAGGTTATCGCCCAGGGGGTCGAGACGCCAAGACAGCGCGATCTGCTGGCCGCCGCCGGGTGCGACTACGGACAGGGTTACCTGTTCTCCAGACCCGTCCCGGCGGACGAGTTCGAGCAACTGTTCACAAAAGCCCCGATTCCGTCTTGCCGGTCAATGTCACACCCCGACTGTGATGCGGCAACTCCAGATAGCGCCGGGTCTGCATCTCGGTCAGGCGACTGACAATCCGCTGTGATTCACTGTCGTGTCGCCCTGCTTCGTACAAGTCCTCCGGCGCAACGGCAAAACTGGCTACCAGTTTGACGTGGTTGTCGTACAGCACGTCGATCAGCCAGGTAAAGCGCCTGGCTTCAGCCGCATTCTCAGCCGTCATGCACGGCACGTCCGACAAAAACACTGTGGGGTAACGGTGAGCGATGCGCAGGTAATCGGACTGATCGTGATTTCCAATGCATAACTCATTGAATCTAAACCATATAATTTCACTGCTTACACGTCTGGCTGGCAATGGATAATCGTCACCCTGCGTGACACCGGCGGTCAGTCGAAGAAACAACGACTCCATCCGCTGTTCTGCGTCATCCGCAACCATGAAAACAGGATCGCGTGCCATCTGCAACAAGCGGTAATCACGGTTGCCGTCGAAATGCAGCACCTTTAATTCCTGCTTGAGCAGTGCGATGGCGGGCAAAAAACTTTGCCGTTGCAGCCCGTTCGGATAGAGGCCATCCGGCGCGTAATTGGAGGTGGTGAGCAACACCACGCCGCGCTTGAACAGTGCAGTCAGCAAACGCCCCAGTATCATCGCATCGGCAATATCGTCCACATGCAACTCATCCAGACAGAGTAATCGGGTGGCGTGCGCGATGTTGTCGGCCAGCGCCATCAGCGGATCAGGCTGATCCGCCAGCAACTTCATCTCGTGATGAACCTCGGCCATGAAGTTGTGGAAATGAAGGCGGCGCTTGCGACGATAAGGCAGGCAATGATAGAAACCGTCCATCAAAAAGGTCTTGCCGCGCCCTACCCCACCCCAGATATACAGCCCTTTGGGCACGTCGGGGCTGAGCAGGCTGCGCCCCAGAAACTTATTTCTTTTTTCTTTAAAATCAACAAGTTGTAACCATAGAATTTCCAGCTCAGCTATCGCCGCATGCTGTTCGGCATCGCAAACAAAACCTGTTTTGTCGCAAACCGCCTTGTACCAGACAGCCGGACTCACCACCGTATCATCCTGATGCACGCTTAAATCACCTCGATGAATTCCAGCGCATTCTGGTCCGGGTCGCGGCAGAACAAGGCGCGGCGACCGGATTGGCTAAGCGTGTAGTTAATTCCCGCACGAGCCAGCCGCCCCTCCAAAATAGCGACATCCGAAACCGACAGCGCCACATGGCGGTCGCGCCCGCCGTGCGCGGGACGCTGTAAACCCGCTTCCGGGTCGGGCAACAGCATCAAATGAATCTGCTGACCTGCCGCCACCTCATACCAAATCCCGTCGAAACTCATGTCTGGACGTTTCGGATCGGGTTGCAGATCGAGGATGGCTTCGTAAAATACCCGTGACCGCGTTAAGTCAGAAGTCAGAAAAGTGGTGTGGTGAATGCCGGTAATCATGGGTTGACGGGTTTAACGCGACTGGCCGCCAGTTTGGCGCGTTCTCTGGCCTGGTCGGTATCGCGGCCTGTCGCCAGCGCCACGCCCATGCGGCGGCGGGCGAAGGATTCGGGTTTGCCGAACAGACGGATGTCGCTGTCGGGTACGCGCAAGGCTTCCGCCACGCCCTCGAAGGCGATGCCCGCAGCTTCCAGCTGCCCGTAGATCACCGCCGAAGCGCCCGGTTCGCGCAACGTGACATTCACCGGCAGGCCGAGTATCGCGCGGGCATGCAACTCGAACTCGTTCTGCACCTGTGAGCACATCGTCACCATGCCGGTGTCGTGCGGGCGCGGGCTGACTTCGCTGAACCACACCTCATCGCCCTTGACGAACAGCTCCACGCCGAAAATACCCACACCGCCCAGATCGTCTGTCACCTTCCCGGCGATGTCGCGCGCGCGTTGCAGGGCCAGCGGCGACATTGCCTGCGGTTGCCAGCTTTCCACATAGTCGCCATGCACCTGTACATGACCGATGGGGTCGCAATAGTGCGTTTCAGTGTTGCCATCCGCACCCTGCGCACGCACCGTCAATTGGGTGATTTCATAATCGAAACGGATCACCCCCTCGACGATCACACGGCCCTGATTCACGCGACTGCCGTGACCGGCATAATCCCATGCGACAGCGACTTCATCTGGCGTATCCACTTTGGATTGTCCCTTGCCGGACGACGACATCACCGGTTTGATGATGCACGGATAGCCGATAACTTCAATCGCGGCGCGCATCTCCTCCAGGCTGTCGGCGAAACGATAGGGCGAGGTCGGCAGGCCCAGTGTTTCTGCGGCCAGGCGGCGGATGCCTTCGCGGTTCATGGTAAGTTTGGCGGCGCGCGCGGTCGGAATCACCCGCGCCAGCCCTTCGCTTTCGATCTGTTCCAGCATCTCGGTGGCGATGGCCTCGATTTCCGGCACAATCAGATCGGGTTTTTCCAGTTCGATCAGCGCGCGCAGCGCAGCGCCATCGGCCATATTGATGACGTGAGCGCGATGCGCCACCTGATGTCCCGGCGCGTCCGGGTAACGATCCACCGCAATGGTTTCGACGCCCAGCCGTTGCAAGGCGATGATGACTTCCTTGCCCAGTTCGCCGCTGCCGAGCAGCATGACTTTAGTGGCGGTGGGACTGAGCGGTGTGCCAATGATATGCATTATCTAAACTCGCGGTAGGGATGAATGGGCGAAATTATACACAGGGACGGGATTATTCTTGCAGCATGACAGGAGTAATATGTCTGCTTCTTTCCAACCACAAGGAGCGAGATCATGACGAACATCGTGCAACTACTGGGAGATGAAGCGGAGTATCTGTTGAATCACCGTTGTACCGGCATTCCGAAAGAGTCACTGCACCTGCCGGGCGCGGATTATGTGGATCGCGTGGTGGCAATAAAGGATAGGAAAACCGCCGTACTGCGCAGCCTGCAAGCGCTGTACGGACACGGGCGACTGGCCGACACCGGCTATCTTTCGCTGCTGCCGGTGGATCAGGGCGTGGAGCATTCCGGCGGCGCTTCGTTCGCGCCCAACCCGATGTATTTCGACCCGGAAAACATCGTCAGACTGGCCATCGAAGGCGGCTGCAACGGCGTGGCTTCCACGCTGGGCGTACTGGCCTCCATCGCGCGCCGCTATGCGCACAAGATTCCGTTCATCGTCAAAATCAACCACAACGAACTGCTCACCTACCCCAACAAATATGACCAGACACTGTTTGCCAGCGTAAATCAGGCCTTCGACCTAGGCGCCGTGGCAGTGGGCGCAACGGTGTTTTATGGTTCCGAGCAGTCGCGGCGGCAGATTCAGGAAGTCTCCGAGGCCTTCGAGCATGCGCACAATCTGGGTATGGCGACCGTGCTGTGGGCCTATTTGCGCAATCCGGCGTTCAAGCAGGAAGGCATTGATTACCATCTCTCCGCCGATCTGACCGGACAGGCCAATCATCTGGCCGCCACCCTCAACGCCGACATCATCAAACAGAAACAGGCCGAGAACAACGGCGGCTACAACGCTATCAAGTTCGGCAAGACTCACGCCCGCGTTTACAGCGAGCTGACCACCGACCATCCGGTCGATCTGGTGCGCTATCAGGTGGCCAACTGCTATATGGGACGGGTGGGCATGATCAATTCCGGCGGCGCGTCGGGCAAGGACGATCTGCATCAGGCGGTGCGCACCGCAGTCATCAATAAACGCGCCGGCGGCATGGGGCTGATCTCCGGTCGCAAGGCATTCCAGAAACCGATGCAGGACGGCGTGACGCTGCTGAATGCGATTCAGGATGTGTATCTGGACAAGGATGTAGCGGTGGCCTAGCAGCCTGCCAGTCAGAATAAGCCCAGCTGTTCTCTGCCGCGCCCGGAGAACAGCGTTGCCAGCCATATCAAGCCGTTTCCAGATAACCCTGCAAAGCACACCCCGTCGCTCTGATTGCCCAAATAACTTCCCGGCAAATACCCGCTCTGGCATGGCAATCGGGGCGCGCGGCAATTCGTGGTTGTGCTCCACATTTACAATCCTGTAGTATCCGTGCGAATTTCAACAAAGCCAGGATTGATACACGGTCAGGATTATGAAGAATTGGTGGCAATCGCTGGGCATAGGAAGCAAATTAAACATTCCCATTCAGGCGATGCTGGTTGTTGTATTGTCTTTCGCTCATTTCTGGGTAATGGAGCACATCGAGGGAGAAATTCTCGATGGCGCCGAAAGACGTGCCGCCGTCTCTGCCGATGGCATCATCAATGGCATGAACATGCTGATGCTTACCGGCATGATTTCCGACCCCGACAACCGTCGTCTTCTCATACAAAAGATGGGCGACTCCGAGCATGTGAAGGAGTTGCGCATCATTCGCGCCAAACAGGTTCAGGATCAGTTCGGCCCCGGCTTGCCGGAAGAACAAGTCAAGGACGACATGGATAGCCGCGTGATGATGTCGAAGCAGACGGAGTTCCTGCTGAACGAAGACAGTGCCGCGCCGACCTTGCGCGCTGTGGTGCCCTTTATCGCGAGCACCAATTATCGCGGTACAAATTGCCTGACCTGCCATCTGGTAAAAGCGGATTCGGTAAATGGTGCGGCCAGCATCACCATCGACATGAGCGAGGATTTCAAGGCCATCAGGCGCACCCGGCTCATGCTGTGGATAGGACAAATTGCGCTGCAAATTTTGCTGTTCTTCTCAATCCATCGTCTGATTCGCCGGTTTATGCGCCCGGTCATAAAACTGCAATCCACCATGGAAGCGATGCAAGCCACGGGCAGCATGGAACAATTTATCCCGATCGAACTGGCAAAAGGCAGCCGGGACGAATTCGGAAAACTCGCCGTGGCATTCAACCGGATGTCGGAAGCATTGTGCAACTCTGAAAAATCAATGAAGCTGGCCGCTTCAATATACCAGTCGAACGCGGATGCCATCGTCGTGACGGATGAAAACAATCTGATCGTTGACACCAACCCGGCCTTCACCCGTATCACCGGCTATACGCTGAATGAAGTGATCGGAAAAAACCCCAAACTGATGCAATCAGGACGGCATGACAAGAGCTTTTACCAGCAGATGTGGCAGTCGATTCTTAACGACGATCATTGGCAGGGAGAGCTTTGGGACAAACGCCGCGATGGCGAGATTTACGCAAAATCAGCCAATATCATCGTTCTGCGCAACAAGGACAACAGCATATACCGCTATGTGGCGCAGTTCTCGGATATTACCGAAAAGAAACACAAGGACGAGCTTATTCATTGGCAAGCCAATTACGATCCGCTAACTAATCTTCCCAACCGCCGCCTGTTTCAGGATCGACTGGGACAAGCGATCAAGATGGCGCATCGCAAGGCATTGCCGCTCGCCCTGTTGTTTATCGACCTGGATCACTTCAAGGAAATCAACGACAAACTGGGACACGCCAATGGCGATGCATTGTTGATGGAAGCGGCGCGACGCATAAGCAGTTGCGTTCGCGAAGCGGATACCGTCGCCCGTCTCGGGGGCGACGAATTCACGGTTATCCTGCCCGAACTTGGCGATACATCGCAGACCAGACGGATAGCGGAAACCATCGTTGAGAAACTGGCTCAGCCCTTTTATTTTGTGACCGACGAAACGGGACACCACATCTCGGCGAGCATAGGAATCGCCCTCTACCCCCAGAATGCCGATGATTTGCCGGGCTTGCTCAAATGTGCGGACAAGGCGATGTATGCGGCTAAAGGCGCGGGACGAAATCGCTTCATCTGCTTTTCGGAGTCGGGACAGTAACATACGCCTGAAAAACCGGCGCTCCCGGTGAACTGCAACGAACGGCAGGTTCAACGACAGGAGGCGTACTGTTTTCAGCCCGATAAATTCATCCGATTTATTGCGGCGGAACCAACAATTGCCACGGCTCTACTGTGAGTGCGCCGGCAATTTTTTCTATATTGCCCAGCGACACGTTCCATATACAGCGCTCAACCGCAGAAATATAGGTTCTGTCCAGTTCGCAACGAAACGCCAATTCTTCCTGTGAAATGCCATTCTCGAAACGAAAAAACCGAATGTTATAAGCGAGTGTTCCCCTCAGGGATTTCTCGAACTGCTCTTGCTTTGGTCTGGATATTCGTTTTGGCATGCCGCACAGAATCTATTAGCGCAGAGTTTGCTTCAACGGAGTTTGCTTCACCTATAGTGTTGCGCTATAGTGAGCCGGGCGTTATTTTGCCTGACCGGAGCATGCCTCAAGCAAAGTTGGTCAGGTTTCCGCGTGAGCATAAGGATTACCATGAATCTGTTGAAGTTCGTTCCGGCACGACTATTTTTCTCATTGCTCGTTCTAATTGCCGTGACGGAAGCCATTCTCATGATGACGGTAAATATTGAATTAGAAGCCACTCGGATTCCTGTCTGGTTGCGTGCCGTAACCGACGCGGGACTGTTGGCGCTAATCTGTACGCCTTTCCTGATAAGCCATTACCTGCGCCTGCTCCGTGTTGCATACCACGACAGTCTGACGGGTTTGCCAAACAGGATTCTCTTCCATGATCGCCTCAGTCAGGGGATTGCGTTGGCGAAACGCGGGGATAGTTGCTGTGCGCTGATTTTTATGGACCTTGACCGCTTTAAACCCGTGAATGATACCTATGGCCACCATGTCGGAGATCAGGTGCTCAAGCTGGTTGCCGACAGACTCAGGCAATGTATCCGTGAAAGCGATATGGTGGCGCGACTCGGCGGAGATGAATTTACGATCATTTTGCCGCAGATTACCGGAAAGAACGATGTCGAGATGGTCGTCAAAAAAATTATTGCCGAGTTATCCCAGCCGTTTGATGTGCATGAACACCATTTGCAACTGGACGTCAGCGTGGGAATAGCGATCTACCCAGATAACGGGAACAACGCAGACCTGTTGCTCAAAGCCGCAGATGAAGCCATGTACCGCGCCAAGAGTGATGGAGAATCCGCTTACTGCTTTGCGGACAAAGCCGGTTGTTAACAGCCGCAGCAGGCGCTCCCGCTACTTTGATTCCGCATACAATTTCCCCGACAGCAGGCTGGCGGAAACAATCAGCGCGGCGCCCAGCCAGTCGCGCAGTCCCATTGCTTCATTCGCCAGAAAATAGGACGCGACCGCAGCGATAACCAATTCGAATAAAAACAATAACATGGCACGATTGGCCGGCATATTGGTGACGCCGTATTGCACGGCAAAGCTGCATGAACACAGCGCGATACCCAGCAAACCCAGTATCAGCCAGCTTTGTGCTGCTATCCCCGCAACGTGCCATCCGCCTTGCCAGCATAACAGCGGCGCGGTCAGCAGCGCCGTGCCGAACCAGATACTGAAGGCTTTGGCTTCGACGCTGAGATGCGCGGCGCGGCGCGATACCACGTTGGACAACGCGAAACCCATGCCGGCCGACAAACCTAGCCATTCGGAAAGATTTTGCGGAAACGGCAAACCGAGCCGGGGTTCCCACAGCATGACGAATGCGCCGCCCAGAGACAGCGCGATAATCAAATAGCCGTAGCGATTCAGGCGTTCACCGAGCAGCCAGTGGGAAAAAAAGAGGGTCCAGACCGGGGCGAGATAAAACAGCAGCAACACGCGCATCACCTCGCCCTGCAACATCGCCAGCACATAACCGAAGTTAGCCCAGCCTGCGGAAAACACCAGCAGTACCGCCCACCAGCCTGACACGCCGTTATTTTGGGGGCGCAGATCGCGCCACACACGCGGCAACATGAATCCGCCGCACAGCATCGCCAGCAAATAGGTGATCAGCGTCGCCAGCGGGCCGGAGATACCCGCATCCTGCAACACGCGGTAGGGATACCAGATCAGCCCCCACACCAGCGCCCCGCTCAAAATTCCGGCAACCGGCATTACATTTTGTTTTGATGACACCTGTACGCCCTTTATAATGCCCGTCACTTTCGACGACGCTAAAACCGTAATGAATCCCGATCTGAATAAACTGCAACCCTACCCGTTCCAGAAACTCGCCGTCCTGTTTCGTGTAGTCACGGCCAATGCGGACTATCGCGCCATCAGCCTGTCGATCGGGGAACCCAAGCACGATACGCCGCAATTTATCAAGGATGCGCTGACCGATAACCTGGCAGGGCTGGCGAATTATCCCACAACCGCAGGTTCGGACGCGCTGCGCGGCACGATAGCCGACTGGCTGGCGCGACGTTACGGCATCCCCACGCCGGATTTCAAAACGCAGGTATTGCCGGTCAACGGCAGTCGCGAGGCACTGTTCGCCTTTGCGCAAGCGGTGATTGATCGCAGCAGGAACGACCCTGCGGTCATTTGCCCCAACCCGTTTTACCAGATTTACGAAGGCGCGGCCTTGCTGGGCGGTGCAACACCGTACTTTCTCAATACCCTGCCGGAAGACAATTACGCGCTGAACTTCGCGCAATTGCCCATCGATGTCTGGCAGCGCACCCAGCTGATTTATGTCTGCTCGCCCGGCAATCCGACCGGACGGGTGATGCCGCTGGAGGAGTGGAAAATGTTGTTCGAGATGTCCGACCGCTATGGTTTTGTCATTGCCTCGGACGAGTGCTATTCGGAAATTTATTTCGACACGCCGCCCCTGGGCGTCATGCAAGCCGCACAACAACTGGGACGCAGCGATTACCGGAATCTGGTGGTATTTTCCAGTCTTTCAAAACGTTCCAATGTGCCGGGGATGCGCTCCGGTTTTGTCGCAGGCGATGCCAGCGTCATCGAAAAATTCGCCTTGTATCGCACCTACCACGGTTCTGCAATGAATCCGGTGATACAGGCCGCCAGCATTGCCGCCTGGAATGATGAGGCGCATGTCGCGGAAAACCGCCGTCTGTATGCCGAAAAATTCACCCGTGTGACGGAGATTCTCAAGGATGTGCTGCCCGTCACCCTGCCCGATGCCGCCTTTTACTTGTGGATACGCACCCCGATAGCCGACACGACCTTCGCGCAAGCCCTGTATCGTGATTATAATGTGACCGTTTTGCCGGGCAGCTATCTGGCGCGCAGCGCGCAAGGTATCAACCCCGGCGAAAATTTTGTGCGCCTGGCGCTGGTCGCCAGTACAGAAGAAACCGTAGAAGCGGCACAACGCATCGCTGAATTTTGTAGGTCGGGTTTCAACCCGACATGCATTTAGTCGGGCGGGTGCCCGACCATTTGATTTTCGGGCTGAAGCCCGACCTACCCGTTTAAATTTATTAAGGAAAAAACATGGACCAATTACAAGCAATCATCGAAACCGCTTTTGAACGCCGCGCCGAAATCACGCCGCGCAATGCGGATGCGCAACTCAAGGAAGCGGTTGATGCCGTCATCACCCAGCTGGATCAAGGCAAGCTGCGCGTTGCTGAAAAAATTGACGGCGACTGGGTCACTCACCAATGGCTTAAAAAGGCTGTACTGCTGTCGTTCCGTCTGGAAGACAACGCCTTTATCAAAGGCGGTTTCACCAACTATTACGACAAAGTACCGTCAAAATTCGCCGATTACAACAGCCGCGATTTCCGTGAAGGCGGTTTCCGCGTGGTGCCACCCGCAGCCGCACGCAAAGGTGCCTACATCGCCAAGAACGTGGTGCTGATGCCCTCTTACGTGAATATTGGCGCCTATGTCGATGAAGGCACGATGGTCGATACCTGGGCGACGGTCGGTTCCTGTGCGCAGATCGGCAAGAACGTACACTTGAGCGGCGGCGTCGGTATCGGCGGCGTGCTGGAACCGGTGCAAGCCAATCCGACCATTATCGGCGACAACTGTTTCGTCGGCGCCCGTTCGGAAATCGTCGAAGGCGTGATTCTGGAAGACAACGTAGTGATCTCGATGGGCGTATTCATCGGCCAGAGCACCAAGATCTACGACCGCGAAACCGGCACAATCACTTATGGTCGCGTACCGGCCGGTTCGGTGGTGGTCAGCGGCAGCCTGCCTTCCAAGGATGGCAGCTACAGCCTGTACTGCGCGGTGATCGTCAAGAAAGTGGATGCCAAAACCCTGTCCAAGGTCGGCATCAACGAATTGCTGCGCGGAATCTAACTTGTAGGGGCGTATGGCGATACGCCCCTGATGATTGCGACCATATCAAAAAGGCGTAATGCCTTACGCCCCTACGCTGATCCAAAGGAGTTCAAAATGATCGTCACACCCTTGCTGAAGCTGGCGGCGGACAAGCAGGCTTCC
The DNA here is from genome assembly GCA_964385275.1 of uncultured Gallionella sp. Classification (GTDB taxonomy): domain Bacteria; phylum Pseudomonadota; class Gammaproteobacteria; order Burkholderiales; family Gallionellaceae; genus Gallionella. Next base: position 17,930 of record CAYLOK010000007.1, on the reverse strand, counting down.
GATCTGTTTTTCTCGGTCGGCGCACCGGTCAATATCAAAATTGACGGCATCGCCATTCCGGTCAACTCACAGGTTCTGAGCGCGGAGGTCATCAAGCGCATCGCTTATGAGCTCATGTCTTCAAGGCAAATCGTCGAGTTCGAGTCCAACATGGAAATGAACTTTTCGTATCGTGTGGATGGACTGGGCAGCTTCCGTGTCAATATTTTCCGTCAGCGCGGTGACATTGCGATCGTGATACGCTACATCAAAGGCAAAATCAACGATGTGGACGAACTGCACCTGCCCGGCATACTCAAATCCCTGATTCTGGAAAAACGTGGACTGGTACTAGTAGTCGGTGCAACCGGCTCGGGAAAATCCACCACGCTGGCTGCGATGCTTGAACACCGCAGCAGCACCCAGACCGGTCACATTCTGACCATAGAAGATCCGATCGAGTATATTTTCAAACACGACAAGTCCATCGTAAACCAGCGGGAAATCGGTACGGACACCCTGTCCTACGAAAATGCGCTGTCGTGCGGGATGCGCGAAGCCCCCGACGTATTGATGATCGGTGAAGTGCGTGATCGCGAAACCCTGAAACATGCCCTGATTTTTGCACAGACCGGACATTTGTGTCTGACTACCCTGCACGCCAATAACAGTTATCACGCCTTGAATCGCATCGTCAATTTCTTCCCCTACGACTCGCGTCAAAGCGTGCTGTCCGATCTTTCCATGTGTTTGCGCGCAGTGATTTCGCAACGCCTGGTGCGCACAGTTAGCGGCAAGCAAGTTCCCGCCGTGGAAATTCTGCTCAACACGACTTTGATTGCCGACCTGATCAAGAATGACGAAATTGAAAAAATCCACGAAGCGATAGATAAAAGCGTTTCTGCCGGTTCACAAACCTTCGAACAAGCCCTTTACCGCCTGTTTAAATCCGGGTTAATCAGCAAGGAAGAAGCAATGCGCAACGCCGATTCGGCAAGCAATCTGTCCGCTCTGGTTGATTTTTCGGAACGCACCAACACCATGGCTGTGCCGATCTTTTCGCCCCATCATGAAGCGGCAAAATCGGCACCGTCTGATTTCAGCGGCATCAAACTTGATCTTGATATATCCAAGCCGCTATGACGATTTTAAAACTGTACGGCATCCCCAATTGCGGCACGGTTAAAAAAGCGCGTGACTATCTGGCGCAACACGACATCGCAGTTGAATTTCATGATTTCAAGAAACAGGGGCTGGATGCAAAAACCGCCGCAAACTGGCTGAAGCAACGCGACTGGAGCGAATTGCTCAACCGTAAGGGGCTGACTTGGCGCGCACTGTCAGATGAACAAAAACAACAAGTTACTGACGACTCTTCAGCATTATATTTAATGACTGACAAAACCAGTGTCATTAAACGCCCCTTGCTGGAACAAGATGGCCGGTTGCTGCATGTCGGCTTCGATACGGCAGCTTATGCGCAAATATTTAACGTAAAGGTTCAACCATGACTGGAACTCTCGAACTCGCCCGCGCGCTGATTGCGCGCCGCTCACTCACCCCGGATGATGCCGGCTGCCAGGACATCCTCATCGAACGCCTGGAAAAGCTGGGGTTTATCGTCGAACGCATGCGTTTCGGCAACGTGGATAATTTCTGGGCGCGGCGTGGCATCAATAGCCCGGTGGTGGTATTTGCCGGACACACCGATGTGGTGCCCTCGGGACCTGTCGAATCCTGGTTCAGTCCGCCGTTCGAACCGACCATCCGCGATGAAATGCTTTATGGTCGCGGCGCTGCGGACATGAAAACTTCCATCGCCGCTTTCATCACCGCCATTGAAGCATTCATCGAGGATCATCCCGAACACGCCGGTTCGATTGCCTTGCTGATCACGTCCGACGAAGAAGGCGTGGCAGTTGACGGAACCGTGCGCGTGGTCGAAGCGCTGCAAGCGCGCGGCGAAACACTGGATTACTGTATCGTCGGCGAACCCACCTCAAACAAACTGGTCGGCGACATGATCAAGAACGGTCGGCGCGGCTCACTCTCAGGCACGCTGACCGTGCAAGGCATTCAGGGACATATCGCTTATCCGCACCTGGTAAAAAACCCGATCCACATGGTCGCCCCCGCGATTGCCGAACTGGCCGCAACCACTTGGGATCAAGGCAATGAATATTTCCCGCCGACCTCATGGCAAATTTCCAACATGAATGGCGGCACGGGCGCAACCAATGTGGTGCCCGGCACCGTGGAAATCCTGTTCAACTTCCGCTTTTCCACCGCCAGCACCGAACAGGAACTTAAAGACCGGGTGCATGCCATTCTCGACAAACACCGCGTCAAATATGACTTGCAGTGGGAACTGTCCGGCAAACCCTACATTACCCCCAAGGGCAGTCTGGTGGCGGCCATCAGCCATGCGATCGAACAAAGTTACGGCATCACCCCGGAACTTTCAACTTCCGGCGGCACATCGGACGGGCGTTTCATCGCCGACATCTGCCCGCAAGTCATTGAATTCGGACCGTTGAATGCCACCATCCACAAGCTCAACGAGTGCGTTGCCGTAGCCGACATCGAACCGCTCAAACAGACCTATCAGCGCACTCTGGAGAATCTCCTGCTCAAATGAACAACTATTTCCCCGAAGCCGCACAGCATCTCCGCAGCGTGCGCGACTGTCTGCGCTTTACCGTCAGCCGCTTCTATCAGGCCAAACTGTTTTTCGGCCACGGCAGCCTTGACGCCTATGACGAAGCCGTCTATCTGATCCTGCACACCCTGCACCTGCCGATAGACACGCTCGCTCCGTTTCTGGATGCACAACTCACACCCGGCGAACTGGCCGAGGTGCTAAGCGTGATTCAACAGCGTGTCGAAAAACGCATTCCGGCCGCTTACCTGACCCATGAAGCGTATCTGGGCGAATACCGCTTCTATGTGGATGAACGCGTCATCGTGCCGCGTTCCTTCATCGCCGAATTGCTGCGTCAACAGCTGTCTCCCTGGGTCGCCGAACCGGAAGAAATCACCAGCGTGCTGGACTTGTGTACCGGCAGCGGCTGTCTGGCCATCCTCGCCGCCGATGCTTTCCCCAACGCGCTGATCGAAGCGGTTGATATTTCGCCCGACGCCCTGGCGGTCGCCCAACGCAATGTCAGCGATTACGAATTGCAGGATCAGGTACAACTGATCGAATCGAATCTGTTCACCGAGCTGACCGGACGGCGTTACGACCTGATTATCAGCAATCCGCCCTATGTCGATGCAGACTCAGTCGCAGCCTTGCCACAGGAGTATCTGCACGAACCGAAACTGTCTTTGGGCAGCGGCAGCGACGGACTGGATGCGACGCGCCAGATACTCAGACACGCCGCCGAACACCTGACCGAGAATGGCATCCTGATCGTCGAGATCGGCCACAACCGCGACGTGCTGGAAGCCGCCTGCCCCGACCTGCCCTTCACCTGGCTGGATGTGAGTGCGGGCGACCAGTTCGTCTTCATGCTGCACCGCAACGATCTGCTGTAAGCCATGACGCTAGCTATTGACCAGGTTAGGCGCGAGGCCAGTAAATTGCTGGACTCAAAGCGCCGCTCCGAACTTGGGCAATACATGACACCATCCTCTATTGCGGAGTTTATGGCTTCGCTATTTTCCTACCACGGCCGTGCGAAACTGCTGGATGCAGGGGCTGGCGTAGGTTCATTAACCTCCGCTTTTTTCGATCAGGCGCTACGCGAAGAAATTTCAGTTGATGCGGAAACATGGGAGATAGATAACACTCTGGGTGGCTACCTGAAAAACACACTCGACGAATATGTGCAGCTTGGTCAAGGAAAAATTAAAGCCTGCACTCATACTTCAGACTTTATCGAGGACGCCACTTTTTCCATTCAGCTTGGCGGCGACAACCGTTATACCCATGCAATTCTCAATCCTCCCTACAAAAAAATAAGCACAAACTCAAAGCACCGTAAATTATTGCGCTTGGCAGGCATTGAAACGGTCAACCTGTACACGGCGTTCGTCGCACTATCCGTGTTATTGATGACCAAGGGAGGTGAAGTTGTCGCGATTATTCCTCGTTCATTTTGTAACGGCAGCTATTACCGCCAGTTTCGCAATCTGATTTTGCAGACTTGCTCAATTCGGCAACTGCACTTGTTCGAGAGTCGAAACAAAGCATTTGGAGACGATGAAGTATTGCAAGAAAACGTCATCATTCACTTGATCAAGGGTGAACCACAAGGCCCGGTCATTGTATCCACCTCGCATGATGCGAAATTTCTGGATTACCAGCAGACTATGTTTGAGGCTGCGGCAATCGTGAAAACGGACGATGCGGAACAATTCATTCACATACCGACCACGACCGGGCAAACAAATGCGCCTTTGCTTTGCACACACACCCTTCGCGACATTGGACTGGAAGTTTGCACAGGTCCAGTGGTAGATTTTCGTCTGAAAGAATATTGGCGGGGTACCCCTGACAATGACGCTGTGCCGCTGCTCTATCCCCATCACTTCAGCAACGGTGCGCTTGTCTGGCCAAAATCGCACAAAAAACCCAACGCGTTGCAGTTTACCTCAGCTATGAGTAAATGGTTGATGCCGCGTGGGCACTATGTACTGGTCAAGCGGTTTTCCGCAAAAGAGGAACGCCGTCGCCTCGTGGCATACCATTTACCCTATGAGGCATTGGATGCTGCCTATATCGGTTTCGAAAATCATTGGAATGTATTCCACATCGACAAGCACGGCATGGACGAAGACACGGCGCGGGGTTTGTCCACCTTTCTTAATTCGACCGTCCTTGACGAGCATTTCCGGGTGTTCTCTGGTCACACGCAGGTAAATGCCACCGATCTGCGTAATATGCGCTACCCAAGCCGCGATCAGTTACGGGAGCTTGGTCAACGCGCAAAAGGTCAGCCCAACGACCAAGCCACCATTGATCGTTTGCTTGAGGAACTGGAAACGCCATGACCACAAAACAAGAACGAATTGACGAAGCACTGGATGTGCTCAGACAACTCGGCATGCCCAAGGAGCAATTGAACGACAGGACAGCCATTTGTCTGTTGGCGCTACTCGATTTACCTGAAACTACAACCTGGAATAAAGCCGGCAATCCGATGCTGGGTATCAGAGCCATCCTTGACTTCGCCCGCGAAAAACTAGAACATAATTACGCCGAAAATTCACGGGAAAGCATCCGAAAATACAGCGTCAAACAGCTGGTTGCTGCGGGTGTCTTACTGCACAACCCGGACAAACCAGACCGGGCAGTTAACAGCTCAGACAACTGCTATCAAGTAGAATCCAACGCCCTTACCCTGCTCCGAAAAGTTGGTACAAAGGGATGGGGAAAATCCTTGCTCACCTACTTGGCAACAAACCAGGCGTTGGCAGAAAAATTCGCCCGTCACCGTGACATGCAGCGGATTCCGGTGGTCATTAACCATGGACGCAATATCACGTTAAGTTCGGGAAAACACTCCGATCTGATTCGCACCATCATCGAAGAATTTATCCCCCGCTTCGTGCCGGGCGGCGAACTCGTTTATGTCGGTGACACGGGCACGAAATGGGGTTACTTCGACGAACAGTTGCTGGACACTATAGGCGTCAAAGTAGGTAGCCATGGCAAAATGCCCGATGTGGTCATTTACTACCGTGAAAAGGACTGGCTCATTCTGGTCGAAGCGGTTGCAAGTGGCGGCCCTGTGGATGGCCTACGTCATTCCGAATTATCCAACCTGTTCCAAGCGAGCACAGCGGGGCTGGTATTCGTAACGGCATTCCCCGATCGAGGAGAAGTCATGCGCAAGTTTCTATCTGTCGTTGCCTGGGAAACTGAAGTATGGTGCGCCAGCGACCCTAGCCATTTGATTCACTTCAACGGCATCCGTTTCCTTGGCCCTTACGCCAAACCGTAACTCCACACTCCATGCCAGTTGATCATTACGAAAATTTCCCCGTCGCCTCGATTCTGATGCCCAAACGGCTGCGGCGTCCGGTGGCGGCGATTTATCATTTCGCAAGAGCTGCGGATGACATCGCCGACGAAGGTGATTTGCCTGACGACGAACGCCTGCAACAACTGGATGCCTTCCGGGATGAGCTGAAGCGCATCCATGAGAACATCACCCCGATAACGCCGCTGTTTCAAAATCTGGCCTCAACAATCCACCAGTACCAATTACCTTTGCAGCCGCATTACGACCTACTCGATGCTTTTTCGCAGGACGTGGTGAAGAAGCGCTACGACAATTATGCAGATCTGGCGGACTACTGTCGCCGTTCCGCCAACCCGGTCGGCAATCTGATGTTGCATTTGTACGGGGAAGCCACGCCGGTTAATTTGGCCTATTCAGATGCAATTTGCACCAGTTTGCAACTGATCAACTTCTGGCAGGATGTGGCCAAAGACTGGGCAATTCACCGCATCTATCTGCCGCTGGACGAGATGGCGCAATTCGGCGTTCGTGAAGAACAGATTGCACAAGAAATTTGCGACGAGAATTGGCGAAGACTGATGCAGTTTCAGGTGGATAGAGCCCGCACACTGATGCTGCAAGGCGCGCCGCTGGGCAGTATCCTCACAGGCCGCATCGGTCTGGAAATGCGCATGATTATCGCCGGTGGCCTGCGCATCCTCGACAAGATCGAAGCCGCCGACTACGACGTATTCCGCCGCCGACCGATATTGCGCCCGCTGGACTGGGTTATCATGCTGGCCAAATCAGCACCCCATTCTTATTGAAATTACACTATGCCCGAACTTGCTCGCTTTTACGGCATCATTATTCGCATGTTCCTTATTGACCGGGAACATCCGCCCCGCCATATTCACATAAAATACGGCGAATACGAGGCGGTCATGAGTTTGACCAGTTTGGAATTGATAGATGGAAAATTACCCAACAAGTGCTTGCAGTTGGTACGCGAATGGGCAGAACTGCATCAAGCCGAGCTGATTGAAATATGGGATACCCAGAAATTTCACCCTGTACAACCCCTGGAGTAAGGACATGAAACTCAGACAATTTGAGCAGCATCGTGATTATGTTTTTGGCCTGACCTTTGCCAATGGCGAATTTATCGAAGCCGATCTAGCACCGCTTATCAAAGATCATGTTGATGCGACTGAATTGGCATCGGCTCGTATCGACCAGGATTGGGGATGCCTGGAATTCAAGAATGGCGCTATCGATATCGAACCGAATACCCTTTATCAATGGGCAGAATCCCATAACTTATGCCAGCACTGAATAGAATTGTGACTCCAGACCAATATTGCCAGGACAAGGCCGCCGCCAGCGGTTCCAGTTTTTACTACAGCTTCCTGTTCCTGCCCAAGGAGAAGCGCCGCGCGATCACCGCGCTGTATGCCTTCTGCCGCGAGGTGGACGATGTGGTGGACGAATGTACCGATGAACAGGTCGCCCGCACCACGCTCAACTGGTGGCGGGCTCAGGTGGCGGAAATTTACAGCGGTAAACCGCAACATCCGGTCGCACTTGCGCTGGTGCCTGTCGTTACCCAATTCAATCTGGCACAGGAACACCTGCTGGAAATTATCGACGGCATGGAAATGGATCTGGATCAACCGCGCTACACCGACTTCAAGTCGCTGCAACTGTATTGTTATCGTGTCGCTTCGGTGGTCGGACTGCTGTCGGCGGAAATTTTCGGCTACACCGATCGCCAGACGCTCAAATATGCCCATGATCTGGGGATCGCGTTTCAGCTCACCAATATCATCCGCGATGTCGGCGAGGATGCCAGGCGCAACCGTATCTACCTGCCCATGGATGAGATGAAACAATTCAACGTGACGGCGGCGGACATCCTCAACGCGAATGAGAGCGAAAATTTCCAGAAACTGATGGCGTTCCAGATCGAACGTGCGCAACGCTACTACCAGCAGGCACTGGCACAACTGCCGGACGCAGACAGAAAAACCCAGCGCACCGGCCTGATCATGGCGGCCATTTATCGCGCCACGCTGGATGAAGTTGTCGCCTCCGGCTGCCACGTCCTGAAAGAGCGCGTCTCGCTCACCCCGCTGCGCAAACTCTGGCTGGCCTGGACGACTTGGATCAAGAACTGACAGCCAATTCCCTCCCACTGCCAGGGGGTAGGGTTAGGGTGGGGGTAAAAACGCTCAATGCCCTCCCATAGAATCAACCCAGAAACCACCGCAAGAGCCAGGGTTCTTCGAACTGGCATGACGAATGTCGAACAGCGGCTATGGCATGCGCTACGGTTTAAACAGTTGAACGGCCATCGCTTCCGTCGCCAGCATCCGATAGGAAATTACATTGCCGACTTCGCCTGCATTGAACAGAAACTGGCAATCGAACTCGATGGCGGACAGCATCAGGATCAGGTTGTCTATGACGAACATCGGACAACTTTCATGCAAAATCAGGGCTGGCGGGTTCTTCGCTTTTGGAACAACGATATTCTGAACAATCTGGAAGGCGTACTGACGAGGATAACGGAAAATTTAACGATTTAACCCCCATCCTAACCTTCCCCCTGGAAGAGGGAAGGAATATTCAACTTGCCAAACTTACATACCCTCCCCCTCTCAGGGGGAGGGTTAGGGTGGGGATAAAACTCTACTAAACCAATGAATAATAATGAAAATATTAACATTGCCATCCTGGGCGGTGGGTATGCGGGCATGGCCGCAGCTGTCGCACTGTCAGAACTTGGCATTCCGGTCACGGTGTTTGAGAGCGCCAGACAGCTGGGCGGACGGGCGCGCGGCGTGGCGTATCAGAACACGCAACTCGATAACGGCCAGCATCTGCTGCTCGGCTGTTATCACCGGACCTTGCGCCTGATCGAACAGGTCGGCGGCAATATCGAAGCCGATTTTCTGCGTCTGCCGTTGCAACTTGATCTGCACGGTCATTTTGCACTGCGAGCACCCCGCCTGCCCGCACCGCTGCATTTGCTTATCGCTTTGCTGCGGGCGCAAGGGCTGAGTTGGACAGAACGATTCAGTGCCGCGCGCTTCATGCTGGCGCTTAAAAAAATAAATTTCAATATAAACAAAGATATAGCTGCATCCGATTTTCTTGCACTGCACAAGCAAAGCGCCACACTGGTACAAAAGCTCTGGGAGCCGCTATGCATCGCGGCGCTTAACACACCGGTACAGATCGCGTCCGCACAAGTGCTGCTGAATGTGCTGCGCGATGCATTAAATCAGACACGTGCCGACAGCGACATGCTGATTCCGCGACTGGATTTCACAGAATTATTCCCGCAACGCGCCGCCCGCTATGTGAAAAAACACGGCGGGCATGTGCTGACCTCCTGCGGCGTGGAAGATTTGCTGCCGCAGGAAAATGGTTTCGAAATCACCACCAAACGGGGCAGCCTGTATTTCACCCATGTCATCTGCGCCACACCGCCCGTGACAACCGCCAGGCTGCTGCGCCCGTTCGACGTACTCGCCCCCGTCATCGCACAGATCAATGCCTTGCAGCATCAACCTATCTACACCGTGTATCTGCAATATCCATCACAGGTAAAACTCCCGCACCCGATGCTGGGCCTGTACCAGCGCTTCAGCCAATGGCTGTTTGACAAGGGGCAGATCGCCGGGCAACACGGCCTGATCTCCTCGGTGATCAGTGCAGAAGGACTGCATCAGGAATTATCTCAGGACGAACTGGCGCAAAAAGTGATCGCAGAATTGCGCGAGGAATTCGGCTTTGCCGACACACCGCTGTGGTTCAAAGTGATCGCTGAAAAACGCGCGACATTTGCCTGTACACCCGATTTATCGCGTCCCGACCAGCAAACACCCCTGCCCCGCTTACTACTGGCGGGCGATTACACTGCCGGCGCTTACCCCGCCACACTGGAAGGCGCAGTGCAAAGCGGCCTGCGCTGTGCGGAACTATTGAGCGCAGCCGCCAACCCGTCCGGGCATTGATATAGAAGTGTCATTGCAACAAAGCACTGCTGCGAGCGAAGCGTGGCAGCCCGAAGGGCTGCCTACCTGCCGCAGGCAGGGCAGACAGGTGGCAATCCAGAAGAATTGAAACAACTGGATTGCTTCTTCGGCTTCGCCTCCTTCATCCAGAAACAAAGAGCGCATTGCGCGACTATGTTTTGTGGGAAGCCCCCTGCGGGCTCGCAAAGACGATTTAATCAGCGCTTCCTTAAGTTACATTTTGGGACAATATCTCTGCCTGCTTTTGTGCCAAATGCTTCACATCTTCAGAAATATCGGGATGCGCGGCCACCAGCTGCCAGTACCGGATCGCCAGCGGCAACATTTCCAGCCAAACGGCTAATGGTGGATTGACCCCCACTTTGGGTACCGGCAATGCATCAGGGATCTGTCCGGACGGGCGCGGTGCCAGCGACATCGGCAACATGTCATACACCGGCGCAAGGGTATATTCCGGCGCGACTTTGGTGGCATCATCCACAAAAAATGAAAGATTTCCGGTATGCATATCGGCATTACCGATCAGAACGCCAAATGCGTATAACTTTTGCACTTGCTGATGCACGGCTACGCTCAATTTTCCAGCACGCACCAGTTCGGCAGTAATCTTCGGCCAGTCAGTTGCCAAGCCCGCAAATTCATCATCGAGCGATTTGAGCGAAACGACACCGGCTCTGCCCTGCCGACCCACCCGATCAAACCGCAACGCTTGCAGAAATAACTGGGTTGAGCCATTCACTTCTGCCCGCAACAATTCGCTTTCACTGCAAGGGAATAAATCGCTCAATACCTGGCAGGCGATGTATTCGCAAATCAACAGACTGCACCAGCGCAACGTGGCTGCGTTGTCCTGAGGGGCGGTGAATTTCACCATAACGTGAACGGACTGCCCTGCACGCAATATTTCAACGTTATACTTGGGTTGTTCTCCACCCGCCGAGGATCCGACCACCTCGCCAGCCAAGGCCCGTCGAGCCAATTTCGGATACTGCTGCAACCGTTGTTCAGCCGGAATCGGTATCGAGGATTCTTCCTGACAAGAGAAAAGCACGCGAGTCTGAAAATGAGAAGCAGACTCTTCACCAACCATCAGATTGCCGGGCGTGTCATACCCGATGTTTGCCAGGGCGAGCAGCGTCTGGTCATCACTCCAGCGAGTCGGATCAGCAGGCAAACCCAACATCGGCCCATGAAAGCGCGCAAATGAACGCCCCAGAAATCCTTGTGGACGCATGTCCTGCAAGTACCAGGGCAGCCCCGGATGGATATCTGACTTTGCCTCATGAGCGGGCGTTGCCCGGGTTTCAACCAGGTAACCTTCGGGCATGATCGGATAAAGTACGCCCCATTGCTGCAAATCGCCGGAAACGCTGACGCGATAGAGAGGAAACTCCGCATGCGCACCGAGTTTGCGTCGGAGTGCATATTGCGTCTGGCGCGCCTTGCCAAATCGAAGAATGGATTCTCCCTGTCGGGCCATCAAGCGTGAGAGCGTCGGCTGGCTAACCCCCAGCCGCTCATACAACGCTCTAGCTGGCTGCGGGCCTTCCCTTAGTAATTTGAAAACAGTGTCGGATAGCGACATTTTGGATTATCGAGCCTGCATACTGAATTGATAATGAATGGATACTACATTAATATTCGCCTATCCATAGCCCGAATTAATATGCCATTTACAAGCAATCAATATGAGCATCTCAATTATCTGGCCTGATTTCATCCGGCACTGCTGGCGATTCCCCCGCCACGGAGGGTGTAAGAAATTTTGTGTGAACGGTCAGTTCATAGTTTACGGTTTGCGGTTTTCCGAAAACCGGGAACTGAAAACCGGAAACTGGAAACAGAACGTCATTCGTGACACAATCGCGCGTTCGCAAAAAGCGCCCTACACACTTACTTTTACTTCAAGCACTATGACAACCGAATCCATCACACCACCTTCCGAAAAACTTCTGGCCGGGCACCCGCAAGACGAAAATCAGATCATTGCGGAACGCCGCAACAAGCTGGCCGCCATCCGTAAAGCCGGTGTCGCATTCCCCAACGACTTTAACCGCACCCATCTGGCAGACAATTTGCATGCCAATTTTAGTGAAATGAGCCACGACGAACTGGAGACTGAGCAGATTCAGGTAAGCGTCGCCGGGCGCATGATGTTGAAACGCGTGATGGGCAAGGCCAGTTTTGCCACCTTGCAGGACATGAGCGGGCGTATCCAGTTGTTCATCAGCAACGGCGACACCGGCGAGGAAGCGCACAGTGCATTCAAGCATTACGACCTGGGCGACATCCTCGGCGCGGTCGGCGTGGTGTTCAAAACCAAGACCGGCGAATTGTCCGTGCGTGTCACTCAAGTACGTTTACTGACTAAATCGCTGCGTCCGCTGCCGGAAAAATTCCACGGCCTGTCCGACCAGGAACAAAAATACCGCCAGCGTTATCTCGATCTGATCACGAATGGGGATGCACGCCAGGTGTTTTTAAAGCGCACCCGGATCATTCAGGCGATACGCGAATTTTTTATCGCCGAAGGTTATCTGGAAGTCGAAACGCCGATGATGCATGCCATTCCCGGCGGCGCATCGGCAAAGCCGTTCGAGACGCATCACAACGCGCTGGATATGAAGATGTTTTTGCGCATTGCGCCTGAACTGTATCTCAAGCGTCTGGTGGTCGGCGGATTCGAAAAAGTGTTTGAAATCAACCGGAACTTCCGCAACGAGGGACTTTCCACCCGTCACAATCCCGAATTCACCATGCTGGAGTTTTACGAAGCCTATCGCGATTACAAGTATCTGATGGACTTCACCGAGAGGCTGTTGCGCGAAGTGGCGCAGAAGGTGTTGGGTACGACGCTGATCAGCTATCAAGGCAAGGAGCTGGATTTGGCCCGTCCCTTCCACCGTCTGACCATGGTGCAGGCAATCCAGAAATATCATCCGCAATTCACCGATGTACAGTTGGCTGACCGCGACTTCGTGCTCGCTGAACTGCAAGATTTAAAGGCCAAACATAATCCGAAAGACGCTCTGGGCGGTCTGCAACTGTCGCTGTTTGAAGAGCTGTCCGAGACGCTGTTGTTCGAACCGACCTTCATCATCGACTACCCGGTGGAAGTATCGCCCCTGGCGCGCAGCAGCGATGCCAATCCCGCCATCACCGAGCGCTTTGAATTGTTCGTACTGGGACGTGAGCTTGCCAACGGCTTCTCGGAATTAAACGACGCAGAAGATCAGGAAGCGCGCTTCGACGCGCAAGTTGCCGCCAAAGATGCGGGCGACGAAGAAGCCATGTTTAAAGATGCCGACTATGTGCGCGCGCTGGAATACGGCCTGCCGCCGACCGCCGGAGAAGGTATCGGCATCGACCGTCTGATCATGATGCTGACCGATTGCGCCAGCATCCGCGACGTAATCCTGTTCCCGCAGATGCGCCCGGAGGCTTGATAAAAACGTTTTAATTCAAAAGCTTATTTTGTCCACGAAATACACGAAAAGCACGAAAAGCACGAAACGGGTTAAGCAGGCAATCCGCAACGCGGATGCTCGCAAAAACACCGCAGAATCCAACCTGTCAAAATGGGCTACTTACTAAATTACTGAGTAATTAGCCGTGTTGTTTTTTGATTTTGTTCGTGTATTTCGTGATTTTCGTGGACGAATGTTTTTTTGGGGATCATCAATATGCTGAACAACGACACCCGCTCCCTGCTCTTACAGCATTATCCGATGCTGCTTGAACTGCCTGCCGCCGAGCTGGATACGATGCTGGCAACGGCAAGACTGATGCAATTCCCGACCGGGACGGTGTTGTTCGACGAGAATCAGCCCTGCCAGGGATTTCCGCTGCTGTTGTCCGGCAGTCTGCGCGTCATCAAGTCCGCCGCGAACGGGCGCGAACTGCAACTGTATCGCGTCGTGCCGGGGGAGAGTTGCATCCTCACCAGCAGTTGTCTGCTCGGCAACACGCGCTACCAGGCGCGCGGCATAGTCGAAGAACCGCTCGAAATGGTCATGTTGCCTGCCACGATTTTCCATGACCTGCTCGGCAAACACGACGCATTTCGCCGCTACGTGTTCCAGCTTTTTACCGAACGCCTCACCGACATGATGGAACTGGTTACGGCGGTTGCCTTTCAAAAACTCGATCAGCGCCTGGCCGCGCTGTTGACAATCAAATCCAACCCGCTACATGCCACTCATCAGGCGCTCGCCGACGAACTGGGCTCCGCGCGCGAAGTGGTCAGCCGCTTGCTCAAGGGTTTTTCCGAACAGGGTTGGATCAAACTGGGCCGCGAACAAATCACGCTCACCGACGTTGCCGCACTCAAAAAATTCGCCGCACTTTGATTGGTGTGTGATTTTTATCACAGACAGCAACGCAAAATTCCCCTACTCTGCGCCCTCCCCTAATCCACCCGAGGAGTACACCATGAAAACCAACGAAGGCACCATAGACCGCGCGCTGCGCATTATCGCAGGACTGGCATTGATCGCACTGACTGCCACCGGAACCATCGGCGCATGGGGCTGGATCGGCGTTGTACCCTTGCTGACCGGCATTATCGGTATTTGCCCGGCCTATTCCATCTTCGGCATGAATACCTGCCCGATGAAGAAATAATCAAACTGCCTCATCCTCAACGCCCGATATTTTTCGGGCGTTTTTTCACTCATAGGAGATACGGAATGAAAAAGACCCTTGTTCTATCCACTCTGCTTGCGTTGTTCACAGCAAGCGCCCATGCCGAAGACTTAAGCCAATACAGCAACGAGAGCCGCGCCGTGGCGATGCCTTTCATGAAACAACTGGCTGCCGCCAATCAAAAAGCGGTCAGCGAGGGCGGCCCGGAATCGGCCATCGAAGTCTGCCGCGACATCGCCCCGAAGATGGCGGGCGACATTTCCCGCCAGACCGGCTGGAAACTGACCCGCGTCAGCCTGAAAGTGCGCAACCCCTTGCTCGGCACAGCGGACGCATGGGAACAAAAGCAACTGCTATTCTTTGCTGATCGTCTGGCCCAGGGTGAAAAACCGGAAACACTGGAAGCAGCGGAAATCGTCCAGGAACCGGCAGGAAAATCCTTCCGCTTTATGAAAGCCATCGCGCTGCAACCCGGTTGCGTGAGCTGTCACGGCAGCAGTGAACAAATCCCTGCAAATGTGAAAGCTAAATTGGCGGCAGAATATCCGCACGACCTGGCTACCGGCTATAGCGCCGGCCAGATACGCGGTGCAGTGAGTATCAAACGCCCGCTTTAAGACAACGCGTTAAACGGGTTTCTGCAACGGGGAATGGCGCAAAATCTGCGCCATTCCCCGTTGCAGCGCCTATAATCCGCGCATGAAAAATCCCAGCCACACCGATCTGCAAGTCACTGGCATGCACTGCGCGAACTGCTCAGCGCGCCTGGAAAAGATATTGAATCAGCTCCCCGATGTTCAAGCCACGGTAAGCATCGCTACCGAAAAGGCCAGCATCGCCTATCACCCTGACAAGACCAGCCTGGACGAGCTGATTGCCGCCATCCGGGGTGCCGGTTTCGACGCCCATACCATGCGCGATTTTGCGGCTGAAAAACAGGCGCGCGCCGCTGCCCTGCAAAATCAACAACGGCAATTCATCATCTCGGCACTGCTCACCGCCCCTTTGCTGGCGGAGATGTTGCTGATGTTTGCCGGAGTCCATTTCATGCTGCCGGGCTGGCTGCAATTCATGCTCGCCACACCCGTGCAATTCTGGATTGGCCGCCGTTTTTATTCCGGTGCATGGAGCAGTTTACGCGGCGGCGGCGCAAACATGGATGTGCTGGTCGCGCTGGGAACCAGTGCCGCCTATTTGCTGAGTTGCGCGGTTTTGCTGGCGAATTTCCTTGGGATGGGGCTGGATCAACCGATCTACTTTGAAGCCAGCGCCACGCTGATCACGCTGGTACTGCTGGGCAAATTGCTCGAAGCGCGCGCCAAGGGCAAGACTTCCAGCGCACTGGAGGCGCTGATTAACCTGCAACCCAAGACCGCGCATGTCGAACGCGACGGCGTGATACAGGAATTACCCGTCGAAGCAATGCTAAAAAATGACGTGTTTCTGGTGCGGCCCGGCGAGAGCGTGCCGGTGGACGGCATGGTATTGGAAGGATCGTCCAGCATGGATGAAGCCATGCTCACCGGGGAAAGCCTGCCGCAAACCAAACAGCCCGACGACAAGGTGTATGCCGCCACGCTGAACGTGCAGGGTCTGCTGAAATGCCGCGCACTGGCGGTAGGTTCACATACCCAGCTCGCCGCCATCATTCGTCTGGTTGAACAGGCGCAAGGCTCTAAAGCCGCCATTCAAAAACTCGCCGACCGCATCTCCGCCGTGTTCGTGCCGGTAGTGGTCGGCATCGCGCTGCTGACATTCGGCGCGTGGTGGATGATGGGCAGCGACTTCAGTACCTCACTCATCAATGCCGTGGCGGTGCTGGTCATATCCTGCCCCTGCGCGCTGGGGCTGGCCACACCCACCGCGCTGGTAGTCTCTACCGGACGTGCCGCGCAGGTGGGCATTCTGGTCAAGGACGCCGCCGCGCTGGAACGCGCGCACAAACTTACCGTATTGCTAGTGGACAAGACCGGCACGCTGACCGAAGGTCGGCCGGTCGTCACCGATGTATCCCCCGACTCCGGGACCACGCTGAATGAATTGCTGCAAACCGCCGCAAGCCTGGCGCAAGGCTCCACCCATCCGCTGTCGCGCGCACTGCTGGATCATGCGAAAAGCCTGCAAGTATTGACCACCCAGGCCGTAAACGTCGGCGAATTTCCCGGGCAAGGCCTGCGCGCGGAAATTGACGGGCAACCTTGCCTGCTCGGCTCGCCCGCCTTCGCCAGACAGTCGGGTGTCACTATTGATGAGCAGCGCATCCTGGGCTTGCAGCAGCAGGGCAAAACCGTGCTGGTGATCGCCCGTGTAGCCACCCTGCTGGGCTATATCGCCATTGCCGATCAACTGCGCACCAGCAGCCGCGATGCCGTGGCGCAATTAAGCGGGATGGGCATACGCGTGGTGATGTTGAGCGGCGACAATCAGGCCACTGCTCAGGCGATTGCGGCTCAAGCGGGTATCACCGAGTTTCGCGCCGAAGTGCTGCCGCAGGACAAAGCAGCCCAAGTGGAGTCGTTCAAAAAAGAGGGCCTGCTGGTCGGCATGGTCGGCGACGGCATCAACGATGCACCCGCGCTGGCCGCCGCCGATGTCAGCTTCGCCATGCGCAGCGGCAGCGACATCGCCATCGAAGCGGCTGACATCACGCTGATGCAGAGCGATCTGATAAGCGTGGTGGATGCAATTTCACTGTCGCGCGCCACCTTGAGTAAAATTCGCCAGAACCTGTTCTTCGCCTTCGCTTACAACGTGCTGGGCATCCCGCTCGCCGCAGCAGGCATGCTCAACCCGGTGATCGCCGGTGCGGCGATGGCAATGAGCTCCGTGTCGGTAGTCAGCAACGCACTGTTATTGAAACGCTGGAAACGGCAAGGCGATTGCCGCTAGCCCTGCAAACAACCGCCACTCGACATCATGGTTTGGCCCGCCGTAATGGGTTACAGGCTCGTTTTGTCAGCTTCGCTGGCACTTTTTCTTGCTCAAAAACAGCTGATGGCTGTCGCCGACCGGGCGGTGGCAGGCTACGCCGAAAATACTGCGCTCACCCCCACGACTCCCCACAGCGATAACGAACATAAATATAGCAGACAAATAAAAAGCCCTTAACTCATCGAATTAAGGGCTTTTATTTGGGGTGGCTGATGGGGCTCGAACCCACGACAACAGGAATCACAATCCTGGACTCTACCAACTGAGCTACAGCCACCATTAAACTTGCCGGACTTGGCGTACGGAACCCGAAAGACACTGGTGTGCCCAACAGGAATCGAACCTGTAACCCCCAGCTTAGAAGGCTGGTGCTCTATCCGGTTGA
>CAYLOK010000006.1:86514-92729 GCA_964385275.1 uncultured Gallionella sp. | reverse complement strand
TGGGCGAAAGAGCAAGGCTAAAAACTTTATCCGCAGATTACGCAGATTAACGCCGATTAAATCTGTGTGAATCTGCGGACAAAAAAAGGTTTTCATTATGTTAAAAATCTACAACACCCTAACCCGCGACAAGCAGGCATTCACCCCGATTACCCCGAACACCGTGCGCATGTACGTGTGCGGCATGACGGTTTACGACTATTGCCATCTCGGCCATGCTCGGGTGATGGTGATATTCGATATGGTCTATCGCTGGTTCAAGGCCAGTGGCTACGACGTGAACTACGTGCGCAATATCACCGATATTGACGACAAGATCATCCGCCGATCATCTGAAAATAATGAATCTATTCATGTGCTTACGCAAAGGTTTATAGATGCGATGCACGAGGATGCCGATGCGCTGGGCGTGCAGCGTCCCGACCATGAGCCGCGCGCCACGCAGTTTGTGCCGGAAATGCTGGAGATGATCGGCAAGCTGGAAGCGAACGGGTTGGCCTATCTGGCGGCGGATGGCGACGTGAATTATGCGGTGCGCAAGTTCGACGGTTACGGCAAGTTGTCCGGAAAATCGCTGGAAGACTTGCGGGCTGGCGAGCGTGTGGATATTGCCGAAGGGAAGAATGACCCGCTCGATTTCGTGCTGTGGAAACACGCCAAAGCGGATGAAGCCGACGAGGTGAAATGGGATTCCAAATGGGGTAAAGGCCGCCCCGGCTGGCATATCGAATGTTCGGCGATGGGTTCAAAACTGCTGGGCGAGCATTTCGACATTCACGGCGGCGGCGCGGACTTGCAGTTCCCGCACCACGAGAACGAAATCGCGCAGAGCGAGGGCGCGCACCAGTGCCAGTTTGTGAACTACTGGATGCACAACGGTTTCGTGCGCGTGGACAACGAAAAGATGTCCAAGAGCCTGGGCAATTTCTTCACCATTCGCGAAGTGCTGAAGCAATACGACCCGGAAGTGGTGCGCTTCTTCATCCTGCGCGCGCATTACCGCAGCCCGCTGAACTATTCCGACGCCCATCTGGACGATGCCAAAAAATCGCTGGACAGGCTTTATACGGCGCTGAAGGGTGTTCCCTCACCCCTGGCCCCTCTCCCGGTGGGCGAGGGGATTTCGCTTTCTTCTCCCGCTGGGAGAAGGATTGAGGATGAGGGTGCTGTTGATTGGTCTGAACCCTATGCCGTCCGCTTCAAGGCGGCGATGGACGATGATTTCAATACGGCGGAAGCACTGGCGGTGCTGTTCGATCTGGCCGGCGAAGTGAATCGCAGCCAGTCGGCGGAAGCGGCATTGCAGCTGAAAAACCTGGGCGCGGTGCTGGGTTTTCTGGAGCGCGACCCGGTGGAATTCCTGCAAGGCGCGGGTTCGGATGACGCGCTGATTCTGGAACAGATTGCAGCGAGAAATGCCGCCAAGCAAGCCAAAAATTACGCCGAGGCCGACCGCATCCGCAAGGCGCTGCTGGCTGACGGCATCGTGCTGGAAGATAGTGCGGCGGGCACCAACTGGCGACGCGTGTAGTCGAAGGTGGCGCGATTTTCTTGACTGGCTACAGGAATGCGACCACAATTTGCCAAATTAGTTTGGAAATAGGGGCTCAAATGCAAGTGTCTATGCGGGAATTTAAGTCTCGCTTGTCGCAGTATGTGGGGCAAGCGCAGTCAGGGCAGGCTATCGAATTAACTTCGTATCGCAAAGTGGTGGCGCGTCTCGTGGGGGTGCCACCATTGGCAAGCGGGGGCGCGGCGCGCCTGGTGTCCGCCGGTGCAGCAAGCTGGCAAGGTGGTAAGCCTGCCGGCGCGGCTTTGGTGTTGCAGGCGGGCGGCAAGTCTATGTCCGAGTTGGTGCTGGAAGATCGCGGATGATTCTGTTTTGTGATACTTCGGCTTTGCTCAAGCTCTACATTGCAGAAGCGGGCAGCGATGCGGTGAAGGCGTGGGTGGCTGAGGCGGAAGCGGTCGCAGTGTGCCGCATTGCATGGGCGGAAGCGCATGCGGCTTTATCACGACGGGCGCGTGAGGTGTCGGAGGACGCGCCGGTGATCGAACAGGCCAAGGCGGCATTAGCGCAAGACTGGCCGCGTTATCTGGTGATGGAAGTTGATCAGACGCTGGTGGAGCGGGCAGGAAACTATGCCGATACCTTCGCGCTACGCGGCTATGACAGTATTCAACTTGCGGCTGCGTTTGAAACCGGGCGCATCTCACAGTCGCCGATTTGTTTTGCCTGTTTCGATCTGCGCTTGAATAAGGCTGCCAGTGTGCTTGGGATGACGTGTCTGTAGAGAAGTTGCGCCGTAACAAATTGAACATGCTGCATTTAATATCTTGATTTTTTTGCTTATCAGAGATGTCGAATTTCGGCATGCAGGTTTACGCCCAGCGCCCGCACCACTTTCATTACTGTCTCGTAGCGCGGTTTGGCACCCGGCGAGAGTGCTTTGTAAAGGCTTTCGCGTCCCAGCCCAGAATCTTTGGCTAACTGTGTCATGCCACGCGCGCGCGCCACGGTCTTTACCGCCGCCAGAAAGGTGTCTGGATCGGGATCTTCCAGTGCTGCTGTCAGATACGCAGTGATCGTCTCCTCGTTATCGAGATAATCAGCCGTGTCAAATGGTGTGAAATGGGTCATAGCATTAATCCTCGGGTAATTCGTCTGCCATTTTAATGGCGCGCTTGATGTCACGTTTCTGGGTTGATTTATCGCCGTCTAGCAGCAGATAAACTACTGAGCCGCGCCGGGTGAAATACACCCGGTAACCCGGCCCGTAGTGAATCCGCATTTCGGAAACCCCTGCACCTATCGGCTCGCAATCACCGAAGTTGCCTTTCGCCGCACGATCAAGACGCAAGGCGATATATGCTTTGCCAATCTGATCTTTGAGATTGACCAGCCAAACATCGAATTCATCAGACTTCTGAAAAGTGTTCATAAGTGTACTCGTTTGGATACTAAAATCAAGTTGCGTATGATAAAGCCCGCGTTAGCGGGCTTTTTGACAATCCAAAACGGGCAACTGAAAATCTTGTTTTTACAGCAGCTTGCAGATCGTGTAGGTGTTAGGGTCGAGGTAGGCTGCCGGAGCCGTTGTATTGGGGTCGAAGTTGCTGGCACCCACTGCGGCGCGCACGTTGCCGTGTGCAGGATCGCCGTCGTCGAAGCCTGCATCAATGGACTCAGCCGCCTTGGAGGGCAGGTTGCCGAAGCACAGGTTTAAGCCGACCACCATTGCCGTATTTGCGGCAACTGTATTTTGCTGGACGCGAATCGCACCGCCGTAGGCATTGACCGGGTCGGAGGTGTTGGGCTGACCGGTGATCAGCCCGGAAAGGCGCAGGTGATGCATGAAGGTGCAGCTTTCCGGCGTGGTGAGGAGCGGTGTGCAGGTCGTCCAGGTGTTATTTGTGGCGATGAGGCCGTTGCCGTCACCCCCGGTGGCTACGGGTGCGACGGCAGTGGTCCAGCGGTTATCTGCATTGGCATCGTCGCCGGGCAGGGCGTTGTAGCGATCCCGGTAGGCATAATAAGCGGCGGTTACACCCTGCACATCATTTTTCAGATTTTTGATCTTACCGTTTTCGATCATTTCCTGACCTTTCAGCACACCGCCCAGCAGCAGGCCGATGATGACCAGCACGATGGCGAGTTCAACCAGCGTAAAGCCGGTCTGGCGGTTTTTACTGTAGTTCCACATGATATTCTCCTTGAAAAGTGTGAATTAACGTGAATAGAGGTTATACGCCGTGCAATGTAAGGGCTGAACGCGCTTGCCGGAAGTAAAAAAGTTTTACATCTGAGTGCTTCGGTGTTCCAACCATAACAAAGCCCGCCGGAGCGGGCTTAAGGCAGGGGCGAATTTACTCGCGGTTAGATTTTCATGCAAACGGTGTGCATGCCTTCCTCTATCGTTGCGGTAGGGACAACAGTGGGGCCATAAGCGCCAGACACGGTGGCAGCGGTGGGCAGATTGGCAGCACCTGAAAGCCCGGCCCGCACCGAGCCGGTATCGCTATCGCCGTCATCCAGCAGCGTATCTGCGGCCAGGGCGATTTTCCAGGGAACGCTACCAACGCAAGCAAACGTACCTTTCATGGCATAGACGTTTGCAGCCACGGAGCCTTGAATTCCAAGTAAGCCCCCTACCGCATTGGTGGGTGGATTTGCCTCGGCGTCCGTGGCGATGCCCGTCATAAAACCGGCCATGCGGGTATGTTGCCAGAAGTTATTGCTCTCGGCGGCGACAGCTGGCACAGCTTTTGCCGTATAAAGCCCGGTGATTGCGCCGTCACCGTCACCGCCGTCACCCCCGGTGAAATGGCTCGCGGCGTTCGCATCGTCGCCGGGTATCGCCTTGTAACGATCCTGATAGGCATAGTAGGCGACCGAAACGCTCTTCAAATCATTAACGACATTCTTGACCTTGGCGTTTTGAATCATTTCCTGGCCTTTCAATACGGCGGCCAGTATCAGGCCGATGATCACCAGTACGATAGCCAGCTCAACCAGCGTGAAGCCTGACTGATGGCTTTTGCTTTGTTTCCACATGATATTCTCCTTGAAAAGTATGAATTAACTGCGGTTTGAAGTGTGGGTAGTACGGTGCGCAATGTAAGGGCTGAGCTGTCTTGCCGGAAGTAAAAAAGTTTTACACCCACGGGAGTCAGACCGCAGCGGTGGTAAGCCATTGCTCAAACTCACTGAGCGTCATAATGGGCGGAGTCTTGAAACTGTCCTTGATGACCAGTAGGTGTAACCCAGGCTTCGGCTTTGCCCGCGACGGCCAGGGTTAAAAATAAAGGCACTGGATCCCCGCCTTCACGGGGATGACGAATAAATCAGCATCTCCTTAGCGCTCAATCCTGAATCCTGATTTTCAGGCAATGTCAGCTGGAAGCTAATGCTGTCCACGCACAGTTCGGCAGACAGTTCGCCCCCCGCTTCGTGCACACTCTTGCGCGCCTGATACAACCCCAACCCCAGACCGCCTGGCCTGCCACTGGCGAATGGCTCGAACAGCTTTTCAGGGGGTAGTTGCGCGACTTCGGCAAGGCGCGGTATGTGGATTTTCGCGCCTACCTTGTCCGCATCGCGCGTGATCTCGACAGAAATATTCATGTCCGGGTGCTGGCGGAGCAGGGGGGCGACATTGGTGAATAGATTATCCAGTGCGCGGTCGAGCAAATCCCGGCGCAGTAAAACCCGGATATCCGGATCAATCGCAGACTGCGCTATCGTGATGTTGATTCCGGCATGCTCTGCTGCCTGAAGGATGGTTTCGGTCAGTGCGACCGGTTGTGCCAAAGGCGGGACAGTCGTTCGCGTCGTGCAGGTGGCGTCGAGAATGCGCCGTGCGCGTGCAGCGGCATGGGGCGCGCCGATGCGCAGGCGCTGTGCGACGTTGAGCAAGGCGGTGTTATGTTGTGCATTGGCAAAATCCGCTGCCAGCCATTCCACCCATTGTGCAAGGTTGCGCAGATCATGTTGCAGATAGAGCGTCAGCCGCGCCTGCTCGGTCAGGGCGGTTGACAGGGCTTCCATTTTGCTGTGTACGGCAGTTTCCAGCAGCAGACGGAATACCCCCACCAGATTTTCAGCGAACACACGCGCTTCGCCTCGATTGGTCAGGGCGTAGAGATGGAAACAGAGCTTTACATCGCCATCAACGGTGATTTTGAAGGAGAACGGGCAGGTCGTCCTGTCATCCTGCGCTGCGCCAAAACTGCCCTGTACTGGCTGGCCGAACCAGTCGCCGGAGTAATCGAGTCGTTTGATGCCGCCATCTGCAAGCGCGGGCCAGGCCGCAGCGGGGAGTTCCAAAGGAGCCAGGCTGGTTTGAGCCAGTTTCAGCAGTTCGCCAAGCGAGCGGCGATGCCGCCTGACCAGGCGCATAAGATACGCAACGGCGGCCAGCAGGGCCAGGCCAGCTACGATGAATATCAGCGACAGGATGATAGGTGTCATTGGGTAAGTTCTTTAACTGCGTCTCTATAATCTTAAAAACAGCAGTTGACTGAAATTTTTCAATTATTTCATGTGATTAAATAACGTTTGTGGGTGCGAATTTATTCGCACATAACTCGTTGTTTGTGCGAATAAATTCGCACCCACGACACCCTTGACTGCGTTTTTTAGGATAATAGAACTCAGCTACCAGCTACCAGCTACCAGCTACCAGCTACCAGCTACCAGCTACCAGCTACCAGCT
>CAYLOK010000006.1:0-86414 GCA_964385275.1 uncultured Gallionella sp. | reverse complement strand
CCAGCTACCAGCTACCAGCTACCAGCTACCAGCTACCAGCTACCAGCTACCAGCTACCAGCTCCCGATTCAGCACGGATTGTTACGCCCTGTTCAGCTGGATACCGTATTTTTTCAGGTAGTAGTACAGGTTTTCACGCACCAGTCCCAGCCGCCGTGCGGCCTCGGTGACATTGCCGTTGGTGTCGGCCAGCGTGCCACGGACGATTTGTTCTTCGACCGCATCGGCGCTGTCCTTCGGGCCGTTGGCGAGTTTGACGGTGATGTGCAGGCGGGCTTCGCCGGATTCGGACAGGTGTTCTTCATGGTGTAAAAACAGGCTGGCGCGCTTGATGGCCGCTTTGATGTCTGCCATCGCGGCGGGCTTGCTCAGGAAATCGAACGCGCCCCGGCGCACGGCCTCGAAGGCGGCGGATTCCTCGTCCTGCCCGGTGATGACGATAATTTTGCTGTGCGGTTCGCTGGCCAACAGCGCGTCGATCAAAAACATCCCTTCGCTGATCAGGTTTGCCGCCGGCGGCAGCCCCAGATCCACCAGCGCCAGCAAGGGTTGCGGCTTGATGGACAACGCTTCCAGACGATTGCCAGCACAGACTACGCGATAACCTTCGCCCGTCATGACCCCGGCAAGATAACTGGCGAGCGCCTCATCATCCTCGACGATCAACAGCGACATCTCCTGCCGCGTGTGGGCAAGGTGAAGCGTGTTTCTCAGATGATGTCTCCCGGTCACGGTAATCTGCCCGCTTGAACCATACGGTTGAAAAGGATGTTGGGTGAGAGCCAGATGACCTGGTCGTCGAATTCACCATTGGCCGGAATGTCTTTGGCGGCAGTGATGGAATGGCTGACAAAGGGCGTGCCATCGGTATTGGCCGTTTCGTCAGTACTGGCAACCGGAGGAGCCGGGTTGGCATTGCCGGCGGTATTGATCGCACCCAGGCCGTTCTGTCCGTGCGAAAGGATTACCGCCGGTACGTTTGCGGCGATGGTATTGCCACCAACGGCATCCAGCACGTTCAGGTTGCCGGTGGAGGTGAGCAGCATTCCGGTAGTACTGTTGGAAAAAACCGCAGTAACCTGGTAGCGCATGCGGTTGGACCAAGTGTCTATTTGGGGCGACAATCCGAGCGTAACCCAGGGCAGGTTGCCTTCTTGTGTGACACAAGGCCCGGGGCTGGCCGTGCGATCTTCCTGCCCATCGTTTGCTGTTCCCGCACCGGCCGAAGTCGTCTTGTCGGGGCAGGGCAGGTAGGGGCGCGTGTCGGTAGCGACAGAGGTGAGTGCAAAGCCAAGTAATGCTTCGCGCGCATCGTTGAGCAAGGCATTGGTTTCGTCGATACGTCGCTGATATTGCTGCGCGGAAAGCAGTGTCAGTCCGGTGCCGAGTATCAGCGCGATGAGAGCCAGTACGATGGCCATTTCGACGAGAGTAAAGCCGCTGAATTTAAGTTTCACTTTCGGCATCCTTTCATGGTGCGACGACAATCACCTGATCGTTAAACGTTGCGGAGCGGGTGTTGTTTTCATAAATGTAATCGGATGGGGTTACATTCTGTCCTTCCAGGTAATTCTCGATGCCGCCGGATGGATGCGAGGATTGGCTGGCAAGTGCCTTACCCGTCGTTATGGCTACGGCGCGTTTATCATTTCCCCCTTCGTTGCCGTTTACCGTCAGGCAAGATGGCGTTCCCGGCAAGGGGTTGCAGCTGTTGCCGCCTCCAGGTGCATAACCCGGTGAGGTGGCGTAATAGGTGACGTGATGCCATTCATTTTGAAAAAGCCAGTCATACGTTGTATCTGTTGGAATCGGTATATCTCGCAGTTCGATACGTTGTACCCCAGTAATCAAGTTGCCCGTGAAGACAACGGTTACCCTGCCGTTTGCATTAATGGTGTAGCTGATAGCTGCATCCATTCCTACTACAGAGGAAGCGGCGTAATTGACGCCATTGACCCTCACCCTGACCTCATCCACGTTGGTAAGGTCATATTGCTTTTGCCATAAACAAAAATAGTCGAGATCGCCGCCGATGATGATGGTAGGCGCGCCAGAGATGCTGGAAATGTTGCAACGAGCTCGTGCATTCGCCAGCGAATTATTTCCCTCTTGCAAATCACAGTTCACGGTAGCACTTCCACCAGCAAGACTGAAACTCGGCGGAGCTACCCACACAGGTTGTTCTTTGGAAAATGGCAACCACCCGTTGTGTGTATTGGATGTGCTTTTGAAAAGTGTGGACGAATGGCCGGGGTTGCCGAATGGTGCGGCGAATGGAAATACATCCCAAGTTGTGCGTTTGACGTTGAGTAATTCTCTGACGCGTTTGCCCACTATCTTCTCCACTGCCGGGAATACGTTGTCGTGGGTAATGAACAATAAATGGTCATTGAGTATAGTACTGCCGTTAGCGTCGATGACAGGGCCTGTGATGAATGGGCCTGTCTGCGTCGCATTGTTAATTCCATTTGCCGCATCGAGATAATTGTTGACGCATAGGTTGCGAACAACGATTGTTGCGGTGGCCGGACAAGTAGCGGAAACAGTGGAATTCCTGTCCTGACCTGCAAGTACATCACCCGCCGAAAAAATGATGGCAATTGCTTGATCTGTTAGTTCTGTTGTTCCGTCCGGGGCGAAAACGTGACGATTTCCAACGGCGTCGCTATTGATAGGTTCCGCAGCAGCGTTATCCCTGAAGTGATTGGAAAGCGCATACCACAACCGTTCCCGACTGCCGTCGCTTATGTCGGGTAAACCCAGGGTGCGCCAGGGCAGGCGACCGATATAGCTGGGGCAGTTTGATCCGACGAATAATTCTGCTACCCCATCGTTGTTGGTATCCGGGCAGGGTAAGCTGCCGGGGCGGTTGTTATCGGTGATTGCGCGTCCGATTAACGCCTCCTTTGCCTGTGCCAAGGCAGCCGCCGTGATTTTGTCGCGGGCGATATGGACATTTTGGCTGCTGCGGTTCAGGGCGGTGACGGTTACGGCAGCGGTGGCGGTCGCCAGCAGGGCGATGAGCACCAGTAGCGCGATACCCTGTTGTTTTGAAATGGTTTTCACGGTTTTACCCGGACGGCTTGTTCGGGCAGGCGCAGTACGCGCTGGCCGGAAATGATGTCCAGCGTTTCGCCCACTTTGATTGGTTTGCCCTCGACCATAACGTGATCGCGACCGATGACCAGGGTGGGAATGATCGGATCCTGCGGAGTTTCGGTTACGGCTCTGCCGTTGACCCATACGACGCTCTTACCCGCGCCGCGCTTGATGATTCCGGTTACGCTGTAAACGGCACTTTGCGTGATGCCGCTGCGTGCGGCGACCAGTGTGGCGCGCTCGGTGGAGGAGTAAAACACCGTGCCGAGGGAGTAGGCATGCGCAGTGCCGACAGACAACAGCAGGCCGATAAAGATGAAATAGATTTTGTTCATGATATTCGTTCTTCCATTCAACTGGCTGGATTCCCGCCTTCGCGGGAATGACGCGCTACCACTTTCCACTCACTACTCACTACTTGCTACTTGCTACTTGCTACTTTTCCGGCAGTGAATATAGTTCTACCGTGCAGCGAATTTGCAGTCCGGTCAGGGCTTCCGCTTCGCGCGCTATCTGGCAGGTTTCCACCCGGTAAGGTGTTTGCCAGTCGGAGTCGAGCCTGGCCATGAAATCAAGGAACTCGCCGTCGTGAATGCCGGACAGTTCGATGGCGAGGCCGTGATGCAAGACATTATTCTGGTGGGCTGTCGGGGCATCGGCGGGCACAGCCTGCGGGTTTATGGGCTGAGGCGGAGCCAGCGTGTAGCTCAAGGTGGGTGGCAGGCGCGTGTCGCGGTAGAGGGTTTCCAGGCGCTGTACCCAGCCATCCCGATCCGGCTCGCCGATGAAACCCGCTTGGGTGAGTTGTTTGTATTTCAGCGCCAGCCTGTTGATGCTGTCCAGGTCATAAGTAAGTTTTTTGATGTTTTCACGTGTGGTTGCCAACTGTTGTGCTGTTTTCAGGATGGACTGTTCTTTTTCGGTACGGTATCGGGCGAGACCGGCCACGGCGGCAAATGCGATCACTACGGATAAGGCAAACAGTATCAGGGCTACTTTGGCCGGTTTAAGCACGACACTGTAAGCGTTCATGGCATCACCCCGCTCGAATGGCTTGTCCAGGGGACGCTCATGCACCAGAGGTTTTCGGTCTGGGTGGTGTCCATGCCTATTCCTCCCTTGAGGGTGTTGATGAGCGAGAAGGCGGCGGGATCTTCCATCAACTGCACGCCGTTTTTGGCCTTGAGCGCGGCTGAGATGCGCTTGCGAATTTCAATTTGTGTCGCAGCCGGCAGGTTTTCAGTCAGCAAGATCGTGAACTGCAATTCGGTGTAGCGGGGCGGGATGTCAGTCTCTTCGTCAGCGTCGGCGCCGGACGGCTTGCTGCCGCTCAGTGAGGACAGGTCAATTTTCCGGTCAGTCAGCGGTAGTTCGATAACGCTGTGTCCCTGGCAGTAGCGCTCGCCCTGTTTCGGGAAACGGAAAGTCAGACTCTTGATGCGAACCTGGGGCTGGTCGGCAATGGCGGCGGCAGTGAATTGAAAGAGGGATTCCGGGGTGGGCGCAGCGTTCATTTCCAGAGCCGCAAATCGCGTAGCCTGGCGCACCAGCGCCGGATTCAGGCCGGACGCGCTGATGCTGCCTTCGAGGCGTTGGCTTTTGCTCTCGGCAATTTGCAGGTCGGCACGCAGGGTATTGTCTTTTCCGTGCAAATCTATCAGCGCGCGGAAATCATCCTGCCCGAACAGGATGAAGGTCAGCAGGCTTGCGGCTACGCCGATGTGGGCGGCATGGCGTATGTTTTCGGCAAGATGACGGGCGCGCAATTGCAGCGGAGCAAGTTGCCCGCGCGGCGAGGAAATGACATGTTCAAACAGCGGATGCAGGTAACCGGCTTCGCCGTCCGGGGAAAGTGCGCTGGGCAGGGGGAGCAGCGTGAGCCCGGCTAGTACCAGGTGTTCGTTGACAGAAGTGCCATCACCCAGATAGAGGACGGGCGGGATGGCGTCAGGTTCGAATATCCGGTGATTTTCGAGGTGCTGGCGGGTGCGCAGGATCTCATTGGCATCGCTGTCGTTGTCGCTGCTGTTGTCTTCGCTGTAGCGATGGACGCAACGTGTGAGCACCGGAATGCCCTCCTTGATTACCAGTATGCGCAGGTAGTGCACGCTGGGCATGGCCAGCACCACATTGGCGATGGACAGACGCTTGACCAGCAGGGTAAGCAGCATGGACATGCCCCAGACACCCGCGATGGGAATGTCCAGCTTGTCGAGCTTGCTGGTGACGGCTTCCGCCGTGGTCAATCCGGTGACTACGGCGGTGCCGGGTTTGAACAGGCTGCCGGAAATAAGAGGGGCGGCGCGGTACGGGCTACGCGGGAAAGCGGTGACCAGATGCCGCTCAAGAAAATTGCTGCGGTCACGCCCGAACAGCAGCGGCAGTTTGAATGCTTCCAGCGTTTCCTCGGGCAGATTGGCGATCACCCAGAGTTTGTCTTTGCGCTCAGGCTGGGTTATGAGCTGCCATATTCTGTTGACGCGTCTGAAATACCGCGCACCGGAAGAATTGATGAACAGGACGGTTTTCATGTCAGTTTAAGCTTGCTGATCGTATCGTAAATGGGCCCCAGCACCGCCATCATGATCCAGCCCAGGATAATGCCGAGCACGATGGTGAGTGTGGGTTCGATAAGGGCTTGTACGCGGTTGATGGAGTCGTTGATGTCGCGGTTGTAGAAGTAGGAGATGTTTTTCAGCGACCCTGCCAGATCGCCCGTTTCCTCGCCCACCTTGATCATGCGGATGACCAGCGGGGGAAACAGCCGTTGAGCGGAAAAACCTTTGCTGATGGGTGCGCCGTTGGCAATGTCGGTTCGCGCACGGTCCAGCGCTTCCTGAACGACGATATTGCCTGAGATGTTGCGACAATAGACCAGCCCGTCCAGTACCGGTATGCCGGTGCGATAGGTCAGCCCCAGGGTATCGCTGATGCGGGCAAGAATGATTTTCTTGATGATGGTGCCGACGTACGGGACGCGCAATTGGGCGGCATGCATCATGCGCTTGAAGCGGAAATTGACCTTGGCCAATAAAAATGCCGACAACAGCAGGGCGAACGGGGTGGGGATAATGAGCCACCAGTATTTGACAAACGCGTCCGACACCCAGATCAACAGTTTCGTTTGCAACGGGATCGTGCCGCCCATGTTGCTGACAAAACCGATGATTTGCGGCACGAGGTAGGTCATCAGGAAGACCACCACCGAGCCCACCACCACCGTCACGAAAGCCGGGTACATCAGGAGTTGCTTGGTTTTGGAGGCGAGTTCGTCCTGCCATTTCAGGGAAGCCACGATTTCCTGCAATACGTAAGGCAGTTGTCCGGTCGCCTCTCCGGCGCGCACCAGGTTGACCACCAGTTCAGGAAAGATGCCGGGATTGGCAGCGAGTGATTCCGAGATGGTTGAGCCGGAATCAATCTTTTCATACAGATTGGCGCACAGGTTTTTAATCTTTGGTATTTCCGCCGTTTCGCGCAAATCGGCCAGGATGGCCTGAATGGGTACGCCCGCCCGGAGCAGCATTTCCAGCTGAAACAAGAATTGGATCAGGTCGCGCCGCGCCAGTTTGTGGATGGTATGCGCCCTGTTTTTTACCGGGCTTGCCTTGATCAGATCGAGGCCGTTGTTCTTGAGTTGCGCCTCCAGATCAAATTCGTTAAGGGCATCGGTTTCCCCCTTGGCGATTTTGCCTGCGGCATCAACGGCACGGTAGCGGTAGAGTGCCATTATCCTGTCACCCGTTCGCTGAAATCAACGACGCGCCGCACTTCCTGCAAGGAAGTGAGCCCTTCGCGCACGCGCCGGATGCCGTCCTCGACGAGGGGAGTAAACCGCTGCGTCAGCGCGTAGTCGGTTAATTCCTTCAGGCCGGCGCGACGTGTGACCAGTTCGATCAGGCTGCGGTCGAAGCGCAGGATTTCCATGATGGCCAGTCTGCCCCTGTAGCCTTGATGGTCGCAGTCCGCGCAGCCGACCGGATGGAACAGCGTGATCTCCTCTTCAGGGTCTATTCCCATCATCGTGCGTTCGTTGGCGTCCGGCGCATAGCCTGTTTTGCAAAGCGTGCAAAGTTTGCGTACCAGTCGCTGGGCGATGATGCCGATCAGGTTGGAGGCAAACATGTCGTCAACGATGCCAAGATCGTGAAGCCTTGAGATCGAACCGAGGGCGGAATTGGTGTGTAGTGTCGAAAATACCTGGTGTCCGGTCATCGCGGCGCGCAGAGCCATTTCGGCGGTGTCGTGGTCGCGGATTTCACCCACCAGAATGATGTCCGGGTCTTGACGCATCAGGGAACGGATACCATTGGAAAAGTCCAGTTTGACGGTTTCCGCAATGGAAGTTTGCCGGGTGAGCGGCAGCGGATATTCCACCGGATCTTCCAGCGTCATGATGTTCACGTCATCGTGATTCAGGTGGTTGAGTATCGAATATAGGGTCGTGGTTTTTCCGGAGCCGGTCGGCCCGGTGACTAGAAGTATGCCCTCCGGCCTTTCCAGCATGCGTTTGAGCAGGGCAAGCTGAACATCGGTCATGCCGAGTTTGTCCAGGCTGACGATGCCTGCCTTGCGGTCGAGTATGCGCAACACGAAATTTTCGCCGTGTATGGTCGGGTGCGAAGCGGCGCGAAAGTCTATCTGGCGGCCAAACAGCGAGAGCGAAACCCGTCCGTCCTGCGGCGCGCGCGTCTCGGCGATATTCATGCCTGACATGACTTTCAGGCGTACCAGTATCGCCATCCAGTGTGATTTGGCCAGTGAGCGCACAGGCCGCAACACGCCGTCGATGCGGTAACGGACGCGAAGGAATTGTTCTTCCGGTTCGAAATGGATGTCCGACGCGCTGCGGCTGACCGCATCGGAGAGTATCGCATCGGTAAGACGAACAATCGGATGACTGTACGACACGCCGGCCTGAGTGAGTGCGTTCAGGTCGAGTTCGCCGCTTTCCAGTTCAAAAAGGATGCCTTCAATGGAAAGTTCGTGATTGTAGAATTTATCTATCGTGGCAAGGACTTCTGCGCTGGGTGCGATGCGCCAGGTGGGAATGATGCGCTGGCCTGCCATTTGGCTGGCCAGAACCAGAAAAGGGGCAATCGCATCCCGCGCCAGAATGTCGTCCGGGTTGGATGCGACAATCACCATGCTGGCAGCTTCCTGGTCAAAGCTGACCGGAAACAGGATGTGCTTGATGGCGACAGGCTTGGGGATCAGTGCCAATGCGGCCGCGTTGGCCACCAGGCCGGACAGGTCTATGGATTTATAACCCGCCGCTTCGGACACGGCCTCGCGCATGTCCTTTTCGGTGATGAAGTGCAAATCGAGCAGTTCTTCACCCAGCGGCTTGTTATCGCTTTTTTGTTTTTGCAGGGCGATACGCAGTTGATCGCCATTGATCTGGCCGCGCTCAATCAGAACCTCGCCGATGCGCTGGTGTGCGACCTGTGAATTTGGAGTATTCATCGAGTTATACGTGCAGTCCACCAAATAGAAATGAAAAATTTACCAGCTACTGACTGTTGTTCAGTTCCTGTATCCGGCGTCCGATGGCATCCTGATCTATGGCGGGGTCATCGGGTTTTGCCAGTCGGGATGCCTGTTCGTAATAGGGAAGTGCTGCGGCTGACTGGTGCAGGCGGTCGAGGGAAACGGCCAGGTTGTAAGCGTAAAGCGCGTTGTCAGGTGCTAGGCCGTAGGCGCGGAAAAACGCCTGTTGTGCTTCTCCCCAGCGTTGCTGACGTGCCAGCACGCCGCCCAGCGCATAGTGAAATTCAGATGCGCCGGGCTTGATGTCCAGCAGTTCCCTGAGCTGGCTTTCGGCGGCTACCGGGTCTGCCATCACTGATAGGCTGACCAATCCGGCGGCAGCGGCGGCGTTGCCCATATCTTCACGTAATACTTGCCGGTAGAGGTTGGCGGCGCGTTCTGTTTGCATCTTGCGCTGGGCGATCACGGCCAGTCCGAGCAGCGCGTCTTTTTCATGAGGGCGTTGTGCGAGTGCGGCGAGATAGCTTTGCTCGGCCTGATCCAGACGGCCTTCGGACAGGGCAAGGTAACCTTGCTGGAGCGGATCCAGGCGGCTGCCGACCTGAATGCCGGGTTTGGCGATCTTGCGTCTGGGTTTGCGTTTTTCCAGGGGCTGCGTTGTTCCTGAGGCTGCGAGTGAACGAATCCGTGATTGATCTTCATTGGCCGAACTATCGGTTCCGCTTGCTGTGGCAGGCAGGGATGCGACGGCATCCGCGATGCCGGAAGCGGCTGGCGCTTGCGAGGCAGGTAGAACGGCTGAAGCCGCAGCAAATTCATCGCGCTGAGCGGCAATCGGAACATATTGATTTTGCTGGTAAATAAACCAGGATAGGCCGCCGGCCAGCAGTGCAAATCCGGCTGCCGCATAAGGCAATATGCGGGTCTTGGGCTTGTCGGCAGTCGCCCCGGTTGCCTGCGATCCTTCATTGTTACCGGAAGATGCATCAGGCGTCGCTTTGGTGTCATTGCCTTGTGCGCGTTTTAAAGCATCGAACAGCAGACTCATGGTGTCACCCCCGTTTGTTGGGCGCTTTGTTGCCACTCGGCGGTGGTGGCAGGGTTCTTGAACTGACGCACTACATCGTATTGGCTTTCCTGATTCAGGATGATGGGGCGCAGGAAAATGACCAGCTCGGATTTGGAGTTTTTGTCGTTGCGCGCCTTGAACAATTCGCCAATGCCGGGAATGCTGCCCAGGCCGGGTATCTGGCTGGTGTCTCCTGCGCGCGTGTCCTGCATCAGCCCGCCCAGCACGGCGATGTCGCCATTGCGCACCCGCAGGATGGATTCCATCTCGCGCGTCTGGATTTGCGGGATGAGATTGGTAATGCTGAGTGCGGGGGTCGTGGTGTTGATTAGCGCAGGATTCGGGTCCCTCGCATAGCTGAGTATGCGCGTGATGGTCGGTCTCAAGTTGAGCGTGACCTCGGCATCACCGCCGATTTGCGGGGTGACATACATCATAAAGCCGACCGGAACAGTGTGTACCGTGGTGGTGTAAGTTGGGGAGGTGACCTGGATGGGCGCGCCTCCTAAAGCAGGCGTTGTATAAGTTCCCTGTGTCACCTCGATGGTGAAATAAACCGATTCATCCACCACTTTCAGCAAGCTGGTTTGGTTGTTGAGCACCGACAGTTTTGGGCTGGACAGAACGTGCGTCTTGCCAAAGGTTTCCAGCAGTTTGATCGAGCCGCTCAGGCCGAAACCGCCGGGTTTGCCGGGGTTGACGTAACTGATGCTGCCCATCGCAGCCAGGGCACCCACGGGGGAAGCCTGGGTGAGACTGAGGCCGAGGACGCGCAACAGCGACCAGTCTATGCCTTGCTGGTATTGGTCGGACAAGGAGACTTCGACGATGGTGGCCTCGATCAGTACCTGGCGTCGCGCGTTGTTCATCACCTTGTCGATGAATTCGCGCACGCTGGCATGCTGGCGCGAGGTGGCGCGCACGCTGATGATGCCCGTTTCCGGGTTGGCGATCACATAGGCGGCTTCGCGATAGGTCACGCGGCGGGCGCGGCTGGTGTTCTGGGGTTGGATTTGGGCGGGCAGGGCGGCTACCGCGCTTTGCGTAGCCTGTCCTGTGGGTTGCTGAACGATGGGCTGCGGATTGTTCGGTTCGGGTTCATTTGCCCCTTCGGGCAGCTTTTTGTCGGTTTCCCGCAGCAAGTCCTTGATGTTTTCGGTTAGCGTTTCCCAAAACTGATTGTTGGACAAATTGTCTATGCTGGAGCCGGAGCCATTGCTTCCCGAAGTGTTCTGCCCCTTGCCGATCACCGCAAGGTTGGTGGACATGTTGATGCTGTTCTTGGCGTTGCGCGCCACGTTGGGATATTCGATCTGGTAACTCTTCAGATACGGGTTGTCCGGCATGATCGCCAGGTTGCTGCCGTTCAGTTCATAGCGTATGTCCACCTGCCGGGCAATGGCGTCCAGAATTTCCGGCAGGGTGCGATCCAGCAGATTCATGGTCACTGTTCCGGTGATGCTGGGATGTATCTCGATGTTGAGTTTGGCATCTCGCGCCAGCGCAAACAAAATTTCCTGTGCCAGCACGTTGTTGACCACGATGCTGTAACGCTCGGCAGCCTTGGTCGCTTTGGGGCGCGGCGGCAGCGGGGCGATTTCGGCAAGCGGCGGAATAACGCCGGGAGGGGATGCTTCGGGCAGCGCGATGTGTTGAGTGGAGGGTGGAATCGGTTTGGGGAGATGCGTGCATGCGCCCAGTGGAGTGCAGAGCACGGCTACCATGAACAGCAGTTTGCCACTGTTTTGTTTTTCACTATAAAGACCGGGGTTCATTGCCTGTCCCTTCCAAATGCGAATAAGTGGTTTTGTCCTGAAAATTTTGTCGCAAGCGCGGATCTGCTGTTTCGATCTGATGCAGTACGGAGGGAGGCTCCCTCTGATCGCGATAGTGTGTGGCGCATAATTCGGTCACCCCCCCGGTTGTTCCGATTTACATACAAAGCTGAACTGGCACGGAAAACGTGATTGCTATTCCCCGCTGCCGGAATGGAGGGCAGTCTTTCATCTTCAAGACACGCGGTCAATAGACCTAAATGCCTATGTAATTAGGTATATAGGAAAATTGGAAGCGGTAAATAGGAAAATTCCCGGTAGCTGGTAGGGAAGCAGGAAGTGTGGGCGTTATGTGCTTGTTATTTTGGGCGAAAACAGGCGTGCGGCGCCCGGAACCGTGGCGCTGCGCTCAGTGGCGGGTTTAACCGAATTTGACAGCCAGCCAGATGAGCGTGATGGCGGTCAGAACAAGGCTGAATAGCCAGACTGCCGGATTGCCATGTTTGAGGTTGGCAGAGGAGAAATTGGCGCCGGCATCCTGTATCGCAAGCCACACGTGTTTGGCATTGACCTGTTTTTTGCCTTCGGCGAAAGCGGCCAGCAGCGCCTTGTCGGCGATCAGGTTGAGGCGTCTGGCCCGGCCTCCTGCATCGGACAGCAACAGGCGCTCGCCCAAGGCTGAAAACAGACGCCCGCCGCGCCATCCGGCGACTTTGAGCCGGTGATTCAGATAAGCGCCGGAGTCCTTACGCGACAGATGATTCAATATGAGGCGGTACACGACGCGGTCACGCACCTGGCGGAGAAACGGCGCGGAAAGTAGCGTGTCAAGTTCAGGCTGACCGCAAAGAATAAGCTGAACCAGCTTGCGGCTGTCGGTCTCCAGATTGGAGAGCCGCCTGATTTCCTCAATGGAATCGGCGGGCATGGCGTGAGCCTCGTCTATCAAGACGACAACTTGTCTGCCTTGCACATGACGTTTGATCAGTTCCTGCTGTAGCGCCTCCAGGCGCACGCCCGTGCTGTCTGTAGGAATGCCCAGATCTCTGGCGATGACATCCATAATCTCGTCGCGTGAAAATGCGGGATTGGGCAGATAGACAGTATCTACATTGTCGGGCAGACGCGCGAGCAACAGGCGGGTCATCAGCGTTTTCCCGCTGCCCACCTCGCCGATCACCAGTACGATGCCTTCGGCTTGCAGGGCTGCGTGCAATAATCCGGCGATGAACGCGCCCCTGTCGCCCCCCGCAAAGAAAAATCCGGGATCCGGGGTTATCGAAAATGGCGGGGAACTCAGGCCGAAGTAATTCAAGTAGAGTGAGGACATGCCTTGAATCGTATGCCCCATGTTTAGGGGCTGTCAATCGTTCAAGCGGGCAAGCTCAGTCTAAGCGCTTGCCCGATGAGGTTATTTGCGTTTTAATGTGCGTCGTTTTTAACTGACATAAATCTAAAATGAAATTTGTTGAGAAACTGTTTGAAGGGGCGCTGTGGAATAGCCGCTTTGTCATTCTGGCCGCCGTTGTCGGCAGTCTGGTGGCGGGTTTTGTGATTTTTTACATGGCTACTGTGGATGTGTACTTTCTGTTTCAGCATGCGCTGCATTATGCCGATGCCAGCCTGACAGACGAGGCGCGCAAGGCGCTGCACGACAGAACCGTTTCGCATATCGTGGAGGTAGTGGATGGTTACCTGCTGGCGACGGTGATGTTGATTTTCTCTCTCGGCTTGTATGAATTGTTCATCAGCGACATTGACCAGGCGCATGGCAGCAAGGCATCCAGCAAGATTCTGGTGATCAGTAATCTGGATGATCTGAAAAGCCGCTTGGCCAAGGTGATTCTGATGATCATGATCGTCACGCTGTTTGAAGAAGCCTTGCACATGAAGCTTGAGACTGCGCTGGATCTGGTCTATCTGGGCGCCAGTATCATGCTGATTGCCCTGGCGTTGTATTTCACCCACGCGGCTGAACATGGTGCGACCAAGGACGAATCAGCCTCTGATGGACCGGAAAAACACGGGCATTAACACCTTGGCACAATCCAGGGGATGGCTGCGCTGCTGGCTGTTGTTGGCGTTGTGCCTGCCGTTAGCCAGTCTGGCGGGTGGTTTTACATTGGTAGATCTGCAAGGCAAAACACACCACTTGTCTGACTATCGTGGCAAGTGGGTGCTGGTCAATTTTTGGGCGACCTGGTGCCCGCCCTGCCTGAACGAGATACCGGAGTTGAGTCGTCTGTACAATGCTCATAAGAACAATGACTTGGTGGTGATCGGCATTGCGATGGAGCGCAGTTCCGGCAAGACGGTGGCTGAGTTCGCCAAAAAACACGGTATCAGTTATCCCGTTGTGCTGGGCAACCGTGAAATCGCTGCGCAAATCGGTGATCTGGAAGTGCTGCCCACCAGTTATCTGTACAACCCGGGCGGTGAACAGGTCAGTTATCAGGCGGGTGAAGTGACGCAGGAATCCGTCGAGAGTTACATCAAAAACAAGCAGGGTAAATAACCCGTAAAACCAGCGATGTTTTTATGATTTAACCGGCGGGCGCATGGTCGTTGCTGACGGTACGCTTGGGCACGATCCAGTGACCATGCCAGGCGGCACGCACCAGATTCGGGTATTCGGGACGACCCAGGCTGCCGTTGTAACGCCCCAGGGCGCGGAACAGATCGCCTTTTTCAATATCCAGATAGTGGCGCAGTATCGTGCAACCGTAGCGCAGGTTGATACGCAAATGGAACAGGTTCTGTTCCGTTGTACCTATTTCGCGTACCCAGAACGGCATTACCTGCATGTAGCCGCGCGCACCTGCCGAAGAGACGGCGTACTTCTTGAAGCCGCTCTCCACCTCGATCAAGCCCAATACCAATTGCGGGTCGAGCCCTGCCCGGGTGGCTTCGTAATGCACGGTACTGAGGAAGTCCATGCGATAGATCTTGTCGGGCAGACGTTTTTCCAGACGGTGCGACATCTCGTTCAGCCAGGAGTCTGCTTCATACTGCGTGGCAAAGGCCAGTTTGGGTGCGGCCTGATCCGATACACTGTGTTGCAACACCGCGCGGACACTGGCGGAAAGCGGCGTATAGGCCTGCGCACCGGCAAAGGCGTTAGTGGCAAATAGCGCCACTAACAGGATTGAGGAACCGAAATTCAGGAGCGAGGAGCGAGGATTGAGGAACGAGTGAAACCCGCTGCTCCGCAGTTCGCTCAATCCTGAATCCTTCACGCAACAACTTGGTGCGAAGCACCTTAGTTGTGCGGGGAAGACCCTTGCGATCTGAATCCTGTATCCTGACTTTTTCATAGTTTGGATTTTACGAACTCCAGCGCGTTTTGCAAGGGAATCGTCTGGGCGGCGGCATCGCGTCGGCCCTGATATTCGATTAAACTTTCCTTCAGGCCACGGTCGCCCACGACGAGGCGGTGCGGGATGCCGATCAGTTCCATGTCGGCAAACATCACGCCGGGGCGCTCGTCGCGGTCATCCAGCAAGACTTCGATGCCAGCGGCTTTCAGTTCGCCGTAGAGCTGTTCGACGGCGTTCTTCACGGCTTCGCTCTTATTCATGCCAATCGGCACCAGCGCGACCTGGAAAGGCGCGATGGCGGCAGGAAGAGCAATGCCGCGTTCGTCAAAATTCTGTTCGATGGCGGCGGCGACGATGCGCGATACGCCGATGCCGTAGCAACCCATTTCCAGAATCTGCGCCTTGCACTGCGCATCCAGAAACGTCGCCTTCATGCTTTCGGCGTATTTGGTACGCAACTGGAAGATGTGGCCGACTTCGATGCCACGGCATATTTCCAGCGTGCCATTGCCATCCGGTGAAATGTCGCCGCTGACCACGTTGCGGATGTCGGCCACCAGATCGGGTTCGGGCAAATCGCGCCCCCAGTTGATGCCTGCAGTATGGAATTTGGCCACATTGGCACCCGCCACGAAATCGCTCATTACGGCGACAGTGCTGTCGGCAATCACGCGAACCGCTGCTCTGTCCAGCCCGACAGGGCCGAGGAAGCCGGGCGGGCAGTTGAAAAAGCTGCGAATCTCATCTTCTCTGGCAAAGCGGAAGTCGGTCAGGCCGGGCAGTTTGGCGGCCTTGATTTCATTTAAGGAGTGGTCGCCGCGCAGCAGCAGAATGTGTAGTTTGTCTTCCGCCATCAAGGCCAGCAGCTTGACGGTGCGTTGCAACGGAATGCCCAGCAATTCTGCGACCTGTTCGCAGGTGGTCTGCTTGGGCGTATCCACGTTGCGTATTTCCTCAAGAGGCTCGGCGCGTACCGTGTCGGGGGTGATGGCTTCGGCCAGCTCCACGTTGGCGGCATAGTCGGAGGTCGGGCAATAGGCCAGAGCATCTTCGCCGGAATCGGCCAGCACGTGAAATTCGTGCGAACCGCTGCCGCCAATGGCGCCGGTATCGGCGGCCACGGCGCGAAACTTCAGCCCCAGGCGCGTGAAAATGCGGCTGTAGGTCTGGTACATCACGTCATAGGTTGCCTCCAGGCTGGCGAAATCGGCGTGGAATGAATAGGCATCCTTCATCAGAAATTCGCGCGCGCGCATCACGCCGAAGCGCGGACGCACTTCGTCGCGGAATTTGGTCTGGATCTGGTAAAAATTGACCGGCAACTGGCGATAGCTGCGAATTTCGCGGCGCGCGATGTCGGTAATCACTTCTTCGTGAGTCGGGCCGAAGCAGAATTGATTGTTGTGCCGGTCTTTGATTTTCAGCATCTGCGGGCCGAACACCTCCCAGCGGCCTGTTTCATCCCACAATTCCGCCGGTTGCACGGCGGGCATTAATAATTCAAGAGAGCCACTGTTATTCATCTCTTCACGTACGATAGCTTCCACTTTGCGCAAGGCGCGCAAGCCCAACGGCATCCAGGTGTATAAACCGCTGGCCAGTTTCTTGATGTAGCCCGCGCGCATCATCAATATGTGGCTGGGCAGCTCCGCCTCGGAGGGCGCTTCTTTGAGAGTGGAAATGAAAAATTGTGAGACGCGCATGGTATTCGACGTAAAGGGTTAACAATGAGGCCGCAATTTTACAGGGAATGCGCATGCAACGCTCGCACTCGTCCAGCTCTTTTGCCGTCGTTATTGGCGACGATTGCGGTTTTCATTGGTGGGGATTGCGGATATGCCGCATATTTGCTTTTCAACAAAGGCGAAATGTGAAAGAATCCGACAATTGAAATTAAGCTGATAGAGTGGAAAATGATAGACCGAGACGGCTACCGCCCGAATGTCGGCATCATTATCACGAATGACAAAAATCAAGTGTTCTGGGGAAAGCGGATTCGGCAGCATGCTTGGCAGTTCCCGCAAGGCGGCATACAGCATGGAGAAAATCCCGAGCAGGCAATGTATCGCGAGTTGCATGAGGAAGTCGGTTTAAATCCCGAGCATGTGCAGATACTGGGGCGCACCCGTGACTGGATGCGTTATGAAGTTCCGCAGAGTTGGAATAAGCGAGAATCGCGCGGCGGTTATCGCGGGCAGAAGCAGATTTGGTTTTTGTTACGGTTAGTGGGGCGTGATTGTGATGTCTGTTTGCGCGCTTGCGCGCATCCCGAGTTTGATGCATGGCGCTGGAATGATTACTGGCTGGATATTCATGCAGTAATCGAATTCAAGCGAGAGGTTTACACCAAGGCGCTTAACGAGTTGGTACGCTATCTGCCCGAACCGGTGGCTAGGTCCGCTTATCCGCACCCGCAGGTGTATCTGCAACACGTACATAGATGATTATTGTGAATTTACAGGAGTGCAAACATGATTAAAGAATATACCGGACTACCCTCTTCCCCATTGAAAACGGGTGCGTCTTTTGTACGTCCCATGCAGGTTTTCCCCGAACGCGTCAAACTGAGCGATCCGGCGACCAGCGTGATGACCGATTTGAACAAGGTTTCGGTGGTCAGTGTGCGTGCCATGACTCCGATGGACAAAGCCAATGCCAAGATGATCCGCTATGGCGTGCGTATGTTGCTGGTGCTGGACGATAAAGAGCAGGTGAATGGATTGTTGACGGCAACTGACGTGTTGGGGGAAAAACCGATGCGCTTTCTGCAAAGCGTGGGCGGGATTCATGCCGACATCATGGTGCGCGACATCATGAGCACACAGCGTGAGCTGGAAGTGATGAAAATTGAAGACGTGCTAAAGGCTAAAGTCGGCGAAATCGTCGCCAGTCTGAAACAATCACACAGGCAACACGCGCTGGTGGTGGCGGAAGCGGCGGATGGCAAGCAAACCGTGTGCGGCTTGTTCTCGGTCACACAAATTGCCCGTCAATTGGGCGCTCAAGTGCAGAGTTTTGAATTGGCGCACACTTTCGCCGAAATTGAAGCTGTTATTCCACACGCTTGATGGCATTGATAAATCCTGGGGTAAAGTTAATGAGTTCATTATCGCAACGTATTGCGCTGCTTGTTTTATTGTCTGCTGTTGCAGGATGTGCCGCTGTCAAGGATGCCAAGGACACGGTCGGGGGCTGGATTGATGGCGGCGATAGTGCACTTGTTACTACCAACGAAAAGAAGGCGGCGGCCAGTCGTACCGGTCCGGTACTCAAGTACGCTGCGACATTGCGGGTGAGCAATTACGTGGATCAGCGCAAGGTAAGCAATCCGCGTTATCTCGGGCAACTGACTAATCAGGTAAGAGGGGTTAGCGGCAGTGAGTTGATTCTGGATCAGGATGTTGCGGCTCTCGTGACCAGCGCAATGAAAAAGCGTTTCGACGCCGAAGGTTATCAGGTGATGGAAGGCAGCAGTGCGAGTAACGCGCTGTTTGAAATGACGGGTGTGGTGAAAGAATTGACTCTGAACGTCAAGAGCCGTGATGAAGTTTTTATCGGGATTGAAACTACGCTGAAAGATGTGGCGACCGGAAAAGTGGTGTGGTCTGGTTTGGTGACAGAGAGGAATGACCGGTTTGCGGGTGTTTCGGGCAACAATAAAGAAGACGTGATTGCTTATCTGAACTATGAATTGCGTATTGCCAGCACCAAAACCGTCGAGGCCATCAGTGCTTCGCTGATGGCGGCGCACCCCGAGCTGTTTAATTTGACGCCGGGCACCAAGGCGATTCCGGGTGTGACGGTTTATGTCGCTCCCGCCCTGGCAAAACCTGCTCCCGTTGCACCGGCGACACCCAGCTACGGTGTGCAACCGGGCAACGATGTTCCGGTGCCCAGTTACAGGCCACACGCCAGTGACACGAGCGGCTTGCTGTTGGTAAATACCAGCCCGGCGCGCGCCAGAGTGTATCTGGATGGCGTGTATTACGGACTGTCTCCGCTGCGCCTGGAAATGGAACCGGGCATCCATGCAATCAGCGTGAAGCTGTCCGGCTACAACATGGTTACGGAGAAGGTTTCGGTGCGTCGAGGCGACAACACCGAAATTGAACTGAACCTGGAACGCTAAAGGCAGGATTCATGCCGCAAGGGCATTCCCACGCAACAACGCAGCCAAGGCTGCTGTTGCTGAATGAAGGATTTAGGATTCAGCGAATAAGAAACCCGCCTAGGCGGGTTTTTTATTTCAGATGGTATGTGCTACCAGCTACATGCCACCAGCTGTTTTTCTAGTGTTTTCCGGTGCTGCCAAATCCGCCGGCGCCGCGCTCGCTTAATGGAAACTCCTCGACGATGTTGAATCTGGCCTGCATGACCGGCACGATGACCAGTTGCGCCATGCGTTCCATCGGCATCAGCGTGAAAGGAATCTGGCTGCGGTTCCATAGCGAAACGAAAATCTGCCCCTGATAGTCCGAATCTATCAGACCGACCAGATTGCCCAGCACGATGCCGTGCTTATGTCCCAAACCTGAGCGCGGCAATATCATCGCGGCATAGCCCGGATTGGCAAGGTGGACCGCAATACCGCTGGGGATCAGCTCGCATTGCTTGGGTTGAATTACCAGGTTGTGTTCGATGCAGGCGCGTAAGTCTATGCCTGCCGAGCCGCTGGTCGCATAAGCCGGCATGTTTTCATGCAGGCGGTGATCCAGAATTTTTACGTCCACAATGGGTTGTTTCATTTAACTGTTCCTTCATAACGTTGCGCAATATGTTGCATTAACAGCCTTGCCAGCGTGAGTTTGTCGGCGCGTGGCAGGGGATGGATGCCGTTGTCATCAAATAAAATCAGCTCGTTGTCGTCGCTGCCGATGGCATGCTGCGCGATATTACCCACCAGCAGCGGTAATTTTTTTGCCCGCCGTTTTTGCTCGGCATATTCGGCCAGATTCTCGCTCTCGGCGGCGAAGCCCACGCAGAAAGGCGGATTGGGCAGGCTGGCGACTTGCGCCAGAATATCCGGGTTGGGGACGAGTTCCAGCGTGAGGTTGTCGCCGCTTTTTTTGATTTTCTGTTCGCTGGGGTGGACGACACGATAATCCGCTACGGCTGCGACTGCGATGAAAATATCGCAGGCGGCGACGTTATGCATGACCGCGTGATACATTTGCGCGGCGCTTTGCACATCCATTCTTTGTGCGCCAGCGGGCGTGGGCAAAGCAGTGGGGCCCGATACCAGCAGCACTTCGGCGCCCATTTCCAGCGCGGCCTGCGCAACGGCATAGCCCATCTTGCCGGAACTGCGATTGGTTATGCCGCGCACCGCGTCAATCGCCTCATAAGTAGGGCCTGCGGTCAGCAGAATTTTTTTGCCGGTAAAAATCTTGGGCTGAAATGATGCTGCAATGTGCTGCGCCAGTTGTTCAGGCTCCAGCATCCGTCCCAGGCCTTCTTCGCCACAGGCTTGTATGCCGCTATCCGGGCCCAGCACCTGTACGCCATCGGCAACAAGCTGCGCGATGTTGCGTTGCGTTGCGGCGTTCTGCCACATTTCGCG
Organism: uncultured Gallionella sp.; assembly: GCA_964385275.1. GTDB lineage: Bacteria > Pseudomonadota > Gammaproteobacteria > Burkholderiales > Gallionellaceae > Gallionella. The sequence continues at coordinate 66,104 of CAYLOK010000006.1, read as the reverse complement.
GTTCATCGCCGGGGCAATCAACAGCGGACACCGGCGCGCCAGACACAGAGTGGAAAGCAAATCATCAGCCAGACCATGTGCCAGTTTGGCAATAAAATCGGCGCTTGCGGGCGCAATCACAACCGCATCGGCTTCCCGGCTCAGGTTGATGTGTGCCATGCTGTTCGGCACGCGCTCATCCCACTGGGAGGTTATCACCGGTTTTCCGGATAAACCCTGCATGGTGGTTGGTGTGATGAAATGGCAGGCGGCTTCGGTCATGACTACCTGTACGGAACAGCCCTGTTTCATCAGCAGACGCAGCAACTCTGCCGCCTTGTAGGCCGCGATGCCGCCGGTGATGCCGAGAACGATGTGCGATTTTGTCATGCCGCGCATATTACAAGAAAATGCGGCTGTATAACTATTTACGGATGGACGGTTTGATTCCGGCTGCCGGTTTTGCATTCGCCGACTGGCTCCGTTTCAGACAGCTCCGATAACGATTATCCACTCGGCTGGCGAACCATTGCGTGGTGAGTTTGCGCCGAAACTTGGGGCTTTTCAGGTCAATTTCCGGCATGGCTACACGCGGCTGCGCACCCGTCTGGTCGGCCAGCGCGAACAAACGGAGATACAGCGATGTTCGGCTAAAAGACGATAGTTTCTCAAGGCGTAAATCACGCTGTATCTCGGCTTCGCTCATTTTAAGGGCTGTGTTGAGGGAAAACAGGGCGCGTTGCGTGGCGCTGGGCTCCGTGGCGATGCTGCCGTTTTTATAGCGCAACAGATCACCGTCAGTCGCAAGCGGCTTTTTGCTCAGACGTGACGCGGCCAGCTGAAAGGCGGCGTTGCGGCTGCTGTAACGGCCTGCGTTAAAGTCGGCAAAGCGATAGATCATTTTGTCGTAGGGAGCCGGGTAATCGAGCAAAATAGCGCTGCCGAAATAAATGCCGCCGCGCCGGCTAAAAACTTCGTTGCGCAAATTACTGTTGATGGGATAGGGGTAAGGCCGCACGCGCGCATGGCTCTCGGCAAAGTCAACGCTGACTTGCATCGGCCCTCCGGTGCGTATCGGATTGTAGTTGGAAAACAGTTTTTTACCCGCAGGGATCGCGGCGACGATCTCTTCTATCAGGTCGCTGAGTTCCTTTTCGGTTTTGAGTGTGTTCAGGCGTTGCTGATAGCTGCGGCCATCGCGCGAGGTAGCGGATAACATCCAGTCAACAACGGTTTGAGGAATGGCGTATTTTTCGCGCCGTTGTTCAATCTCGCGCCGGACGATAGCAGGCAGCCCCGGAATGACCGGATTGGCCTGAAAGCTCGATTCCTGTTCGATGATGGCGACCGTGGCGCAATAGTTTTCTGCGCCGGGCGGAATTTGCAAGGCCTTGAAGGCGGATTGCAGATCATCCGCCCAGCCTTCCTTGTCGCTGAGTTTGCCGGGCAATATCTTTAAAATGAGCTCGCGAGTCTGCGAGTCGGTCAGCGCGGCGGGTGCAGGCGTTGTGGCGGGAATGGCGGGTGCGGAAACAACGGGTGCGGATGGCTTCGCAACAGCGGGTTTTTCCTTGCCTGGCTCGGCGACAGGCGGTAGGGTTTTATCAGTCATACTGGCGCAGCCACCGGTCAGGGCAATTAAAACAAGCAGGGTGAAATGGTTGAAGTTAAGCACGTTGACGCAAGTGAGTGGGTAGTGCCGAATAGCATAGGGGAGTGGGGCGTATTCTGCAAGGATCGTATTCTCGTGCAATAATCCGCAGCAACTGCGCGTGTGTTGCCGGGTTAAATGGAGGTGATCGTGAGTATTGTCGATTGGCCTGAAGGAGAGCGTCCCCGCGAGAAGCTTCTGGCGCGTGGCGCGAACGCCTTGTCCGATGCCGAATTGCTGGCGATTTTTCTGCGCACCGGGGTGGTCGGCAAGAGCGCGGTGGATCTGGCGCGCGAGTTGCTCGGTAAATATGGCAGCCTGACACGGCTATTTGCCGCCGACCTGACGGATTTTTGCACGGTCAAGGGCATGGGGCCTGCCAAATTTGTGCAACTGCAAGCGGTGCTGGAAATGTCGCGCCGCGCATTGCATGAGGAATTGCAGCGCGGCGATGCGCTCAACTCGCCGCGCGTGGTGCGCGACTATTTGCAATTGTTGCTGGCCGGGCGGCAGCAGGAAGTGTTTCTGGTGCTGTTTCTGGACACCCAGCATCGCGTGATTGCCTCGGAAGAGCTATTCCACGGCACGCTCAGCCAGACCAGCGTTTATCCGCGCGAGGTGGTCAAACGCGCACTGTCGCATAACGCCGCTGCCGTCATTCTGGCGCACAACCATCCATCCGGTGTCGCCGAACCCAGCCAGGCCGACCAGTTGCTCACCAGTGCGTTAAAACAGGCGCTGGCGCTGGTCGATGTCAGCGTGCTGGATCACTTTGTGGTGGCTGCGGGACAAACACTGTCGTTTGCGGAACGAGGGCTGTTGTAAAACAGGCATAGGGGCGTCTTGCCATACGCCCCTATGTTAAATCCGTTTCGCCAGTTCCGCCGCCTTGCCGATGTAGGTGTCGGGCGAGAGTTGCAGCAATCGCTGTTTTTCTGTTTCCGGGATTTCCAGAGTAGAAATAAAGGCTTGCAGTGAAGCGCGGTTGATTCCGCTCTGGCCGCGCGTCAATTCCTTGAGTTTGTCGTAGGCGTTTTCGATGTTGTAGCGGCGCATCACGGTCTGGATCGGTTCGGCCATGACTTCCCAGCTTGCATCCAGATCGGCTGCAACGCGTGCTTGATTGACCTCCAGCTTGTTCAAACCTTTCAAACAGGATTCATAGGCCAGCAGGGTATAGCCCAACGCCACGCCCATGTTGCGCAGCACGGTGGAATCGGTCAGGTCGCGCTGCCAGCGCGAGATCGGCAATTTCTCGGACAGATGGCGCAACAGCGCATTGGCCATGCCCAGATTGCCTTCCGAGTTTTCAAAATCAATCGGGTTGACCTTGTGCGGCATGGTCGAGGAACCCACTTCGCCCTTGATAACCTTCTGCTTGAAAAAGCCCAGCGAGATATAGCCCCAGATGTCGCGGTTCAGGTCGATCAGAATGGTGTTGGCGCGCGCGAACGCGTCGAACAGTTCTGCCATGTAATCATGCGGTTCGATCTGGATGGTGTAGGGATTGAAGGTAATGCCGCGCGCGGTGACGAAGTCTTTGGCGAAAGTTTCCCAGTCCACGTCCGGGTAGGCCGACAGGTGCGCGTTGTAATTGCCCACCGCGCCGTTGATTTTTCCTAAAATTTCAACAGATGCTATGCGTTGCATGGCGCGTTGCAACCGATACACCACGTTGGCCATTTCCTTACCCAGGGTGCTGGGCGTGGCGGTCTGACCGTGGGTGCGGCACAGCATCGGCAGGTCGGCCAGCTGGTGCGCCAGGTCGGTCAGGCGCGCGACGACTTGTTGCAACGCGGGCAGCATCGCTTCGCGTCCGCCCTTGAGCATCAGCGCGTGCGAGAGGTTGTTGATGTCTTCCGAGGTGCAGGCGAAATGGATGAACTCCAGCACGCCAGCCGTTTCCGGGTTGCTCGCCAGTTGTTCGCGCAACCAGTATTCGATGGCCTTCACGTCGTGATTGGTGGTGCGCTCGATTTTCTTGATCGCTTCGGCATCGGCCTCCGAGAAATTCGCGTTCAGTGCGTCCAGTTGCGCGATGGTCGTCGCCGAGAACGGGCCGACTTCCGGGATGTCAGTCTGGGCGGCCAGCGCCTTGAGCCATTCGATCTCGATCTGAACGCGGAAACGGATCAGGCCGAATTCGCTGAAATAGCCGCGCAAGGCATCAACCTTGCCGTGATAACGTCCGTCCAGCGGGGAGAGTGCGGTAAGTGTGCTAAGCGTAGTCATGACAGTGCCTTGAATCGGAAAACGCGCATTTTACGCGAATCAGGCCTGTCCTTGTTCAATGATTGCACCGCCCAGGCACACTTCGCCGTCATACAGCACAACAGACTGGCCTGGCGTGACCGCCCATTGCGGCTGGTCGAAGGATATCGAGCAGTGTCCGTCCGCCAGTTGCGTGATGCGGCAGGGCGCGTCGGCCTGACGGTAGCGGGTTTTGGCGGCGTAAGTGTGGTTGATGAGTGGCGCGCTGCCGCTGATCCAGTGGGCATCCAGTGCCGTGAGTTGTTTGCTTAACAGTGCAGGATGGTCGTGGCCCTGTACCACGATCAGGCGGTTGTTCGCCATGTCCTTGGCCGCAACGAACCACGGTTCGCCGCTGGAATCCTTATCGCCGCCTATGCCCAAGCCCTGACGCTGGCCCAGGGTGTAAAAGGATAAGCCCATATGCTTGCCGACCATCTTTTCTTCCGGCGTGCGCATCTCGCCCGGTTGGGTGGGCAGGTAGCCGCTCAGGAATTCGCGGAACGGGCGCTCGCCGATAAAGCAGATGCCGGTGCTGTCTTTCTTGGCGTGGTTGCATAAGCCGTGTTGTTCGGCGATCTTGCGCACTTCGGATTTGAGAATTTTGCCTAGCGGGAACATCGCTTTGCTGAGTTGCGCCTGACTCAGGCGGTGCAGAAAGTAGCTCTGGTCCTTGCTGTTGTCTGTGGCCTTGAGTAACTGAAAGAGTCCGTCCACTTCGCGAACCTGGGCGTAATGCCCGGTGGCGATGCAGTCTGCGCCCAGACGCATGGCGTGATCGAGAAAGGCTTTGAACTTGATCTCGGCGTTGCACAGGATGTCGGGATTGGGGGTGCGTCCCGCCTGATATTCGCTCAGGAAGGAACTGAACACACGGTCTTTGTATTCCTTGGCAAAATTCACCGCCTCGATCGGGATGCCGATGGTATCGGCGATTGAAACTGCGTCCAGCAAGTCCTGACGCGACGAGCAGTATTCGCTGTTGTCGTCATCTTCCCAGTTCTTCATAAACAGGCCGATCACGTCATAGCCCTGTTCTTTCAGCAACAGCGCCGTAACGGATGAATCCACGCCGCCGGACAAGCCGACCACCACGCGAGGTTTATTCATAGTGAACCAGCATATCGAGCGGATAGCGTTTGCCTGCCAGATAGTCTTCGACACAGCGCAGTATCAGCGGACTGCGGTGCAGCGACTGGTTGGCGCGAATTTCTTCCGTTGTCAGCCACACGGCTTGCAGGATGCCGGTGTCCAGCGGGCGCCCGGGTTCGTGTCCGGTAAGCGTGCCGCAGAAAGCGAAGCGCAGATAGGTGGTGTCGTTGGCGGCGGCGTGCCAGCGGTAAATTCCGAGCAGATGTTCGGGAGTGAAATGATAGGCGGACTCTTCGAGGACTTCGCGCGTCACACCGGCCAGTAAGGATTCGTGGGCTTCGAGGTGTCCGGCGGGCTGGTTAAAGCGCAGGCCTTGCGAGGTTTCTTCCTCGACCAGTAAAAATTTGCCGTCGCGTTCGATGACGGCAGCGACGGTGACGTTGGGTTTCCAGATCATTTCAGGAGGAGGGATGTGACAGGTCGGCGAATGTTATCACTTAAACCGCCACAAGAAAAAGGCCACTGAATCAGTGGCCTTTTTTGTTTGGTGCCGGGGGGGGGAATCGAACCCCCACGCCCTTTCAGGCACCGGATTTTGAGTCCGGCACGTCTACCAGTTCCATCACCCCGGCGAAGTGGGGCGCATTATCCATGAAACAGTTGCCCATATCAACTACAATCGCGCCTTTGCGAAAATGGCCAGCTGTTAATGCGTACCGATGAATTTGATTTTGCCTTGCCCGAGCATCTGATCGCCCAGCATCCGCCGGAGAAACGCGGTGCCAGCCGGTTGTTGTGTGTGAGCGGCGGCGTTCTGGAAGACAGCTGGTTTGCTGATTTTTTGCACAAGGTCAGGGCGGGCGATGTGCTGGTGCTGAACGATACGCGCGTGATCAAGGCGCGGCTGTTCGGTGAGAAGCAAAGTGGTGGAAAAATCGAAGTGCTGGTGGAGCGCGTGCTGAACGAGCATGAAGTGCTGGCCCAGGTGCGCGCCAGCAAATCGCCCAGGGCGGGCAGCCGTATAGTTTTAGCGGGCGAGCTGGAAGTCGAGGTGCTGGGGAGAGAGGGGGAATTCTTTCATCTGCGCTTTCTTTCCGAGACGCCGGTGCTAGAGTTACTGGAGCGCTACGGTCGTTTGCCGCTTCCTCCCTATATCGTTCATGCGGCGGACGGTGAGGACGAAGAGCGTTACCAGACGGTGTTCGCCCGTGAGGCGGGGGCAGTGGCCGCACCCACTGCGGGCCTGCATTTCGATGACGCGATGCTGCAAGCCTTGCGCGACAAGGGGGTTGCCATTGCCTGCCTGACGCTGCATGTCGGCGCGGGTACATTCCAACCGGTGCGCGTCGAGTTGGTCAGCGAACATGTGATGCACAGCGAATGCTACGAGATCCCGCAGGCGACAGTGGATGTGATCGCGCAGGCACGAGCGGTCGGCGGCAGGGTGGTTGCGGTCGGTACGACCAGTTTGCGCGCGCTGGAGAGTGCCGCGCAGCGCCCTCTCCTCAATCCTCTGGATGAAACAACTAGCCATTCGATTAAGCTGCCAAATACCGCAGCTAAGTCGCTGGTTATCCCGCTTGCGGGCGAGGAGGCGAACGAATCGCTACGCGAATCTCGGGTAATCGGTGCGTTGCAGGCCGGCACGGGCGAGACGCGCATCTTCATCACGCCGGGCTATCGTTTTCGCGTGGTGGATGTGCTGCTGAGCAATTTTCACCTGCCCAAATCCACGCTGCTGATGCTGGTCAGCGCGTTCGGCGGAATGGAAGAGATGCGCGCAGCCTATCGCCATGCGGTGGAAAAAGAATACCGCTTCTTCAGCTATGGCGATGCGATGCTGATTGAACGGAAAAATTAACAACAAAGCATATTTTTCCGCAGATTACACAGATTTACGCCGATTGTTCGAATAGTCGAGCAGTGTTTCGATGAGGATCGGGATAAGCCGGATAATTCGCTGTTAATCTGTGGAAGTCTGTGTAATCTGCGGATTAAAAAGAGTATTTAAAGGTTAGGGGAAACAATGAAATTTGACTTGTACAAGACTTCAGGAAAGGCGCGGCGCGGGCAGTTGACGCTGGCGCACGGCACGGTGCAGACACCGGCGTTTATGCCGGTCGGCACTTATGGCACGGTGAAGGCGATGAGTCCGGTCGAGTTGCGCGACATCGGTGCGAACATCGTGCTGGGCAACACCTTTCATTTGTGGTTGCGCCCCGGGCTGGAAGTGATCGCGGCGCACGGCGGCTTGCACGGATTCATGGGCTGGGACGGGCCGATCCTTACCGATTCCGGCGGATTTCAGGTGTTCAGTCTGGGGGCGTTGCGCAAGATCACCGAAGAGGGTGTGAAATTCCAGTCGCCGGTCAACGGCGACAAACTGTTCCTGACGCCGGAAGAATCCATGCGCATTCAGCGCGTGCTCAATTCGGATATTGTGATGATCTTCGACGAATGTACGCCTTATCCCGCCACCGAGCGCGAGGCGGCGGACTCGATGCGCCTGTCGTTGCGCTGGGCGGCGCGCTCCCGCGCGGCGCATGAAGGCAATCCCAACGCCTTGTTCGGTATCGTGCAGGGCGGCATGTATGAAGGCTTGCGCGATGAGTCGCTGGCCGAATTGACCCGGATCGGCTTTGACGGTTATGCCATCGGCGGCTTGTCGGTGGGCGAACCCAAGGATGACATGCTGCGCATTCTCGAACATACCGCACCGCGACTGCCGCAGGACAAGCCGCGCTATCTGATGGGCGTGGGCACGCCGGAAGATCTGGTCGCCTCGGTGGCGCAAGGCATAGACATGTTCGATTGCGTGATGCCGACCCGCAACGCGCGCAACGGCATGCTGTTTACGCAAAACGGCGACATCAAGATCAAAAACGCGCAGTATCGGCTGGACACCCGCCCGCTGGATGAGGAGTGCAGTTGCTATACCTGTCAAAACTTCAGTCGCGCCTATCTGCATCACCTGTATCGCCTGAAGGAAATTTTAAGCGCAAGGCTCAATACCCTGCATAACCTGCACTACTATCAGCAGCTGATGGCAGAGATACGCGCGGCGATAGAGACCGATGCGTTTGCGGATTTCGCCGTGCGTTTTGCGCAGCGTCGTGCGGAAGTGAAGTTGTAACAAGCTTCGTGTTAGAATGCGCGCCTTTTGATTGATTACCAGGAGTCGGAATAATGTTTATTAGTAATGCTTTTGCTGAAGCGGCTGCCCCGGCAGCAGGTGGCGGGTTCATGGATTTTCTGCCGTTGGTCGCGCTGGTCGCGGTGTTTTATTTCATGATTCTACGTCCGCAATCCAAGCGCGCCAAAGAACATAAAGTCATGCTGGAAGCGCTGCAACGGGGTGATGAAGTGGTGACGACGGGCGGCGAATTGGGACGTGTCAGCAAGGTTTATGAGCAATATGTCGGTGTGGAACTCGCCGAGAACCTTGAAGTGACCGTGCAAAAAACCGCGATTCAAAGCGTGCTGCCCAAGGGTACGATTAAATCAATCAAGTAATCAAATAGTTACGCGTTGAGTTAGCGCGTGCTGCGTGTATCACATCTGAGGCCGTCATGAACCATTATCCACTTTGGAAAAATCTGCTGATTCTGGCTGCGTTGCTGGCAGGCCTGATTTATACCTTGCCGAATTTCTATGGTGAATCGCCCGCCGTGCAGATTTTGCCGCTGCGTTCCAGCATGAAGGCTGATGCCGCCTTGCTGGGGCGTGTGGAAGCCGCGCTCAGAACGGCCAATCTCAACGTGGAAATGGTCGCGCTGGATGGCAACAGCATCAAGGCGCGCTTTGCCGATACGGATGTGCAACTCAAAGCTAAAGACGTACTGAACAGCCAGTTGGGCGAAGACTATGTGGTCGCGCTCAACTTGTTGCCGCGTTCGCCACAGTGGTTGACCAGTCTGCATGCGCTGCCGATGTATCTCGGTCTGGATTTGCGCGGCGGCGTACATTTCCTGTTGCAGGTGGACATGAAAGCCGCGCTGGACAAGGCGCTGGAAGCGGCGACCGGCGATATTCGCAGCGCGTTGCGCGAAGAAAATATTGCCTATTCCGGCGTGAGCCGCGACGGCAACAACTTGCTGGTGAAATTCCGCGACGTTGCATCGCGCAGCAAGGCTGAAGAGCAACTCAAACAGCGTTTCTCCGATTATGCGTTGACCGAAAAAGAGCTGGACGGCGAATTTATCTTGCAAGCCACGCTCAAGCCGGAAGCCGAACATCGCATTCAGGAGTCGGCGGTGCAACAAAATCTGCTGACGCTGCGCAACCGCGTCAATGAATTGGGCGTGGCCGAGCCGGTGATTCAGCAGCAGGGTGCGGATCGTGTGGTGGTGCAGTTGCCCGGCGTGCAGGACACGGCGCGCGCCAAGGATATTCTGGGACGTACCGCCACGCTGGAAGTGCGCATGGTGGATGACGAACATCAGATCGGGGCAGGCGGGGTCGCACCGTTCGGCACTGAGATGTTCAAGGACAGGGAAGGCAATACCCTGCTGGTGAAAAAGCAGGTGATGCTGACCGGCGAACGCATCAATGACGCGCAACCCGGCTTTGATAATCGCAATAATGAGCCTGCCGTCCATATCAATCTGGACGGCGTGGGCGCGCGCAAATTCAAGGAAGCGACGCGTGAAAATGTTGGCAAGCGCATGGCGATTATCCTGTTCGAGAAGGGGCGTGGCGAAGTCATCACGGCGCCTGTGATCCGCGAAGAAATTGGCGGCGGCCGGGTGCAAATCAGCGGCAAGATGAGCACCGAAGAGGCGCAAGATACTTCGTTGCTGTTGCGTGCCGGTGCACTGGCCGCACCGATGGAAATCGTTGAAGAACGTACCGTAGGCCCAAGCCTGGGCGCAGACAATATCTCGCGCGGCTTCAATTCCACCAAAATCGGTTTCATGTTGATCGCGGTGTTTATGGTCGCTTACTACCTGATGTTCGGCACGATTTCCGTGCTGGCTCTGGCGGCGAACCTGCTGTTGCTGATCGCGTTGTTGTCCATGCTGCAAGCGACGCTGACCCTGCCGGGCATGGCCGGCATCGCGCTGACGCTGGGTATGGCGATTGACTCCAACGTATTGATTAATGAGCGTATTCGTGAAGAGCTGCGCAATGGCATGTCGCCGCAGGCGGCCATCAATGCGGGCTATGACAATGCCTTTGCCACCATTGTGGACTCGAATATTACCAACCTGATTGCCGGTATCGCCTTGTTCCTGTTCGGCTCCGGGCCGATCAAGGGCTTTGCGGTGGTGTTGTGTCTGGGTATTTTGACTTCGATGTTCAGTTCAGTGCTGGTGTCACGCGCCATCACGAATCTGGTTTACGGACGCCGTGCCAGGCTGACTAACGTGTCCATCGGTTAAAAAATTCGCGCAGCGAGCATTTGCTCCCTCGCCCGTTTGCGGGAGAGGGTTGAGGTGAGGGGAAACGGGCATGGCTCGTTTTACCATCAAGGGCGACAACAGTGTCATGACCGTAAGGTTAAGGAAGAAACAATATGGAATTTTTCAAGATCAAGCGCGACATTCCGTTCATGAGTTATGGACGTTACACCACGGCGATTTCGCTGGTGACTTTTTTGTTGGCGGTATTCTTCCTTGCCACGAGAGGGTTGAACTTTGGCGTGGATTTTACCGGCGGCACCGTGATGGAAGTGCATTACGCGCAGCCCGCTGATCTGGTCAAAGTCCGCGAACATCTGGCTGCAAATCATCTTCCGGACGTGCAGGTGCAGAACTTCGGCTCCAGTCACGATGTCCTGATTCAGATTCCGCTCAAGCAAAATGTTGTCGGCGCCAAATTGAGCGAGCATGTGATGGCTGTCTTGCACAAGCAGGATGCCGCCGTGGAAATGCGCCGCGTTGAATTTGTCGGTCCCCAGGTAGGCCGTGACTTGATCGAGAACGGCGCGATGGCGCTGTTGCTGGTCAGTCTGGGCATCGTCGGTTATCTGTGGATACGCTTCGAATGGAAATTCGGCTTGTCCGCGATCATCGCCAATTTGCATGACGTGGTGATTATTCTCGGCTTCTTCGCCTTCTTTCAGTGGGAGTTCTCACTCTCGGTACTGGCGGCGGTCTTGGCGGTGCTGGGTTATTCGGTGAACGAATCGGTGGTGGTATTTGACCGTATCCGCGAAAATTTCCGCAAAATGCGCAAGGCCGAAGTTAGCGAAATCATTGATAACGCGATTACCCGCACCATGTCGCGAACTATCATCACCCACGGTTCCACCCAGATGATGGTGGGTGCGATGCTGTTCCTGGGCGGCGAGACGCTGCATTATTTTGCGATGGCTCTGACCATCGGCATTATGTTCAGTATCTATTCTTCGGTGCTGGTCGCCAGCCCGATTCTGATGTGGCTGGGCGTGTCGCGAGAAGATTTTATCAAGCCGGAAAAGGTCGAAGCGGAAGAAGTTCTGCCTTAGATCAAACCCCTTTTGTTTTTATAGAATTGGAATCTGACTTTGGAACTGCTGACCGCCTTTGTTGATCTTGTTTTGCATCTGGATACCCATCTGATGGCTCTGGTGCAGAACTATGGCGTGTGGGTATACGGCATCCTGTTTCTGATTATCTTTGCCGAAACGGGTTTGGTGTTCATGCCTTTCCTGCCAGGCGATTCGCTGCTGTTTGTGGCCGGTGCGTTGTGCGGGCTGGATGCTCTGCAACTGGAATGGCTGATTCCCCTGCTGATTCTGGCTGCCTTCAGCGGCGACAACACCAATTACTGGGTGGGGCGGCTAATCGGCATGCGGGTGTTTCAGCGTTTTGAGGGGCGTCTGCTCAAGCGCGAATATCTGGATAAGACCCACGCCTTTTACGAGAAGCATGGCGGCAAGACCATTATTTTCGCGCGCTTCATGCCCATTATCCGCACCTTCGCCCCTTTCGTTGCCGGCATAGGCCTGATGCGTTACCGCCTGTTCGTGCTGTATAGCGCGCTGGGCAGTCTTGCATGGATAGGCAGTCTGACGCTGGCGGGTTATTTCTTCGGCAACATTCCTGTAGTGAAAAACAATCTCACCCTGATTATCCTGGCGGTCATTCTGATTTCCTTCCTTCCTGCGCTGGTCGAATTTTTCCGGCATCGCAAATCGCCGAACTGAGCCTTTTTCCGGACGCCCTATGAGCCTTGTTGACGATCACGAATTTATCCGATTAAAAGTCAGTGGTCGCTTGCCTGCTCCCAAGGGGATTGCGATGGAAGTGATCAAACTTACTCAGCAGGCCGACGTCTCGAATCCGGCCATTGTGCACACGATTGGTGCTGATGCGGCGTTAAGTATGCGCGTGATTAAGGCGGCGAATGTGTTGTTAGCCAATTCGTCCCGGCCTGTTATCACGATTGCCGATGCAGTTATGGTGTTAGGGTTGCGGGGGCTGCGTCAACTGGTATTGAGCATCTCGTTGATCGTGGATTATCGCCATGGCCCCTGCAAGCAATTTGATTATCTACATTTCTGGACGCATTCATTGTTGACCGGTATCGCCGCCAAGCGTCTGGTTGAACATGCCAGTCTGGCGGCGGCTGATGAAATTTTTGTGGTTGGTCTGTTTAGTCACATCGGGCAGTTAGCGTTTACTACCTTGTTCACTGATGAGTATGGTCAGTTACTGTCGCACGGCAGGGGACAACCCGTTGCAACATTGCAGTTGCGGCAACGTGAAAAATTCGGTTTTGACGAATCAGAATTGAGCGAAGCGATGCTCGCTGAAATGCATTTTCCTCAGATTTTTCAGACATTAGTGCGCTATTGTGATCAACCCAGCCAAGGCCAGATTGTTGAAGGCAGTCGTGAGTGGCGATTATTGCACCTGCTACATATGGCCATATTGTTGGCAGAACTGTTTTTGGCAAGTTCGGCGGTAAGCGGCGAGCGGGTGGCCAACTTAAAGCAGCAGGCGGCACGACTGGCAATCGAGTGGAATGATCTGATCGAAATAGGTGATGCCTGTGCGCGTGACTGGCAGGAATGGTCTGCCTTGCTGAATATGGGGAGCCGGCTCAATGTGCTGCCGTTTACAGAATTGGTGAAATCGCTTGAAATCAGTGAAGAGAAGGCAATGATCGCGGAGGCGCAAATCGAGCCTGGTGGTTACTCTTTGCGCGTACTGGTGGTCGAGGATGACAGCGCCATGCTGAAATTGCTTGAAGTCATGTTGCGCACTGCCGGGCACAAGGTACAGCTTGCCCGCAACGGTGTGGAGGCGTTGCGGCTGATCGAACAGGAAACCCCGCAATTGTTGATTAGTGACTGGATGATGCCTGAAATGGATGGTATTACCCTGTGTCGCAAGCTACGCGAGCGCAGTGAGTGGCGCAATATTTATATGATTATTCTCACTGGGCGAGAGGGTAATGACAGATTGGTCGAAGCGTTTGAGGCGGGAGCCAATGACTATTTGGTTAAACCGATCATCAGAAAAATATTCTTCGCTCGCTTGCGTGGTGTGCAGCGCATCGTTCAAATGCAGGAGGAACTGGCGTTTGATCGTGAGCAGTTGCAGCGGGTGTCGAATGATCTGACGGTGGCCAACCGGCATTTGCAGTTGCTGGCGCTGACCGATTCATTGACCGGTTTGCCGAATCGCCGCGCGGCGATGGAACGACTTGAGCAGGAGTGGTCGCTGTCGCAGCGCAGCAATCATCCCTTGGCGTGCATGATGGTGGATATTGATCATTTTAAGCTGGTCAACGATAAGTTTGGTCATCCGGTTGGCGATCTGGCGCTTAAATGTGTTGCACAGTCACTGCGTCAGGTGGCACGTGCGCAGGATGTGGTGTGCCGGATGGGGGGCGAGGAGTTTCTGGTGATTTGTCCGGATACCGATATTCATGCTGCCCATCAGTGTGCCGAGCGCCTGCGTCAGCATGTGGCTGAGTTGGCAGTGGCTAATGTCAATCCTCCGTTGCGTCTGACTGTCAGCATCGGCACTGTGGCGGTCAGGGGCGGAATGACTACGCTCGATGAGTTGCTAATCCGTGTCGATAGCTGTTTATATGCGGCAAAACAGGCTGGACGGAATCGAGTTGTTTTTGATGAATAATCAAATTGTTTTTAACTTATTGTTTATTAACAAAAAAATATTTTAAAATCTCCTGAGGTTCCCTAACGTTTTTCGCATAACGGACGATAAGCTTATAACTCGGTATTTCTTCGTCGCACCACCACGCAATTCACTCTTTGAGGTTGGGAGATTCAAATATGAAAATGAATGTTATCGTGGTGGACGACACGCCCATCAATGTCACGCTGTTGTCGCATCTGGTCGGCAGGCTCGACGACAGTGTCGCCCTCGGTTTTACCGTGCCGCAGGAGGGCCTGGCATGGTGCGTCGGGCAAGTTCCCGATCTGCTTATCGTTGATTACATGATGCCGGAAATGGACGGCATCGAGTTCGTGCGCCGGTTTCGCGCCTGCCCTGGCCGGGAAGATATTCCGGTGCTGATGGTGACGGCCAACGATCAGATCGAAGTTCGCCATCAGGCGCTCGAAGCGGGCGCGAACGACTTTCTCACCAAGCCTATCGACAAGGCCGAATTCATGGCACGCGCGCGCAACATGTTGTCGTTGCGGCGCAGCCAGCGGAAACTGGCGGATCATGCGGCCTGGCTGGCCGAAGAAGTAAAAAAAGCCACTGCCGAAATTTTGGCAAGGGAACGTGAAACCATTATTCGCCTGTCCAAAGCGGCGGATTCGCGTGATCCCGAAACGGGCGCGCATATCTTGCGCATGTCGCATTATTCAAAGTTGATTGCGGCCAGACTGGGCTTGCCGGAAGCGGATCAGGAGACGTTGCTGGAGGCCGCGCCGATGCATGACATAGGCAAGGTCGGTATCCCGGACAATATCCTGCTCAAGCCCGGACGTCTGGATCCGGGCGAATTCGAAATCATGAAGCGGCACGCTATTCTTGGCTACGATATTCTGAACGGCAGCCAGTCCTCGATGTTGCAGGCGGCGGCGCAAATTGCCCTGAGCCATCACGAGAAATACGACGGCAGTGGTTATCCGTATGGACTGAAGGCCGATGCCATTCCCGTTTTTGCGAGGATATGCTCGGTTGCCGATGTGTTCGATGCGCTCACTTCCGAACGTCCTTACAAAAAAGCCTGGGAAGATGAACGGGCCATTGCGCTGTTGCGCGAAGGGGCGGGCAGCCATTTTGATCCGGCTTGCGTTCAGGCTTTTCTGGCCGACTGGGACGAGGTGATGGTGATACGCGAGCGTTTCAAGGATGATGAGGCCGAGAAGAGCGCTCATCAGTTGGGCGGGTATTGACGGATATTTCGCGTGCCGGTTTAACCGTCGGCCTGACTTGCGGACGGATAGCGGTTTTGCCCGGTTTTGGGATGGGAGTGTTTTATGAATAAGTGGCCGCGTTACCTGATGTTGATCGTGCCTGCTTTGGTTGGCGCAGTTTTTTTCTTTTGGCAAGCCTCCGATGTGCGGCGCGAACTGCCGCAAAGCGCTTGGTATCCTGCCGTCGAAAAAAGTGTCGACAACGAGCCGATTACCCCCATTCCGCTGGAAATCAAGCTGGATCAGCGCAAAGTGGCGTTGGGGCAGCGTTTGTTTAACGATACGCAACTGTCAGCGGATAATAAAATCGCTTGCGTGAGTTGCCATAATCTGAACAGGGGCGGGGTGGACGGTTTGCCGCGTTCAATCGGTATAGGTGGCGCAGAGGGCGGAATCAACGCGCCTACCGTATTCAACAGCGGCTTCAATTTTCGTCAGTTCTGGGATGGTCGCGCGGCCACGCTGGAAGAGCAGATAGACGGCCCCGTTCAGCACCCGAAGGAAATGGGTGCAAGCTGGCCGGAAGTCATTGCCAGGCTGGAAAAGGATAAGGGTTATCGCGATGATTTCGCGGCGCTGTACGGGGCCGGAATCAAGCCTGCAACGGTCAAGGATGCGATTGCCACATTCGAGCGCTCGCTGATTACGCCCAACGCAAAATTCGACCGTTTCCTGCGCGGACAGAAAGATGCGCTGGATGGCGAAGAATTTGCGGGCTATCAGCTGTTCAAGGAGTTGGGTTGCATCAGTTGCCATCAGGGGATGAACGTCGGCGGCAATATGTACGAGAAGCTGGGTCTGGTGGAGGATTATTTTGCGCAGCGCGGCAATGTGCAGAAAGTGGATTTTGGTCGCTACAACCTGACCGGAAAAGAAGAGCATCGTTATGAATTCCGCGTTCCTTCACTGCGCAACGTGGCGCTGACAGCGCCTTATTTTCACGACGCCTCCGCCAGTACGCTGGAGCAGGCCGTCGCCATCATGGGCAAGTACCAGTTGGGTGTGGATTTACAGGATGCCGAGATTGTCAGGATCGTCAAATTCCTCAATACGCTGACCGGTGAATATCCCGCGACACAGCACGAGGGGGCGACGAAATGAACGGGAGACTCAGACAGAACCGCTGGCAGCTTGCTCTGGCGGCTACAGCAGTGGCGATCCTGCTGTGGCTGTTCGCCAGGGCGCAGCCTGTTGACCCCGACACGCACAACCGGGTGGCGGGCGATATTGCCGAGCTGCAAAAACGGGATACCGAATTGGGTGAGGCGGTGCTGCAACTGCATTACCGCCTGGCCAACAACTATGACACTGTGGTAGCGCTGATGCAGCGCATAGAGGCACTGGGCATCGCGCTGGAGCGGCATAAAGAAAATGGCCTGTTGCCGGATACGCCGGAAGTGCGAAGGGAGTTGACCCGGATCGGGCAGCAGATCGAACAAAAAGCCGTGAAGCTGGACGAATTCAAGTCCAATAACGCCGTGATGAAAAACTCGTTGATCTATCTGCCTAGCATGGTCAACAGTGTGCTGGCAGAGTTGCCCCGGTCGGATGAGCCGCTGCTTGAGAAATTCGAATTCCTGCTGCGCGATGCGCTGCTGGTGAGTGTCAAGGGCGATACCGCCTCGATCGAGATTCTGGAAGCGGATATTCTCAAGGTCGAGCAAGTCATTCCCGATCTGCCGGCGAAGGCGAGAGGTCTGGCGCGTTATGCTTCCAGCCATGCGCAAGCACTGCTGGAAGTGGAAAAGGGGATGCCGGTTTTGCTGACCGAATTGAGTTCGTATCAGGCCTATCATCTGGGCGCGAATCTGGACAGGCTGTACCAGGATTACTATCAGGAGCGGCAACGCATGGCGGGCATTTACCGTCTGTGCCTGTTGCTGGCAGCGATGCTGATGCTGGTCTATTCCATCCATATTTACTACCGTCTGAAGGTGCAGCGCCAACAACTTGAGCTTGCGCTGGCAGAAATCAGTAACCAGCAACATGCGCTGAACGAACACGCCATTGTCAGCATCACCGATGTGAAGGGCGACATCACTTACGTCAATGAAAAATTTGTCGAGATCAGCGGCTATTCCGAGGAAGAGTTGATCGGACATAATCATCGCATGGTTAAGTCGGGAGAGCACAGCGAGGAATTTTTCCGTGAATTATGGCATACCGTGGCGAACGGCAAGGTCTGGCACGGGCAAGTAAAAAATCTTGCCAAAAACGGTCATTTTTATTGGGTGGAAGCCACAGTGGTGCCCTTCATGAGTCAGGAGGGAAAACCCTATCAATACGTCTCGATGCGCACCGACATCACCGCACAGAAGGCGATGGAGCAGCAGGTGGAGGCCGAGCATCGACTGTTGCAGAATGTCATGGATACCCTGGGCGAAGGGGTTTACATGCTGGATATAGAGGGGCGCTGCACCTATCTGAACCGTGAGGCGGAAGCCATTATCGGCTGGACCAGTGAAGAATTGATCGGCAGGAAATTGCATGATGTCATCCATTCGCAACTGCCTGATGGCACGCCTGTCGCGGAGGCGGATTGCCCGGTGCATCAAAGCATGCGGGCGAAAAAACTATTTCGCTCGGAGGCGGATTACTTCCAGCACAAGAACGGCACATTGTTCCCGATTGCCATTGTCGCTTCACCGATGCTGGAGGGTGAAAAAACAGTCGGTTCGGTTGCCGCCTTCCAGGATATTTCCGAACGCAAGTTTACCGAACGCGAGTTGCTGCGGGCCAAGGAGTCTGCCGAAGCGGCGAGCCGTGCGAAGGGGGACTTTCTGGCGACCATGAGCCATGAAATTCGCACCCCGATGAACGGCATTATCGGCATGACGGAACTGGCTCTGGATACCGAACTGGATGCCGAGCAGCGCGAATACCTGAGCCTGGTGAAGTCCTCTGCCGATTCCTTGTTGACCATCATCAATGACATTCTGGATTTTTCCAAGATTGAATCAGGGAAAATGGAGCTGGAACAGCTGGATTTCGATGTGCGCGCCTTGTTTGCAGCTGCCGAGAAAGCACTGGTGGTGCGCGCCGAGCAGAAAGGTCTGGAACTCGTTTACGATGTGGATAGCGAGATACCAGACTTGTTGACGGGCGATCCGGGTCGCTTGCGACAGGTGTTGACCAATTTGCTGGGTAATGCCATCAAGTTCAGCGAACAGGGCGTGGTGACATTGCGCATGAAGTTATTGCGACATTCAGGCAATGAAATTCAGGTTTGCATCGAAGTGGCCGATCAGGGAATCGGCATTTCTCCCGAAAAACAGGCACATATTTTCGAGGCCTTCACGCAGGCTGATACCTCCACCACACGGAAATATGGCGGAACCGGGCTGGGGCTGGCGATTTCCAGACAACTGGTTGAAGCGATGGGCGGACAACTGAAAGTCAGCAGCGAGTTGGGACAGGGCAGTGTATTCGGTTTTGAAATTGTCTTTCCTGTTGCTGCGCTGCAACGCGCAGCGCAACCGCTGGCAGGTCTTGAAGGCTTGTCTGCACTGATCGTGGACGATAATGCCACGAATCGCCATCTGCTGACGCAGCTGCTCGGAAAATGGAACATGAAACCTGAGGTGGCGGAGAATGCCGGACAGGCGATGGCGATGGCATCGGAAGCTCACCGGCGGGGTGAGCCGTTCAAGTTGATGTTGCTGGACGCGCTGATGCCCGATATGGATGGTTTTGCGCTGGCGGAAAAATTGCGGCTATCCCCGGACATAAGCTATGGTGCGGTGATGATGTTGTCCTCAGCCGGATTGCGCGAGGATGCGCAGCGCTGTCGCGAGTTGAGTATTTCTGCCTACCTGACTAAACCAGTCGAGCAGAATGAACTGATGAACGCGATCAGAATGGCGCTGGGGATAGAAGCGGATGCGGCGCCGATCGCCAGGCAAAGTTTGCCTGCGTCGTCGCGGGTGCTGACTATCCTGCTGGCTGAGGATAATCTGGTCAATCAGAAACTGGCCGTCACCCTGCTGGAAAAGTGGGGGCATAGCGTGGAGCTGGCAAACAACGGCATGGAGGCGGTTGAGAAAAGCCGGTCACAATACTTTGACGTGATTCTGATGGACGTGCAGATGCCGGAAATGGGTGGATTAGAGGCTACACAGTTTATTCGTGCGCATGAAGCGAGTGAGGGCAAACACACGCCCATCGTTGCCATGACGGCCAATGCCATGTCTGAAGACAGACAGCGTTGCCTGGATGCGGGTATGGACGATTATCTGGCCAAACCGCTCGATTTCGAGAAGCTGCGGGCTGCGTTGCAGGGCTTGTCATCCGAAGCGGATGCGGAATCAGTCCAGCCGGTCGAGTCGGCGTTCGACTATGCGGCTGCGCTCAACCGGGCGGATGCGTGGGTGATAGAAACCATAGGGCAGGCGTTTCTGGATGAATGCGACCAGTTAATGACGGAAATCGGCGCCGCGATTGATGCCGCAGATAAAGTCTCGCTGCTTCGCGGCGCACATACCTTGCGCGGTCTGGTCGGAAATTTCAACGCGCGGGGCGTGGAAGAGGTTGCACGACAGATCGAGGAACTGGCAGAACATGATGACCTGTCGGGCAGCTTGTTTGTTAAATTGCAGGGCGAGCTTGATTTGTTGAAAGCGGCGCTGGTGGAATATCTGGCAAGGCGACCGGGCGATTAACAACTTGCAACAATTTGTGTTGAACGCATCTGCAAAAGACTAGTCATAATGCCGTCATGAAAATTCAGACACTTTAAGGGGTATTGAAAATGAAAAAAAGTTTATTGGTATTGAGCCTCGCTGCCTTGTACGGGCAGGTTTATGCGGCCGATTTTATTGATACTGCGCGTGTGATTTCCAGTACGCCGATTTATGAGCGTGTCAGCGAACCGCGCCGCGAATGCTGGACCGAAACTGTGCAGGTTGCGCCCAAGGAGCGTTCCATGGCGGGTGCGGTGGTCGGAGGTGTTGCCGGTGGTCTGCTGGGTAGCCAGGTCGGTGGCGGACATGGCAATACCGCTGCGACGGGTGCAGGCGCAGTCGCCGGTGCGGTGGTGGGTGATCGTGTCGCCAACCCGGACAGTAATCGTTCGGCAACCGGCAGTATCGTGGGCGGGATAGCGGGGGCATTGCTGGGCAGCCAGATCGGCGGCGGTTCGGGTAACAAGGCCGCAACAGCGGCAGGCGGCGTGGCGGGCGTACTGATCGGTGATCGTGTCGCCAATCCTGACCAGCCGCGCAGCGAACAAGTCGAGCGCTGCCGCGAGGTGGCCGGCAGCCGTGAGGTCATTAAAGGTTATAACGTGACGTATCGTTACAACGGGCGGGATGTCAGCACGACGCTGCCTTATCAGCCCGGCGATACGGTTAAAGTCGGGGTCAGCATGATCGACGATCAGCAGGACCGCTATAACCGGCAGGACAACAGGCAGGATCGGCGATATTTGCCGGCTGAGCGCAACTGACGAAATTATGCTGGGGGCGCGATTTATCGCGCCTTCAGAACTTATTCGGCTTGCCAATGAAGATGCCGCAGCAATTTGCTTTTTATGCTGGTGATCCTATAGCGAGCGTATATCACGTCGCCTGAGGCACAAGGTGTCAGGACAGCCATCGCAAATGCATCAACAGGCGCCATTCAATAGGATTCCAAGGAAACTGTACGCCAACTGCTTATGCGCGATGTCGTAACAATGCATAACCAAAACTGGAAAAACTCCGGCAAACTAATGTCTAATGATACTCTGCATCGCTATTGAGTTGTGAGTACGTATGGTGCACAATGTTGTCATCAAACTTTAGGAGTCCGTCATGGAAACAACGATGACCAAGGAAAGTCGCCTGAATATTCGATGCGACAGCTACACACGTCAGTTGCTGGATAGAGCAGCCAGTTATGTACACGTCAGCATTTCAGAATTTGTGCTGTCAAATGCGCTCGCATCAGCTGAGCGTGTTGTACAGGAACATGAATCAATTACACTGAATCCAAAAGACTTCGAATCGTTCCTGGCGGCGCTTGACGCGCCCGCCACCCCTAATGAGGCCTTGAATCGCGCATTCAAACGCCACGCTGATCAGGTTCGTTAATGGAGTACCTCATCAGGCCACTTGATGCGGACATTGATTCGACCAGTTTTCGGTGCGGATCAAAACCTCTGGATGAGTACATCCGTCGCTATGCCTCGCAAGATATACGAAAAAATGTTGCCCGCGTTTTTGTTGTGACGCCTACAAATGATTCAAAACAACTGGCTGGATTCTTTACCTTAAGTGCAGGGAGCGTAAGTTGTTCAAGCCTTCCGACATCGCTTGCACGAAAACTCCTGCGTTATCCGGTGCCGGTTGCACTGATAGGCCGATTGGCCGTAGATAATGAATCACAAGGTCAAGGTTTGGGCTCAATTCTGCTTGCCGACGCTTGTCAAAAAGTTTCTCAAGCCAGTTCTGTTCTAGCCGTGGTTGGGATCATTGTTGATGCAAAAGATGACAAAGCCATCACGTTTTATGAACACTTTGGTTTTATTCCGTTGCCCAGCCAAGCATACAGACTTTTATTGCCAGCCTCGGTGTTTCAGTCAAGATAGTCGGCAAAACCCGGGGGGGTTCCGGTTCCGCGACCTGCAAGGAAGTTATCTTTTTTTGTATCGGTGAGTTGTGGGCCGAACTCAATATCGACGAGCAGTCTGGCGGATTTTCACTGGATCGGACAAATAGCGGAAATTTACATTTTCAACGCTACCAACACGATTTGAGCATAGCTCACAGCGAACCGGGCGATTTATTCAATGGGGGAAGCATCTCCCATCGAAAAAATTGCGCCACTGTTAAGCAAATCTGCCCGTGATGTAATAGCCCAGCCTATCTCGGAAGTTTGTTTCGCTGCTATACAACTGATCACTTAACCGAAGCGACCCGTGATGTAATCTTCGGTTTCCTTGCGTTTTGGATTGGTGAATACCGTGCTGGTATCGCCGAACTCGATCAGGTCGCCCAGATACATGTAGGCGGTGTAATCGGAGACGCGCGCGGCCTGTTGCATGTTGTGGGTAACGATGACGATGGTGAAGTCTTCCTTCAATTCATCGATCAGTTTTTCGATATGTGCGGTGGAAATCGGATCCAGCGCGGAGGTGGGCTCATCGAGCAGCAGCACTTCCGGCTTGACGGCAATGGCACGCGCGATGCACAGACGTTGTTGCTGTCCGCCGGAAAGTCCCATGCCGCTTTGTTTCAGCTTGTCTTTGACTTCGTCCCACAACGCCGCTTTTTTTAACGCCCATTCAACACGTTCGTCCATGTCATGTTTGTTCAAGTTCTGGTAGAGCTTTACGCCAAACGCGATATTGTCATAAATCGACATCGGGAATGGAGTGGGCTTCTGAAATACCATGCCAACTTTTGCGCGCAACTTGTTAAGGTCCTGATTTTTATCCAGAATATTCTTACCGTCGAGGACGATGGAGCCTGTGGCTTTTTGCTTCGGGTAAAGCTCATACATGCGGTTAAAGGTGCGCAGCAGGGTGGATTTCCCGCAACCGGACGGGCCGATGAAAGCCGTGACCTTCTTTTCTGCGATGTCCAGATTGATGTTGTTGAGTGCGCGATATTTGCCGTAATAGAAGTTGAGATCTTTGACGACGACTCTGGGTTTGGCGATATTTTCAGCGTTCATTGTGAGACCTTGTTAATGAGTTGAAGCACTTTGACGGAACAGTACGCGCGCCAGGATATTGAGCGTCAGTACACTAAAGGTAATCAGCAGTGCGCCCGCCCAAGCCAGACTCTGCCAGTCTTCGTAGGGGCTCATGGCGAACTGGAAGATGACCACAGGTAAATTGGCCATCGGCTGGTCCATGTCGCTGCTCCAGAACTGGTTGTTGAGCGCGGTGAATAACAGCGGTGCGGTCTCACCGCTGATGCGGGCGATGGCCAGCATTACGCCGGTGATAATTCCGGCACGGGCGGCACGCAAGGTGACGAAACTGATAATTTTCCATTGGGGTGCGCCGAGTGCGGCAGCGGCTTCGCGCAAGGTGCTGGGCACCAGTCGTAACATATTTTCTGTGGTGCGTATCACGATGGGGATCACGATGATGGCCAGGGCAATGGTGCCTGCCCAACCGGAGAAGTGTTTGACATGAACGACATAAACTTCATAGACAAACAGGCCGATGACAATGGACGGGGCGGACAGCAGGATGTCGTTGATGAAGCGCGTGATCGGGGCCAGCCAGCCGCGCTGGCCGAATTCAGCCAGATAGGTTCCCGCCAGAATGCCGATGGGCGTGCCAATCGCAGTGCCGCCTATTGTCATCATCAGGCTGCCGAAGATGGCATTCAACAGTCCGCCCGAACTGCCCGGCGGCGGAGTCATCTGCGAAAAGACCAGCGGGGTGAGCGCGGGCAGGCCGCGATCGAGCAAAGTCCATAAAATCCAGCATAACCAGAACAAGCCGAACGCCATGGCCAATACCGCGATGGTCAGGCCGGTTGCGTTGGCGATGCGGCGACGTGTGTATAGATCAATCATGATGATTACGCAGCCTTTCCTTCACGCTGTCCAAGCTTGTAGAGCATGTAACGTGCGAGTGATAACACGACAAAAGTAATAAAGAACAGGATCAGGCCGAGTTCGATCAACGCGGCGGTGTATAGCTCGCCGAACGCTTCGGTGAATTCGTTGGCCAGTGCCGAGGAAATGCTATTGCCCGGATTCAGCAGGGATTTGCCCAGTTCGTGGGCATTGCCGATCACGAAAGTGACCGCCATGGTTTCGCCCAGCGCACGACCCAGTCCCAGCATGATGCCGCCTGCCACGCCTACCTTGGTGTAGGGAAGCACGATTTTCAGCATCACTTCCCAGGTGGTTGAACCGAGTCCGTAGGCGGATTCCTTGAGCATGGTGGGCACGACATCAAACACATCGCGCATCACAGAAGCGATGAACGGGATGACCATGATGGCCAGAATGATGCTGGCGGTCAGGATGCCTATGCCCATCGGCGGGCCGGAGAAAAACGGCCCGATGTAGGGCAGGGTGCCGATATGCTCGTTGAGCCAGGGTTCGACATGGTCGGCGAACAGCGGCGCGAAGACAAACAAACCCCACATGCCGTAGATGATGCTGGGAATACCCGCCAGCAGTTCGATGGCGACGCCTAACGGGCGACGCAACACGCGCGGAGAGAGTTCCGTCAGGAACAGCGCGATGCCGAAGCTCACCGGAATGGCGATGAGCAAGGCGATGAATGAGGTAATCAGTGTGCCGACGATGGGAACCAGCGCACCAAACTGATCGTTGACCGGATCCCAGTCTGGACTGGTCAGAAATCCGAAGCCGAAGGCATGAATGGCGGGCATGCTGCCGACGACCAGCGAACCTATAATCGCCACGAGCAAAGCCAGCACGCTAAAAGCGGCTACGCGGGTCAGATTACGGAACAGCGAATCGAAGATAGATTGCCTTTTAAGGCGTGCTTCGTGTAAAAACATCGACATAGTTATTTACTTTTGATTGGATAAACAGTCGGCTGAGTGCCAATAATCACGGGGGGCAATCGCCCCCCGTGATTATAGCTTAGAGATAGGCTTTGTCAGCCACGCTCCGTTTGCTTATTTCCAGATTGCCTTGCCGTCTGCGCTTCTGATTTGTGCTTTCCATGCGCTGCGGATTAACTTGACCACATCATCAGGCATGGTTACGTAGTCCAGATCGGCAGCCAATTTACCGCCGTTGGCATACGCCCAGTCAAAAAACTTCAGCACGGCCAAGCCGGATTCAGGCTTTTCCTGATTCTTGTGGATCAGGATGAATGTTGCGCCGCTGATAGGCCAGCTTCCCTTGCCCGCTTCGTCGGTCAGAATTTCGTAAAAACCCGGCGCTTTGGCCCATTCTGCGCCCGCAGCGGCAGCCTTGAAGCTGGCTTCATCTGCGCCGACAAAGTTGCCGGAACGGTTCTTCATTTGCACGGCGTTCATCTTGTTTTGCAACGCGTAGGCGTATTCCACATAACCGATAGAGCCTTTGATGCGCTGTACATAGGAAGCGACGCCTTCGTTGCCCTTGCCGCCGGTACCGGCTTTCCAGGAAACAGCCGTGCCTTCGCCTACGTTGGTTTTCCACTCGGCGCTAACCTTGGACAGGTAGTTGGTGAAAATGAAGCTGGTGCCTGAACCATCGGAGCGATGCACTACAGTGATGAGGTCGTCGGGCAGCTTGATGTCTTTGTTCAGCGCCGCGATAGCCGGGTCATTCCACTTGGTGATCTTGCCCAGATAGATGTTGGCCAGCGTTGCACCGTCCAGTTTCAACTTGCCGCCTTCGATGCCGCTGACGTTAATGACCGGCACGACGCCGCCAATGATGGTCGGGAATTGCATCAGACCATATTTGTCGAGTTCTTCGGGTGTCAGGGGTTTGTCCGACGCGCCGAAATCAACGGTTTTTGCAGTGATCTGTTTGATACCGCCACCGGAACCGATAGACTGGTAATTCATGTTGGTGCCGGTTTGTGCCTTGTAGGCTTCAGCCCATTTAGCGTAAGCCGGGTAGGGGAACGTCGCACCTGCACCGGTGATGTCGGTAGCGGAACTTACGCTGGCATAAGCGAGCGTTGAGGCGGCTGCCAGGGCGATAATGAGTTGCTTGAGCTTGCGATTCATGGTGTCTCCTGAGTGTTGTTTACTTTAGTTCTGAGGGCTGTACGTTCGCCTTTGCAGGCAAGAACGCTTCGAAGCGATGCGTATCTTAGTTGCCTTGTGTGACAGTATTATTACAAAAATTACACTTCAGCGTTGAATACGCCCGAAGGCTTACCAGTGAAGTCGTCTGAGCAGTGCGCTTTTCTTTTTCTGGTGGGATTGCATGCGATGCAGGATGTCGTCCAGTGTCTGGATGGCATCAATAATATACTCGCCCTTGTTCAACATGACGCATTCGGCGCGCGCACCCATGGCTGCATCGGTAATTTCAGCGCGGCTCGGCTTGCCGCTTTTGGATAAACCTTCCAGCACCTGAGTTGCCCATATCACCGGTAAATGAGCCGCCTCGACCAGCCAGAGGATTTCTTCCTGCAACTCGGCCATTCTTTCATAGCCGCACTCCACGGCAAGATCGCCGCGAGCAATCATGACACCGACGGTGGGTGAGCGCAGTAATGTGAACAATAGTTCCGGCAGATTTTCGAACGCGGCACGCGTTTCGATTTTCAGCACAATGCCCAATTTTTCGGCATTAAGGCGCTTCAGATGTTTTTGCAGTAACTCGATGTCAGCGGGATTGCGGACGAACGAGAGCCCGACCATATCGGCATGTTGAACGACAAATTCCAGATGTTCGATGTCCTGCGCCGTCAGACCATCCAGTTCAAGCCGACTGTCCGGCAGGTTGATGCCCTTATGTGCCAGCAGTTTTTCGCCGCCTTTGCATGCCTGGGTGATTTCAACCGCTATTTCTTTTTTGCTGACACGGCGGATGATGCCGCCGATTCTGCCATCGTCGATCAGGATGCGTTCACCTGGCTGGACGGCGCGAAAAACTTCCGGCAGGGAACAGGCAATGCTGGCCGCGCGCAGTAAACGTCCGCTGGAATCGAACTGGGTCGGCAGACCCGGTAATGGCTCACGCGTGATGATCAGATTGTCCCCTTTGTGAAGGCGAATCAATTCGGGTGAAGGAGGTAACGCTCCGACAACGCCGGTGCGGCTCGCACGATGCGGATGCCCGGAGGTCGAGACTCGCAGAAGCCGGAGTTCCATGCCGGGCGTGATATAGGTGGTTTGGCTGGATTCGGCCCAAAATCCCGCACCGATCTGGTCAACAAGTTTCAGGATGCGGGAGGCGCCCCTCGCGTCGGTAATTTCAATGATGTCGCGTAATGTGGCCTGAGTGAGCCAATCCCCGTTGACTGGCAGGTAAATATCGGCGAGTGGCGGGCAGGAAGAATCGTCGCCTTCGGGATACAGCCATATCCGTGCGGGGGCGGTCACGTTGCCATATACATCACGCCGTGGCTGCCATTTGAGTACAGCAGGCCTGGGAGCGATTTCGCCGGTGCGTAATTTGGGGCCGCCCAGATCCATTAAAATTCGGCAATGTCGGCCCGTTTCACGGCGGGCCAGATTGATTTGTTCAATCATGCGCGCCCATATTTCCGGGCTGTCATGCGCGCAATTGATACGCGCGCAATTCATCCCCTGGACGAGCATGTGTTTGATCAATGAATAATTGTCTGCTGCGTCACTTTGCAGGGTGACCATGATACGGACACGGCGATTTGACGGGGTTTTGCCAAGCAGATTGTGGGTATTGTTTTCCAGCATGGTGGCACCCGTTGTGGCTGTGGCAGGTATGATTTCTTCCGCCGACTGCTTGCCTAGCGCGCAACGTAACAGGTCAATGATGGCATTGAGATTGGTGAAGACGTGCGACTCCATGCGGCCTAATGATGACAACCCTACCGCTGATAGTCTTTCCTGTAGCGAGCGCATGTCTCGCCGCCTCAGGCCAAGGTAGTGGGTCAGATTGATGGCGCTTGCCAGATGGAGCGGATTTGCGAGTTGCAGCGTTTTTGCCGATTGCTGCTCAAATTCCACCAGTCCGCCCAGTAACGACTCTAATTCGTGCAACAAACCGTGGTAAGGATGCGCATCCCGGGCAGGGTGCGAGATTGATTGTTCTTTCTGGTTCGGTATGCTCGTACTCACGATGATTCGCAGTCAATAATAAAGTTGATTGACCGCATTTTAGGCGAGTTAGATTGAAGAATTATGACGGGAAAGAGGCGGATTGCTGGTGGTCGTTATCTCAGGAAGTCTTGCGGTTGGCTGACAGACTGCCCCTCGCTTTCCGTCGTTCTGCATAGCGCAAGCCCACAAAGGTAATCCAGCCGACGAGAACCAGAGCGAGGGTGAAAACAGTGTAAGACACCGGCCAGGGAATGCCCTGGGTCATCATCGAGTATTCCGACATGCCGCCGATACCGGCCAGTACATTGAGCGGCATAAATACCACGCTGATAACGGTCAGCCGTTTGATGTCCTTGTTCTGGTTGATGTTGATCGAGCTGTCCGTGGCATCCATCAGGAAGTTGATTTTATTGAATAAAAAAGCCGTGTGGCCATCCAGAGATTCGATGTCGCGCAAAATTTCACGCACGTCTTCGTGCTGCGCTTCCGACAAAAATTTTGCGCGCATCAGAAAGGACAGCGCACGCCGGGTGTCCAGCACATTGCGGCGGATACGCCCGTTCAGATCTTCTTCTTCGGCGATGGAGGCGAGCACCATGGCGGCTTCATCGTCGGTGATATGGGAGCGCAGCACCTGTCGGCCTACCGCGCCCAGATCGGCGTAAACGTCCTCCAGCGCGTTCGCGGAATATTCCACATCGGCAGCGTACAGGTCGAGCAGCACATCCTTGGCCTCGGATACGTAGTTCGATTGCGCTCGGGCGCGCAGACGCTGCAAACGGAATACCGGCAACTCTTCGTTGCGCACCGAAAACAGGGTGCCTCTCCGCAAAATAAATGCCACGGCCACGTTGCGCGACTCGTCCTCGCGGTCGAGCAGAAAATCGGAGTGCAGGTGTACCTCGCCTCCATCGGCTACGTAGAAGCGGGCGCTGGTTTCCAGGTCGGTCAATAGCTTGGGGTTGGGCAGATCAACGCCGAACAATTCCTTGGCCCAGGCGATTTGTTCATCATCGGGCGCGACCAGATCTATCCAGATGGGGTTGGCCTGGGCGAGGTCTTCCCGGCTGGCAATCGGTATTTGGCGCAAACGTCCTTCATGCAGGTCGAATACGCGTATCGTCATGCTATGGTCGCGGGGGATTTCCTC
This sequence comes from uncultured Gallionella sp., assembly GCA_964385275.1. Lineage (GTDB taxonomy): Bacteria > Pseudomonadota > Gammaproteobacteria > Burkholderiales > Gallionellaceae > Gallionella. The sequence continues at coordinate 36,987 of CAYLOK010000006.1, read as the reverse complement.
GCCAACCAGTTCGGCGCGCACATCGTCCGAGATGACCAGCAGGATTTCCTCTTTGCGCTCTTCGGCGACGAGTGGCCAGATGATTTCCCGGTCATCGGTTGAGACGGCTTCCATGATATGCGCGACGGCCTGCGGATCCAGTTGCTCCAGCCTGAGCTGCAATTCCACCAGATTTTGCTTGTGTGCCAGCGTTTCAATCAGTTTGTGTTTCTGCAACAACCTGTTCACCTGCCACAGGTCTTTTTGCATATTAGCCTGATCTGTATCTTTATCCGTATCCAGCATGCTCAAGCCCGCTTGTCAATTTGTGCGATTTTAGCTTAACGGGCGGGGTCTGGGGGTCGTACCTTGGTGTTGAAACCTGTCATGTACGCTAATTGGCTTTGCGGTCCCAGACAATGAGTTCCATTTCGCCATTCAGGTGTTCGACGATAGCCGTACAACTGTCAACCCAATCCCCGCAGTTCATATAAGTCAGACCGTCGATGTCCTTGATGTTGGGCCAGTGAATATGCCCGCAGATGACGCCGTCCAGTTTGTTTTCACGGGTGTGGCGAATAAGCGCATCCTCAAAGTCGAAGATGAAATTGACCGCTTTTTTAACCTTGCGCTTGGCATATCCGGCCAAAGACCAATAACCCGGACGGCGCAACGAACGGCGCAGCCAGGATAGCCAGATGTTGATCCTGACCAGAAAGTTATAGAGGACATCGCCGAGCAGGGCGACCCATTTGTAGTGGCGCGTTACCTGATCGAATGCATCGCCATGGATCAGCAAAAATTTTTGTCCTGTTGCCGTCACATGAGTGTGGGCCAGTTCGATTTGAATACCGCCGAACGAAGTGCCGGCATATTCCCGAATCGCCTCATCGTGATTGCCGGGTATAAACATGACCGTTTCGCCATGCCGCGCCCGTTTGAGTATCTTTTGCAGTACTGTGTTGTGATCCGCACTCCAGTACAGTCCGCCACGGCTTATTTGCCATAGGTCGATGATGTCGCCCAGCAGAAACAGGTTTTCGGCAGGATGGTCGCGCAAAAAATCAAGCAGGCGATCCGCCTGGCAGGCACGTGTGCCCAAATGCACGTCAGATATAAAAATAGAGCGGACTGGTGGCATTGGTTTATATGGGGGTTGTCAATGAGGTAATGGTCGGCAGGGTGATGATGAGCGCCAGAATGCCGACCACGCCCCAGCGCAGAATTTTGAAAAAGTATTGCAAGCGATCTTTCATGTTCAACCTCCGGGTGCCGTTATGGGCGGTGTTATTTAAGGAAATGCCTGGCATAGCGGTCATTCATGCGTGACATCGGCAGCAGGATCAACAAGTCGGCGGTGTTGAATTCAGGGTCCCATGCCGGTGCGCCGCAGATATAAGCGCCCAGCCGCAAATAGCCTTTGAGCAGCGGCGGGACAGGAGCATCAAGATGCTGGTTCAGGGCGTGCAGCGGTAACGGACAAAGGGGGAAGACGCTGTATTCGACAGGTGCGCCATATATCCTGTGCAATTTGCGATAGAGGCTGGCGGCGATATGTCCGCCGTCTGCCATGCTGATGCTGGCGCAGCCAATCAGATACTCGTGATCGTTTCGCCGCATGTACTGGGCCAGACCGCTCCACAGTTGAGTGATCGTCCCGCCATCGCGGTAATCCCGGTGTACGCAGGAGCGTCCCACTTCAACCATGCTGGCGCTAAGATGCAGCAAACGGGTTATATCAAATTCGGTCTGTGCATAGTATCCGCCGATCTTCTGTGCCTGATTGGGCGAGAGGATGCGATAAGTTCCGACGACTTTATTTTCGTCGCTTTCGCGCACGATCAGATGCTCGCAGTATTTATCGAAGATATCGCGGTCGATTTCTTCTTTTGCGCTGGGCAGGTTGGCGCCCATTTCTTCGGCAAACACCTTGTAGCGCAAACGTTGCGCTTCCAGTACTTCGGCATGGCTATGTGCCAGTGTAGTGATTAGTCGGTGTTGAACGGCGGGTTGAATTTGTCTGTTGAGTGCTGGCATCACATTCACTTGTTGGTTTGAGGATGCGAGCAGATTACGAAACCGCTGTTGCAGCGTGATGACGGGAATATGAAGGAAGTATTAATGATTATCCGGGCAGACCTGGCTGATGAGTAGTGCGTAGGCCGATTGTGCCGAGAGCAGCTCTTGTTGGCGCTCAGTGTTCGGCTCCGCTTGTTGTGCTTGCGGGGTGATGTTCGCCAGTTCCAGTGCGATGGCTTGTTGCGCAGCGCGCGCCAGCGCACGGCGGTTTTCGTTGGTGGCCAGTGCCGGGGTGAATATTGCCCGTGCGTTAAGCTGCCGACAGCACAGAATCCGCCCGATTGATTGAAGCAGCGTCGTTTCGCCGGTGAACGCTGCCGCAAGGCTCAATTCGCCAGCCTCATCCTGATAGTGCAGCGCAACCGGGCACAATCCGCTATGCGCATCAATGGCGGGCTGGATGAGTGCCGAGTGGAAATGCCCGACTTGCTTGCCATCCGTGGTGCTGCCTTCCGGGAATAGCCCTACACAGACGCCCTGTTTGAGCAAGGTGGCGATGCGCTGGTTTATCAGTGCGGCATTCTGGCGCAGGGATCGTTCTATGAAAATGGTGCCGCTGCGCTTGCACAGCCAGCCGATTAGCGGCCAGTCGCGCACTTCCGATTTGGCAATGAAGACCGCCGGATGAATCGCGTTTAACACGAAAATATCCAGCCAGGAGACGTGGTTGGCGACCATCAGGCAACCCGCTTCGCCGCGCGCGGGCGGCAGACCCTCGACCTGGATGCCGATATTGAGGATGCCCAATACTCGTCTGCTCCAGTTTTTCAGGGTGCGGCGTTGCTGCGCCTGATCCATAAATGGATAAAATATTGCCAGCAACATCCCGTGCAAGAGGTGCAGTGCGAGGCGGCAGCCACGGAATACGCTGACCAGTCTGTTCGGCGAGTGCTTAACCATAGCAGGCAATGTTCATTTCAGGCAGAGCTGATTCGCGCCGCTCGACGAACAGGCTGTTGCCCGGTATCTTTTTGGCCATTTTCCGGGCGGCGCTAACCGCATCTGATACTTCGTGGTGTGAATCAAATTGTTCAGGGTTGATCCAGACCGCGCCAATCGAGAGCGTCGGTAGCGGGTGATGAACGATGCGGCCTTGCCTGTCCTCCGCCAAAAAACCGCCGATCGCGCGGTCTTCCTTGTCAAACAGGAGGGCGGATGTTTGCGCAAAGGCAGCGAGAGCCCGGTTGCAACGCAATTCCCAATCGGAACTTTGCAGCACCAGAATAAAGTCATCCCCGCCGATATGGCCGATAAAGTCTTGTTTTACATCGCATATATTGCCGAGCAGCTTGCCGGTGAACTGGATGAGTTCATCCCCCTTGCGATAGCCGCACATGTCGTTGAATGGCTTGAAGTTATCCAGGTCGCCATAACAGACGGCAAATGCTTTTCCTGATTGAAGCAACTGTTCGACGTGCTTATTGATGGGCACATTGCCGGGAAGTTGAGTCAGCGGGTTGGCATAACGTGCCGTTTCGATCTGTGCTCTGGTGATTTCACGCAACAGGTCTTGTCCGGTGCCCAGACCGATATAGCGGCCTTGTTCGGTGATGATGAAACCGTCGGTAAAATGCTGGATGTCGGATTCGCTCAGGAATTCGCTCAGTTCATGGATATGGGTGGATTTTTCCACCAGCAACGGCGCCTGATTCATCAGTTCTGTGCAGGGTTTTTTGCGAAGTAGTTCGCGATGGAAGGGTTGTGCGAAGCTATCGAAAAATTGCTGCCGGTTAATCAGCCCGACGGGACGCCCCTGCTTGACGACAGGGATGGAGCGCAAGCCTTGGTCGGCGGAAAAGAGGGTAAATATTTTTTCACTTTCGGTGTCGGGCTGGAACGACTCGGCATAACGTAACAGTGTTTCAACGGTGGTGCTGTGTGAGTTGCCTGACGGCTGCTCAACGATGTAATTGGCGTTGAACAGGCAACCGACTTCGGCGGACGGATTCAGCGGCGGAACGGGGGCGGGGCGGGCGATAAAATAACCTTGTCCGCAACTGATGCCAATGTTGTGTAAGACCCTGAATTCAGCGTCCGTTTCGATTCCTTCGGCGATTACTCGTGTGCCGCAGCTTCGTGCAATTTGTTGGAATGATTTCAAAAACTGTTGTTTGAGCGGGTCGGCATTGATCCCTTGTACGAAGTGCATATCAATCTTGACGAACTCGGGGCGCAATTCAGACCACATCCGCAAACTCGAAACGCCCTCGCCCAAATCGCTGATTGCAATCTGGAAACCCATGCTGCGGTAGTGCAGCAAGGCATTGCGCACCGTTTCATAGTCGAAGCTGGGTTGGCTGCCGGTGATTTCGATGATGACACGTTCAGGGTTTATGCCGAGATGCTCAAGATAAGTCAGCGTCTGGCCGTTTTTGAAACCGGGATGCGTTAATGTTGCCGGGCTGACATTCAGGAAGATATTGCCAGGCAGGTTCTGGGCGGAAAAGGATTTCAGCACAATCTGGCGGCACAGCATTTCCATTTCAAGCGTCAACCCATGCTGCCTAGCTGCTGCGAACAAATCGGCGGGCGAATGCAGCGGGCTGTTGGCCGGGCCGCGTATCAGCCCTTCAAAACCCATGAATGTACCGTTGGAAACGTCCATGATCGGCTGGAATAGTGCGGAAAGGTTGCGCTGGTTCAATATGTCCTGAAGTGTTTTCATCGTAAACCGTCCTGTGTATAGGCGAGGCAGAATAACTGGCGGATATTTCAGCTACGTTAAGCTATGGCGGATATTCGTCATGAGGTATCAGCGCATTTTGAAAATTAAGGTTGAATATTTTTGATTCCAACTGTAGAATCCGCGCTCTTTTGAAAATCGGTTGGAGTAGAAGCATGGCACGTGTATGTCAAGTGACGGGCAAGGGCCCGATGAGTGGAAACAATGTTTCACACGCTAACAATAGAACCAAGCGTCGCTTCTTGCCTAATCTGCAACGTCGTCGCTTCTGGGTTGAAGCTGAAAATCGCTGGGTCAGCTTGCGCTTGACTAATGCGGGTCTGCGTACCATCGACAAGAATGGTATCGAGTCCGTGTTGAGTGATATGCGCGCACGCGGCGAAAAAATCTAAGGAGCTAGAAAATGCGTGAAAAAATCAAACTTGAGTCTAGTGCCGGTACCGGTCATTTCTATACCACGGACAAGAACAAACGCACCACACCGGGCAAGATCGAGATGAAGAAATACGATCCCGTGGTACGCAAGCATGTCATGTACAAGGAAACCAAACTGAAGTAATTCAGACTGGCTTCATCGTACAAAAAAACCCGCTCAGGCGGGTTTTTTGTTTTATCCTAAAAACGGCAGTTCAATTCGCAGATTACGCAGATTTCCACAGATTAACAACAAGTTACAAAGCGCCTGCACATTACCCAAATGGTGAATCAACTGAGAGATGTAGATATTTGTTTAATCAGCGTTAATCCATATAATCTGCGGACAACAGCTTTTTATAGGTTTATCGGTTGTCATTTCAGCCTGGAAGCCGCAACAGCCAACTACGACAGAGCCATCCGCTAACCCTGTGCCCACGCCTTGGCTTCATCGTAATCGGTGAACACGCAAATCTCCGCATCGACGAACAGGCGCGACAGCCAGGCGTTCCAGGTGAGCCACTGGTCGTCTGTGACCACGGCGATTCTGCTGAAGTCGTGGTTGTGTTGGCGGCTGAAAAATTTGATTTCTTCCCAGGCGACATCCACGCTGTAATCGAGCATGCCGCGCAGATCGAATAGCAGGTTGAGCGCGCCGGGTGTCGTCAGTTTGTAAAGCGATTGCTCTTCGAAGGACTTGAAGTCGGCCAGGGTGAATTCGCCCAGCACGGCGGCGTTGACGAGCTTGTCGGTTTGTTCGATGGTGATCATTTGTGGACCTCTGTTTGTATTGGCATTGGGTGTTTCGGTGACAGGTGCAAGCTTAGCACACCGCTGGCGATGATGAGCGCCACGCCTGCCCAACTTGATGGCGGCAGGGTTTCATTCCAGAGCAGCATGCCGAACAGACTGGCGATCACGATGGTGCTATACGCCAGACTGCCCACTACCAGCGTCTTGCCGACGCGGTAGGCGCGGGTCATGGCGAGTTGCGCGAGGGTGGCGGTGCTGCCCAGGCCCAGCAGAATCAACAAGCCGATTGGCGTGATGGCGTGCATGGCGTCGAACAACATCAATACGCCGCTGCCCAGACTTGCGATCAGGCTGAAATAAAATACCGTGCGCGTTGCAGGCTCGCCCAGCATGCCGAGTTGCTTGACGTTGAGGTAGGCGACCCCGGCGAGGAAGCCGGAAATCAGTCCGAGCAGACCGGGCAACAGTTGGTCGTGTTGCAGCGTCGGGTGCAGCAACAGTACCACGCCGCAAAATCCCAGGCCGATGGCGACGGTCAGCGGCAGATGGAGTTTGTCCTTGAATACCAGCAGGGTGAGCAGGGTGAGAAACAGCGGGGCGGTGTAGTTGAGCGTAATGGCGGTGGCCAGCGGCAGTACGGTGATGCAGTAGAAAAACAGTATCAGCGCCACCGTGCCGGACAGGCCGCGCCACAGATGGTTGCGAAAGTTTCGCGTGCTCAGGCTGATGTGCTGTTGTTTTGCAAGGGCATATACCAGCAGCAGGCCGATAAACGAACGATAGAACACCAGTTCGAGATGCGAGAAATACGCTGCGCCGAGCTTGACGAACACGCCCATGCAGGCGAACAGCACGCCTGCGACCAGCATCCACAAAGAACCCATGCTAGTGCGTCATTCCCGCGCAGGCGGGAATCCAGTTGAATAAATAAACCCCGCGTAGCGGGACAGAACCAAGGTGTTGTCCGCTGCGCGGTGCGTCTTGTTTTGCTGGATTCCGGCCTGCGCCGGAATGACGGTCAGGTACAAGTGCGACGGTCACAGGTGCGGCGCAAGGTTGCGGCGCAGATATTCGTGGAAGTGCAGCATGCCGTCCTCGGTTGGCGACTGGTAGGGGCCGTGTTCCTCGATGCCGCGCTGGTACAGCGATTTGCGCCCCTGATGCATGCGCAAACAGATGATGTCGTCCTCGACGGCGGTTTCGTTGTAGGCCTTCTGCTCGGCTGCGACGTATTCGCGTTCGAACATCACGATGTCTTCCAGATAATAGAATTCGACGATGTTGGTGCAGGCGTCAGCGCCGCGCGGTACCAGCGTGCTGATGACCAGTGTGCCGGGATACCACTCGACCATGATGTTGGGATAGTAGGTCAGCCAGATCGCGCCGTATTTCGGCAGCTTGCCGCCGTGATAGCGCAGCACCTGTTCCTGCCAGTCGCCATAGGCTGCGCTGCCGACCTTTTTCAGCGCATTTTTGATGCCGACCGTCTGTACGCTGAACTGTTCGCCGAATTCCCATTTGAGCTCGTCGCAGTCTACGAAATTACCCAGCCCCGGATGGAACGGCACCACATGGTAGTCTTCCAGATACACTTCGATGAAGGTTTTCCAGTTGAAGGCGTATTCGTCCACCTGAACGCGATCCAGCATATATCCTGAAAAATCAAGATCCTGCATTACGCCGACTTTAGCCAGGTCACGTGCGATGTCGCGCTTGCCCGAGAACAGCATGCCGTTCCAGTTTTGCAGCGGCGATTTGTTCAGGTGCAGGCAGGGGTTTTCCGGGAAATGCGGTGCGCCCAGCAGTTCGCCATCGGTCTGGTAAGTCCAGCGGTGCAGCGGACAAATGATGTGTTGCGCGTTGCCGCGACCTTGCAGCATGGTGGCCTGGCGGTGACGGCAGATGTTGGACAGCAGCTCCACGCCGTTCGGGTTGCGCACCAGCATTTGCGCTTCGTCGCGCAGTACCTGATAGTCGCCCAGACTGGGCACCATCAATTCATGGCCGACATAATTGGGCCCGTGCTCGAACAGCACGCGCTGTTCCAGCTCCAGCACTTTTTCGTCGAAGTACCAGGCGAGTGGCGGTTGAACTTGAGCCGGGGTGAGTTGATTCAGCGTGGTGATATTGGACATACCCACATCGTCCTTACAAATAGTGAATACGTTTGTTACGGGAAAGGCGGCAATTTTCCCTTAAATCAGGGGGGAGGGCAACAAAAATTGGCTCAGACAGGATGCGTTGGGTAAAATGCCCTACTTTCCTACGCAGAAGATCAAAATGGCCGGAAAATCGCAAAAGCCACTGGGCTACGAATCGGCAATGGCCGAGCTCGAACAAATTGTTGCCGATATGGAGGCGGGCAAGCTGTCGCTGGAAGACTCGCTGGCCGCGTATAAACGCGGTGCGGAGTTGCTGACATTTTGTCGGGGCCGCCTCGAAGACGCGCAGCAGCAGGTGCGCGTGCTGGAAGAGGGCGTGCTCAAAGAGCTTCCGGTCAGCGAGGCCCTATGATGCACGGCGATTTTGCAGGCTGGGCGGCGGCTCACCAATCCCGGTTTGAAGAAGTGCTGCGCGCGTTGCTGCCGATGCCGACAATTGCGCCGCAGCGTTTGCATCAGGCGATGCGCTATGCCGTGCTGGATGGCGGCAAGCGGGTGCGTCCGCTGCTGGCGTTTGCCGCAGGCGAATTGGCAGGGGCCGATGTGGGACGAGTCAACATTGCGGCGGCGGCGGTCGAGCTGATCCATGCCTATTCTCTGGTGCATGACGATATGCCGTGCATGGACGACGATGTACTGCGCCGGGGCAAACCCACCTGCCATGTGCAATACGATGAGGCGACCGCGTTGCTGGTCGGCGACAGTCTGCAAACGCTGGCCTTCCAGCTGCTGAGCGAACATCGGTTGAGCGATGACGCGCTGCAACAGCTGGAGATGATCAAGCTGCTGGCGGCGGCTTCAGGCTCGCGCGGCATGGCGGGCGGGCAGGCGATTGATCTGGAAAGCGTGGGCCGCGCCTTGAGTCTGCCGGAGCTGGAGAATATGCACATACACAAGACGGGTGCCTTGATACGCGCCGCGATCCTGCTAGGCGCACAGTGCGGAACGGTTTCGGCACAGCAATTGGCCAGGCTGGACCATTTCGGCAAGTGTGTCGGGCTGGCGTTTCAGGTGGTGGACGACGTGCTTGATTCTGCGGCGGATACCGCCACGCTAGGCAAAACTGCAGGCAAGGATGCCGACAACGACAAGCCGACCTATGTCACATTGCTGGGCGTACAGGCCGCGCGCGATATGGCGCAGAATTTGCACGCGGAAGCACTGGAAACACTGGCGGAATTCGGTGATGAAGCGCTGCGCCTGCGCGAACTCGCCGATTTCATCGTGTTAAGAAAGTTCTGATGTACTCTTTGCTCAATACCATTAACACACCTGAAGATTTACGCGAGCTGGCGCGCGAGCAATTACCGCAGCTTGCCAAGGAATTGCGCGAGTTTCTGGTCGAGTCGGTCAGTAAAACCGGCGGGCATTTGTCCTCCAACCTCGGTACGGTCGAATTGACTATCGCCTTGCACACCATCTACAACACCCCGGATGACAGGCTGGTGTGGGATGTCGGTCACCAGACTTATGTGCATAAAATCCTCACCGGACGACGCAGTGCGATGAGCAGCCTGCGCATGGCGGGCGGCATCGCCGGATTCCCCAAGCGCGACGAGAGTCCTTACGACACCTTCGGCACCGGGCATTCCAGCACTTCGATCTCGGCGGCATTGGGCATGGCGGTGGCGGCGCAATTGGCAGGTTCCGCGCGGCGTGCGGTGGCGATCATCGGCGATGGCGCGATGACCGGCGGCATGGCGTTCGAGGCACTCAACAACGCGGGTGCGATGAATGCCAACCTGTTGGTGGTACTCAACGATAACGACATGTCCATCTCGCGGCCGGTCGGCGCGCTGAACAATTATCTGGCCCGCCTGATGTCGGGGCGTTTTTATGCGGCGATGCGGCGCGGCAGCGAGAAGGTGCTCAAGGGCATGCCGCCGATGCTGGAGTTCGCCAAGCGTGCCGAAGAACATGTCAAAGGCATGGTGACGCCGAGCACGATGTTCGAGGAATTCGGCTTCAATTACATCGGCCCGGTTGACGGCCACGACCTGGATGCGCTGCTCGACACGCTGGGCAATATCCGCGAGCTTGAAGGCCCGCAGTTCCTGCATGTCGTCACGCAAAAGGGCAAGGGTTACGCGCTGGCGGAAGAAGATTGCCTGCTGTATCACGGCGTGAGCAAGTTCGACCGTGATAACGGCATCGTGCAAAAGCAGGCCGGCAAGCCGACTTATACCCAGGTGTTCGGTCAGTGGCTGTGTGACATCGCCGCACAGGATGAACGGGTGGTCGGCATCACGCCCGCGATGTGTGAAGGCTCGGGCATGCCGGAGTTCGCGGAGAAATTCCCGACGCGTTATTTTGATGTGGGCATCGCCGAGCAGCACGCGCTGACGTTTGCCGCAGGGCTGGCTTGCGACGGTTACAAGCCGGTGGTGGCGATCTACTCGACTTTCCTGCAACGCGCTTACGATCAATTGATCCACGACATCGCGATACAAAAACTGCCGGTGGTATTGGCAATTGATCGCGGCGGGCTGGTCGGCGCTGACGGCGCGACCCACGCCGGGAGTTTCGATTTGTCTTATCTGCGTTGCATTCCGAACATGACCGTGATGACGCCCAGTGACGAAAACGAATGCCGTCAGATGCTGTACACAGCCATCACGCTGGATACGCCGAGCGCGGTGCGTTATCCGCGCGGCATGGGGCCGGGCGTGGCGGTATGCAGCGAGATGCAGGCTTTGCCCGTGGGTCGGGGTGAGGTGCTTCGCGAAGGAAAACGGGTGGCGATTCTTGCCTTCGGTTCCATGCTGGCGCCCGCCTTGTCGGCTGCGGAGCAACTGGATGCGACAGTGGTGAACATGCGCTTCGTCAAGCCGCTGGATGCCGAACTGGTGTTGCGCATGGCGCGCGAACATGAGCTGCTGGTTACGGTGGAAGAAAACGCCGTACAGGGCGGCGCCGGAAGCGCGGTCGCGGAATGCCTGCTGCAACAGGGTGTGGCGATGCCGCTGCTGCAACTGGGTTTGCCGGATAAATTCATCGAGCAGGGCGAGCACGCACAAATGCTGGCAGACTGCGGGCTGGATGTCGCCGGGCTGGTTGCCGCGATAAATAACAACTTAACCAAGTAGTTTTGTCGGGATTGGTTATAATTACGCCTGCCCGCAATCAGATAGAAAGTTTTTTATGAATACTCCCAAGTCCGAGCCTATTGCCGATGTGCAAAACCTGGCTGATTTACGTCAGATCGCAATCAATCGCGTCGGCATCAAAGGCATCCGCCATCCGGTCAGAGTCAAGGACAAGAGCGTGGGCGTACAGCACACCATCGCCACTTTTAATATGTACGTGCATCTGCCGCATAACTTCAAAGGCACGCATATGTCTCGTTTTGTCGAGATACTCAACCAACATGAGCGTGAAATTTCCGTGGAGTCGTTTGAGAGCATATTGCGCGAAATGGTGGAGCGTCTGGAAGCGCAATCCGGTTACATCGAGATGAGCTTTCCGTATTTCGTTAACAAGACCGCACCGGTATCCGGCGTGCAAAGCCTGCTTGATTATGATGTAACGCTGATCGGCGAAATGAAAGACGGCAAGGCGCATGTCACGATGAAAGTGCTGGTGCCGGTGACCAGCCTGTGCCCTTGTTCGAAGAAGATTTCCGAACGCGGCGCGCACAACCAGCGTTCTCATGTGACCATCACCTTGCGCACCAACAGCTTTGTCTGGATCGAAGACGTGGTGGATATCGCCGAGAAGCAGGCTTCGTGCGAACTGTACGGCCTGCTGAAACGCCCTGATGAGAAATATGTCACCGAACGCGCTTACGACAACCCCAAGTTCGTCGAAGACATGGTGCGCGATGTGGCCGCCGTGCTCAATGCGGACGAACGCATCGACGCCTACACCATCGAATCGGAAAACTTTGAATCCATCCACAATCACTCGGCTTATGCGCTGATCGAGCGGGACAAAAAGCAGGATTGAGGATGCAGGACTTAGATAAACCAGTGCGCCGATTTTGACTTTACCTGAATCCTGATATGAAACCCATCGCCATCTTCCGTCACGCTGCCATCGAAGGCCCCGGCTATCTGGCCGAGTTTCTCGATGCGCGTCAAATCCCTTGGCAATTGATCGCAATTGATGCGGGCGCTGCCGTGCCGCCGTCGGCAGGGGCGTATGCCGGGCTGGTGTTCATGGGCGGGCCGATGAGCGTGAATGACGACCTGCCGTGGATTGCGCAGGAACTGGAATTGATACGGGATGCCGTGGCGCAGGATGTGCCTGTGCTCGGCCATTGCCTCGGCGCTCAGCTGATTGCCAAAGCGCTGGGCGGCGTGGTGTCGCGTAATTCGGTCAAGGAAATTGGCTGGGGTGAAGTAGCTGTTGCCGATAACGAAAGTGCGCGCAGCTGGTTTGCCGGCCTGCCTTCTTTTCAGGCGTTCCACTGGCACGGCGAAACTTTCACCCTGCCGCAGGGTGCGACACACCTGTTGTCCAGTACGCATTGCGCCAACCAGGCCTATGCCATCGGCAAACATCTGGCTTTGCAATGCCATATCGAAATGACTGCCGGAATGATAGACAGTTGGTGTGAAGCCGGTGCGGATGAAATCGCTGCCAGCCGCGCCAGTCCGGCAGTGCAATCCGCGCAAGCCATGCAGCAACAGAGCGGGCTGAACCTGCCGCAACTGCACAAAGCGGCTGAGCAGTTATATGACACATGGCTGCAAGGTTGCGGTTATCCGTCCGCTTTAAATCCACCCTAGCCGTTTTATTGAAACCGCTAACACGACTTCACAAGGTTTGGAAATACCGGCGGATGAATATCAATATCGACAACGCGGACGACAGCACGGTCATAACCTGCGCCACATGCAAGGCATGCTGCTGCCGACTGGAAGTGATGCTGATGGGTGACGACGACATTCCGCCCGAATTGACGGAACGGGATCGCTGGGGCGGCTGGGTCATGGCGCGTCTCGACGACGGCTGGTGCTCGGCCCTGGACAGACGCACCCTGCTGTGCACGATTTATGCGCACCGACCGATGATCTGTCGTGAATATCAGGCGGGCGACAGCGATTGCATCGAGGAAAGACGCCTGCACAATTAACGGCATACACCTGCGCCCGCCGGCACTTTACGGCGGCTCATCCGGTATTTCTCAGACTATGGATATGACAAGTTTGCTTTTACTGCTGTTGTCGGCTGCACTGGGATGGTTCTGGTTCGACAGCATGCGCGCCCTTGAAGTCGCCCGAAACGGGGGGAGGCAGGCGTGCAGCGAGGCGCATGTGCAATTTCTCGACGACACGGTCGCCAATACCGGGCTGGCACTGGCGCGCGACAAGTACGGCAGCCGGGTGTTGCGCCGTACTTATCGTTTTGAATTCAGTGAAACCGGCAATACCCGGCTTGAAGGGCAGCTGGTTTTGTTTGGCGACCGAATCGAGTCGGTAACGATGGATCCCTATCAAATACTGCCTTGAACAGGTTCAGTTCATGCCTTGATATTCAGCAGCGTTCCCAGCATGGCGTTGTTGGTCTTGAACACCGACAGATTGGCCAGGTAGCTGTTTTTGGCTTGCAGTTGCTGCACCATGTCCGTTTCCAGTTCAATACTGCTGCCAGCGCTGTCGCTGACCTGGGCAAGCGTGCCGCCCTCAGTTACCGTACTCTGCGACACTTCCTGACGCTTGAATCCCGGCGTATTGAGATTGGCAATATTGTGTGCAGACGCCTGCAAGCGAGTTTGCGCGGCATTCATGCCGGAGAGCGCAATGGAAGAAATGACGTTCATGTCCGCATTGAAAAAGTTTCAGAGGAGGTGCGCAGTATATAGGATGGCGCGGTTTTGATGTTTTTCATGATGGGCGGTCTCGTCTATTGTTTTGGGTGACAGGTGTGTATATACTCACCGTATATCTTATTTTGTGTCGAGGAAATTATGGCCTATGCGCGTATTTTTCAATCTGGGAATAGTCAGGCGGTGCGACTGCCCAAGGAATTTCGATTTAGTGTGGGTGAGGTAGAAATTTTCCGGCGCGGAAATGAAACAGTGTTGCGCGAGCGGGCGACAAACGCACTTGCGCTTTTTGACGCGTTGAGCAGCCTGCCGCAGGACTTTATGGCGCAAGAGCGAGACGATACGCCACCTCAGGAAAGAGAAATATTCTGATGTCTGTACGTTACCTGCTCGATACCAATATCTGTATCTATATTGCCAGGCACAATCCGCCCATTGTGAGGGAGCGATTTTCCCGTCACGCTGCCGCTGAACTTGCCATGTCGGTCGTCACCCTGGGCGAACTTCGTTTCGGAGCAGAGAAGAGTCAATCCCGTGAACGGGCTCTGGCTGTCATCGCCCAGCTTGAAACGATGATGCAGATTGCGCCGCTTACCGAATCGGTTGGCGAACATTACGGGCAGATTCGCGCCACATTGCAGCGCAGTGGTCAGACGATAGGCAATAACGATCTATGGCTTGCGGCACACGCCCGTGCCGAAGGATGGATACTCGTAAGCAATAATGAGCGTGAATTCGTGCGGGTGGACGGATTACAAGTTGAGAATTGGAGTATTTGAAACAAGCTACATAAACCTAAAAACGGCAGTTGAGTTTCTTGTAGGTGCGAATTCATTCGCACAATCAACGTGTTCCGTGCGAATGAATTCGCACCCACGAAGACCTATAACATCTTGATGCGTTGTGTGAAATTTTCTAACTGCGTTTTCCAGGTTAAATTGAATTCCCGCGCCAGGTAAAAACAGAGTAATTCTGCGCAACTTTTGTTGTGTGTAACTAATTGATTTAAATTGTTTTATTGTATTCATTCCTTTGCCGGATAAGCCTTGGTGAAAGCCTGAATCACCTCGCGCACTATTTTGCGCTGGGGTACGGGCAACGCAAGAAATGCCTCGATGATTTCCCGTTCCTGGTAGCCGATTCCTTCATCCCAGCGCGCTTGCGTCTCTTGAATCTGCTGCTTAATTTCCAAACCAAAAGTCAACTCATCAAGTGGGATGTTCAACCATTTTGCCAATGTCTCAATTTTATCGAGACGTGGAATAGATTGACCCTTCAGCCACTTGTTCACGCCAGTTAACGTAACTCCCTTGCCGAAGTAACGTTGATTGAACTCTCGCTCCAGCACAGCAGCCTCCGCTTTATAGCCTGCTTTCTCAATCGCGGCGCGTAATCGCTCGGCAAATTTCTGTTGTGATGTTTTCATACTGTGAAGTTACTTCGTTGAAACAAAAGGAAGCGAACCAACAGTAATGTTTTGTTATTAGATAGACTATAAGTTCAGTCGCAAGGTAGACTGTTAGTTGTGCAAATTACACAACTAACAACATGTCTGAGCAGCAAGTCATTTCCAAACAGCGGGTAGCAGACCACGGCGAGGTTTATACCCACGCGCGTGAAGTGAATGCCATGCTGGATTTGGTTAAGTCAGAAACCGAGCGCATTGAATCCCGATTTTTAGAACCAGCCTGTGGTACCGGCAATTTCCTGGTGGAAATCCTGAATCGAAAATTGGCGGTCGTGTCGGCGCGCTATGCCAAGTCGCAATTGGAGTGGGAGCGTTATGCGGTGTTGGCGGTGTCTTCCATCTACGGCATCGACATCCTGGCGGACAATGTAGCGGCTTGCCAAGCACGCCTGTTTGAGGTGTTTGATACGCAATACCGCGCGCTGTTTAAGCAACACATCCAAGCGAAATGTCAGGAGGCGGTGCGTTACATATTGCGCCAGAACATTTTGCACGGTGACGCGCTCACGCTGCAAACCGTCGGCAGTGATGAAATGCCCGCGCAGCCCATCGTGTTTGCGGAATGGTCAGCAGTCAATGGCAGTTTGCTCAAGCGGCGCGATTTTGTATTCGCGCATTTGGTTGAGCAAGCCAGCCACCGCGAACTGCCGCTGTTTTCAGATTTAGACGAAGAAGCCTACATCCCCGAGCCCGTCAAAGATTACCCGCTGGTGCATTTTTTAGAGGTGGGCAATGGCTGAGTCCTTCAAGCACCACTACAACCCCGATGTGCTCACCTGTTTGGCGAATCTGTCCAACGACGAAGTGTTCACCCCGCCCGCCTTGGTGAATCAAATGTTGGACGGGTTGCCGATTGAATTGTGGCAAAACCCAGAGGCCAAGTTTTTAGATCCCGTCACCAAATCCGGCGTGTTTTTGCGTGAGATCGCCAAGCGCTTGAATGTCGGGTTGGAGGCGAAAATACCCGATCAGCAAACCCGCCTCAACCATATTTTCACCCGGCAACTGTACGGCATCGCCATCACCGAACTCACCAGTTTATTGGCGCGGCGCAGCGTGTATTGCTCCAAAACCGCCAATAGCGCGCACTCGATTTGCACTGAATTTGAGGATGCACAGGGCAATATTTTATTTGAGCGGATTCAGCACGAATGGCACAACGGCAAATGCAATTTTTGTGGCGCCAGCGAAAGCGTATATGCGCGTGACGATGTCTTAGAAACTCATGCCTACCAGTTTATCCACACCGATCAACCGCAAACCCTATTTGGAACAGAAATGAAATTCGATGTCATCGTTGGCAATCCGCCATATCAGTTGAATGACGGTGGATTCGGTAGGAGCGCATCGCCCATCTACCAGAACTTCGTACAACAGGCTAAAAAACTCAATCCCCGTTACCTTAGCATGATCATTCCAGCGAGATGGTTTGCAGGCGGTAAGGGTCTCGACGAATTTCGAGCGGAAATGTTGAACGATGACAGAGTGCGAAAAATTGTAGATTTTGAAGACGCTTCGGAGTGCTTTCCTGGAGTAGATATTGCAGGTGGTATTTGTTATTTTCTTTGGGAAAGAGATTCGACTGGTCTGTGTGAAATCGTCAATGTACATAATGGAATTGAATCTGTTTCAACACGGCCATTGAACGAGTTCAGAAAATTCATACGGCATAGCCAATCGGTGCCTATCATTCGTAAGATCATGGCAAAAAATGAACAAGGCATGAACGAACAAGTTTCAAGTAGGAAACCATTTGGTTTAGCAACCAACGAGCGGCCACAAGCACACGGCGATATTATCCTTCGTTGGCAAAAAGGCGAGGGGCCATACAAACGTAATGACATACTTACTGGTATCCAAATGATCGACGAATGGAAGGTAATCACTTCCTATGTTGGCTATGACCATGCGGGAAACCCCGGCAAGGACGGCAAAAGAAAAGTATTTTCGAAAATAGAAACTCTGCCACCTGGAACAATTTGTACTGAAACATATCTTGTGATCGGAAGTTTCAAAAATGAATACCACGCAATAAATCTCATAAGCTATATGAAAACTCGATTTTTCCGTTTTCTTGTGGCGCAGTTCATGTATTCCCATCACATCACAAAGGATTCATATTCATTCGTTCCACTTTTGAACATGGATACAAAATGGTCTGACCAGCTACTTTATAATCGTTATGGCCTTTCTGATGAGGAAATTGCATTCATCGAATCTAAGATTCGCCCGATGGAATTGTCGGATGAGTAACGCCTTTTTCCCGCCACTCAATCCACCCAGAATCTACGCCTATTCGGATTCGCGTTATGCAGGCTGCCTGAAAGTCGGCTACACCACCAAAACTGTGCAAGCGCGGGTGGCGGAACAGTATCCGGTCAATTTGCCCAGCCAGTCGCACACCATCGAATTGGACGAAATTGCGCTGCGTGAGGATGGAAGCTTTTTTACCGACCACGACGTGCATCGTATGCTGACGCGCAAGCAAGTTCAGCGCAAAAATGGCGAATGGTTTGTGTGTGACTTGGCGGCGGTGAAAGCGGCACTGCTGGAAGTAAAAACCGGCAAGCGGCACGGCGATAAGCGCACGTTTGATTTTGCC
Organism: uncultured Gallionella sp.; assembly: GCA_964385275.1. GTDB lineage: Bacteria > Pseudomonadota > Gammaproteobacteria > Burkholderiales > Gallionellaceae > Gallionella. Next base: position 19,077 of record CAYLOK010000006.1, on the reverse strand, counting down.
ATGCGCCCGGAACAACAGGCAGCCGTGGATAAAGCCATTGATTATTTCGAGAGCTTTAGCGCAGAGAATCCCGATAAAACGCCGCACTTTTTGTGGAACGCGAAAATGCGTTTCGGCAAAACCTTTGCCACCTATCAATTGGCGAAAAAAATGGGCTGGAAAAAGGTGTTGATTTTGACCTTCAAGCCCGCCGTGCAAAATGCGTGGGAAGAGGATTTGGCCAATCATGTTGATTTTGCGGAGTGGCAATTTGTGGCGCGAGACGGTTTGCAAACCGCGCAAATAAATAACGCCAGGCCGCTGGTGTGCTTCGGCTCGTTTCAAGATTATCTGGGCAAAAATTCTGCGGGCGGCATTAAGGCGCAAAACGAGTGGGTACATGCGACGAATTGGGATTGCGTGGTGTTTGATGAATACCATTACGGCGCATGGCGCGACAGTGCCAAAGAGTTGTTTGAAGCGGAAGATAAGCGGGAGTTGATCGCGGCGGAAGGTGAGGCGATGTCGTATTTTGAAGAAGGCAATATGCCGATTACCACCCGCGCCTATTTGTATTTGTCGGGCACGCCGTTCCGCGCGATTTCATCCGGCGAATTTATCGAAGAGCAAATTTACAACTGGACGTATTCCGACGAGCAAAAAGCCAAAGCGGCTTGGACAGCCGCTAATAATCCTTACGCCGCCTTGCCGCGCATGGTGATGCTCACTTACAAATTGCCCGATGCGATTCGCGATGTGGCCATCAAAGGCGAATTCAACGAGTTTGATTTGAACGTATTTTTTGCCGCCAATGGTGAAGGATTGTTGGCGAAATTCGCCTATGAAAATGAAGTGCAAAAATGGCTTGATTTAATCCGTGGCGCGTTTGCCGAGACCACGATTGATAATTTGAAACTGGGCGCAGAAAAACCGCCGATGCCGTTTTCGGATGTGCGCTTACTGAATGTGTTGTCGCATACTTTCTGGTTTTTGCCGACGGTGGCTGCGTGTCATGCCATGAATAATTTAATCCAGCAAAAGCAGAATCGTTTCTATCAAGATTACAAAGTGGTTGTTGCGGCAGGCAGTAATGCGGGCATCGGCACGGAGGCGTTGCCACCCGTTAAAAAAGCGATGGGCAATCCGCTACAAACCAAAACCATCACTTTGTCGTGCGGCAAGCTGACCACGGGCGTGTCGGTCGCGCCGTGGACGGGCATTTTGATGTTGCGCAACGCTTCCAGTCCCGAAACGTATTTTCAAGCGGCATTTCGGGTACAAACGCCTTGGGTGTTGCGCGGACATGATGCGAATGATCCCAACAATGAATTGATCGTCAAAAACGAATGCTATGTGTTCGACTTTGCGCCCGACCGCGCCTTGCGCCAAATCGCCGATTACAGTTGCCGCCTGAATGTGGATGAGAGTAATCCCGAAGCTAAAGTCGCCGAGTTTATTCACTTTTTGCCAGTGCTGGCTTACGACGGCAGTTCGATGAAAGAAATTGATGCCGCCGGCATTTTGGATATGGCGATGAGCGGCACGACGGCGACTTTGCTGGCGCGGCGTTGGGAAAGTGCGCTGCTGGTAAATGTGGACAATGGCACGCTGGAAAAGCTGATGCGCAACGCCGATGCGATGAAGGCGTTGATGAACATCGAAGGTTTTCGCACCTTGAATCAGGACATTGAAACCATCATCAATAAATCGGATTCGGTTAAAAAAGCCAAAGCCGAAGCCAGTGAACGCGATTTAACGCCAACCGAAAAGAAACAACTCACCGAGGAAGAAAAAGAATACAAATCCATGCGCAAGCAAATTCAGGAAAAGCTGATTAAATTCGCCACGCGCATTCCCGTGTTTATGTATTTGACCGATTACCGTGAGCGCAGTTTGACGGATGTGATTGTGCAACTTGAACCTGCGCTGTTCAAAAAGGTGACTGGACTGACGCAAAAAGATTTTGAACTGCTGGTGAGCTTGGGTGTATTCAATAGCGGCTTGATGAACGACGCGGTGTATAAATTCAAACGCTACGAAGATGCGAGCTTGGAATACGCGGGGATTTCTAAACACCAAGGTAATGCTGTGGGCTTATGGAGTACGGTGCTGTCGGCTGAAGATTATAGAGTGAGTTTGTAGATTTTTCCACGACGAGTCTTGAGCCGGGGAGTGCCTGCGAGAGCATAGATTCATAGCGCGGGTACGCAGGACTGGTGGATTCACCCGCCAAGATGACCAGCCTTGCCACACTGAAAAAAGCGCAGACATTGCGCGATAGCTTACTGGGCGGTTGGGACAAGGTGCTGGTGCTGGTGCTGGGCTGGAATTTTGACTCCGCGATAGGGCATGACCTGCAAGCCCTGAACGACGGGCAACTGGAAGTGCTGGTAATTCCGCCCGACTTGCTGGATCGCTTGAAAAAGAAAGGCGCTCTGGAAAAACTGCGCAAGGAAATTCGCTTTTCCACACTGCAATATCTGACGGTGAAATCCGTGACACGTACCCGTCATTCCGGCGCAGGCCGGAATCCAGATAATCAAACAATCTCCCCGCCACGCGGGGAACAAAACCAAAATGCCCTTTCGATAAAACCGCTGGATTCCCGCCTGCGCGGGAATGACGAAGCGGAGGAAACATTGACCGTGGAGTTGGACAATTATGTGTTGCTGTCGCCCGATGCGATCAATCTGGATGAAGCCAATCGTATTAAATTACAACAGGTTATCAATCACGAGCCGCTGGCGCTGATCGAGTATTGGGCGGTTGACCCCGATTTCGACGGGGTGACCTTCCGTTCGCTATGGCAGGACTATCGCGGCAATGCCGCGAACGACGAGGATGCGTTGCGCTGTGTTACCCGCGCCACGCTTAACGTGCCTGCCGTGGCTGGCACACGCCGCGTTTGCGTGCGGGCGGTGGATGTGTTCGGCTTTGAGTCCGAAGTGATGCAGACAGTGGAGTTGCCAGAGTGACAGGCCAACAGGATGTTATTTATGCGCCACCCTGCGGGCAATTTCCTGCTTGCTCTGCCTTAACAATGCGATCTCGGATGGTTGCAGCATCCGGGGTTCGGACAAGATACCGAGCTTCTGATTCAGTAAGCGCGTCGAAGGCGTGACCGAATCGCTCTTGCCACCAATGTTCAAGTTCTTTTCCATGTTTATTCCTCTCTATTTGAGTAATTCAGGCGTGAGCCACTTCCCGTACTGCTGCCAGCGCGTCGCCCAGCGCGGTATTCGCCATTTTGAGGTCGTAGGCGGTTTGCAGGTTAAGCCAATACTGGGGCGATTGACCCAGCGCGCGTCCGAGGCGCAGTGCCAGTTCAGCCGTAACCGGGCGCGAACCACTCAGCACCAGAGAGATGCGCATGGGAGAAACACCCAGCGCCTGGGCAAAAGCCGCTTGCGTCAAGCCCAGTTCATCCAGCGTCTCGCGCAGAAATTCACCGGGATGGAGGGGAGGCAGTCCGTTGCTAATCATGTTCTTTTTCCTTTAATGGTAATCAACGATTTCGACATCAAACGCTGCGCCGTCAGCAAAGTGAAAACATACCCGCCATTGATCGTTGATGCGGATACTCCACTGACCTGTGAACGGCTATCGAAATCCGCGTAAATATGGCCGCACGTTTTTTCCAGGCACGAAAAATGCTTTGCGGTACACCACCCAAACAGCCCTGAAGCTGGGTCAAGGGCAGGCTGCGGCCTTATGCAGACTGGCGAAGCGCACCCTTGACGTAGCGTAGGGGCGATACGATGAGGCATGGCAGTAAGCTCGGCAGTTTCGTGCTTACTGCCATGTAAACGGGGCTTTTTTGCGGCCATATTTACGCGGATTTACACCGCCGGCAACACTGACTAGCACGATCATGCGTCAACGCCTCCAGTCTGTTGGAAGGCGGCAGCCGCAGGTCCTCAACATGGGTCGCGGCATCCAGTTGCGCCAGCCTCATCAAGGCGCGACGCAGAATTTCCGGTGGCAGGCGGCGGGATTTCCCTGTCGCAAACAGACGCTCAGTTTCGGAATCATTAAAACTGTTTATCATGCCGCGCATCATAAACATTTTGTTTATCGAATACAAGGAATGGATGTATGCCAAAAACAATAGATCGGGCATCCGCCCGACATGTCGGATTGAAATCCGACCTACAGCTTCTGTCGTAGTTGGCTGTTGATCGCTCCATTGCATGAAAAAGCGATTTCACGCGGAGGCGCGGAGAACGCGGAGGAAGGCGACTTCTCACGAAATTACTCATAGCGCTAATGCCGTTGCGGCTTACAGGCTATATGACGAGATTTTCTCCGCGCCCTCCGCGCCCTCCGCGTGAGTATGATTTTGATTTTTGTTTTATTTTTGACCCATTAACCTAAAAACGGCAGTTGAGTTTCTTGTAGGTGCGAATTCATTCGCACAATCAACGTGTTCCGTGCGAATGAATTCGCACCCACGAAAACCTATAACATCTTGATGCGTTGTGTGAAATTTTCTAACTGCGTTTTCCAGGTTTTCATCTGCTCAATCGTGACGGGTGTAGCAGGTTTTCTTACCATTCCTTTCAGTGCTTTCACGGATCGCGTAGCGGCCACTAATTCAATTTGACCTTTGCTGCTTAGGGTTGCTGTTGGCATAGCTAACTCCTTTGTAAATTTTCCTTGCTTTATAGTAAGGCGTTGCGAGAATCAAGGCGCCTGCATCCTGGCGCCGGGCGCAAAATAAGTTGGAGAATTTCGATGGGGCTGACGCAGAAGGCCTAAAACCCGTAAAATGCGACCTTTAGTAAATCCTGCCGGTTTTTGTTCATGCTTACCTTTCAGCAAATCATCCTGACGCTACAGAATTATTGGGACAAACAGGGTTGTGCGCTGCTGCAACCTTACGATATGGAAGTCGGGGCGGGCACCTCGCACACCGCGACTTTTCTGCGCGCATTGGGGCCTGAGCCTTGGCGCGCGGCCTACGTGCAGCCTTCGCGCCGCCCCAAGGACGGTCGCTACGGCGAGAATCCAAACCGTTTGCAGCACTACTACCAGTTTCAGATCGTGCTCAAGCCTGCGCCTGCCAATATCCTTGAACTTTACCTGGGTTCGCTGGAGGCGCTGGGCTTCGATCTCAAACAGAACGATATTCGCTTCGTCGAGGACGATTGGGAGAATCCGACGCTGGGCGCGTGGGGGCTGGGCTGGGAAGTCTGGTTGAACGGCATGGAAGTGACTCAGTTTACCTATTTTCAACAGGTCGGCGGCATCGACTGCCGTCCGATCACCGGCGAAATTACCTACGGGCTGGAACGGTTGGCGATGTATCTGCAAGGCGTGGAAAGCGTGTATGACCTGACCTGGACCGAGGGGGTGAGTTACGGCGACGTGTATCACCAGAACGAGGTCGAGCAATCCAAGTACAACTTTGAGCACAGCGATGTGGATTTTCTGCTCGGTGCATTCGGCAGCCACGAAAAACAGGCCAAACATCTGATGGAAAACCAGCTGGCGCTGCCCGCCTATGAGCAGGTATTGAAAGCCGCGCACAGTTTTAATCTGCTGGACGCGCGCGGTGCGATTTCAGTCACGGAACGCGCCGCTTACATCGGCCGTATCCGCAATCTGGCGCGCAGCGTTGCGGCGGCGTATCTCGACAGCCGTGCGCGGCTGGGCTTTCCGATGGCACCGAAAAACTGGGCGGATGAAGTGCTGGCACAGACTGAGACGAAAGACTCTTGTCCGGGCACAAGAAAGAAGGTTTCTTAACATGACAATACCCTATGCCGTCATTCCCGCGCAGGCGGGAATCCAGCAATGCAAAGTACCGCGAAGCGGACAAAAACCGTCGTTGACCCGCTACGCGGGAATTCGTTTAATCATCTGGATTCCCGCCTGCGCGGGAATGACGAGGTTTTAGCATGAGTACCAAAAATTTACTGGTTGAGTTGTTTGTCGAGGAATTGCCGCCCAAGTCTTTGAAAAAACTGGGCGAAAGTTTTGCCGAGGTATTGTCTGGCAGTCTGGTGGCGCAAGGTCTGGTGCTGGCCGGAACGACGGTGACGTCGTTTGCCTCGCCGCGCCGCTTGGCGGTGCATGTGGAAAGCGTCATCGCACAGGCGGCGGACAAGTCGGTGTCGCAAAAGTTGATGCCGGTGAAAGTCGGTCTGGATGCGGACGGGAATGCCACGCCGGCCTTGCTTAAAAAACTGGCGACGCTGGGTGCGGATGCTTCCAGCGTGCAGGGGTTGAAGCGCGAAATGGATGGCAAGGCGGAAGCCTTGTATTTCGACAGTGTGGTTGCCGGGGTGAAGCTGGTGGATGGTTTGCAGCGTGCCTTAAATGAGGCGCTGGCCAAATTACCTATTGCCAAGGTGATGACTTATCCCGATCCGACGGGCGACGGCTGGGCTACGGTTAATTTCGTGCGTCCGGCGCACAGTCTGGTCGCGTTGTATGGCAGAAAGGTGCTGCCGGTCAGCGTACTGGGATTGACGGCGGGCAACACCACCAAAGGCCACCGCTTCGAGGCGGCGGTTGACAATATCGTACTGGAAGATGCCGATAGCTACGCGCGACAGCTGGAAACCGAGGGCGCGGTAATCGCCAGCTTCGGGCAGCGCCGCAACGAAATCGTGCGTCAACTCGCTGCGGCGGCTAAACAAGAAAATCTACAATGTATTCAGGATGATGCGCTATTGGATGAGGTGACGGCGCTGGTCGAACGCCCCAATGTGCTGATGGGTAAATTTGAAGCCGAGTTTCTGGAAGTGCCGCAGGAATGCCTGATTCTGACCATGAAGGCGAACCAGAAATATTTTCCGCTGCTGGACGCACAGGGCAAATTGACCAACCAATTTTTGATCGTCTCCAATATTCGCCCGAAAGATGCCAGTCTGGTGATAGCTGGTAACGAACGCGTGGTGCGCCCGCGTCTGGCGGATGCGAAATTTTTCTTCGATCAGGACCGGAAGAAGCCGCTGGATGCCCGCGTACTCGGCCTGTCCCGCGTGGTCTATCACAACAAATTGGGCACGCAGGGTGAACGCGTGGAACGGGTGCAAGCCATCGCCCGTGCCATCGGTCAGCAACTGGGCGGCGATGCGCTGGCGATGCAGGCCGATCAGGCCGCACTGTTGGCCAAGGCCGATCTGCTCACCGACATGGTCGGCGAGTTTCCTGAACTGCAAGGCATCATGGGCCGCTATTACGCGCAGCACGACGGACTGTCGGACGAGGTGGCGTTTGCCATCGAAGACCACTATAAACCGCGCTTCGCGGGCGACGAACTGCCGCGCAATCAGGTCGGCATCTGCGTCGCGCTGGCGGACAAGCTGGAGACGCTGGTCGGCATGTTCGGCATCGGCCAAATCCCAACGGGCGACCGCGACCCGTTCGCCCTGCGCCGCCATGCGCTGGGGATTATTCGTATGCTGACCGAAAAACAATTGCCGCTCAGTTTGAGCGAATTGATCGCCAGCGCGTTTGCCGGTTTTTCGAGCGGTTTGCTGGGTGAGGCGCAGGCCGAGGTTGAGACTTTTGTATTCGAACGTGTCGGCGGAATGATGCGCGAGCAGGGCTATACCGCCAACCAGGTGGATGCGGTGCTGTCGATGAGACCGAGCCAGCTGTATTTGGTGCCTCGGCAACTGGAAGCCGTGCGTGCTTTCGCTGCCTTGCCGGAATCCGCAGCCCTTGCCGCCGCCAACAAGCGCGTCGGCAATATCCTGAAGAAGGTTGAAGGCGGCGTGAGCGGCGAAGTGAATGCGGCGCTGCTGGCGGAGGCTGCCGAGCAGGCGCTGTATCAGGCGTTGAGCGAGATCGCACCGCGTGCCGATGCGGCTTTTGCGGCAGGCGATTACACCGCTTCGCTGCAAGCGCTGGCTGGCTTGCGCTGCCCGGTGGATGCGTTCTTCGACAGCGTGATGGTCAACGCCGAAGACGAGAAATTGCGCGCTAATCGTCTGTCACTATTGGCTCAGCTGCATCAGGCGATGAACCGCGTGGCTGATTTGTCGAAGTTGGCAGCTTAAAACGTAGGGTGGGCAATTTGCCCACCATTCAATAATCCGCGTGGGCAAAACATGCCCACCCTACCGAGTAAACCATGAAACTCATCATCCTCGACCGTGACGGCGTGATCAATCTGGATTCCGATCAGTTCATCAAGAACCCGGCAGAATGGCAGCCCATACCGGGCAGTCTGGAAGCCATTGCTCGGCTGAATCAGGCCGATTACCGCGTGGTGGTGGCGACCAATCAGTCTGGTATCGGGCGCGGTTTGTTCGATATGCCCACATTGAATGCGATCCACGACAAGATGCATAAGGCGTGCGCGCTGGTCGGGGCGCGTATCGACGCGGTGTTTTTTTGCCCGCACACGGCTGAAAGCCGTTGTGATTGTCGCAAGCCGAACCCGGGCATGCTGGAAGAAATCGCCGCGCGTTATAACACCAGCCTGGCCGGTGTGCCGGTGGTGGGAGATTCGCTACGCGATCTGCAATCCGCTGCGGTATTGGGCGCGACTCCTTATCTGGTGCTGACCGGAAAAGGAGTCAAGACTCAGGCGAAAGGCGGTTTGCCGGAGGGGACGCTGGTTTTCGCCAACCTCGCGGCAGTAGCTGCCGTGCTGCCTTGATCGGATCATCTAATACTGGATTGAGATGCTAGTTATACGCTCGTTGATTTTCCTGTTGTTGCAACTGCTGCTCACGCCCGTTTTTTCGACACTGGCGATCTTCACCTTTCCTTTTTCGCCACTGACACGTTACCGCCTGATTTCCAGCTATGCGCGCACGATGCTTTGGCTGCTGAGGGTGGTTTGCGGCATCCGTCATCAGGTGTCGGGCATGGAAAATATCCCGTCGGCGCCCTGCGTGGTGTTGTGCAAACATCAATCGGCGTGGGAGACGCTGGCCTTGCAGGTGATTTTTCCGCCGCAGGCGTGGGTGCTTAAACGCGAGTTGTTGTGGCTGCCCTTCTTCGGTTGGGGGCTGGCGATGACCAGCCCGATTGCGATCAATCGCAGCGACGGCAAGGGCGCGGTGAAACAGTTGCTCAAACAGGGTAAGGAGCGCCTCGCGCAGGGCTTGTTCGTGGTGATCTTCCCCGAAGGGACGCGCATTCCGTTCGGTGAACGCGGCAAATACAAGATTGGCGGCGCACTGCTGGCAGCCTCGGCCAGCGTACCGGTGGTGCCGGTGGCGCACAACGCCGGACGTCTGTGGGGACGCAATTCGTTTATCAAGCATCCGGGACTGGTCACGATGAGCATAGGTGCGCCGATAGAAACTCAGGGGCTGAAAGCCGACGAAATCAATGCACGTACCGAGGCGTGGATCGAGAACGAGATCCGGCAACTGGCGCACTGATGCTCAAACGGCTGCGCAATCTGGTTTTACCTTCCGGTGTGTCCCCGTTGCATCGCAACGACCCTTCCGCCGAGCAACGCGCTGCCGTCCTGGCGGGGCAATACATCACCTACACCTTAAAACGCAGCGCCAGGCGACGCAGCATTGGTTTGCGCGTCGATGACAGGGGGCTGACGGTGAGTATGCCGCTGCGTGCGTCCGAGTGCTGGCTGCACAGCGTGTTGCAGGACAAGGCGGACTGGGTGGTCGAGAAACTGGAGGGCTGGCAGGCGCGCAAGGCTCAAGTCCTGTGTTTGACTGACGGCGAGTTTATTCCGTATCTGGGCGAGCAACTGACGTTGCGCGTGCAGCAGAGTTTGTTCGCCGCACCGGCGCATCAAAGCGGCGATGAATTGCGGGTGCCGGTGCAGGATGAAAGCAACGCGAAGCGTATCGAACAGCGGGTGTCGGAATGGTATCGGCAGCAGGCCGGGCTGTTGTTTGCAGCGCGCGTGGCGCACTACGCCGTGTTGTTGAGGGTTGCACCGAATGCAATAAAACTTTCTACCGCGAAGACGCAATGGGGCAGTTGCAACGCGCGCGGCACGGTGCGGCTGAATTTGCAGCTCATCAAATTTCCGTTACGCCTGATTGACTATGTGGTGGTGCATGAACTGGCGCATCTGCGCGAGATGAACCATTCGACGGCCTTCTGGAAAGTCGTGGCCAGCGCCTGCCCCGACTATGCGAAGCTGCGCCGGGAACTCAAGGCCGTCGGGCTGAGATAAGTCTTCAGGCTTGGGGGGAATCAAGCCGCCACTCACCGTCACGATAGATCACCTCACCATCCAGAGTGACCGTTTCGGTAAGGCTGAACACGTCCACATGGTATCTCGCCGCGCTTTTGCTGATCTGCGGCTTGTTGTAGCTGCCGTGTTTGGCGCCCAGCGACAGATGCACACCGCACATGCGTTCATAGGTGCCGATGTCGCTGACCAGCCTGTCCTGGGTAAAGGTGCGGTTGAGTCCCAGACCCAGTTCGCGCACCCAGATTTCACCTTCGTCGTCGCGTATCTTGGCGAGCACCCGGTCGAACTCGGGCGTGGAATCGACGGTGCCGGTGACGCGGCCCTTATCCACGATCAGTGTGATGGGTTTTTCGGGTTTGTTGACGGTAAAGCTGGTGTCGCCGAAGATGGACAGGCGCACACGGCCATTCAATGCCTCCAGATCCTTCGATTCGGTGAACACTTCGCCGATCGGAAATTGTCCGCCGACATTGTGCATCTGACTGTAATCGCCCACATTGAGTTTGGCGGGTTCAAATCCGGCTGAATAGATCAGTTGTTCGCCGAAGCTGTTGATGACGCCCACTTTTGCGGCGTCGAATCTGCTCTTCAGCGCGCATCCTGTGCCGCGCACATAGGCCGGGTCATAGGCCAGCGATTCGATGTAGAGCAGTGCTTCCTCGCCCGGCATGCGCGCCAGATGCGGATGTTCGATAACCTTGAGCGAGCGTTTGAAAAGCTCCACACGGATGCGGAACGCATCCAGGCGAAAGCTGGTGGATTGAATCAGCACCACCAGATCGCCGGGGGCGAGTCGTTCAAATTCGGCGCGCACGGTTTCCGGTGCCACGCTGTCGAAGTCGATAAATGTCGCGCCGGGAAGGCAGCGCCGGTAGGCGCAGGTTAACGCAAGCGCAAGATCGCATTGCCCGTCCCAGACCACGACGGCGGATTGGGTGTGTTCAATGGCCAGCGTCAGAATGTCGCGGATATTTTTCTCGGCCAGCGCGATGGCGGTATCGGGTAGAGTATTCATGAGGGTTCGTAGTATGTTTAACTGCCGCTGACACGAAACCATCCGGTCAGGCTGCGCCGGGTGTTGTGGGAGATGAGCACTTCATGCGGAAACGATTCGCTCAAGAAGATGATCATTGTGCCAAATTCCGGGGTGACTGTGGCGATCACGTCTGTTCCGGTTGGCTCGAATAAAACCAGCTCGCCGCCATCGCTGCTCTGCCAGTTTTCATTCAAATACAGCACGGTGGTCAGTATCCGGTTCTTTTTGCCAACCAGCACATCCGAATGTTTTGCATAGCCTGCGCCCGCAGCGTAGATGGCGTAGTGGCATTCATAGTCGAACAAACCCAGATACAGCGCCTCATTGAGCCCCGTGCGCAGTGTTTCCATCAGGGCCAGATAGGATTGATCAATGCTGTCGGTTTCATCCAGCCAATTGATGACATCGCCGCGTATCGAATGGTTTTGTATTTTGGATGCGCCCCTGCCGATATGTGCGGCGTGAAACCGTGTCGGGTCATCATCCCGGCAACGCGTAACCAACTGTGCCAGCAATACCTCAGGCAAAGGCTGATCCAGAATGATGTAGCCGGTGTGTTCCAGTTGTCTGGCAATTTCTTCAATATTCATGGCAGTGACGTGCAACGTTGGCGAGTGAATTCAGGCGGCAAGCTGGTTAACATCGAAGCCGCTTGAGCCACGGAGTATAAGGAGTACGGATGAGGAAGTATATGTACCTTCACGGCGGGTAGTTGACATGCAGATAATCGGAGATATTGCTTTTGCCGTAAGCAAGGCGTAATTTGATGACGTTTTTGTAATTTGAGTTTTCAGCGCAAGGGAAATCAAGCGAATTTTTCACTGATCAGGAGAACGTAATGAACAGAATATCCTTGCTTAAATGGTTGTCCGTCGGCTTTTTTTGTTTTTGTGCCATGCCTGCCACGGCAGCCGAACCGGAACTGATGGCAGCGCTGTCCGTCATGGGTTACGGTTACAAAGTCAAAGTAATGGTGAACGGCGCTGATGTCGGCGTCGAAGGCGGCAAGAATGAAAATCGGCGCCTGTTCAACAAAGGCCACGAAATGTCAGCCAAGGCTACGCCATCGGTACGCGCCCGCAATTTTGTCCTGCTTTCCGGCAACAATGAAATCGCGATCAAATACTCGAAGAACGACCCGAAAGGGGATGACGAGCTTGAAATCACCCTGCAGGCGGCGGATTACCCGCAACCGCTGCTGCGACTGGTCAACAAAACCAAAACATCGGATAAGCTGGTCGTGTCGGTCAATATTGCGGAAAAACCACCCGTAAATTTCAAACCGCTAGTGCTCGAAAGCAAGTAGGCCGCGCAAGTCGGCCTGGACTTGCATCGACGAAGGTCACTTGCCCGGGCGCTATTCTGCCGGGATTATTACCAGGTGATTGTCTCGCCTTGCGCGGCGAACAATTCCCTTAGCCTGGCATAGAGTTCGCTGTCGTCGCGCTGGCTGTGCCATCTGCCGTCCTGATACGCGTAATGAAAACCGCCGGACGGGGCGGCGACCCAGATTTCCCGGTTGATGTCGTGGCGGTTAATGATGATTTTTGAGCCGTTGTCGAATTCGACTTCCAGCAGGTTGCCGCTGCGGCTGACATCAGCGCCGCAGTCGTCCACAGCAGTTTCGATTTTTGCCAGCGCGGCATCGGCCAGTTGGTTGAATTCGCTTTCGTTCATAGTTGTCCTCGGAAACCTTTATAATTGCGCACTTTACGAATAGGGAAGTGAAAATGCGGCTTAAAACTTCGTTGGGCATTATCCTGGCTTTAGCCCTGTTGCTGCAAGGCTGCGGACGAAAAGGCCCGCTGACCATGCCCGTGCCCGCTGCCCAGAAATCTGAGCAGAAAGCCGCCACTCCCGCCACTCAGCCTGCCAAATGACCATGAGCAATCAGTTTAATTATCAAAATAATCAATTACATGCAGAGAAAGTGTCGCTGTCGGCTATCGCCGGACAGTACGGCACGCCCTGTTATGTGTATTCGCGCGCCGCGCTGACCGATGGTTTTCGCCAGTTCGCCGATGCGCTGCAAGGCCGTGAACATCTGATCTGCTATGCGGTGAAGGCTAATTCCAACCTGGCGATTCTCAACGTGTTTGCCCGTTTGGGTGCCGGTTTCGATATCGTCTCCGGCGGAGAGCTGCAACGCGTGCTGGCGGCAGGCGGTGATGCGCGCAAAGTAGTGTTTTCCGGCGTGGGCAAGACGGTCGCGGAAATGCGTCTGGCACTGGAAGCGGACATCCTGTGCTTCAACGTGGAATCTGCGCCTGAGTTGGATCGCCTCAACGAAGTTGCAGGCAGCATGGGTAAAGTTGCGGCGATCAGCCTGCGCGTCAACCCCGATGTGGATGCAAAAACGCATCCCTATATTTCCACCGGCCTCAAGCAGAACAAATTCGGCGTGGCCTATACCGAGGCCATCGCCTTGTACCGCAAGGCGGCTGGATTAAAGAGCTTGCGCATCACCGGCATGGACTGCCATATCGGCTCGCAACTCACCGAGACCAGCCCGTTCATCGCAGCGGTGGAAAAGGTGCTGGTGCTGGTGGATGCGCTGGCGGCTGAAGGAATCGCGCTGGAGCATCTCGATCTGGGCGGTGGCCTGGGCATCTGTTATCAGAATGAAACGCCGCCCGCGATTGCCGATTACATCGCGGCGCTGCTGGGCGCTTTGCAGGGCCGCACGCAAAAGCTGATACTCGAACCGGGCAGGGTGCTGGTCGGCAATGCCGGTGTGTTGCTGACGCGCGTGGAATATATCAAGCCGGGCGAGGAGAAGAACTTCGCCATCGTGGATGCCGCGATGAATGATTTGATGCGCCCGGCCTTGTACGATGCCTACCACGGCATTCTGCCGGTGGTGCGTGAAGATCATGCAGTACAGAACTACGAAGTGGTCGGGCCGATCTGCGAAACGGGCGACTTTATCGGTCATGCGCGCGAGCTGGCGATTGCGCCGCAATCGTTGCTGGCGGTGATGTCCGCCGGGGCTTACGGCATGAGCATGAGCTCTAACTACAACACCCGCCCGCGCGCCGCCGAGGTAATGGTGGACGGAGATAAGGTGCATCTGGTGCGCGAACGCGAAACCGTGCAGCAGTTGTTCGCCGGCGAAAAGATCATCGCCGGGCTATAAAACTTTACAAGCGAAGACTTATCCGCAGATTACGCAGATTACGCAGATTTTTATGGGACAGTTGGTTTTTAATCTGTGGAAATCTGTGTAATCTGCGGAGGAAAGTGTTTGTTGGGACGATGCGGTTTGCACCGTATCCACGTCTATATCAAAAAGATCGTCGCCAGTCCCAGGAAGATGAAGAACCCGCCGCTGTCGGTGATGGCGGTGATCATCACGCTGGAACCGATGGCCGGATCGCGCCCCAGTCTTTGCCGGATGAGCGGGATAAGCACGCCGACAATCGCACCGACCAGCAGATTCAATACCATCGCACCCGTCATCACGATGCCCAGCGGCACGCTGTGATACAGGAAGTAGGCGAACAGCCCGGTCACTCCCCCCCATACCAGTCCGTTCAATCCGCCTATGGCCATTTCCTTGATCAGCAGACGGCGCGCATTGCCGGGATTGACTTGTCCCAGTGCCAGCGAGCGGATGATGATGGCTGTGGTCTGGTTGGCCGAATTGCCGGCAATACCGGCCACAATGGGCATCAGGGCAGCCAGCGCGACGAGCTTCTCAATGGTGTCCTCGAAGCCGCCGATTACCCGCGAGGCGAAGAATGCGGTGCAAAGATTCAGTGCCAGCCACGCCCAGCGGTTCTGCGCGCTCTTCCATACTGACGCGAAAATGTCCTCCTCTTCGCGCAGACCGGCCTGGTTCAACAGATCGTTTTCCGATTCGGTGCGGATGTAGTCCAGCACTACGTTAACCGTAACCCGCCCCACCAGCGTGCCGTCCTCAGCCACTACGGGTGCGGAAACCAGGTCGTAGCGCTCGAAAGACTGCGCGGCCTGGTCGGCTTTTTCTTCGGGGTGCAGCTGGATGGTGTCGGTCAGCATCAGGCTGCCCACACTCATTTCCGGTTCGTTGACTACGATCAGATTGATCGGCAGCACACCCTTGAAACGATCATTTCTGTCCACCACAAACACCTGGTCGGTGTGGTCGGGCAATTCGTCGAAGCGGCGCAGATAGCGCGATACCACTTCCAGAGTGACATCCTCGCGCACCTGGATCATGCTGAAATCCATCAGCGCGCCGACCGAATCTTCCGAATAGGACATCGCGGAACGCAATTGCTCGCGTTCTTCGATGGGCAGCGAGTTGAACACGTCGCGCATCACGTTTTGCGGCAAATCGGGCGCCAGATCGGCAATTTCGTCGGTATCGAGCTGTTCCGCCGCCTCGCGCAGTTCCTCGCGGCTCATGGTCGCGATCAGCGATTCGCGCACTGCGTCGGAGACCTCGATCAGAATCTCGCCGTCGCGTTCCGCCTTGACCAGATCCCATACCAGCAGGCGTTGCTCGATGGGCAAGGCTTCCAGAATATAGGCGATATCAGCCGGATGCAGACTCTCCAGCTTGCGGCGCAATTCAGCGAGGTGTTGCTTGTGCAGCAGGCTGTCAACCAGTGCATGACGCTCTTTGCGCGGCATCTCCTGCCTGCGCGCCATCTCTTCCAGCAGCGCGTGTTTGTGCAGCAGCGACTCCACCTGTTTGAGGTGGTGCTGCACATTATCGGTGTGGTGGTTTTCTGAGCTGTGGTCAGTCATGGCACGCATTCTTGGGTTAGCGCGCTATTGTAAAGAAAACACCCATCGACCGCTCAGGGAATTTCGGCGCTGTTCATCCTCGCCATGATGATGCCGGTCTTGCGTACCAATCCTCGCGCCTGACGGTGTTTGTCGTAATAGCGCGGATTGGGCACCATCGCCGCGAGTTTGGCGGCCTGGCCGGGCGAGAGCTGCGCCGCGCTGCTGCGGTAGTAATGCCGTGCGGCGGCTTCCGCGCCGAATACGCCATTGCCCCACTCGATCACGTTGAGGTAAATCTCGAAGATACGGCGTTTGTCCATAACCGCTTCCATCATCACGGTAATCGCCGCTTCCTCGATCTTGCGAAAAGGCGAACGACGGCCAGACAGGAAGAGATTCTTGGCGAGCTGCTGGCTGATGGTGGAGCCGCCCGCGACGATGCGACCTTTCTTCAGGTTTTTCTCGTAAGCCTTTTGTATGCCTTCCCAGTCGAAGCCTTCATGATCGACAAACTTCGCGTCCTCCGACGCGATCAGTGCGCGCTTAAGGTTGTTGGATATTTTTGCGTAGGGAACCCACTTGTGCTTGAGTTCGGCATCCGGATTTTTGTCCTGCATGATTTCCAGCCGGTCTTCCATGAACGCACTGGTGGACGGATTGAATTTGATCCACCAGAGCACATGGGCAAATATCCACAGTTGATACAGAAACAGCACCGCAAGAAACAGCGCCATGCCGCGCCACAGCCAGCCCCAAAGTGTTTTCATGCCGGAATTTGCCTTTGATGTGGTGGGTGCGAATTCATTCGCACGATTGTCGCTGGGTGTGCGAATGAATTCGCACCTACAGGTTCTGCATTCATTGTGGGTTCCGCAGCGCCGTGATCACCGGCGCGGTGTCCGGGTGCACGCCGCGCCAGATAAAAAACGCCTCGGCGGCTTGTTCGACCAGCATCCCCAGCCCGTCTGCAACCGTTGCTCCCTGTTTGCGGGCAAAGGCCATAAACGGCGTCTCGCGCCCGTACATCATGTCGTAGGCCAGCGCGCCGGGGGAGAAAATGCCAGATGGCAGCGGGACTTCGCTGTCTGTCAGCCCGGCGGAGGTGGCGTTGATAACGACATCGAATTGCAGTCCAGACAAATCCTCATAACTGCCGCCACGTATGGCTTTCCCGGGGAAATTATTAGCCAGTTCGACTGCCTTGTGATCCGTGCGGTTGGCGATGACGATGGATGCGCCAGCAGTGAGTAGCGGCAACACCACGCCGTAGGACGCGCCGCCTGCGCCCATCAGCAGTACGCGTTTATCATTTAAGTTGATGCCGTAATTTTGTTCGATGTCGCGCACCAGCCCTGCGCCGTCGGTGTTGTCACCGATGATTTTTTCACCCTCGAAACTCAGGGTGTTCACCGCCTGTGCCGCCCGTGCGCGTTCGCTCAATTCGGTGGCGCAATTAAACGCTTCAAATTTGAATGGCACCGTGACGTTGCACCCCTTGTAACCCGCGCTGCGCAGCCGTTCTATGGTCGCGGCGAAGCTGTCCAGCGGCGCTTCGATAGCTTCGTAGGAAATGTCCTGTCCGGTCTGTTCGGCAAACAGTTTGTGGATCAGCGGCGATTTGCTGTGTGAAATTGGGTTGCCGAGGACGGCGTAGCGGTCAGTCATGGTGTCAGTGCGTGAGAAATTCCAAGGTGCGCATTGTAACTGACGTTAAGGGGGGTAGGGCGGAAGCCCTGGAGGGGCGTTCCGCCACGATCAAAAACATTCGGCGGAACCGCAAGCGTTCCGCCCTACAGCAAGCGTAGGACCTATCGCTTATGTGCTGGATTGAAATGTTGCAATGCAAGACCTGACCCCGATGGCGGTGACCCCGATGGCGCCGATGGCGTCGATGGCGCAATAAGAAGTAGGTTTGTTTTGTCTAACAGGCGGCAGCGGCTACAATAAAAACCTTAGGGAAACGCTGATTTATTCGTCATCCCCGCGCAGAGTGGTAAGCAGGCAAGTCGCGAAGCGGCTGCTCGCAAAGCGGGGATCCAGCGCCTTGATTTAATTGGGTTCCCGCCTACGTGGGAACGACAAAACCGAATAAATCAGCACATCCTTAGTTCCCAGGGCGTAAATCATGAACACATCAGTTTTGAACCAAGTCCCCAAAGGCGAAGACCTGACACGTGCGGTTTTGGAAATGGAAGAACATGATTTGCGGCTGCACGACAAGGCGCAGATTCAGCGTGGGCTTGATGCGTCCAATGACCCGAACGCACCCAGGACAGTACACGCCGATTTCATGACCGAACTGAAAGCCGAACTCATGAGCCGGATAGATGCGCGGTAGTTATCGTATAACCAACCTGCAGGAGGTTCAACATGAACACCATTGTTATTGAACACGTCAGCGTTAGCGAGCTACCCAAGGCGTGGCTGACTCAATTCAGCCAGCCCACTACCAATCGTGTCACGGTTCGAATAGAAGAAGAAATCGCGACCACGAACAATGCAGCGCCAAGCGACCAAGCCAACCCCCCGTTTGGATTATGGCGTGACAGGCTCGAAGCATACAAATATGAAAGAGCTGCGTTTCGATTGTGAAGGCGGGGTATGGCGGGTGGCTTTTGCGTTTGATACAGAACGTGCGGCAATTCTGCTGGTGGGCGGTGACAAAGGTGGCGCAGATCAGCGGCGATTCTATAAAAAGCTGATTGCCAGTGCCGATGCCAGGTTTGACGGGCATCTGGCCACGCTTAAAGCTGCGAGCGCTTCAAAGCAAATAAAGGAGAAAGATCATGGCAAAAAATCTAAATGATGTGCTGGCTGCGCTGCCGCCCAAGCGTCGTGCAAAAGTGGAACAGCGCGCGGGTGAGCTGGCAACGCTCAAGGACTTGCGCCTGGCCGTTGAACACACCCAACAAGACCTCGCCGCAAGCCTAGGGGTAGGACAGGACACGATCTCGCGCATTGAACGCCGCAGCGACTTGTTGCTCTCCACGCTACGCCGCTATATCCAGGCAATGGGCGGCGAACTCGATCTGGTTGCGCGCTTCCCCAACCGCCCGCCCGTCTTGCTCGATCACATCGCTCAAGAGCCAGCAGCAAAGGGGCGCGCTTCCCCTCAGCTAATCGGCACACGAGGCAAGGCGATTGCATGATGACATATCATTCACTGGGGCTATTCAAGGCTGGATGTGCAAATTTAATCCGAACACGA